>CALEBN010000070.1 GCA_937943045.1 uncultured Collinsella sp. | reverse complement strand
TTCTCCAGCAGCACCGGGATACCCGGAACCCAAACACCGAAGTCAGCCGGGTCCGGCTCCGCAGCGGTCATGGTTTCCTCGAAGGTTGCGAGGTCAACGTCCTCGGTGGTAACCTTACCGGAGTCCTCGTCCTCGAACTCGGCAGTGCCGACAACCGATGCGGCAGCCGGGTCTGCCTCGATGGCAGCAGCTGCGTCAGCGATAGCGGTTTCGTCAGCCTCTTCGGCCTCGAGCTGCTCGGTCAGAGCAGAGGTGTCGATGCCGGCCTCGTCGGCAGCCTCGAGCCATGCATCACGGCGGGTAATCTGGTCGTCGTACTCGGCGGTTGCTTCCTCATAGTCGGCAGCGCCGATGGTGAACAGATGCCAGCCGTCACCGAACACGCCGTCGTTTGCCCAGTCGGTGAAGATACCGCCTGCGGTGGTTACGGAAACGTAGTAAACCAGCCACATGACCAGTGCGAAGATCGGCAGAGCGAGGATTCGGTTGGTAACGATGTGGTCGATCTTATCCGAGGTGGACAGGCCGGTCTTTTTCTTCTTTACGCAGTCCTTGACCAGCTTGCCGATGTACTGATAGCGCGCGTCGGTGATGATGGACTCCGCGTCATCGTCAAGCTCTTCCTCGACAGCGGTGATGAGCTTTTCCAGCTTCTCCAGAACGTCCTTGCCGAACGCGAAGCGGGCAAGCACCTTGCTGTCGCGCTCGAACAGCTTGACAGCGAACCAGCGGCGCTGCGCCGGCTCGGTAACATCCGCGATCAGCTTCTCGATCTCGGTGATGGCATTCTCGATGGTACCCTCGAACGCACGCTTTGCGGGTGCATTGCCTGCCTTTGCCGCCTTCTTGGCGGCCTCGACCAGCTCCTTGGTGCCCTCGCCCTTGATGGCTGCGGTCTCAACGACCGGAACGCCAAGCTCCTTGGAGAGCTTCTTGACGTCGATCACGTCGCCGCGCTCGAGAACCGCCGCGTGACCACCTACACCGGCAACTACAGCAGTTACCTCAAGCAGCGCGAGGACAATCTGGAGCAGATGCGCGCCAAGCGCGCCGCCCAGGAGCGCGACATCGCCCACATGCAGGTCTTCGTCGACAAGTTCCGCTACAAGCCCACCAAGGCCGCCCAGGCGCAGGAACGCATCCGCAAGATCGAGCAGATCAAAAAGGAGCTCGTCATCCTGCCCGAGGGTCACAAGCACATCGACTTTAAGTTCCCCGACCCGCCGCGCTCGGGCGACATGGTCGTGGGCCTGGAGGGCGTATCCAAGTCCTACGGCGACAAGCACATCTACAGCGACATCGACCTCAAACTCTACCGCGGCGAGCACGTGGCGCTCGTCGGCCCCAACGGCGCCGGCAAGTCCACCCTCATGAAGATCCTCGCCGGCCTGGAGCCGCCCACCACCGGCACGCGCGACCTGGGCACCAACGTGGGTGTGGCCTACTATGCCCAGCACGCGCTCGAGGGCATGACCGAGTCCAACACCGTCCTGCAAGAGATCGACACTGTCACGCCCAAGTGGACCGTACCTCAGCAGCGCAGCCTGCTGGGCGCCTTCCTGTTTAGCGACAACGATTCCATCGAGAAGCAGGTTCGAGTCCTCTCCGGCGGCGAAAAGGCGCGTCTGGCTCTGGCCAAGATGCTCGTGGCGCCCGAGGCGCTCCTGTGCCTAGACGAGCCCACCAACCACTTGGACATCGACTCGGTGGACATGCTCGAGAACGCACTGCAAAACTTCCCCGGTACCATTGTGCTGATCAGCCACGACGAGCACTTGGTGCGCGCTGTGGCCAACCGCATCATCGACATCCGCGACGGCAAGGTCACGGTCTACGATGGCGACTACGACTACTACCTCTTCAAACGCGAGGACCTCGCTGCCCGCGCCGCCGCCGAGGCAGCAGGGGAGAGCGCACCTGCCGCGGCCAAGTCCACCAAAGCCAACGCCGCCCAGGACAGCAGCCCCGCCGCGGCACCCAAGCCGGCCGAGGGCAAAAAGACCAAGGAGCAAAAGCGCGCTGAGGCACAGGCCCGCGCCGCGCTCAACAAAAAGCTCAAGGGCGTGCGCAACCAGCTCAAGAAAATCGAGACAGAGCTGGACAAAAAGTGTGCCCGCTATGACGAGCTTATGGAATTGATGGCAAGCGAAGAGCTTTATGCCGATCAGGACAAGTTCAACGCCGCGCTGGGGGAATATAACGGCCTTAAGCAAGAGCTGCCCAAGCTCGAGGACGAATGGCTGGAGCTTTCCACCCAGATCGAAGAGGAGACCGCGCGTGAACTCTCGTAAAGCCACCGCCGTGGCGATGAGCATCATAGCCATCGCTTGTCGCATCTGCGGCATCTTTATGAGCGCGATGACCGTGCTGCTGTGCTTCAGCGGCCTCACCGCCAAGCTGCAGATCGTGGGCTTTGTCGTTGAGCTTTCGCGCGCCCTGCCGAGCGCCATCGCCGGCTACGGCGTTATCACCTCGCCCTTTGGCGGTGTCTTCCGCTTGGATTACGCCATCGTGGCCGTCATCCTGTTTGTGGCCGACTACCTGCTTACGCGCGCCTCGCGCCGCGTCCGCTAGGGGAGTGACATGTCCAGCAGCTACCTCATGAACCTGCTCGCCAGCGCCGTCGCCGTCATCGTGGGTATCGTCATCCACGAGAGTGCGCACGCCGCCACGGCCTGGGCGCTCGGCGACAAGACGGCCCGCTCGCGCGGTCGCGTCTCGCTTAACCCGCTCAACCATATCGACCCATTTGGCACCATTCTCCTGCCGCTGCTTATGCTCGCGGCCGGCGGCCCGGTGTTCGCCTTCGCCAAGCCGGTGCCCGTATACCTCAATAACCTTAAGCACCCCAAGCGCGACGAAGTCCTGGTGAGCGCGGCCGGCCCCGCATCGAACATTGCGCTGGCATGCCTTGCGGCCGCACTCATGCACGCGACATACGGCAACCTCTACACCAGCATGTCCTTTGCCGTAGCATCACAAATCATGAACTTCGGTGCCACCTTTATTGTGGTCAACCTGTCGCTCGCGTTCTTTAACCTCATCCCGATCCCGCCGCTCGACGGCTCGTCGATTATCGTGCCGTTCCTCAAAGGCAAGGCGCTCGCCAACTACTACCGCCTGCAGCAATACGCCATGCCCATCCTCATCTTGGTGCTGTACCTGCTGCCTATGTGGACCGGCATCGACGTAATCGGACGGTATTTCGACGTTACCGTGTATCCGCTGGCCGAGTGGCTGCTCAACTTCGCAATCGCCGGCATCTAGGGTAAACTTACAGGTCGACCGTGCAAAACGGTCGCAACATGCACCCAAACCGCGCCGCGAAGGCGCCGTCAAAGGAGGTCGAAGATGTCGTATCGCGTGTCGACGCAGGTCTACAGCGGACCGTTCGACCTGCTGCTGCAGCTGGTAACCCGCCAAAAAGTCGATATCGGCGCCATCTCGATCAGCGAGGTGGCCGAGCAATACCTGGCCGAGGCCGAGCGCATCGAGGCGCTGGACCTGGACGTGGCGAGCGACTTTTTGCTGGTCGCGGCAACCCTTTTGGACATCAAGGCCGCCTCGCTGGTGCCCCAGGAGGCCCCCAGCAAATCCGTCGACGATGACGAGGACGAAGACCTTGAGGAACTCAGTGCGCTCGATGGCGACGCCCTGCGCGAGGTCCTGATTCAGCGCCTGATCGCCTACAAGCAGTTTAAGGGCGCGGCGGCGGCTCTCGGCGCCCGCATGCAGGCCGAGAGCCGCATGCATCCGCGTGTTGCCGGCCCCGACCCCGAGTTTCTGGGGCTTATGCCCGACTACCTTGCTGGCATTACCCTGCGCGGCCTCGCCGTCATCTGCGCCGACCTGGATGGCAAGCGCCAGACCTTCCTGCTGGAGGCCGAGCACGTGGCGCCACATCGCGTGCCGCTCGACCTGACGGTGGCCTCGGTCGACCGCTTTACCATGGCACACCAAACCTGCACCTTCCGCGAGCTGCTGGACGGCGACGCCACCACCGAGCAACTCGTCGTCACCTTCCTGGCCATGCTCGAGCTCGCCAAGCGTGGCTCGCTTACACTGAGCCAGGACGAGATCTTTGGAACCATTCAAATCAACCGCGTCGAGGGCGCCGAGGCATACGTGCCTGGCGAGGGCCCCGAGCTCACCGAATAGGAGCGGCAACCATGTCAACCCTTTCCACGCTGGAGGCAAACAGCCTCAAAGGCGCCCTCGAGGCGCTGCTGCTGGTGTCGAGCGACCCCGTGAGCGCACCCGCGCTGGCAGCTGCGCTGGATATCTCCCCGGGCGAGTGCGCGTCGCTTTTGGCCGAGCTCAAGGTTGAGTACGAAGAGGCCAACCGCGGCTTTCAGCTGCGCGAGGTCGCCGGTGGCTGGCGCCTGTTTACACACCCCGCCTACCACGATGTGGTCGAGGCCTATGTGCTGAGCTGGGACACGCAAAAGCTGTCGCAGGCGGCGCTCGAGACCCTGGCCGTGATCGCCTATCACCAGCCCGTCACGCGTGAGGTGGTCAAGGGCATCCGCGGCGTCAACTCCGACGGCGTTATCGCGTCGCTCGTGGACAAGGGCCTGGTGCGCGAGCTCGGCCGCGACCCCGAACGCGGTCAGGCCATCATCTACGGCACGACCAACGCCTTTTTGGAAAAGTTCGGCCTGCGCTCCACTCGCGACCTGCCCGATCTAGAGCAATTTGCGCCCGACGAGCAGTCGCGCCAGTTTATCCGCGAGCGCCTGAGCGGCCGCAGCATTCAGTCTACGCTCGAAGAGCAGGCCGAGGACCTGGACGAAGAGCGCGAACTGATCGATACCGATGTTGAAGATACCGATGGCGAGGAGCTGCTGGCCGCCGGTGACACCTCGGAGGACATGCATGACGAGGACTAACGAAGCAGGGGAGACGCGCACTGCAAGCGCCGCGGGCGCCACAACGCCAGCGGGCGACGTCCAGCCCGTCTACCCGCACACCATGCGCCTGCAGCGCTTTTTGGCGCGCGCGGGCGTGGCGAGCCGCCGCGGATCGGAGGACCTGATGACCGCCGGCCGCGTGACCGTCAACGGCCAGGTCGCAACCGAGCTGGGTACCAAGGTCGATGTGGACCGCGACCATATCGAGGTCGATGGCATGCCGGTCAAGCTCAACCAGGGCGCCGTGTACCTGATGCTTTACAAGCCGACCGGCTACCTCACCACCATGAGCGATCCGCAGGAACGCCCCTGCGTGGCCGACCTGGTCCCGCGCGACCGCTTTCCGGGGCTGTTCCCGGTTGGTCGCCTAGACCGCGACACCACGGGCCTATTGCTCTTTACCACCGACGGCGACCTGTCGCAGGATCTGCTACACCCCAGCAAGCACGTCTACAAGACCTACCAGGCGCTCGTGGACGGCCACCTGACCGATCGAGACTTGGAGCCGCTCCGTCGCGGCATTGAGCTCGACGACGGCCTGTGTCAGCCGGCAATCTGCCGCGTTATTAACGCTCGCGAGGCCGAGGCGGTAGCTCCGCAAGGCGTCAAGCCCGGTACCACCGCCGTCGAAGTCATCATCCGCGAGGGTCGCAAGAACCAGGTCAAGCGCATGTTGAGCAAGATCCACCACCCGGTGATCCGTCTGCACCGCTGCAACTTTGCCGGCCTGGAGCTCAAGGACGTTGCCAAAGGCTCATGGCGCGAGCTCACCGACCGCGAGGTGCAGATCCTCAAGGCCGGCGGCATCCCGCCTAAGCAGGCCAGCTCCAAGCGCGGCGGCGCGCCGGCGACCAACACCGCGAGCCGCACGCGCCACCACGGCAGCCACGGTTCCGCGCCCAAGCGCAACACCTACCGCGAGCGCTACACGGGCTAACCAGTCCGCCAAAGCCCCAGCGCCCGCGTCCCATACCAGCACGTCAACCACCGAAAGGAAGCATTGCATGATCGTCGCCATCGACGGCCCCGCCGGTTCCGGCAAGTCCACTATCGCCAAGGAGATAGCCCGCCAGCTGGGCTTTAACAAGCTCGACACGGGTGCCATGTATCGCGCCGTCACCTTCGCCGCGCTCGACCGTGGCATCGACCTGGATAACGAGGCGGCTATCGATGCCCTCGCCAAGCAGATCGAGATTCGCTTTACCAACGGCACCGGAGAGGACACGCGCCTGACCATCGACGGCAAGGACGCCTCGGCTGCCATCCGCACCCCGCAGGTGGACGCCAACGTGTCCAAGGTCTCGGCCTACCCGGGCGTGCGCGCGGCCATGCTCATCCACCAGCGCCGCGCTGCCGAGGACCGCGATATCGTCGCCGAGGGTCGCGACATCGGCACCGTCGTGTTCCCCAACGCACAGGTCAAGGTCTTTCTGACCGCCGACCCGCGTGAGCGCGCCCGTCGCCGCGTGCTGCAGCGCCACCAAAACGACGCCCAACCGCTCACCGAAGAGCAACTCGAGACCGAGGTTAACGAGACCCTCGATGCCCTCAAGCAGCGCGATAAGCTTGACAGCAGCCGCGAGGTCGCACCGCTCGTGCCCGCCGAGGACGCCGTGCACGTCGACTCCACCGCCCACACCATCGACGAGGTCGTCTCGATCATCGAGGACCTCATCAACCAAAGGAGGTAGCCCATGCGCCTGTTTAAACAGACGCCCGAGGATTACTACAACGCCCCCTACGCCGAGTTCCCGGCGCTCATCCGCGGCACCGTCGCCGTGGTCATGGGCATCCTGTGGGTCTTCTCCAAGCTTATGTGGCGCTGGAAGGTCGAGGACGCCGACCTGCTGTTTGAGCGCCAGGAAGGCCGCGGCAGCGTGGTCATCTGCAACCACACCTCGATGGCCGAACTCCTGGCCGTGGAGACGGCGTTGTTCTTTGGCGGCCGCCGCATCCGCCCCATCTTTAAATCCGAGTTTGCCAAGAGCAAGATCGTGCGCTGGGCCTTTAGCCGTGTGGGCGGTATTCCCGTCGAGCGCGGCACCGCCGACATGAAGTGCCTGCGCGCCGCCCAGCATGCGCTGCAGCGCGGCGAGGACGTCCTGATCTTCCCCGAGGGCACGCGCATTCGCTCACGCGAGATCAAGCCCGAGGTCCACGGCGGCTTTGCGCTCATCGCGCAGATGGGCAAGGCGCCCGTCAACCCGCTCGCCATCTGCGGCTGGTCCGATATCACGCCTGCGGGCAAAAAGATTATGCGCCCCAAAAAGTGCTGGATTCGTGCCGGCAAGGCCGTTTCGCTATCCGATGCTCCGGTCGAGCTCAAGCGCAAGGAGCGCCTGGCATGGTTTGAGTCCGAGGCCATGAACCGCGTCTACGCCATGCGCGACGACCTGTGCGCCGAGCACCCGGGCAGGTTCTAACCATGGGCGAGGATGTCATGAACACCGTCGAGGCCGTGCCCGCCAAGGCAGACGCCCCCACCATCGAAATCGCTGCCCACGCCGGCACCTGCTACGGCGTGCAACGCGCGCTCGATATGGCATTGGCGGCCGCCCCGCAGGCGGGGGAGACGGCTCAGGTCCACACCTTGGGCCCGCTCATTCATAACCCCATCGTGGTGCGCGAGCTTGCCGAGGCGGGCGTCGGTCTGGCCGAGACCCTGGACGATGCCGCATCGGGCACCGTGATCATTCGCGCACACGGCGTGGTGCCGCAGGCGATCGAAGCCGCTCGCGAGCGCGGCCTCGACGTGGTCGATGCCACCTGCCCCTACGTCAAGAAGGTCCACGTGGCCGCCGAGCGCCTGGTACGCGAAGGCTATCGCGTGCTCGTCGTGGGCGAGCCGGGGCACCCCGAAGTCGAGGGCATCCTGGGCCACGCCGGCGATGACGCGCAGGTCGTGAGCTGCGCCGCCGATGCGGACGAGCTGCCGCTCAAGGGCAAGGTGGGCCTGGTTGTGCAGACCACCCAAACCGCGCAGAACCTGGCCGAGGTTGTGGCCTCCATCACCCCGCGCGTGCAGGAACTGCGCGTGATCAACACCATCTGCGCCGCCACGAGTGAGCGTCAACAGGCAGCAGCCACACTTGCCAACCGCTGCGACTGCATGGTCGTGGTGGGCGGCAAGAACTCGGGCAACACCCGCCGCTTGGCGCAGATTTGCGCCGATGTCTGCGAGCGCACACATCACATAGAGGAAGCTTCCGAGCTTCAGGCCGCGTGGTTTATCGACGCTCGCCACATCGGCATCACCGCCGGAGCCTCCACTCCGCAAGAACACATCGAGCGCGCCGTCGAGCGCATCAAGGAGCTTTGCCGCTAATCATGGACCAGACCGTACCCGCATACGCCGCCGAGGTGGCCGATTACGGGCGCAGCCGCGACCCCGAGCCGGGTGAGGGCGCGCTCGTTAAAAACGTGCGCCCCGAATCGCCCGCATGGGATGTGGGTATCGAGCCGGGCATGCGCGTGCTCACGGTCAACGGCGAGCAGCTGACCGATATGATCGTGTGGCTCTGGGAGGCTGATGACGACACCGTCGAGTTGGAGGTTTTCGACCCGCGCGACGATACCGTCACCCCCGTTGAGCTCGATCGCTTTCCCGGCGAGGACTGGGGCTTGGAGTTCGATGGTCCCATCTTCGACGGCATGCGTACCTGCGTAAACGCCTGTGTGTTCTGCTTTATGACGATGCTGCCCAAGGGCGGGCGCTCCACGCTCTACATCCGCGACGACGACTATCGCCTGAGCTTTTTGCAGGGCAACTTCGTCACGCTGACCAACCTCACCGACGAGGACGTGCAAAACGTCATCGACCGCAACATGAGCCCCATGAACGTGTCGGTCCATGCCGTAAGCCCCGACGTCCGCCGCCGCATGATGGGCCGCAACGCCCAGCGCGGCATGGACGTGCTCGAGGCCATCATGGCCGCCGGCATCGAGATTCACGCGCAGATCGTGCTGTGCCCCGGCATGAACGACGGCGAGGAGCTGGAAAAGACCCTGCGCTTCTGCGAGGAGCACGAGCAAATCACGAGCCTGGGCATTGTGCCGCTCGGTTTTACCAAGCATCAGAACCGTTTTAGCTGGTCCTACAGTGACAAGCCCGAGTTGGCGCGCGAGACCATCGCCATGATCCGGCCCTTCCAGGACCGAGCCTTCGAGCGCTTTGGCCGCCACACCTTCCAGATGAGCGACGAGTTCTACCTGGATGCCGGCATCGAGCCGCCCGAGGCGGACTTTTACGACGGCTACCCGCAGTACTACGACGGCATCGGCATGATCCGCTCGTATCTGGACGAGACCGATAACGTGCTCGCCGCCGATGCCGAGCGCCTGCGCCGTGTTCGCGAGGCAATCTCCGCCCGTGGCCAGCGCCTGCTGTGCCTATCGGGCGCCAGCGCGCGCGATACGGTGGCGCGTTTTGTGGAATCGCCGCACGGCCTTGCCGGTTTCGTCACGGCCATCAAGAACCGCTACTTTGGCGGCAACGTGGACGTGACCGGACTTATCGTCGCCTGCGACATCTTGGAGCAGCTCCCGCAAGACCTGTCGGGGGTTATGCTCTTTGTGCCTAAGCTCATGTTCAACGCCGACGGTATGACCCTTGACGAGTATCATCGTGACGAATTACTCGCAAGCCTTACCGGTCGTGACGCCGAGGTCCATGTGGTATCGACTATGCCGCACGAGCTGCTCGATACCCTGGAGCACATCCTTGGCATAACGCCCGCCAATTCAACTATTCCCGCTGACCCTACCCAATAAAGGAGAGCAGATGAAACCTATCGTCGCCGTCGTCGGACGCCCCAACGTGGGCAAGTCCACGCTCGTTAACCGCCTGACCCAGACCTCGGACGCCATCGTCCATGAGTCCCGCGGCGTCACGCGCGACCGCTCATACCACACGGCCGATTGGAACGGCCGCGAGTTCACTATCGTCGACACGGGTGGTATCGAGCCGCTTAAGAGCGACGACGTCTTTGCCACGTCCATCCGCGACCAGGCCCTTGCTGCCGCCGAGGAAGCAGCCGTCATTCTGTTTGTGGTCGACGGCCGCACTGGCGTCACCGAGGAGGACGAGTCGGTCGCCCGCATGCTCAAGCGCTGCGACAAGCCGGTCTTTCTGCTGGTGAACAAGCTCGACAATCCCGATCGCGAGAATGACAACATCTGGGAGTTCTATTCGCTCGGCATCGGCGAGCCCACGCCGCTCTCGGCCCTGCATGGCCACGGCACGGGCGACCTGCTCGACGACATCGTGGCCCTGTTGCCCGAAGAGGAGGACGAGATCGCCGACGAGTTCCCCGATGCGCTGAACGTGGCCATCATCGGCCGCCCCAACGCCGGTAAGTCCTCGCTGTTCAACCGCATCCTGGGCGCCGACCGTTCCATCGTGTCCAACATCGCCGGCACCACGCGCGATGCCATCGACACCGTCGTCGAGCGCGACGGCAAGCACTACCGCATGGTCGACACCGCGGGCATTCGCAAGAAGAGCACCGTGTACGAGAACATCGAGTACTACTCCATGGTCCGCGGCCTGCGCGCCATCGACCGCGCCGACGTGGCGCTGCTCGTCGTCGACGCCTCCGTGGGCGTCACCGAGCAGGATCAGAAGGTCATGGGCTTGGCCATCGAGCGCGGCTGCGCCATCGTTGTGCTGCTCAACAAGTGGGACCTGCTCGACGACGACCGCAAGCGTGAGGCCTGCATGGAGACCGTCGACCGCCGTCTGGGTGTTATGGCTCCCTGGGCTCAGTACCTGCGCATCTCGGCCCTGACCGGTCGCCGCGTCGAGAAGATCTGGGCGATGGTCGACGCAGCCGAGAAGACGCGCTCGCAAAAGATCAGCACCTCGCGCCTCAACACGTTCCTCACCGACCTGCGCGAGTTTGGCCACACCGTGGTGGACGGAAAGCGTCGCCTGCGCATGCACTACGTGACCCAAACGGGCGTCAACCCGCCGACGTTTACGTTCTTCGTCAACCACAGCGACCTGGTCAACGACACCTATCAGCGCTACGTGGAAAACCGTATGCGCTCGACCTTCGATTTTTCCGGCACGCCCATTCGACTCTTCTTTAGGAAGAAGGAGCAAAAGGATGCATAATCCGATTCTGCTGACCGCCATCTGCGCCGTGGTCTCGTTCTTTATCGGAGCGATTCCGTTTGGCTTAATCCTGGGCCGCGTGTTCAACCACACCGATATTCGCAAGGCGGGCTCTGGCAACATCGGCACCACCAACGCCCTGCGAGTGGCTGGCCCCAAGGTGGCCGCACTCACGCTGCTGCTCGACTGTCTTAAGGGCGCTATCTGCGTTCTTATCGCCCGTCCGCTTATCGCGGGCGTGGGCTATGGCTTCCCTGTGAGCATCATGGCGCCTGGAGCCCCCGGCGATTGGATGCTCGGCGTCATTTGCCTGGCAGCCGTGTGGGGCCACATCTTCTCGCCCTACCTCAATTTCCATGGTGGCAAGGGTATCGCCGTGGGCTTGGGCGTCATCCTCGCCTGGTACTGGCCCATTGGGCTTTCGCTGCTGGGCATGTTTATCGTGGCCGTCGCCATCACCAAGTTTGTGTCGGTGGGCTCGCTTGCCGCGGCCATCGGTCTTCCCATCGCCGTCTGCGCGGTCTTTCCGTACGGCAGCCTGGGTCTCAAGTTTTGCATGGCGCTGATCGGCATCACTGTGGTGTGGGCCCATCGCGCGAACATCAAAAAGCTCATGGCCGGTAAGGAGTCCAAGCTCTCGTTTACCAAGCGCGTCACCGAGCCCGACGATAAGTAGGAGAGAGTCATGAATGTTGCGCTGATTGGCTCCGGCTCTTGGGGAACCGCCGTCGCCGGTCTTGCCGCCGCGCGAGCCGAGCGCGTGACCATGTGGGCCCATAGCGAGCAGACGGCCGCCGGCATCAATGGCGAGCACCGTAACCCCCGGTATCTGGTGGGATATGAGCTGCCCGGCAACGTCGTCGCCACGACGGACCTGGCGCAGGCGCTCAACGGCGCCGACGTCATTATCTTTGCCGTGCCCTCCACGCACCTACGCAGCGTATGCCATCAGGCGGCACCCTGTATCGCCGCCGACACCCCGGTGCTCTGCCTCACCAAGGGTATTGAGCCCGAGTCCGGCCTGCTCATGAGCGAGGTCATTGCCAGCGAGATCGGCAACGATGCGCGCGTGGCGGCACTCTCGGGCCCCAACCATGCCGAGGAGATCTGCCGCGGCGGACTTTCTGCCGCCGTCATCGCCAGCGAAGATGCGCAGGTAGGGGAGACCTTTAAGGAATTACTCCTGTCCACGGCCTTCCGCATCTACCTGTCGCAGGACATGACCGGCGTCGAGGTTTGCGGCGCCATGAAAAACGTCATCGCCATCGTGTGCGGCATCTCCGCCGGCACCGGCGCGGGCGACAACACGCTCGCCCTTATCATGACGCGCGGCCTGGCCGAGATTAGCCGACTGGTACACGCCCGTGGCGGGCAGGCCATAACGTGCATGGGACTCGCCGGCATGGGCGACCTCATCGCCACCTGCACCTCGGAGCATTCGCGCAACCGCACCTTTGGCTACGAATTTGCCCACGGCGTCTCGCTCGATGAGTATCAGACGCGCACGCATATGGTGGTCGAGGGCGCCGTCGCGGCCCGCAGCGTCAGCGAGCTCGCCCGTTCACTGGGCGTAGACATTCCGCTCACCTTTGCCGTAGAGCAAACGCTCTACAACGGTGTTACTTTGGATAGGGCGCTCGAGATCCTTACCGACCGCGTCCCCTCCCAAGAGTTCTACGGACTCACCGACTAGCGCAGAAAGGCTTCTACCATGGGTTCCATTAAAATCGCTCCTTCGATTCTTTCGGCCGATATGGCCAACCTCAAGGGCGACCTCGACAAAATCGCTGGTGCCGACTTTGTTCATTTTGACGTGATGGACGGCCACTTTACCGGCAACCTCACCTTTGGCGTTGACATCCTCAAGGCCGTCAAGCGTTCCACCGATGTTCCGGTCGACGCGCACCTCATGGTGTCGAACCCTGATGAGACGGTCGATTGGTATGCCGACGCCGGTGCCGATATGATCACCGTGCACTACGAGGCCTCCACGCACCTGCACCGCACGCTCACGCACCTGCAGCAGCGCGGCGTCAAGGCCGGCGTGGTGCTCAACCCCGCAACGCCCGTCTGCGTGCTCGAGAGCATCATCGACGTTGTCGACATGGTGCTGCTGATGAGCGTGAACCCCGGCTTTGGCGGCCAGAGCTTTATCCCGGGCACCATCGCCAAACTCCACGAACTCAAGGCCATGTGCGAGCGCCACGGCGTGTCGCCCATGATCGAGGTCGACGGCGGCATTTCTTCCAAAAACATTGCCGAGGTTGTCAAGGCCGGTGCCAACGTGCTCGTGGCCGGCTCCGCCGTATTTAAGTCCGAAGATCCCGCCGCTGAAGTTGCGCTGCTGCAGAAGCTGGGCAACGAGGCTGCACAGGAGGCATAAACCCTTATGACCGCAGGTCAAAACCGCATACCCGTGAATCTTGACTATGCCGCCTCGACGCCCATGCGCGCCGAGGCGCTCCTTGCGCAGCGAGAGTACGACGACAGCGAGCTTGCGGGCGTCAACCCCAACTCACTGCACTCGCTTGGCCGCAAGGCCGCCGCACGCCTGGAAGTTGCCCGTCGCGAGATCGCCCGCAGTTTTGGCGCTCGCGTCCGCCCGTCCGAGATCGTCCTGACCAACGGCGGCACCGAGGCCAACCAGCTGGCGCTCCTCGGCCTTGCCGAGGGCGCCCGTCAGCACGACCGCAAGCGCAACCGCGTGATCGTATCTGCCATCGAGCACGATTCGATTCTGGACAACCTGCCGCTGCTGCGCGCCGCCGGCTTTACCGTCGATCTGGTGCAGCCCTGCCGTGCGGGTTATATTGAGCCTACCGCGCTCATCGAGCTGCTCGGCGACGACGTCGCGCTCGTGAGCATCATGGCAGCCAACAACGAGACCGGCGTGGTACAGCCCATCCGAGAGCTTGCCGCGGCTGCGCACACCGCAGGCGCCCTGTTCCACACCGATGCCATCCAGGGCTACTTGCATATTCCGCTCGATGTCACCGAGCTGGGCGTCGATGCTATGACCGTTGCCGCGCATAAGATCGGCGGCCCTGTGGCATCCGGCGCGCTCTACCTTAAGAACCGCACGCCGCTGCGCCCCCGCATCTTTGGCGGTGGACAGGAAGCCGGCCGTCGCGCCGGTACTCAGGACCTGCGCACGCAGCTCGCCTTTGCCGCTGCCGCCTGCACGCTGACGCCCCATGTGGCCGAGGAGCGCGAGAAGCTACAAGCCCTTTCCGACAAGCTCTACGCCACGCTTACGGCCCATCCGCGCATTCACGCCACCATGGGTGACTACACGCAGGCCGACCGTTTGCCCGGCATGGTATCGATCTACATTGACGGCATGGACTCCGAGGAGCTCATCATCAAGCTCGACGCCGCCGGCTTTGAGGTGTCGGCAGGCTCGGCATGCTCGAGCGGCAGCATGGACCCCAGCCACGTTTTGAGCGCGATGGGCATCGGTCGCGAGCAGGCGCTGGGCGCACTGCGCATCTCCTTCGATGACCGCGTGAATCCGGGCGATCTGGACGATTTTGCCCAGACGCTCCTCTCGATCGTAGGCGCCGCATGATCGTCTCCGAGCTTGAACGTGCGCTGCTGGCGCGCTACCCCAAGGCGGACGCCGAGGGCTGGGATCATGTTGGGCTTTCTGTGGGAGACTCCGCTGCAAAGATCACCGGCGTTGCCTGTGCACTCGACGCGACCGAGGCCAACGTGCACCGCGCTCTCGAGGCTGGCGCCAACGTGCTGCTGACGCATCATCCCATCTATATCAAGGCGCCCGAGGCGTTTTGTCCGGCGGATGCGTCGCGTCCCCAGTGCAGCGCTGCACTGTATGAGGCAGCCCGTTGCGGCGTGAGCATCATCTCGCTTCACACCAACCTGGACCGCTCGCACGAGGCACGCGTTCGCCTGAGTGAGTTGCTGGGCGCTGAGCCCATGAGCTCGCTGGAGCATGTGGACGAGCCTGAGCTCACCGGTCTGGGCGCACTCGCGACCCTCCACGACCCCTGCAGCCTGCGCGACCTTGCCAACCGCGCTGCCACGGCCTTCGGAAGCGACCCGCGCGTGTGGGGCGATGCTGAGCGCCCGTGCCGCACCGTTGCCATTTTGGGCGGCTCCCTGGGCGACTTCGGAGAGCTTGCCATCGCCGCCTGTGCGGATGTCATCGTGACGGGCGAGGCGGGCTACCACGTGGCGCAAGACCTTGCCTTGCGCGGGCTGCCGGTGATCTTGCTCGGCCACGACCGCTCCGAGGAGCCGTTCGTTGATATATTGATGAACTCTGCAGTTGACGCCGGGGTCGACCCCCGTCATGCGATTAAAATACTGAACCCTTGCCAATGGTGGACTGTGACAAAAGGAGAGAACTTATGAGCGCCGGCGCTACGCTACTAAAGCTGCAACAGATCGATTTGGAGCTCGCCCGCAACAAGAGCGAACTTGCCAATATGCCGGAGCTCAAGGAGCTCGCTTCCAAGCGCAAGACCTACGTTAAGCTCAAGGCCGAGATGACCAAGCTCTACGCCCAGCGCAAGGACCTAGATATTGAGCTCGACGATCTCAACACCACCGAGATCCAGACCAATAACGCCATCGAGGCCGCCAAGAAGCGCCACGTTGATGGCTCTGACTACCGCGAGGTTCAGGACCTGGAGAACGAGCTCTCCACCCTGGCCAAGCGCCTGGACAAGATTGAGCACACCCGCAAGGATGTCGTCATCGCCCACAAGGAGGCACTCGACCGCGAGGCACGCGCGCAGGCCATCATCGCCAAGTTCGAGGAGGGCGTGAAGGCCGATACCAAGGCTGCCCGCGCCAAGGCCGCCGACCTCCAGGCACAGATTGATGCCGCCACCAAGGAGCGCACTGCGCTAGCTGCCACGCTGCCGACTGACGTGCTCACCGATTACGAGCGTCTGCTCAAGCAGTTCCGCGGCCTGGCCGTCGAGACCATCAAGGGCAACATTCCCACCATCTGCCACACCGCGCTGCAGGCATCGTCTATGAGCGACCTCAACCACGACGGTAGCGAGATTGCGCACTGCCCGTATTGCCACCGCCTGCTGGTGCTTCCCAGCAAGGAAGCCTAAATGATGACGGCGGCATCCAACAATTCAATGCAACTTGAGGGAAAAACGATCCTGCTGGGCATTACCGGCGGGATCGCCGCCTATAAGTCGTGCAATATCGTGCGCCTGCTGCAAAAGCGCGGCGCGCGCGTCAAGGTCGTTATGAGCGAGCATGCCACAGAGTTTGTGGGACCACTTACCTTCCGTGCGCTCACCAACGAGCCCGTTGCCGTGGGCCTGTTCGACGACCCCTCCGACCCCATCCACCACATTTCGCTAGCGCAGGAGCCCGATCTGGTGGTCGTGGCGCCCGCGACGGCCAATATCATCGCCAAGATGGCAAACGGTATCGCCGATGACCTCATCTCCACCACGCTGCTTGCCACGCCGCGACCCATCGTGATCGCACCCGCTATGAACAACGGCATGTGGAAGGCGCCGGCGACACAGGCCAACATGGCCATGCTGCGTGACCGTGGCGTCCATATGGTAGGACCCGGCAGCGGCTACCTTGCCTGCGGCGACGTGGACACGGGACGCATGAGCGAGCCCGAGGACATCGTCGAGGCCGTATGCGAGGTGCTCAACCCCGTCCCGCAAGACCTGGCGGGCAAGCGCGTCGTGATTACCGCCGGCCCCACGCACGAGCCGATTGACCCTGTGCGCTTCATTGGCAACCGGTCGTCGGGCAAGATGGGCATCGCCCTGGCAGGGGAGGCTGCTCGCCGCGGCGCTGCGGTCACGCTTGTGCTGGGACCGACATCGCTCGACGTGGGCCGCGGCGTGGAGTGCGTGCGCGTGCAGACCGCAGCAGAGATGCTGCAGGCGGCTCTGGGCGCCTTTCAGACGGCCGATGCGGCCATTTGCGCGGCTGCCGTCGCCGACTACACCCCCGCAGCCCCTGCCGATCATAAGCTCAAAAAGGCCAACGAGCGCCTGGATCGCATCGAACTGGTCGAGACGGTCGATATCTTGGCCGAGCTCTCGCGCCAAAAGGGAGAACGGTGCGTGATCGGCTTTGCGGCCGAGACCGAGAACGTTGTCGAGTACGCCGAGCGCAAATTGGCCCGCAAGGGTTGCGATGCCATTATCGCCAACGATGTCTCGCGCACCGATTCGGGCTTTGGAACCGATACCAACAAGGCTTGGATCGTGAGCACAGCGGGTACGCAAGAACTTCCCGTGCTAACAAAACCCCAGCTCGCAGATACAATTTTGGACTTGCTTCAAAATTTGTAAAAAAGTTCTTGCACAAGGACAAAGTTTCGGGTTAATATACTCCCTGTTGCGAGCGAGAGCAGAGCAACAAACAAAAGCTTCGGGACGTGGCGCAGCTTGGTAGCGCACTTGACTGGGGGTCAAGGGGTCGCTGGTTCGAATCCAGTCGTCCCGACCAGAAGTTTGCAGGTCAGGCACTTAGTGCCTGACCTTTTTTGTTTTAAGCAATTGCTTAATTTCGATTAAGCAACAGGGTGCCAAAAATCTACCTGCGCGATAATCGCCTTTTACGGCTACTTGCGCGTTTTGCACGCGCTTGAGCCGATTTATTAACGCGATATGACTCTACATACGCGTAGCTGGTATACGGCCGAATACAGGCTGTATTTATCGCGGCGATTTACGTAGATATAGAGACTGTAACGAACAAGCGTGTCGCTGTATTTATTCCAGTAGTTCACTTGATCGGTGGACAAGTGGGCTGTTGCAACGAAACGCCAAGCAGGATGGGCTCCATACGAGGACGCCGCAGGAGTAATGGCGGGGGAGTGCGGCAAGCGCTCTGAGAGCCGCTGTGTGACCCCATTTCTACTCAAACCGATAACTATGCCTCAAGACGAGAATCGTTCGTTTGGTTGCCAAATGAAAAGCCCGCGCAGAATCGCACGGGCTTTTCATTGGTTGCAGATGAGGCTAAAAGCAGAAGGCGGGGAACACGCAGTAGATGTTCGTCGCGCTGTAGTAGTCATAGCTGCCGTTGCTGTGGACACAGCGGAAGGACGCGGAGTTGCTCGGATGCACGGAGCGAGTCCAGTGATAGCTGCTCGACGAAGCACTGGAATAGTTCGACGTTGTCACGCCCTTGGATTTGTAGTACTCGTACTGGGCGCCGTCAGACTGGAGGTCACCGTAGACTTCAGTCATCGAGAGCAGGAAGACCTTGTCAGTCGTGGCCGAGGGGGTGCCTGCCTTGCCGCCGCCCAGGTTGTCGGTCATCTTCGTGACGGACTTCACCTTGGACTGGAGTTCGCAAGGCAAAAGCGACCAGAGGTCGCCGGTATTGAGGCGGCCGCGGAGTTCGGACTTCTCCCAGCCGCCGGCGTGCGTGTTCGTGGCGTTTATTCTCTGTAGGGCCAGGGCATTGTTGGTCGCCTCGAACGTAAGCCCCGCCTTGCCTGAGCCATCAGCAAAAATTAAGATAAGACCGTGTATGACCAATATGAACTTGAGCATATTCCGTCCGTATTCATACTGGATGATCAAGGAAACATCATCGGCTTATCCGAAGGAGAGGAAGAACCTCTTGCCTTATTAAAGAAATACGCCAAATACAACGGATATAATGCGGAAGGAGGCGACATCGAGTAACTATCGACATCGAGTAACTATCAAAGGCCAGATTAAGGAGCCAGCCATAAAGAAATGCCTGCCCTCCATCGTCTCAGCAGCTCTTTGCCTCTCCCTTGTAATGACACCATTTGTGCCCGTTGCGGCAGCCTATGCCGACGAGGGATCTCCCGCCGAGAGCAGCGAGATCTACGTCGGAGACAACTACGACGAAAATTACGATATATCCCTTTTTGAGCGCGGACGCTGCACGGATTCATATTCCAAGGCGTGGTGCGATTCTCACGGATTTGCAAATAACCGCACCGTCCCTCACAAGGTCAAGCTGAACGCGAAGGAGGAGGCTTGCCTGCGCGATCCCTACCTTGCTGGCACCGCTGAAGTTATCGCCGGTCTCGTGACAACCGGTCCTGGCGGCGGCTTGTTTGCAACCGCAATGACATCGTACAGACTTTTCACTTGCATGTTCTGAAAGGCAGTTGCCATGCAGTCGCAAAATCAATCGAGATACTTGACCACAATCGGCTTTGCCCTGCTTGCATTACTCTTTGCTAGCGACCTTTTGCTGGAACCGCCCAAGGAACTCGTTTCGCTTGCCATAGCCTGCATTTCCGCCCTTTACTTTACGGCAACCCTATTCGTCGGACTAAAGGAGAGGAAAAAAGGCACAGTCGTTGCATCTGCCGTAGGCGTGATCATAGCCATTGCCTCATTCTTTATCTGACACATTGGTGATCTAGGGGCGATATCGTAGGAATACGACCGGGAGAGCCGGGACCAGATTGCCCGGGTTGCCCGGTCGGCTCGCGCGACGGCGCGACGGTTCCACAGAAAGCTCTCCGGACTTCACGCCGTTTCTGATCGCATTGTAGACAGCCATCTCGTCTTCGCAGTCGGCGAGCACGCGGTGTGCGTCGTCGTTTTGGATGTCCAGTAAATCTCGAAGGTCCTCCAAGCACCAGCGTCCGAGATTTGGCCATGCGCGTTGCGCGAGCTGATAAGTGTCGATTGCGATGTTGTAGTTAAAGTCCAAGCCAAAGCCGTCCCAGGCAGAACGGCTTTGTTTCCTTGATTATCAACTTCATCCGGACACTTCCCGCATTCATCCGTGTGTGTACGGATGAATGCGGGATTCAATACCCCGGCGGCCTGATCGGCAGACCGCCGGGAATTCTCACTCCTCGAAAAAAGCCGGCACTCGGTTAGTCCTGCGCATCTTGAAATCGCCAGACTCGTGGGAGACGTAGAGAATGCCGTCCATCCCATCTCGTGATGCATACGACAGGTGAACTGAACCGCAATCCGCTCCATCATTGTCGAGAAGATCGAACGAATTCGGGTCGCTCGTTGCGGCCAAACGACCACTCAGACAAGAGCCATCGTCATTACAGATTTGCCATTCCATGTCTTCGCCTGCAAGAATCGCCATAGACGGCCTGGTCGCGCCATCGTTGACATACATCCCGTCTATGCCAAACCCATTTTCAGCGCCATCGATGAACGACTGCTCGGACCTATACCTCGCAAATGATGCACATAGCACCATTGCAAGACAAAGTACAAAGCCAACAATCGCTATCTTTGCATAGCTCTTGCCTATCATGTCATTCACCTCCCTCGTATGTATCGAGGTATTCCTGCTTGAGCGTCTGCGAGGACGACTCGGTCTTTTTCACGAGCGTGCCGGACTCGATGAAGTAGAACGAGTCGGTGAGGTCTGCCAGGTCGTCGAGTAGATGGCTTGAAATGAGCACGCTGCGTCCCCGCGCCACTTCGCTGCGCATCGCGTCGCAGGAGGTTTTCCGTTTTCCCGGATCGAGGCCGTTCAGCGGCTCATCGAGGATGAGGTACGGGCAATCGGTCGATATCGCCATGGCAAGCTTTACCTGCTGCTTCATTCCCGTCGAGAGTTTACGGGTCGGCTTGTCGAGATATGGGGAGATTCCGAGGGAGCTGCAGAGCGAGTCGATGTCGGCGGCCGATTTCCACGCCTCCCTAACGAAAGCAAGGTGCTCGATGGCCGATAGCGTGGGATAGAGATCCGCGCTGCCCGAAGAGCTCAGATAGACAAGTTCCGCAAATTCGGCTGATCGACGTTGGCAGATTCCGTCTGCCGCCAGGCTTCCCGAGCGGATGCGGGTGGGAAATTGGCCCGACAGCGCTTCAAGAAGGGTGGTTTTCCCCGAGCCGTTGGGGGCAACGAGGCCCGCCGCCGTTCCCGGGCTCAGGAAAAGCGACCCGATTGAAAGTATCGTCGTGCTTCCGTATCCCACGCTCGCGTCTAGAAGCTCGAGCCCATGGTGCTTTTTCGCGGGTCCAGGCTGTTTGGGGGAACGCGTCACAACGGCGCCGACCGTAAAAAAGACCGCGACGTATGCCAGGGCCACGGCAAGCATCGATGCGCTGCCTGAACCGGAGCCAATGAATTCTGTCGGGAAGCATCCTACGTAACCCGTTGCCTCGATAGGCGAGAATACGGGCAGTGGCAGGAGCCCGAGCGCGGCGTTATGCCCCAGTGCCGAATCGGACAGTAACGGGAATGCCGGGGCCGCGACAAGCAGCGCGGAGGCAAGGGGGCCCGCGAGGACGCGCCTCGTTGCGGTCGATAGGACGGCGGAGCAAACGGATATCAAGGTTCCGCCCGCAAGCAGCGCGAGAAGCAGGGCTGTGAAGACGTTTCCCGCGGTCGTGGTGGTAAGCGCGCCGTCATGGAAGAAGGCGATCGGGTACCCAATTTGCCCGAAGCCGTTTAGGGCCAAGGCGTAAATGCCCCCGGGTGCGAGGCCGGCGAGGAGCATCGCGGTCCCCGCGACGATTATCGAAAACACGGTCTGGATAAGGCGCCGGAATTTGGGTGCGGGCGCCTTTGCCGCCAGGGTACCGGGCCTTGTGGCGCCGAGCAGGAGTATCGACGAGAGAAGGAAGGGGATGAAGGGAAGGAAAGACGGCGCCGCGGCAATGGCGTAAGGCAGGAAGGAAAGGAATGGCAGGTCGTTTGCGGAGGCCGGGATATCCGTGATGCCGGAGCTGCTCAGGGCGCGGCAATATGCGAGCTCCGCGTCATTGGTCTCTCGGTCTCCCACGATGGACCCGGATTGGAAGCCCTCGTCCATGAGCGCGTAGTAGCTCTCGGCAGAATCGAGAAAGGCGGCGTCGGTTTGAGCGGCGAGGGCGGCGTTCGCGTATCTTGCAAGCTCAGCGTCATCTTGCTGCTCTGGCGATAGGTCTGTGCCGCTGGCCTGGGGCGCGCGCGTATTGAATGCGTCGACAAAGCCCTGCATGCCCTGCTTCATAAAGAAGGGCCCGTAGATGGGTGAATTGAACGCAATGGGGACGAAAAAGGCTGCAGCGAGAACGAGCGTACAAATCCATACGGCCTTGTCTCTTAGGATCAGTTTGAGAAGAAGTCGACAGTACATTTGGAAGCACCTACGTTCCTCAAAGAATCGTTAGATTAAAAGTAACAGACCGGATGAAGATACGTGCGACGGGGGCGAGGCGAATGGCTGAGCGGTATCGATATGCGGGCTCAACGGCATATCGACCACATAGATTATTAACTTGCATTTCTAACAGTTAAGGAGATGGGTGCTTTCCAGCACACTCCTTCGATGATGTCTTCCGCTAGCTGCTATGCCGGTTTCATCCAACAAAGAATGTGCCCCGGCGCTCAGGTTCACCGCTAGTGTTGACAACATATGAGATGGGCCCTACCCTTGCCGCGCGCCGATTGCGCGAGAGGTGTCGGGCTCCATGTTTATTCCACCTGCTTGTTATCAACCAGCTTCGTTCAACGTTAGACATTCAAGATGTCAGACGTCGAACCTGCGCCAAAGACGCAGCTGGGGCTACTAGTTGCCTACAATCGCTCGCGAAGCTCGCCTGTTCGTGCGTGAATATCTGACAGCTCCGTCAGACATTGTCGGACATTTGATTGTTCGACAAATGCGCACGTGGTCGCGTTCGCAAAGTTTACTGAACGGTCGATGGGTGCGTTGAGACCGGAGCAAACGGCGGATGCCAGAAAAATGGCCTCACAGAATCGCACCCATGGTTGATAAAATTGACCGCCCTGGCGCAAATACCCGGGCGGTCAATTCATCCCCTCGTTCGCGATCCTGTTGGGTTTTGGGGCTTTGACATGTTGTTGACGGATGGATCAGCCGTACAGCTTGATCTCCCGGGGTTCCATGCGGTCGTCCCCCAATAAGACGTCCCTGATGTAGCTCTGCGGCAGGAACTCGACGGGCAGCACTGGGTCGTCGACGTAGCCGGGCACTGGGAGTAGGCGTGGCCTTTGGACATAGCGTGGCCGCCTGCCGGCGGTCGGACTGCCACTTCAGCCAAAAGCTCAGGCGCGCGCATTAAAATAATGAATTTATCGCCTTATGGGCTTTTGACCAAGCATGAACATCGCAGGTAAATCCGTGTACCAATATTTGGTACAGGGATTTACCTGCGGTTTGTTGAAAGCTCTGACATGCGCTGTCGACTTCATTAAAATCGATTGCCGATCAAGTCTTCCTATATATGCGAGCCCCAAGAAACTGCGCTGTGAACCTGAGTCCTCTATCGATCGGCCCGGTGCACCGGGCCGCTGTCCTCGAGCCGGCAACAGCTTGCCGGTCTCAAAACGTATACTTGATTTAAGGCGGAGTGGAATGTGGGCGCGCAAGGAGATGCGGAATCGATGAGAGCCTCAAAAAAAATTACTGCAGTGTTATCATCTTTCATCCTCTCTATTCTTCCATTTCTGATTCTATGGGCGGCTTGGTCAGTCCTCCCTGATACAATTCCCGCTCATTGGAGTGGGGGTGTGGTTGATCGATGGGGTAATAAGCTTGAATTGCTGGTTGTTCCGCTGTTTTCTCTGATTGGTTCTATTGCAATTTCTGTGTACCTTATTGTTTCCACGCGGCGAAGAGAGTTCGCGGATTTCTCTGTTCGAATGCGACGGGACTTTGTTGCGTGCTATATTTCTAGTCTTCTTTTATCGACAACCTGCTCAGTGATAATTGCCGTTTGGGTTCAGTTGATTCTTACGCAAAACACTGCGGTTGATGGGGGGCTTGGACTATCGATCCTGTATTCCCTTCCCGGGCTATATGTGATCTTGTGCGCTTTGCCGCCTTTTTATGCGAGCGGCGAGAGTAAAAAGGCAGAGCGCCTGATAACAGTTCTTATTGGCGGCGCGGAGATTGTTCTTTGTGGAATAGTGCTTGAAGGTTCGGCTGCCTCTTATGCGATGATTGGACTGATGATTCTGTTCTGTGCGTTTGAGATTGTGTCACAGGTAAGGGATAGCCGGTCCTTATGAGTTGAATTACGCGCGTGCGGATATAAAGGGTGGCATGTTAAATTTGTTGAAAACTCTGACATGCGCTGCCGACTTCATTAAAATCGATTGCCAATCAAGTCTTCCTATATATGCGAGCCCTGAGAAGCTGCGCTGTGAACCTGAGACCGCTATCGATCGGCCCGGTGCACCGGGCCGCTGTCCTCGAACCGGCATCAGCTTGCCGGTCTCAAAACGTATGCCGTCCGGTACGACCAACAGCCGAGTCTTGCGCCCAGTTCGAGCAGCGCCAGAGCCCCGTGCCGGAACCCACGCAGCCGATGGCAGGGGAATTCAGCCGCGGCCATCGAGGAGTCGACCCAGGGACGGCGCCCCCAGTCCTCGAAAGATTTCCACCGCCCCCTACAGGCCTGGATTGATTTAACAGTTGATTTAATCCGGCTGAACAAGCCGAGCATGGGCCGGTTGACAAAATGTAAGGTAAAAAAGCAGATACGACCGTACGCCGGTGCGGGGTTCGGGTGATGTGATAGAAAGTAATACACATATTACATCTAACCGGGAGGTGCATCATGGCAACCGCCACCGCAGCCCTGAGAACCCCCGAGGACCTCGCGAACAGGTACGACCGCCTGGCGAAGTCGACGGGCCGCACGAAAACCTTCTACATGACGGAGGCGCTTGCCGCAGAGATAGGCAGGCTCGAATACGAGTACGGCCTCATGAACTATCCGGGAAGCGTTTGGTTGCGAGGCATGCCAGTGTGAGGGCCTGATTCGTCAGGCCCCGCACAGGGGGACCGCGATGGTGGCCACCGCGCCGCCCGAGGGGCTGTTGGCGAGCGAGACGGAGCCCCCGTGGGCGCTCGCGGCCTCGGAGGCGACGTGGAGGCCGAGCCCGTAATGGCGGCCTCCGTCGCGCGAGGAGCGAGAGGAGTCGTCTGTGAAGAGGCGCTCGCAGCCGCGTTCGAGGGCGGCGGGAGAAAAGCCCGGTCCGTCATCGGCGACCTCGATGACGAGGTATCCACCAGCGACGTCGCAGGAGACCACCACGCGCGAGCGCGCGTGCTCGGCGGCGTTGGCCACGAGGTTCGCGGCGGCTCGCGCCAGGGTGGTTCGGTCGAGTGGGGCCTCGGGCGCGCCCGCGACAGCGGGGCCCGTGGCTGCGTCGAGCGTCACGCCTCGCGCCCGGGCGATCTGGGCGGCCTCGGCGAGGACGTGCTCGCAGAGCTCGGCCGGCCGCATGGGGGCCCTCTCCGCCCCGCCGGACCCGCGCGAGGCCTCGATGAGCAGGCGCACGTAGCCGTCGAGCCTTTCGACACTGCCGGCTATGTCGCGCGC
>CALEBN010000069.1 GCA_937943045.1 uncultured Collinsella sp. | reverse complement strand
CGACACTGAAGTAAGTGTCCATCCTCGCAGTATCCGGTTCTCAAGGTGCACGCCTGCGCGGTCCATCCGGTTCCACCGGGCCGCGCGGCAAGGAGATATATTGCCAGACCGCGAAGCGATGTGGGACGTCAATTCCACTCTTCACAAGTCCTACACAATACATCGCTTCCTATATTGGAAGTAGAAAGTCGAGTGCAGCAAGACCGCACGTATCAGATGATGACCCTTCGGTTAAGAGACATATAAAGATCGGTCACCTGTAAGTGTTTTTCTGCCCGCGCTTTTTGCTTTGTAAACCAGCGCTTTCGATAAAAAAGAGGGAGTGTCGCGCACAGTGCGACACTCCCCTAGCGATTCAACAGAATCTATTAGGCCTCGAGAGCCTTCTTGGCAATGGCAGCCAGCTCGTTGAAGGACTCGATGTCCTCGTAGGCCATCTGAGCCAGGACCTTGCGGTCGAGCTCGATGCCGGCAACCTTCAGGCCGTGCATGAACTGAGAGTAAGAGATGTCGTTCAGGCGAGCGGCAGCGTTGATGCGGGTGATCCAGAGAGAGCGGATCTCGCGCTTCTTGTTGCGGCGATCACGATACTGATACTGCAGGGAGTGCTGGACCTGCTCTTTAGCATGCTTGTAAGTACGCGAAGCGGCACCGTAGTAACCCTTCGCACGGTGCATAACGGTACGGCGCTTCTTCTTGGCGGCAACAGCGCGCTTAATACGTGCCATGTTCTATCAACTCCTAGACGGTAAAACGAAAAACGGGAACGCGAACTTAGGCGAGACGCGACTTGATGACCTTGCGGTCGGCAGCGGCGATCTCGGTCTCCTGACGGAAGCCACGCTTACGCTTGGTGGACTTCTTGCTCAGGATGTGGCTCTTGAAAGCCTTGGCGCGCATAAGCTTGCCGGTACCAGTCTTGCGGAAACGCTTCTTGGTGCCGCTGTGGGACTTCATCTTAGGCATGAAATACTCCTTAATCGGTTACAGAACACTAGTTACTTGGTATCGCTTGCCGCTTTATCCTCATCGAAGGCGCCCTTAATCGGGGCGAGCAGCATAAGCATGTTACGGCCTTCCATCTTAGGCTTGGACTCGACCGTAGCGTAAGGCTTGAGATCCTCGGCGAGACGCTCGAGAACGTTAAGACCCTGCTCCGGGTGAGCCATCTCACGGCCGCGGAACATGATGGTGATCTTAACGCGTGCGCCCTTCTTGAGGAAACGCAGAACGTGGCCCTTCTTGGTCTCGTAATCGCCAACGTCGATCTTGGGTCGGAACTTCATTTCCTTGACCTCGACCTTGGACTGGTTCTTACGAGCGGCCTTGGCCTTCATGGCCTGCTGGTACTTGAACTTACCGTAGTCCATGACCTTGCAGACCGGCGGCTCCGCGTTGGGAGCGATCTCGACCAGGTCGAGACCCTGATCGTCAGCGACGCGCTGGGCATCGCGGATGGCGAACAGGCCGAGCTGAGAGCCATCGACGCCAATCAAACGGCACGAAGATGCAGTGATCTCGTCGTTGATGCGGGTGTCATCAGACTTAGCTATTTTCCCTACCTCCATTCATAAAAAAATAACCCGGCGCTTCTTTGCAACCAGGTCGTACACATAGACATCCTCGGTGTGAGGAAGGGAATCTAGGTTGTATGACCAGTCAGCTGCTCATTGGCGCCAAAAGGTGGGAACCCTCGGGTTCCTCTTTAGGGCATTGCGGGAACAACGCCTTGTGGATAATAACACGCGCAGCGCGTTATCACATTACGTACACGAAAAAGGGGGGGAGGCCTTGACCCCCTTGAACGCTCACTTGCATGTATGGTGCCCGAGGCGAGACTCGAAGGGCCTTCGCTTCGCGAAGCCCCGGGCTTCAGGCGCATGGCGCCCTCGCCACGCTCCGCTACAAACAGGCCACAGGCCTGTTTGCTTAACGCTCCGCGCGCTCACGCGAGTTCGGCACGAAAAAGGGGCCTTGACCACCTTGAACGCTCACTTGCATGTATGGTGCCCGAGGCGAGACTCGAACTCGCACGTTGTTGCCAACGGTGGATTTTGAGTCCACTGCGTCTGCCAATTCCGCCACTCGGGCACGTAATGCGTGAGTTAGTTTATCACAGCTTTCTGTTGATTAGTCCGAAAATGGAACTTCGAGCATTTCGATGAGTTCGACCGAACGAAGCATCTCGCGCTGGCGGCACCCGCGTCCGTTAACCGAGGCTTCGCCCATCTGGTTGTCATAGGGATCCTCGCGCATGCCATCGAAAGCAGGCACAAACTCAGCCTGGAATCGATTGTTAGCCACCATACGCCACGGGTCGAGATTGCCAAAGTAGTGACGACGACGCCACTCCTCCCCCATTCTGCGCGCTGAGGAACCAAACGAAACATCGGCGTTAAGCCAACCGGTCTGGGGTGTGAAGAACTCGGCCCAGTCGTGCGGTCCCACCGAATCGGGAGCAACATACAGGCCGCTCTGCCAACGAGCAGGCACGCCCGCGATACGGCACATGGTGATAAACGTGAGCGCCATAACGCCGCAATCGCCGCGGAGCGAGTGTGCACAGTCATCGGCGATGGAGCCCAAAAGCAGATATGGTGGCTGATAGCGATAGTCGATATGTTGCGTCAGATAATCATAGATGGCGCGAGCGCGATCGAGCGAATCCTCGAGCCCGTCAATAACACGCTCCGTCACCTGTCGCAGATACGGCGTAAACGCAATGTGCGGACGGTCCTCGGAGGTGTCCTCGGGCAGGGGCGCGACCATACAGGGATGCGATGGGAGCGCGCCACCATAGATATCGCAATAGGCGGCATCGATGTGATAACGATAGGTCACCGAAAATGAATGTTCAGTCGAAGATGTCCAGGAGACAGTACGAGCCGAAACGTTCTCAGAGGCAACAGTGCCCTCCGACGTCATATCGAGAACCTCGACATGAGACTGTTGGCGACAGGCGGCGGCAACGGGCAGCCACGCGCGAACAGTCTCTCCCTCCAGAGCCCCAGGGACAGACACGGACGCCTTAAGCGTGATGAGGCGACTCAACCCGTTTTGCGACTCCATCTCCTTGAGCATCTGGTTGCGAAGCGCAATTCCGTCCGTAGAATCGGGACGCAGACCCGGAACCTCCCTGGGGTACACGCGAAGCGAATCGAGGAAGTTATCGAGAACAAACAGCTCGCCATCGATAAAGCGCCAGTCAATTCGCTTACGATTAATCAGGTCATCAAACTGCTCTTCGGTAAACTCAGGCCACTCCTCGCGAATCATCGCAATAGCCAGATCACGCGACACCGAAAAATGAAGCGGCGTCTCGAGCATGCGATACCGCTCGGCACGAACGCAGGCTGCCAGGGAAGGCTCAGGATTCTGCTCCAAAAGGCGATCGCAGGCAGCAACAGCCCGCGTCAAATAGCCGGCATCCTTGAGACGAAGAATCTCGGGCGGCAGTTCAATATCGAGATGACGAAAGTCATCGCAGCAAACATCAACAGAGCAACCAACAGGACCCTCGTCAATAACCTTCCCATCCGAAGGCAGCACATCAATAACAGCCATACCAAACTCCAAGTCATTAGAACTCTTGAAGCCCATTGTAGCGAGATAAAAAAGAAAGCCCCAATAAAGGAACCCTCAACACCGATAAACGGTACCTATTAAAAATGAATTCAGCCCAGTAACCCTGCGGCGTTAAACGAAGGAAGCCCCGTCTCCCGGAACTGTTTCCTTGGCGCGACTTCTGGCGAAGCCAGGTGAGCGCAAAGGAAACAGTGTAGGGGGACGGGGCTTCCGGCGGGAAGTTTAGCGACGCTTACGCCTTGTTGACGGAGCCAAACTCCTCCATGAGCTCCTTGGTGCGGGCAACGATGTTGTCGCGACCAGGCTTGAGGAGCTTGCGGGGATCAAAGCCCTTGCCCTGCTGATCCTTGCCAGCCTCGATGTACTCGCGGACGCCCTTGGCGAAGACGAGCTGCAGGTCGGTGTTGACGTTGATCTTGGAGATGCCCAGGGAGATGGCCTTCTTGATCTGATCCTCGGGGATGCCGGTACCACCGTGCAGAACGAGGGGCAGGTCGCCGGTCTGAGCCTTGATCTCGCCCAGACGCTCGAAGGAAAGGCCAGCCCAGTCGGCGGGATACACGCCGTGGATGTTGCCGATGCCGCAGGCGAGGAAGTCGACGCCCAGGTCAGCAATCTGCTTGCACTCAGCAGGGTCAGCGAGCTCGCCGTTGGAGGTCACGCCGTCCTCGGTGCCGCCGATGCCGCCGACCTCGGCCTCGATGGACATGCCCTTGGAGTGGGCAAGCTCAACGAGCTCCTTGGTGCGGTCGAGGTTAAGCTGGAAGGTCTCCTCGTGAGAGCCGTCATACATGATGGACGTGAAGCCGGCCTCGATGCACTTGAAGCAGTCCTCGTAAGAACCGTGATCGAGGTGAAGGGCGACGGGAACGGTAACGCCCGTGGCCTCGACGGCAGCCTTGACCATGTCGGCGCAGACCTTGAAACCGCCCATCCACTTAGCGGCACCAGCGGTGCACTGAAGGATCAGCGGAGACTTGGCCTCCTCGGCGGCCTGGAGAATAGCCAGGGTCCACTCGAGGTTGTTGGTGTTGAAGGCACCGAGAGCGTACTTGCCGGCCTCGGCCTTCTTGAGCATGTCTGCTGCGTTGACGAGCATAAAAGAAACCTCCTGTAAGGTTGCTCCGATAACGCCTGAGATTTTACCACGGCGTACCCGAGCATAAACGTTCGTTTGTTCACGAATATCGTCCAAACAGACTTTTTTTGACCGTTTGCCCTACGGAATCGACCCGTTGGGGAAAAATAGCTTGACGTTTGGACGCTTCTCGTGCTTCAGGAGCTGACTATAAAGCTACACCTGCATGAAAGGGTTCTGCATGAGCTCGCGTGCCATGGTGGTCGAATCGCCATGGCCGGTTAGGCAAACGGTATCGGGCGGGAGAAGCCGGGCGAGCTTGGAGAGCGAGCGCAGAATCGCCGCCTCGTCTCCTCCAGAAAGATCGGTGCGGCCGTGGCTGCCCGGGAATAGTGTGTCGCCCACAAAGGCAATGTTCCCCTGCTCGGTGGCAGCAAACAAGACGATCCCGCCCGGCGTATGCCCTGGCGTCTCGATCACCTGCAGGCAGATATCGCCCACCTCGATAGCATCGCCTTCGGCGAGCAGGCGCGTCGGCTCCCCGGGGTCAGGCGTCTCAATGCCCCACATAGCTCGCTGTTCCTCGATGTTCGCATGCGGCACCGCCACATCCTTGGCACACAGCTCATACTGGCAGCCCTCGCCAACGGTGGTTCGCACGCCGGCAACACCACCAACATGATCGGCATGGCCATGAGTGCATACGGCGCCAAGCACGCGTACACCGGCATGTTCGGCTCGAATATGCTCCACCAAACGCTCGCCTTCCCATGCGGGGTCGATAATCACGCACTCATTGTCTGAAATAACAGCATAGCTATTGGTCTGAATGGGACCGTTTACGAGCGTCTCAATCTCGACCGATCCCTTGGGAGTTAAATCCAAGGACACAGCACTCATGTCCCTCTCCTCTCTATAGAACTCGAGGCATCAAACGATGCCTCGAGTGTAGCGAATATCGATAATGTGACACGTTCGTCGCGACTAAACGCGGCGCTTAAGCTGGGCTCCACCCTCGCCGGGCATCAGGCGGCGCGCGTCGTAGACCGAGTCGACGCTGCTGATAGAGGCCAGCAGCGGATCCAGACCACTCGCGTCCGAGATCTCGACCATAAAGCGCAAGGTTGCAATACCCTCGCGGTTGGTCGACGTGGCGGCGGAAAGAATATTGCCGCCTGCATCGCCAATGGCGATGGTGACGTCCTTGAGCAGGCCCATGCGGTCCAGGCACTCGACCACAATCTCGACCTGGAAAAGCGTATCGGCAGCACCATCCCACTCTACGTCAATCATGCGCTCGGGATGTTCCATAAGGCCCTTGACGTTGGGGCAGTTGGCGCGATGCACCGAAACGCCACGACCGCGCGTGATGAAGCCGACGATGTCGTCGCCCGTCACGGGGTTGCAGCAATGAGCCAGACGGACCAGCAGGCCGCTGTTGCTCTCGCCCTTGACGATAATGCCGTTACTGGCGCTCTTACCGCGCTTTTGCGGCTTGCGGTTGGAGCCGCGAGCGGGCTGCTTTACGACCTCGGCGATAGCCTCGGCCTTGGTGAGCTGTTCCTCGGGCTTGGGGTCCAAGATTTGCTCGACCTTATTGCCCACAGCGCGCGGGGCGACCTTGCCCGCGCCAACGGCTGCAAAAAGGTCCTCGAGCTGCTTGAAGTTAAACTGCTCCGCCACGGCGTTGAGCGCACGCGTGGATCGTGGCGTAGAGATGCCATACCCGCGCTTACGCAGGTCCTTGGCCAGTATATCGCGGCCGGCGGCAGCGTCGTCATCCTTGGTCGCGGCGGTGAAATAACGGCGAATCTTTGACTTGGCCGAAGGTGTCTTGACGATCTTGAGCCAATCGCGCGACGGCTTAGAGCTCTTGTTAGTCAGAATCTCGACACGGTCACCCGTCTTGATCTCGTGCGTGAGCGGCGCCACCGCACCGTTGATTTTGGCGCCGACACAGTGGTTACCGACCTCGGTATGAACGGCGTAGGCAAAGTCGAGCGGTGTAGAGCCGGCACGAAGCGCCATGACCTCGCCCTTGGGCGTAAAGACAAAAATTTCCTGGTCGAACAAGTCGACCTTCAGCGAATGCAGGTATTCCTTGGCATCGGTGATCTCGTCAGACGCCGCCCAGTCGAGTGAGTGCTTGAGCCAGTTGATCTGGTCGTCCAGACGCTGCGCATCGTTAGTCTTGGAGGCAGACGATCCGCCCGACTTCTTATACAGCCAGTGGGCAGCGATGCCATACTCGGCCTGCTCGTGCATTTCGTAGGTTCGAATCTGAATCTCGAGCGGACGGGCCGTGGGGCCGATAACCGTCGTGTGAAGCGATTGGTAGTTATTGACCTTGGGCATGGCGATATAGTCTTTAAAACGACCGGGCATGGGATGCCACAGGGTATGCACGGCACCAAGCGTGGAATAGCAATCGCGCACCGAATGAGTGATGACGCGCAGCGCCACCAGGTCGTAAATCTCGGAGAACTCCTTGCCCTTGCGCTTCATCTTTTGATAGATGGACCAATAGTGCTTGGAACGACCGTTGATCTGAAAGCCCTCAAGACCAATGCGATTGAGCTCATCGGTGAGCGTCTTGATGGTCTCGTCCAGATAACGCTCGCGAACCTCGCGCGACTCGGATACCATGCGCGCGATGCGCTGGTAGGCATCGGGCTCCAAGTAGAAAAAGGACAGGTCCTCGAGCTCCCACTTGATTGAACTCATGCCCAGGCGGTCGGCCAAAGGCGCGTACACGTCCATGGTCTCGCGTGCCTTAAACAGGCGGCGGTCCTCGCGCAGAGCGGCAAGCGTGCGCATGTTATGCAGGCGGTCGGCGAGCTTGACGATGATGACGCGGATGTCCTTGGACATGGCGAGGAACATCTTGCGCAGCGTAAGCGCCTGCTTCTCGTCCATGCTGTCGACTTCAATGTTGGTGAGCTTGGTCACGCCGTCGACGAGCCCTGCCACGGTTTCGCCAAACAGACCCGAAACATCGGCAAGCGAGGTCTCGGTGTCCTCGACGGTATCGTGCAGCAACGCGGCGCACACCACATCGCAGTCCATCTTGAGGTCAGCCAGAATGATAGCTACCTCGACGGGATGGTTAATGTACATCTCACCCGAGCGCCGCTTTTGGTTGCAGTGCTTCTCGGCAGCAAAGCAGTAGGCCTGCTCCACATTGGAGAAGTCGTCCTCGTTCATATATTTGAGGCACAGACGCTCCAGCTTGTCGTAGCTGTCCGCCATAATCTCGGGCGGCAGCTCATCGGCATGTTTATAGTGCTCCATCTCCGAAAACGGCTGGAGGGTGGAATCATGGGCGGTACGGGCTGCGGCGTCCATCGAGGTCCCCTTCCCCTAGGCCCGCGGTACGATCGGGCGGTTAACTTTGGCTAGCATATCAGAAGCGCACGAATCGAGTGCCCAGCTCCGAAAAGCCGTGAACTCCATGCGCGAGCGCAAGCCCTCCAAATAGCGAATTGACCTGCTTAATTGCACGCGACCGGGGTTTTCCGCCATCGCGATGCGACGCGTATCGTCAAACCCCGAAACGCGGCAGAAACCGAGTTCTTCGAAGATTCCCAGGCCGCTTTCCACCGAGCGCTCGTCGACCGGCGTGCGGGCATCGATGGCAAGACACATCTGCGCAATGTCGATATCGCTCGCGCAGAATGAATCGTCCCCCGTCTTGCCACGGTTGGAGCGCCACATGGTCTGCAGCGCTCGATAGAGAGTGACAAGCTCATCGCGCTCGGGCGCGTAACAATCGAGCAGGCGCTCATTAATACGAGCGTCACGCGACGAATAGAGCAGGTGAATCACAGCGGGCTGTCCATCGCGGCCGGCACGGCCACTCATCTGGTTAAACTCAATCGCACCAAACGGCATGTGGTAGAGCACGACATGACGGATATCGGGCAGGTTGACGCCCTCACCGAAGGCAGAGGTCGAAACGATGCAACTGAGGCTTCCGTCGCGAAACGCTTCCTCGACACGGCGGCGATCGGAGCGCGCAAGCCCGGCGTTATAGAACGCAATATGGGTCGCGCAGTCGGGCACGCGTTTGCGCAACGTCTTGGCAAGCGCCACGGACTGGTCGCGCGAGTTGACGTAGATGACGGTCTTCTCCCCCGTCGCCACGATTGACACCAGGCGATTTTCGCGGCTCGCAAGGTCACGGTCGTCCTCGAGTTGCAGGTTCTCGCGAACGGTCTCGTCGACCACCGTCCTGGTAATCGGCAATACACGAGCAAGCTCCGCCACGACCGGGGCCGTCGCGGTAGCCGTTGCCGCCATGACAACGGGGTCGCCCAGGGCTTTGAGAATATCGGGCATGTCGAGGTAGGCGCTCCGGTCGCCGCCTTTGGCAAGACCGGCATGGTGTGCCTCATCGATAACGACAAAGCCAATACGTCCAGAACGTGCAAAGCGATCGCGATGGATAGACAGGAACTCCGGCGTCGTGAGAACGATGCCGGTGCGACCCGAAGCCAGGCCGGCAAACACGTCATCGCGCGCTGCCTCCACGGTCTCGCCGGTCAACACGCCCACGCCAATGCCGAGCGCAGCCATCGTCGACGAGAGGTGATAAGCCTGGTCGGCAACGAGCGCGCGCAGCGGATAGACAAAGATGCTCGCCCGCCCACGAAGGACCGCCTCGCGCGCGGCGTGCACATGGAAGATGAGCGACTTGCCGCGCCCCGTCCCCATAACGGCCAAGACGCTCTGGTGGTCGGCGAGCGCGTCGAGTGCCTCGACCTGCGCGCGATGCGGCTGGTTCGAGCCGATAAAGCTATGGATAAGCGAGCGCGTGAGCTCGGTATAAGAAAGCTGGGCGAGCGTCTCACGTTTACGCGACTCCAGGCGCAGGCCAGAATCCGCTGGTTGCACGCCGCGGCGAAGCTCACATGCCGGATCGTCGATATTGGGCGCCGCGGTATCGCGCACCAAGACATCTTTAATCATGAGCTTGGGCTTCACACGTCCCTGCCAATGTTCGGCCACGGCCTCGAACACCAAGTCGACGGCACTGTCGCAATTGATGAGTTTATCGATCTGCGGCACGCGGAACATGATGGCCGGCACGCTCGCGGCGCCATCGGTCGCCACAAAGCGCATGTGCTCGCCGGTTTTGCCCACCACGGCGCGATCGCACATCGTCACGCCCTCGGCGGCCAGAAGCGGCACCTTATTGCCCTGGCCAAACGGCTCAAGACGGGAAATCTGCTCGATGGTCTCGATATTCAGCTCGGAGAGGTCAACGGTGGCGGCAACCTCGTCAGTGTCCTCAAAGTCATCGGCAGGAAGCTCCGATAGCACGGCCGAAAGGCGACGGCGGAACTCATCGAGCTTGGATGCCTCGATGGTCACGCCCACCGCACCGGCATGCCCGCCGCGACGAATCAGCAGGTCGGAGCAGCGTTCTACGGCGTCGAACAGGTTGACTTTGCCCACCGAGCGACCCGAACCGCGAGCGATACCGTCCTCGATCGAGAACAGCAGCGCCGGCACGTGATAACGGTTGGTCAGGCGGCTCGCCACGATGCCCTTGACGCCCTCGTGCCAACCTTCGCCGCCCACGACAATCGCGCGCCCGCCGTCATAAGTCTCCTCGACCTTCGCCATGGCATCGCGCGTAAGCTCGGCCTCGATCTCGCGGCGTTGGCGATTGATTTCCTCGAGCTCGGCGGCAAGCGCGCTCGCTTCGATGGGGTCGCGGGCAAGCAGCAGGTCGAGCGCCAGCTTGGGATCAGCCATGCGGCCGGCAGCATTCAGACGAGGGATGAGCGAAAACGACAGGCCGTCGGCCGTAATGGTAGAAAGGTCGGCCTTGGCAAGTGCGGCAAGCGCGATATAACCGGGGCGGGCCGTCACGCGCATCTGCTGGATGCCCTCGGCGACCAGTGCGCGATTCTCGGGCGTGAGCGGCATCATGTCGGACACGGTGCCCAGCGCCGCGACCTCTATCAGCGAACGCCAATACGACGGCTTGCCCAAACGCTCGCCCAGGACCTGTACCAGCTTAAGCGCCACACCGGCACCGGCAAGCTCGCGCGAGGGGCCCTCGTCCTCGAGCTTGGGGTCGGTCAGGGGCACGCCCTGCGGCACCTGGTCGGACGGCTCGTGATGGTCCGTGACCACCAAATCAATCCCCAGGCTCTCCAGGTAGGAGACCTCTTCCTTGGCAGCAATACCGTTATCGACGGTCACAATCAGGTTGGGTTGAGCAAGCTCGTTGACGCGGTCGAGCGCCGCACGCGACAGGCCGTAGCCCTCGTCAAAGCGGTGCGGAATAAACGGCGTGACGTTGGCGCCAAACGAACGTAGCGCCTCGGTCAACAGACAAGTCGACGTAATGCCGTCGACGTCAAAATCGCCAAAGACGGCGATACGCTCGTGGTTGCGAATAGCACGCTCAACGCGGTCGGCGACGACCGCCATGCCCGGAATAACAAGCGGGTCCGCCCAGTCGCGATCGAGCGAAGGCGTCAAAAACAGCTGGCCTTCCTCGATGGATGTAATGCCGTGCGCAACCATAATGCGCGCCACCAGCCCGGGTATGCCCAGACCAGCCGAAAGCTCCTTTTCGAGCTCGGGATTTTGCTGAGCGACCGCCCAGCGATGCGTCGTCTTAAGCGATGACATAGGCGCCCACCCCCGATAGGGGCAGGTCGCCGCGATACCTCTCACGGTTCATAGCGATGAGTCCTCTGTGTATGCCCGCTTCGGCAGGCAGATCTGTTGAACGGATTTATTATACCGTGCGGCACGGACGCAGAGCCTCGCGGCACGCCCTGGTTTCGGTAAACGAGGCCGGTAATAGCCTCGAAATAATCGAGCGTTTCTGACGCACGGACGCATGCGAGCGTCTAGCATATCCATTCAAACGAGTTCGCGGATAAAGGGAGTCACGGGGCATATGAAGCAATGGGTTGGACTGGGAAAGTTCCTCGCGGGGCATATGCAGGTCATCGTTCCGATTTGCGTAACGCTCGGCGTGCTCTTTCCCCAGCAGATCGGAGTACTTAAGCCCATCGTTCCCGCCCTCTTCGCCTTTATGACGTTCCAAGGTGCGCTCAGCAACACCTTCCACCAGGTCGCTGAGGTGTTCCGCCGTCCCCTGCACCTGATTTTGGCGCTGCTCGTCTCGGCGGTGCTTATTCCCATAGCAGCCTATGCCATGGGATCGCTGTTCTTTGGCTCCAATCCCAACCTTGTCTGCGGCATCGTGCTCGAGTACAGCGTACCCGTGGCGGTCACTGCCTTTATGTGGATTAGCATGTTCGGCGGCAACGGCCCGCTCGCGCTCACCATCATCCTGACGTCCTCGGTTATCTCGCCTGTGACGATTCCGCTCACGCTGAAGCTCTTGCTGGGTGCCACCGTCTCGATCGATGTGCCGAGCATGATGCAGGACATGGCCTTTATGATCGCCATCCCCGCCGTGCTCGGCATCGTGATCAACGAGCTCACACGTGGATGGGGACACGAGAAGCTCTCCCCCGCGCTCTCGCCCGCCTGCAAGTTCATGATGATGGGCATTATCGCCTCCAACTCCACCGCCATGAGCGAGTACGTCCTGCACATGAACGCGATGCGTCTGGAAGTCGCCCTCTTTATTTTGACCTTCGCCATCAGCGGCTTTGTCGTCGGTTTTCTGGTCGCCCGTGCGCTGCATCTGCCATATAGCGAGACGACTACCATGTGCTTTACCTGCGGCATGCGTAACATCTCTTCGGGCGCCGTCATCGCCACACAGTACTTTCCAGGCGAAGTCGTGTTTCCCGTCATGTGCGGAACGCTGTTTCAGCAGATACTCGCCTCGTTTATCGGGCATCTCTTTGAGCGTCTGACCGGCGAGGAGCGCGCCGCCCAGCGCAAGCGTGTCGAGGCCGGCCGCGACGCCATGGCGCGCTAGACTGTCCGCATTACACGGGTGTTAATCTTGCTATACGAGCGTTTCCAGATGCGCACGCAAGCGCTCAGCATCGATATCGAGCGTTGTCTCGGCATTGACCTGGGCCAAACGATAGCCGACAAAGTAGGGCGAAACCACCCAACGCGGCAGCGCCTTGGCAATGGTCCGACCGCCCAGGTGATAGAAGAACAAGTTGTACGACTCTGCGCGACCACCGTGGTGCTCGTTCAGGATATAGCGCAGAGCTACCTGGATCGCATCGGCGAAGAGATCCGCCTCGGCTTGGTCTCTCGTGTCATCGCTGGCGGCGATTCCCTGCGGGGCTGAAACGTTGATCTCAAAGAACCCCATGATCGGTTCGGTTGAGATATTGGCCGAGATTCTCCCCTGTTGCCAGACATTGATACCTTCGAAATTGGCGGAAGTCAGCGAAGCATAGCCGTCTTCCTGCTCCAAACCCACAATCTGCATGTGCGGATGGACCAGACTGCCGCCCGAAAGTGGACCCTTGTTCTTGTACATGAGCACGCTTCGATACTGCTGCGAGTCGATCATCCGCTGCCAGCAACCCAGAGCAAACCGCATCACATGGTGGAGTTCATCCGGCTCATAGGTCACCAGGTCGGCATCGTGATCGGCCGACTCGATCAGCACGGTTTGATGGGTGGCGCGCAGGGTTTTGAACTTATTCTCGAGCCAGATGCAGTCACCGTCGCGCTGGATGATGTTGGTGAGCCCCTCCGTGTTGCAAAAGGGGCACGCGGTACCGGGGCGACGGTTGTCGTCGGGCTTGCCGCTCGCCTGCTGAACATCGAATACAAGCGCCACGGGCTACACCTCCAGCGGTACGATCCTTGTGCCATGGAGCTCGGAGACGCCCAGTGCCGCTGCCACGGTATCGCGGTTGGCCGTGGAAATGCCGCCGCCGGGAAGGATGGTCAAGCGGTCGCCCGCATACTCGATCAAGCGGGCCAGGTTTTCGAAGTTGTCCTCGATCGGCGTACCGGCAGCGCCACCATGCGTCAGGATGCGTGTGATGCCGCAGTCGGCGAGTCTGTCAATCGCGTCGAGCTGAGCCTCGGGCGAGAGCTGGTCAAACGCCATGTGGAAGGTGATGTCGATGGGCTCACGCTTGCATTCCTCGGTCGCGCAGCCCGCGGCCATCACGAGGGCGCCCAACGTAAGCTCGTCGAGCGCCCATCCGCCAGCGCAGGGCTTGCAGCAGCCAAAGACCAAGCCGTCAACGCCGGCGCTTACGGCAAGGCCCAGGTCCATCTCCATCATGCGCAGCTCGTCTTGGTTGTAATGAAAGTCACCGCCACGCGGGCGAATCATGCACATCACTCGCGCGTCATGCTCGTGAGCATAGCTGACTGTAGCGCTGATAACGCCGGCAGAAGGCGTGGTGCCACCAACGGCAAGGTTGTCGCACAGCTCGATGCGCTTTGCACCGGCATCGATAGCCGCCGGCACCCGCTCAAAGTTCTCGGCACAAAACTCGTACAGCATAGATAGACCCCCAAAGACAGCAGATGTTTTCCGACGGGCATTGTCACACATCCCCATGAAGTTGCGGTGGAATAGGGACTCTTTTGGCCTCTGGAGCCCGTATTCAGTCCCTATTTCACCGCGATTTAAAAAGGGGCGCTGACTGAGATAGTCAGCGCCCCTTTTGTTAGGTGGGTTAGCCTCCGAGGTAGGCTTTGCGGACGTTGTCGTCGTGCAGGAGCTCTTGGCCGGTGCCGGTCATGGTGATCTTGCCGGTCTCGAGCACGTAACCGCGTGTGGCGATGGAAAGCGCCATCTGCGCGTTTTGCTCGACCAGAAGCACCGTGGTGCCGGCCTTGTGCAGGTCCTCGACAATCTGGAAGATCTGTTCGATCAGAATCGGCGCCAGACCCATGGAAGGTTCGTCGAGCATAAGCAGTTTGGGGTTACTCATAAGGGCGCGCCCCATAACGAGCATCTGCTGCTCGCCGCCTGAAAGGGTGCCGGCGACCTGGCGACGACGTTCCTTCAGGCGCGGGAACTGCTCGTAGACGCGTTCCAGGCCCGGAGTCACCGTGGACTTGGGCTGCGTATAGGCACCCATCTCCAGGTTCTCCTCAACCGTCATCTGCAAAAAGGCGCGACGACCCTCGGGAACCTGAGCCAGGCCCTTACCAACCAGCTTATCAGCGGGCGTATGGGTAATGTCCTCGCCCATAAACTTGATGGAGCCGGTCTTGGAGCGCAGCAGGCCCGAGACGGTCTTGAGCGTTGTGGACTTGCCGGCACCGTTGGCACCAATCAAGGCCACGATCTCGCCCTCGTTAACGTTAAAGGAGATGTCCTTGATGGCGTGGATGGCGCCGTACCAGACGTTGATGTTGTAGACGGAAAGCATCGGCTCTGCCATTTAGTTCTCCCCCTTATCCTGCTTGCCCAGATACGCCTCGATAACGGCGTCGTTGTTCTGGATTTCCTCGGCCGTGCCCTTGGCGATGACCTTGCCAAAGTTAAGCACGCAGATACCCTCGCAAATATTCATGACGAGCGACATGTCGTGCTCAATAAGCATGATGGCGATGCCAAAGGTGTCGCGAATCTTAACGATGTTCTCCATGAGCTCGGCGGTCTCGGACGGGTTCATGCCTGCGGCAGGCTCGTCGAGCAGCAGCAGTTTGGGGTTGGTGGCAAGCGCGCGGACGATCTCCAGACGACGCTGAGCGCCGTAAGGCAGCGATCCGGCCTGCTCGTTTGCCAGATGCTCCATATCAAAGATGGACAGCAGCTCCATGGCGCGTTCGTGAGCAGCCTTCTCGTGCTTCCAGTACGTCGGCAGGCGCAGCACGCCCTCAAAACCGGAGTAGCGCTCCTGATTGTGCAGACCGACCTTGACGTTGTCCTCCACCGTCATGGTGTTGAACAGGCGAATGTTCTGGAATGTACGGGCAATACCCATGCGGTTGACCTGATAGACCGACTTGCCCGAGGTGTCCTCACCGTCGAGTAGGATGGTGCCGTGCGTGGGCTGATACACCTTGGTGAGCAGGTTGAAGACCGTGGTCTTACCGGCACCGTTGGGGCCGATCAGACCGGCGATCTCGGTCTTGCCGATAGTCAGGCTAAAGTCGTCGACTGCCTTAAGGCCACCGAACTCAATGCCCAGGTGGATGCACTCGAGTGCCGGGCGCTGACCCAGGTCGCGGTCGGGAACGATGGCGCCAGAAGGATACGGGACCATCTTGCCCTTGTTGAACTCAAACTTACTGGGCATCGGCTGCCACCTCCTTCTTGGAAGCAAAGCGGTCCTTGACGCGACCGAAGAACGCCTTGAGCTGCGGGTTGTTGGTAAAGATCATGACCAAGATCAGCACGATGGCGTAGATGAGCATGCGGTAGTCCGAGAACTGACGGAGCAGCTCGGGAAGCACCGTGAGCAGCGCCGCGGCGATAACGGAACCGCGCATATTGCCCAGACCGCCCAGGACCACGAACACCAGGATGAGGATGGACGTATTGAAGTCGAACTTGGTGGCGGAAAGCTGCGAGAAGTTACCGCCGAACAGGGCTCCGGCAGCACCGGCGAGGGCAGCGGAAACCACGAAGGCGATCATGCGGTACTGGGTGACGGAGATGCCCACGGACTCGGCAGCGATCTTGTTATCGCGCACGGCCATAATGGCACGGCCGGTACGGCTGCGAACCAGGTTGAGCACGATCACGAGTGCGACCATGACCAGGATGGCACCGGCGAGGAAGGTCGAATAGGTCGACACGCCCGATGCGCCCTGCGCGCCCTTGATGATGGCGGTGCCGTCCTCGAGCAGGTGCAGGTCGTCAATCGTGGAGTTGCCCGTGATGTTAAAGATCACATGCAGGCCGCGGGAATCGACGCCCACAATGAGGCAGGTGACGACCTCTTTGATAATCTCGCCAAAAGCGAGGGTCACGATGGCCAGATAGTCGCCGCTCAGGCGCAGGACCGGAATACCGATCAAGAAGCCCAAGATGGCAGCGGCGATAGCGCCGACCACAATGCTGATGATCAGGCGCATCGGATCGGACGGAACGGCACTCTCCAGCGCGACGGCGGTGACGATGCCCGTATAGGCGCCGACGCTCATAAAGCCCGCGTGGCCCAGCGACAAGTCGCCCGCGATGCCGACGACGAGGTTAAGGGAGATGGCCATGACGATATAGGCCGTGATGGGAACCAGCTGACCGGCGATCATGCGCGGGATCATGTGGTTGGACTGCATAAAGAACACGATGGCAAACGCCACAAGGCACATGGCGTACGTGACAAAGTCGTGACGCGTCTGCTTGTCTTTAAGAAACTTCATAACGCTCACCTACACCTTCTCGGGGACGTACTTGCCCAAGAGGCCGGCAGGCTTGACGAGCAGGACGATGATCAAAACACCAAAGACGATGGAGTTGGCAAGGCTCGTGGAAATGTAAGCCTGCGCCATCGCCTCGATGATGCCGATGAGAATGCCGCCGACAAAGGCGCCGGGGATGGAGCCGATGCCGCCGAAAACGGCAGCGTCGAAGGCCTTGATGCCAGGCATGGCGCCCGTGGTGGGCTGCAGGACCGGCGAGTAGGAGCACAGGAGCACGCCGGCGATGGCAGCGAGGGCGGAGCCGATGGCGAACGTCATCGAGATGGTGCGGTTGACGTTGATGCCCATGAGCTGAGCGGCGGCCTTATCCTCGGACACGGCGCGCATGGCCTTGCCCATCTTGGTCTTACCTGTAAAGAACATCAGGCCGGCCATGATAACCAGGCAGGCGACGATGGTGACGAGCGAGACGGCGCTTACGTTAAACTTGGCCAAGAACTCCGGCACCGGGAAGGTGACGAGCGAAGTGAAGTTCTTGGGCGTGGCGCCCCACAGAAGCTGCGCGGCGTTCTGCAGGAAGTAAGACACGCCGATGGCCGTGATCAGAACGGCCAACGGGCCCGCTTGGCGCAGCGGCTTATAGGCCAGACCCTCGATGAGAACACCGAGAACGGTACAAACCACACAAGAGAGAATTACAGATGCCCAGCCCGGGAGGCCGAGATACGACGTGGCACAGAACGAGACATAGGCACCGACCATGATGACGTCGCCGTGAGCGAAGTTCAGCATCTTGGCGATACCGTAGACCATGGTGTAGCCCAACGCGATGATGGCGTAGACGCTGCCCATGGACAGGCCATTGACCAGGTATTGGATAAAGACCGTCATGTTCCACATCCCCCTTTCGAATAGGTTTCCAGTTAATGTATGAAACAGGGACGTTACACTGTCCCTAGATACCAAGCAAGCAGGGAAGGCCAAAACCTCCCCTGCTTGGGATCAAAACCGCTCTATGTAAGGCGGCCAATTAGGCCTGTACGTACTTGCCGTCGGTGATGACGTACGCTGTGGGCTCCTTCTGGACCTGGCCCTTATCGTTCCAGGTGAGCTTGCCGGTCAGACCGTCAACGGTAATCTTGAGCATAGCCTTGGACAGCTTCTCGGCGACCTCGGTCGGATCGGCGTCGACACCAAGACCGGCCTCCTTGACGGCCTCGGCCACCGCGTGCACGCCGTCGTAGGCGTCAGCGGCAAACTGGTCGGGGGTATCGCCGTACTTATCCTTGTAAGCGTTAACGAAGTCGGCGTTCTTCTCGTCGTCGGCGGAGAACGGGGTCATGAGCAGCAGACCCTCAGCAAGAGAGGTATCGAAGCCCTCAACGCCCAGGATGCCGTCCATGCCGTCGCAGCCCATCATCTTGACGTCGTAGCCCATGTCCTTGGCGTTCTTGAGCAGGACGGACGCCGGCGTGTAGTAGATCGGCGCAAAGATCATGGTGGCGCCGGCCTGCTTGGCCTTGGTGAGCTGGTTGGTAAAGCTCGTGGCGGAGTCGTCCTTAAAGGTCTCCTCGTCAACAATCTCGAGCTTGGACTCAGCGGCCTGGGCCTTAAAGGAATCTGCGATGCCCGAAGAATAGGCGTCGCCGGAGTTATAGAACAGCACGAACTTCTCGTCCGCATACTTCTGCGCCAGGAACTTGGCAGCGTTGACACCCTGGTTGGGGTCGGTGAAGCAAACCTGGAAGACGCAATCCTTGCCGTCGGTGACGTCCTCGGAGGACGCGGACGGGGTGATCATGAACGTCTTGGGGTCGTTACCGCACTCGGCGGCAACGGCAACCGACGCACCCGTGGTGGTCGGGCCGACGAGGGCCTGCATGCCCCAGTCGAGCAGGGTGTTGAAGGCGTTGACGGCCTTCTCGCCGTCGGCCTGGTCGTCCTCGGCCTTGCTGGCAAGCGGCAGCTCCTTGATCGAGAAATCCTTGCAGCCAAGCTCGACGCCCTGGGTAACGGACTTGCCGTAGGACGCGTTGGCGCCGGTCAGCGGGCCGATGGTGCCGATCTTAAACGAAGCGTCGCCCGAAGCGGAACCGCTGTCGCCGCCGTTGGAGGAGCAGCCAGCTAGAATGGACATCGCCCCCAGACCTGCTGCGCTCGCGATAACGCTCCTGCGATTCATAACAGGGTTCAATGACTTACCGGTGAGGCTCGACATGCGGCTCTCCTCTCAAATCTCGTCGGGTTTCGGTTACCCGACAGGCCATCCTTCGCCGTGTTCGGCGTTCGCAAAATAGTAGACGCTTTAGTTAAGGAAAGTGGCGATTATTTCAACTTTTCTTTGGATTTGTTCATTTATCCATAATTCTGCGTATTTCTATTACTTTATGCAGTAATGCCACTTTATTACGTGAAAGTATTGTTTCCATTCTGTTACAGGCGTCTCTGCCTTGAATAAAACGGCCTCACCGGTCGCGCTTTATGCGCACTTAGGCGGCGATGTACTTGCCGTCCTGAATCACATAGGCTGTGGCGGGCTTTTCGACCTGGCCCTCGTCATTCCACGTCAGCTCGCCCGTCAGGCCCTCGATCTTGATCTTGCGCATGGCCTTGGCAAGGTCGCCGGCAATGTCGGCACCTTCGGCCGAAATGTCAATCCCCGCCCTATCGATAGCCTCGACGATTGCGTGGACGCAATCGTAAGCGTCGGCGGCAAACTGGTTGGGCGTCTCGTCGTAGGCATCCTTATAGGCCTTGACGAAGTCGGCATTCTTCTCATCGTCAGCCGAAAACGGGGTCATGAGCAGTACGCCCTCGGCAAGAGAGGTATCGAAGCCTTCCACAGAGAGCAGGCCGTCCATGCCGTCGGTACCCATGAGGGTCATGTCGTAGCCCATGTCCTTGGCGTTCTTGAGCAAAACGGACGCCGGCGTGTAGTAGATCGGCGCAAAGATGAGCGTGGCGCCGGCCTCCTTGGCCTTGGTGAGCTGGTTGGTAAAGCTTGTGGAAGAGTCGTCCTTAAAGGTCTCGGTATCAACGATGTCGAGCTTGGACGCCTTGGCCTGCTCGGCAAAAGCGTCGGCAACGCCCGAGCTATACGTATCGCCGGAGTTGTAGAACAGGGCGATCTTGGCATCCGCGTACTTCTCGGCCAAGAACTTCGCGGCGCTGGCGCCCATGGTGGGATCGGTGAAGCAAACCTGGAAAACCGTGGTCTTATCCTTGGTAACGTCGAGCGACGAGGCCGAGGGCGTGACCATGAGCATATCGTCGGCGATCTCGCCCGAGACAGCGACGGCGGCACCGGTGGTGACGGGGCCGACGAGCGCCTGCATGCCCCAGTCGCACAAGGTATTGAAGGCGTTGATGGCCTTCTCGCCGTCAGCGACGTCGTCCTCGGACTTAAGCGAGAGTTTGAGGTCCTTGGTCGAAAAATCCTTGGCGGCGAGCTTGGCACCCTTCTCGGCCGAAACGCCATAGGTTGCCGCGGTGCCGGTCAGAGGGCCGATGACACCGATCTTGAAGGTCTTGCCGTCATCGGCGGAGCCGCCGTCCGAGCCACCCGACGAGCAACCAGCGAGTGCCGCGGTGCTACCGAACGCCGCGGCGCCAGCCAAGAAACTCCTGCGGTTAAGTACGTTGTTGATGCTAAACATGGTGTCCCCCTTTTCGCTGGCCGCGGTGCGGCCGTCTTGCGGTACAGGGCAAACCTTATGGTGCAAACGTTGACAGTTTGTTACGGAAGTTCGTTTGTAGCGAGCGTGTTTCCAATGTTTCCGCAGCGTTTCGGGGGTGGCGTTTTGTGCTGCTCCCGCTGCCAGGCAAGCACGCGCCCGCACTTCACGCTAGAATGCACTCAACCTTTAAGCGGTTAATCCATCCATAAGATGCACGAAGGAGCTATCTATGAGCGAACCCCTGCGCACCGTGAACGTCGGCCTCATCGGTCTGGGAACCGTCGGCGGCGGCGTGGCCCGTCTGATCAAGAGCCACCACGATGAGTACCTGGCCGCCTACGGCATCGACCTTAAGCTGACCCGCGCCTGCGCGCTTGCCTGGGAGCAGGCCGAAGCCGCCGGTATTGAGCGCGAGGCCTTTACGAGCGACTGGCACGACGTCGTCACCGACCCCGCCGTCGATATCGTCGTCGAGCTCATCGGCGGCGAGCACCCCGCGACCGAAATCTTCACCACCGCCTTCGAGAACGGCAAGCACGTCGTCTCTGCCAACAAGGCCCTGCTGGGCCGTCATGTCGAGACGCTCGCCGAGAAGGCGCGCGCGTGCGGCGTGCAGATTAAGTGCGAGGCCGGCTGCGGCGGTGGCATCCCCATTGTCAGCACGCTCGAGCACGACCTGGTGGGCAACAAGATCCTGACCATCGCTGGCATTCTCAACGGCACCACCAACTACATCCTGTCGCGCATGGACGCCGAGGGCGCCGATTACGCTGACGTGCTCGCCGACGCCCAGGCAAAGGGCTATGCCGAGGCCGACCCGTCCGCCGACGTCGACGGCTTCGACGCCGCCAGCAAGACGGCAATCCTCGCTTCCATCGGCTTTGGCACCCGCGTGACCACCGACGATGTCTACCAGCAGGGTATCCGTACCATCGGCGCCGAGGACATTGCCCAGGCCCGCGAGCTCGGCTACACCATCAAGCTGCTGGGCATCGCACGCAACACCGACGCCGGCGTCGACGTCCGCGTGCATCCCACGCTCATCCCGGCAGACCATATGCTCGCCAAGGTCAACGGCGCCATGAACGCCGTCTACGTGGTGGGTGACGCCGTGGGCGAAACCATGTTCTACGGTGCCGGCGCAGGCTCCTTCCCCACCGCAAGCGCCGTCGTGGGCGATATCCTGTCGCTCTCCGAGCAGATCAGCCGCGGCGTGGCTCCGCTGCCCGAGATTGAGCCCTATGGTCACAACCTCACCTTTAAGCCCATGGACGAGCTCCAGACCAAGTACTATGTGCGCCTGAAGGTCGCCGACCGCGTGGGCGCCTTGTCCGAGACGGTCGACATCTTTGCCAAGCACAACATCTCGATCTCGCTCATCAACCAAGTCGAGGACGGCAAGTCGGGCGTCAGCGATGCCTGCTCGGTCATCTTCTTGACGCACCGCGCACTCGAGAAGGACGTCCAGGCTGCCGCCGCCGAGCTTGCCAGCGTCGACTGCGTGGCCGAGGTCGCCAACGTCCTGCGCATCGAGGACGTCGAGGCATGGACCGAAGGCGTCATGGCCAACTAGTTCGGTTCTCGCCATACGACATATATGTTTGAGGGGCTCCCGTCCGGTCTTGGACGGGAGCCCCTTTTGCTTGCGCGCTCGGAGCGCATTGACGCGGCCAGCGTTTGAACAACTTGACCGTTCGGTGTCAACCAGGGATACCGCTCACCGATAAGCAGGCATGTTTGTTTTTGTCCGCCGCTATCCTGTGCTGCGTACGTCCACCCCCGAAGAATGGAGGCACCATGTTGCTCGAGGGCAAGAAAGCAATTATCACCGGAGGCACGCGCGGCATCGGCTATGCCATCGCCTGCCGTTTTATCGAGGAGGGCGCCGCCGTCACCGTCTTTGGCTCGCGTCAAGAGACCGCCGATGCGGCCGTTGAGAAGCTGACAGCCGCCTATCCCGACGCCAAGGTCTGGGGCCGCTCCTGCGACCTCACCTCACTCGAAGCCGTGACTGAGGCCTTTACCCAGGCTGCAGCCGACATGGGCGGCTTGGACACGGTCGTCAATAATGCCGGCATCTCCCAGCGTTCACCCCTCTTGGACTACACGGCCGAGGAGTTCGCCAAAGTTATGGACCTCAACGTCGTCGCCGTCTTTAACGGCCACCGGGCAGCCGCCAAGATTATGACCGAGGCCGGCCACGGCGGCACCATCACCACCACGAGCTCAATGGTCGCCAAGTACGGTCAGCCCTCTGGCGTCGGTTACCCCACGTCCAAGTTTGCCGTCAACGGCATGGTCCAGTCGCTCTCGCGCGAGCTCGCCCCCATGGGTATTCGCGTCAATGCCGTCGCACCTGGCGTAACCAAAACCGATATGGTCGCCAACCTGCCCGAAGAGGTCATCAAGCCCATCGTCGCCACCATTCCGCTGGGTCGCATGGGCGAGCCCGAGGATGTCGCCAACGCCTTTGTTTTCCTGGCGAGCGACATGTCCTCCTACGTCACGGGCGCCGTGCTCCCCGTCGACGGAGCCGCCCGCTCCTAAAGGTCGCAAGCCACAGCTTCAAACCTCAACCGAGCTCAACGCAAGAAGGCGCGCTGCCTGCATCAACCGCAGGCAGCGCGCCTTCTTCTGTTTGAAGTGGAAGCCGTGTCCCAGAATTCCGGCTCAGACCGGAACGCAGCTTCCTTCAGGGCCATGTTTCGGAAAATGTGCCCCGTTTTGAACGCCGATTCTGGGACACCGTTTCCGCAACGGGTCTCTCGCGGAAACTGTATCCCACTCTGAGTGTCCATTCCGGGACGCAGTTTCCCCAAGGCCTTTGTTTCGGAAAGCGCATCCCATTTTGAACCTTCAGACTGGGACGCGCCTTCCCCTAGGGAAGCATCTCGTTATTTGCCGTCGTCGTCCTCGGCTTCTTCTCTTGCATAGAGTTCCAGCATGCGGCGGCGGTATTCGCGCACGGCGAGCTTGGCGCGCTCCAGGCGGAGGCGCTCACGCGGAGTCAGCTCGGACGGGTCGACCTCGTCTCCATAGGTCTTATCGGCAAGAAGATGCGCCGCGTCCACAATGCGGGCATCGATGTGGCCGCTCGCCGCCTCGGCGGAAAGACGCTCGGCAATCGCATCGAGCGTAGGCAGGCCTTCGAATACACGACCATGGCCATGCGAGGTCAGCAGCTCGTGCTCGCGTGCGAGCAGGCTCGCCAAATCGTGATGGGCACGTAGGATATCGAGCGCCTCGGCAGGATGCTCGGCAACCTCCGCCACGGCGGCGACCGGCGCGGCGTCGACCACGCGGTAGAAGAGCTGCGCGAGTAGCGGCATCAAGAACACCGTGATGGCACCAGCGGCAACCATGACCGACGCAATATCTTGCGACAGCGCTCCCGCGTTGACGGCAACGCTTGTCACGGCAACGATGATCGGCAACGCCGTAGTGCAGTACAGGGCCACGGTAATGCGGCCATACGCCGAAACGTCGCGCGTTGCGGGACAAATGCGCATGGAGACAAGGATCGGCACCGCGCGAATGATCAGCAACGCCACGATAAAGCCCGCGAGCAAGCCCGGGCGCGACGCCACGGCCGTCAGATCGATCTTTGCGCCCGATACGGTAAAGAACACCGGAATCAAAAAACCGTAGGCCAGGCCGTCGAGCTTGGTCTCGAGCGTATGGTTGCCCTCGGGGATGATATAGCGCAGGACAAAGCCGGCGGCAAAAGAACCCAACACGATGTCGAGATCAAAGACGGCCGAGAACGCCACGAGCGTGACCAGGATGAGCACCGTCAGGCGCACGAAGGTCTGCGACGTGGTATCGGCGCGTTCCTCGACAAACGCAAAGAAGCGGCTGCCGACGCGCTTGGAGCGGCTTGGGACCACAGCCAGCAACACGCAAACCACCGCAAACAAGCCAAGGATCACGAGCGTTTGGATGCCGGTGCGGGCAGACAGCAGCACCGACATGGCGAGCACGGGACCGAGCTCGCCCCAGGTGCCATACGCGAGAATCGAGTCACCCACGCGCGTGCCAGTGAGCGAGCGCTCACGCATGATGGGCACGAGCGTGCCGAGCGCCGTCGAAGTGAGGGCAAGCGTCACGGCGATACCGTCGAAATGGCTGACCGAGAACCACGGGGTAAAGCGCACGGCAAGCCAAGCGATACCAAACGTGACGACCCACGTTGCCAAGCCGTAGCGCCCCTCGACGCCCGTGATGCTCTTGGGGTCGATCTCAAAGCCGGCAAGCAGGAACAAAAAGGCCAGACCGAGCTCGGACACAAGCGAGACCTCGGCATCTACATGGATGACGCCGAGCATATGGGGTCCCAGCACCGCGCCGAGCACGAGCAAAAAGACCGTCTCGGGAACGGGTTTTCCAGGAATCGCCGAGGCGATGAAGGGGCTTGCAAAGGCCACGAGTGCGATGATGGCGAGCGAAACGAATGCCATGTGATGCCTTTCTCTTGTTTGAGCCCCACTGTAGCACCCTCGCCGTCCTCAACGCGCCACGAGCTGTCGTATCATAGTGAGGTTTACAAACATGTGGCTCAAGGCGACCGCAGGGCAGACCCCGCAAACCGACCGCTGCCGCATACCGTACCGTACGCCCAACCGATCAGGAAGGCAGGAACCAATGGTCTCTCGTATCTACGTGGAGAAGAAACCCGGGTTCGACGTCGAGGCTCAGCAGCTCAAGGGCGAGCTGACCGAGATTCTCGGCATCAAGGGCATCGAGGCCCTGAGGATCATCAACCGCTACGACGTCGAGGGCATCGACGAGGAGCTTTTCCGCTCCTGCGTGCCGACCGTCTTTAGCGAGCCCCAGGTCGATGTGACCTACGACGAGCTCCCCGCAAGCGATGGCGCCGTCTTTGCCGTCGAATTCCTGCCTGGCCAGTTTGACCAGCGCGCCGACTCCGCCAGCGAGTGCGTGCAGCTCATCAGCCAGGGCGAGCGCCCCGCCGTGCGCTCCGCCAAGGTCTATATGATCTCGGGCGCTCTGGACGAAGCCGCCATCGAGGCCATCAAGCACTACGTGGTGAACCCCGTCGAGGCGCGCATCGCCTCGCTCGACCTGCCCGAGACGCTGTACATGGAGACCCCCGAGCCCCAGCCCGTCGAGGTGCTCGACGGTTTCCGCGAGCTCGACGAGGCCGGCCTTGCCGCCTTTATTACCGAGCGCGGCCTTGCCATGGACGAGGCGGACATCGCCTTCTGCCAGCAGTACTTCCGCGATGAGGACCGCGACCCCACCATCACCGAGATCCGCGTGATCGACACCTATTGGTCCGACCACTGCCGCCACACCACCTTCGGCACCGTCCTGGATGACGTGACGATCGACGACGCCGTGGTGCAGCAGGCCTTCGACCGCTACATGGAGATGCGCCATGAGCTCGGTCGCGACGCCAAGCCCGTCTGCCTCATGGACATGGGCACCATCGGCGCCAAGTACCTTAAGAAGACCGGCGTCATGACCGATGTCGACGAGTCCGAGGAGATCAACGCCTGCACCGTCAAGGTGAAGGTCGATGTCGATGGCGAGGACCAGGACTGGCTGTTCCTCTTTAAGAACGAGACCCATAACCACCCGACCGAGATCGAACCCTTCGGCGGTGCCGCCACCTGCGTGGGCGGCGCCATCCGCGACCCGCTCTCGGGCCGCAGCTATGTGTATCAGGCCATGCGCGTCACCGGCGCCGGCGACCCCACCGTCCCGGTTTCCGAGACGCTCGAGGGCAAGCTGCCGCAGCGCAAGCTCGTGACCACTGCCGCCGCCGGCTACTCCAGCTACGGCAACCAGATCGGCCTTGCCACCGGTCAGGTCAACGAACTCTATCACCCCGGCTACGTCGCCAAGCGCATGGAGGTTGGCGCCGTCGTGGGCGCTACCCCGGCAAACCACGTTCGTCGCGAGTGCCCCGCCCCCACCGACAAGATCATCCTGCTGGGCGGCCGCACCGGCCGTGATGGCATCGGTGGCGCCACCGGCTCCTCCAAGACCCAGAACACCGAGTCCATCGAGACCTCGGGTGCCGAGGTCCAGAAGGGCAACGCCCCGGTCGAGCGCAAGCTGCAGCGCCTGTTCCGCCGCGGCGATGCCTGCCGTCTGATCAAGCGCTGCAACGACTTTGGCGCCGGCGGTGTCTCGGTCGCCGTGGGCGAGCTTGCCGACGGCCTGTATGTCGACCTTGATACCGTGACCAAGAAGTACGACGGCCTGGACGGCACCGAGCTCGCTATCTCCGAGTCCCAGGAGCGCATGGCTTGCGCCGTCGCCGACGGTGACGTCGAGGAGTTCATGGGCTACGCCGCCGAGGAGAACCTGGAGGCAACCGTTATCGCCGAGGTTACCGCCGAGCCGCGCATGCGCATGGCATGGAACGGCGTCGCCATCGTCGATCTGTCGCGCGAGTTCCTCAACTCCAACGGTGCACCCAAGCACCAGGTCGCCCACGTCTGCGCCCGCAGCGTGTGGCAGCCCAGCTGGGCCGGCACCACGCTCGCCGAGCGCATGACCTCGCTTGTCACCGACCTCAACGTCGCTTCCAACAAGGGCCTTTCCGAGCGCTTCGACTCCACCATCGGCGCCGCGACTGTGCTCATGCCCTTTGGCGGCAAGACGCAGCTCACCCCCAGCTCGGCCATGGTCGCCAAGTTCCCCGTGGACGGCGAGACCACCACGGCGAGTGCCATGGCATGGGGCTTCAACCCCTATCTGATGGAGGCCGACCAGTTTGCGGGCGCCTACCTGTCCGTGGTCGAGTCCATCGCCAAGCTCGTGGCTGCCGGCTTTGAGCACAAGCGCGCCTACCTCTCCTTCCAGGAGTACTTCGAGCGCCTGCGCACCGAGGCAGAGCGCTGGGGCAAGCCCATGGCCGCCGTCCTGGGTGCCCTTATGGCCCAGGTCGACCTGGGTGCCGGCGCCATCGGTGGCAAGGATTCCATGAGCGGCTCGTTTGAGGACGAGGCCGGCGAGCTCAACGTTCCGCCGACCCTGATCAGCTTCGCCGTCGCCGTGGGCAAGGCCGCCCGCGCCGTCTCGCCCGAGTTCAAGGGCCTCACGCACCGCGTCGTCCGCATCGCCCCCGCCACCTATGGCGAGGACTACCGCCCCGATGCTCAGCAGCTGCTCGCCGCGTTTGACGCCGTCGAGGCGCTCACTGCTACCGGCAACGCCCTGGCCATCTCCACGCCCGGCTACGGCTGCGGCGCCGAGAGCCTCTTTAAGATGTGCGTCGGTAACCAGATCGGTATCGAGCTTGCCGAGGATGTAGACGTGGAGAGCCTCTTCACCCCGCTCTACGGCAGCTTTGTCGTCGAGCTCGCCGAGGATGCCGAGCTGCCCGAGGTCGCCGACGGCGTTGTCGTCGAGCCCCTGGGCACCACCGTCGAGGGCTATGTCATCGACACCGGCTCCGAAGTCATCGAGCTCGCCGAGCTCCAGGAGGCCTGGGAGAGCGGCATCGAGGGCGTCTTCGCCTACCGCAGCGCCGGCGAGACCCCCGAGGTCGAGACCATCGACTTCCGTGCCAAGGATATCCACGTGTACAGCGGCGCCAAGATCGCCCGCCCGCGCGTGGTAATCCCCGTGTTCCCCGGCAACAACTGCGAGTACGATAGCGCCCGTGCCTTCCGCGCCGCCGGCGCCGAGGCCGACACCTTCGTGATCAACAACCTCACGCCCGAGGCCGTCGCCGAGAGCACCCACGAGCTTGCCCGCCGCATCCGTGCAAGCCAGATCGTCATGATCCCCGGCGGCTTCTCGGGCGGCGACGAGCCCGATGGCTCCGCCAAGTTCATCACGGCGTTCTTCCGCGCTCCCGAGGTCACCGAGGCAGTCCGCGACCTGCTCAAGGCCCGCGACGGCCTGATGCTGGGCATCTGCAACGGCTTCCAGGCCCTGATCAAGCTCGGTCTGGTGCCCTACGGCGACATCGTCGACGCCACGCCCGATGCGCCCACGCTGACGTTCAACACCATCGGTCGCCATCAGAGCCGTCTGGTGCGCACCCGTATCTCGTCCAACCTGTCCCCGTGGCTGTCGCAGTGCAGCCTGGACGACCCCTACACCGTCGCCATCAGCCACGGCGAGGGCCGCTTTGTCGCCAACGACGAGGTGCTCGCCCAGCTCATCGCCAACGGCCAGGTCGCCACGCAGTACGTGGGCGAAGACGGCAAGCCCAGCATGGATCTTTCCGTCAACCCCAACGGCTCCGCACTCGCCATCGAGGGCATCACGAGCCCCGACGGCCGCGTCCTGGGCAAGATGGGCCATGCCGAGCGTCGCGGCGACAACCTGTACCGCAACGTGCCCGAGCATGTCCCTGGCGATAAGTTCATGCCGATCTTTGAGAGCGGCGTGGCCTACTTCGCTTAATGCGTCCCATCGGGTACAATCCCCTCGGGTAACAACACCCGCCACCGGCACACCCGGTGGCGGGTTCTTTTTTGCTTCACGCATACAGGAAGGACATCATGGAAAGCCGCAAGCCGTATCTCGCCACCCTGCCCGGACTCGTCCTGGGCTGCCTCGTCTGCTGCGCGCTCTGGGGATCGGCTTTCCCCTGCATCAAGATCGGCTACGGCCTCTTTGGCATTCCCTCGCACGACGGCGCCTCGCAGCTGCTCTTCGCAGGTTTGCGCTTTACGCTTGCCGGCGCCCTGGTTATCGTCGGGATGAGCGCGGCTCAGCGCCGTCCACTCGTTCCGCAAGCGCGCGATATCAAACCCATCTGCATCTTGTCGCTCTTCCAGACTATCGGGCAGTACTTCTTTTTCTACCTGGGACTCTCCCGTGCAAGCGCCATGTCGAGTTCCATCATCGAAGCCAGCGCCAACTTCCTCGCAATCCTCTTTGCCGCCCTGGCGTTTCGCACCGAGGAGCTCGATACGGCCAAGGTGCTTGGCTGTATGCTGGGCTTTGCCGGCGTCGCGCTCGTCAACCTTTCGGGCGCAGACGGCACCTTTGGCTTTACGCTCGACGGCGAGGGCTTTATCCTAGCCTCCACCGTCGCGGGTGCCCTTTCGACCTGCCTCATTGGCATCTTCTCGCGCGAGCACGACGGCGTCTTGCTCGCCGGCTGGCAGTTTTTAGTCGGTGGCTTGGTCCTTACCGCCATCGGCTTTTTGATGGGCGGTGCGCTCTCCCCCACGGCGATTGCCCCCGCCATCGCACTCATCATCTATATGGCACTCATCTCCGCAGTCGCGTACTCGCTGTGGTCGCGCCTGCTTGCCGTCAACCCCGTCAGCCGCGTCTCGGTCTTTGGGTTTATGAACCCCGTCTTTGGTGTGGTGCTGAGCGCGCTGCTGCTCGGCGAGGGCGCTGGCACGAGCCCCGTTACCGTCATCGTTGCCCTACTGTTGGTCTGCGCCGGCATCATCATCGTCAACAAACCCAAAAAGGTCTAACGAGCTGCCCTATTTAGCAGAGGGGATTCATATACTTTAGTTTAATGGAGTACATCGGAGAGCCGAGGGCCACCATGCACGCAAGCGTGTGCCCCTTTTTCTAGCGTATCTGGACGCCGGACTTCTTTTTCTCGGCCTTGACGCGGTAGAGCTCCGCGTCGGCAGCGCGAAGTAAGTCTTGCCAGGTATCGACACCGTCACCGACGCGTGCATAGCCGATGGACATCCGCAACAAATACGGAACCTCGGCGCGTGCGAGCTCGTCGTTGATTGTCGCGCACAGACGCATGATGTCCTGCTCCGCCGTCACCTTTTGAAGCACCACGAACTCATCGCCGCCATAACGTGCGATAAAGCCACCAGACGCCGAGCAGACCTCTTTGAGCGTAGCAGATATGACCTGGAGGGCATGATCGCCCTCAACATGTCCATACCGGTCGTTAATCTGCTTAAAGCCGTCAGCGTCCATCATAAGCAGATATACATCTTCGGCCTGATCCACATTTGAAAAGAGCGACAGCATAGAGGTCTCAAAACGGTTGCGATTGTTGAGGCCAGTCAACGGGTCGGTCGAGATCAGCTGCTCCTGGTAGATGATGTAGAGCAGCAGGATGCTCAGCGTTATACCGACACAAAGGCCCGGTACCGAAAACAAAACCTGGAAGGTACCGCCCACCAGAGCGGGAACCACAAAAAAGGCGAGGGTGCGATAAATGGCCTTCGTTTGCAAGCTTTCGACTTTTCGAGCCTGAATAAAGGCATGCAAGGACGTATATATGATGTAGCAGTAGCTCACGATAGGTTGAATCATATAAAGCGCTCCGCGACGATATACGCCCTGCGCATCGATATAGAACATAGTGTGCGTCCAGTAGCTGGTAAATGCCAGCACGACCACCAATACGGTTGGCAACGTCACGATCGCAACCCTATAGCGCGCGGTCAAAAGGCGAGAGCCCTGCACTGTCTCGGAATAGAAAAACCAAATGAGGCACGCGATGGCGAACAGCGAAAACGAGACCGCGTTGGAAATCCAGTTGGCCGTGATGCCCACAGGAGTGCTCACGCCGTCCGAGAGCGTCCAGATCATATCGAAGAAAATGTAGGCAGCAGAGGTATAGCCGAGCATGCTAAACAAGAGCTGCTGGGTACTCGAGAACAAGGAGCGACGACTTCGCGCGGCAAGCCCGATAAGAACAATCATGCATAGCAGGAATATCTCAATCTTGAGTGCCTTAACCACTAGACGCCATCCCTTCAATATCCAAGTGGTCAGAATCGCCCAATTCGAATCTGGGCAACAAACACCCCCTACTCCGCAGGGGTAAGGGGAATCATAGCAGAGCGCCCGAACGTCACTGCAAGACAGCTTTCGTTCGGACGCTCAAACGGCGCGAGTTGCACGCCGGCATCATTGATTGGTAGCGATTGCTATTCGCCATCGATGTCGGTCGCGACGGCCTCCTCGATGGCCTCGACACCAGCAGGCGACAGATCCTCCTTGCCCTGGCAGAACTTCTTGTCGACCCAGCCGGTCAGAATCGGGGCCATGATTGCCGTGATGATGACGGCGGTGGCGATCTGCGCATACGCGGTGGGCGCAAGCTCGGCATAGCGCGGAGCGACCTCGGCGAGGGCGACCGGCGTGGTCATAGCCGTGCCGGCGATAGTGGAGCAGGCAACTGCCGCCTTGCCGTTACCACCGCACAGGCGCTCGAACGCAAAGGTGATGGGGCCGACGATAAAGAGCGTGATGAGGCCCAGCAGGATGCCCGAGATGCCGCCGGTGATAAAGCTCGACAGGCTCATGGACGCACCGAGCTGAAAACCGATGACAGCGATCGCGGGATTGGCGCCGGGGACCAGCAGGTTCTTGATGAACGGGAAGAGGTTGCCCAGAACCATACCGATAACGAGCGGCAAAATGGAGCCGATGATGGTGCCGACGGGGATGTTGGCGAGACCCGAGACACCGAGGATGATCATCGTGACGGCGGGGCCGGCCGTAAAGAACAGGATACCGACGGCGCCCTGCTCGGACTCATCGCCGAACTCGCCCATGATGCCCGTGTAGAGCGCCATGTTGCAAAACGTAATGCCGCCGATGATGGAGACCGAGCTCAGACCCAAAAGGTTATCGTTAAAGAAGTACGCGACGCCCAGGCCCAACGCGGCCGCAACAACAAGCTTGGGGATCAGCACGACGATGCCGGTCTTGATAGCGCCCGGCGTGGACTTAAAGCTGATGCCGGCACCCACAAACAGCAGGATCGCGGCAACGATGGTGTTGGAACCACCGCGGCAGGCGGCGGTAAAGAAGCCGCCGATCTCAAAGACCTGCGGGCAGAAGGTATTGAGCAAAAGGCCAACGATCATCGGGTAGATCATGATGTCACCCGGGATACGCGGGACTTTGAATTTCTTTTGCTCGTTGGCGGTCGCTTCCTGTGCCATGAAACCCCCATTTCCGCCGACGCAGAACAAAAGCCCACGTCACACTTTTCTACAGTAAAGTTTGACCATGGTACCAGAAGAAGCAGACCGCCTCGGTGAGAAATTCGATTCGTTGTGCCGGGACGCTAAACGTGCCCCGCTCTTATATGAAGCTTAAAACGATATAGAACACGATGCCCGAGACGCAGCACCACAACATCGACTTTGTCTTGATTGCCACCGCCACGACGCCGGCGGCCGCAATCCAGGGAATCAAGCCCTGCCACAAGCCGGCGTCGAAAGCGTCAGGGCTTATCAAATCGTTGGCGACCAGCGCTGCAAAGGCGGCAGGCGGAATATAACCCAAGGCCTCGGTAACGCGGGGCGACAGCGTTCTCCCGCGCAAGGCAAACGCCGGGGCAATGCGGAAAAACGCGATGGCTGCCCATGACGATAGCCATAGGACCAAAAACTCATTAACGGGCATCGCGAGCGCCCCTTCCCTCGGCGAGGACATCGCACGCGAGTGCCGTGACAACGCCGACGAGTACACTTGCCGGCACGGCGATATTCGTCCACCCCCAGAACTTGCATATGGCGACGGACACCGCAGCCAAACCGGCAGCTACGACATTGCCGCGCGACAGTCGCTGCGAAAAGAGTAGGCAGATAAAGAGCGATGTGCAGACAAAACCCGCAATAGCGGTGGGAACATCGACAACGGCGCCGACGATGGCGCCCGTCGTACACGAAACGCCCCATGTTGCGATGAGGATCACGTTGAGCACAAAGGACTCGAGCGGACCCCAATCCTCCCCTTTAACCAACTTGGCAAGCGAGATGCCATATGCCTCCTCGGTAAGCGTCGCGGCAACAGCCAGCGTCTGACGCTTCGAGGCACCCCTCAGATGCGGTGCGATCGATGCCGAGTAAAGCGCAAAGCGCGAGGAGATTGCGGCGACGCTCGCGACGATCGACGCCGCAGGCACACCCGCCAGCCACAGATTGCAGATCATAAACTGCCCGCTGCCCGTCACGAACGTGCTGCTCAGAGCAAAAACCATCCAGGGTTCCATTCCCGTCTGCGCCATAATCATTCCGCACGGCGCGGCTATCGCAACATAGGTAAGCATCACCGGCCAGACGGTTTTAACGATTTTGAGCACCATAGCGTTCCTCGTCCCGACAAGATTTCCGAGCCGCATTCAACGACACGGCAGAACCATCGCCCGATGGCAACCGAGTTCACCTACAATTGCCACCGGATCGAAAGACACAGAAAGACACAACTTTTTAGGAAGTCATTATGACAGCTATCGATCGAACGCGGGCTGCCGCGGCCTTCAAGACCTACACCGATGCCTACGATGCCGCCAATCCGCGTATCGCGCTCAAAATCGAGCATACGTACCACGTTGCCGAGGCATGCGATGCCGTGGCACGCGAACAGGGCTGGTCACCGCAGGACATTGATCTGGCGTGGCTTTGTGGGCTGTTGCACGATATGGGCCGCTTTGAGCAGCTGCGACGCTGGGATACGTTTAAGGATGCCGAAAGCGCGAGCCATGCGGCGTTGGGCGTCGAGGTCCTCTTTGGCAAAACACCTGCAGATGCGCCCGCGGTAACAAGTATCCGCGACTTTATCGACGATCCGGTAGAAGACGAACTCATTCGAGCGAGCATTGCCTATCACAGCAATTTCCGTCTGCCCGCGCAGCTCGGCGAGCGCACGCGGCGCTTCTGCGATATCGTGCGCGATGGCGACAAGATCGACATCATGCGCACCATCGCCGACAGTACCGTCGACACCATCCTCAAAGTGAATGAGGACGCGTTTCTTGCCAGCCACTTCTCGGCACCGACGCTGGCCGCCTTTGACGAGCACCGCTGCGTCACGCGCGATGAGCGCAATGAGCCCGCGGACTACTTGGTGGGGCTTATCTGCTTTATGTTTGAGCTTGTCTATCCGGCAAGCCGCGCGCTGGCGCGCGAGCAGGGCGATATCTACCGCCTGCTCGACGCGCCCTTTGGTATCACGCGCCCCTTCACCGATCCCGCCACGCAAGCGACCTGGGAGCGCCTAAAGGACGAGATGCGCAGCTGGCTGGCAAGTGCCTAGCACTCAAGCTGGGCCAGCAGCTCCTCAACGACCTCGACGGCGTCGCCGACGACCTTGTACTGGGCGACGCCAAAGATGGGAGCATCCGGGTCCTCGTTGACGGCGATGATGCACTCCGCCCCACCGATGCCGGCAAGATGCTGGATGGCACCCGAGACACCAATGCTCACGAGGAGCTTGGGTGAAACCGACACGCCCGTCTGGCCAATCTGGTGGCGATACTCCAGCCAGCCCGCCTCCACGACGGGTCGCGTGCAGCCGAGCTCGGCACCCAGGGCTTCGGCGAGCTTTCGCATCAAGGGTAGGTTTTTCTTGGAGCCAATACCGCGACCCACAACAACTAGACGCTCGGCATCGGCAATCGAAGCCTGCTGGCCCCATTGCTCGGCGGGAATCGAAATCTCGACACGAGCCTTGGCGTCTTCCGCAAGTAATACCTGGGTAATCGTTCCGGAGCGGCTATAGTCAAAGTCGGGCGCCTTAAAGATGCCGGGGCGCACCGTTGCCATCTGGGGACGGTGGTTGGGGCAGATAATGGTGGCCATCAAGTTGCCGCCAAACGCCGGACGCGTCTGTTGCAGCAGGCCCGTCTCCGTATCCATCGAAAGCACGGTGCAGTCGGCCGTAAGGCCCGTCCGCAGGCGCACGGCAACGCCAGGCGCCAGCTCGCGGCCAAAAGCGGTCGCACCGTACAGAATGGCTTCGGGCCTGCGCTCGGCTACCAAATCGCAGATGAGGCGAGCATAGACCTCCGCGTCGTTCTGACGCAGGCGCTCGTCACGACAGACCAGAACTTCGTCCGCACCGGCGCAAACCAGATGCTCCAGGTCCCCGAGCGAGCCCTCGGGGCCCATGCCGACCAGCGCCACCAGGCGACAGCCGCGTGCATCGGCAAGCTCGCGGCCCTTGCCCATGAGCTCGTAGGCCACCGGGGCCACGACATCGTGCTCGTCGGTCTGAACGAATACCCAAATGTCTCGATACGCATCGAGGTCAACCGCGCCGGCGGCCTCGTCGCGCTCGATCGAAATGGCGTTGACGGGACAGGCGTCGACGCACCCGCTGCACAAGATGCAGCCGTCGGTCACATGGGCGTAGCGGTTGGGGCGCTCGCCCTCCACCACAATGCCACCCGAGGCACAGGCGCGAACGCAGCGGCCACAGCCAACGCATGCCTCGCTATCGATTATCAGTCCGCTCATCTATGCCATCCCCTCGATAATCTTGGCAAGCTTTGCCGCCTGTTCGACCGGCGTGCCCTCGATGGCCTCGCACGTTTGGTCACGGTCGGGCACAAACGAGCGCACGACCTGCGTCGGCGATCCGGTAAGGCCGCAGCGCAAAGGGTCGGCATGCACATCGGCAGCACAGACCACCCGCACATCCGCATCTTCGGCCGCGCGAATGCCGGCGATGCTCGGCATGCGCAGCTGGCCGATCTCCTTGGCGGTCGTCATCGCGCACGGCATCTCCAGATAGACCGTCTCCTCGCCGGCGTCACAGCCGTGGACAAGCGCCAGCGAGCCGCACGTCGTAAAGCCCGCGCTCTGTACGCAGCTCACATCGGTCACGCAGGGAATCTCGAAGGCGCCGGCCAGTTCGGGGCCAATCTGGGCAGTATCGCCATCCACCGCCATCTTGCCGCAGATGAGCAGGTCGAAGTCCTCATCGAGCGCCTCGATGCCGCATTTGAGAGCATAGGTGGTCGCCAACGTGTCCGCACCCGCAAAAGCACGGTCGGTGAGCAGCAATGCATCGTCGGCGCCGCGGGCGATGCAGTCGCGCAGTAGCGATTCGGTTGCAGGGATACCCATCGATACCACCGTCACGCGCACATCCATGCCAAAGCCGATAAAGTCGTCCTTGAGCGCCAACGCACATTCGAGGGCACTTGCATCGAAGGGATTAATGACCGCCTGCTTGCCATCGCGCACGATGGTATTGGTTTTGGGGTCCATCTTGACCTCGGTGCTTCCCGACACCGCCTTGACGCACACCACCATATGGAAATCACTCATCTTCACGCGCCCCCTTTCTGGACGAGTTCATCCAAGAGCTTCTCCAAAAACAGGTTGCCACGGCCCAGCTGCCCGGCAGGATCGAGCTGCAGCTTGAGTCGAGCCGATTCAACCATGGCCTCGTGGCCGTACATCGTCTCCAAAAAGCCCGCTTTGATCTTGCCGACGCCGTGCTCGGCAGAGACGGCGCCGCCCATAGCCGTTACCTCCGCAGCCCACTGGGCAAACAGCTCGCCACCGCGACGGTAGTCTTGCGCATCGCGCGGCAGGATATTCACATGCAGATGGTTGTTGCCGATATGTCCCCAGGAGGCAGACTCAAGCCCGCTTTCGGCCAGCGTGCGGCGATAGAGGGCAACGACATCGGCCAGGCGCGTGTTGGGCACCGACATATCCGACCCCAGCTTGGTAATGGTGGGGTCGGTGCGGCGGCGCTCGTCGATGAGCATGTTGACGCTCTCGGGAACGGCGTGGCGGAAGAACCGCTGGCATTCGCGATCGACCTCGGTGCGTGCAACCCAGGTCGCGTCGTCGTGGCCGCCCGCAAGCTCCAAAACCCATCCCAGGTGGTACAGCTCCTCGGTCGCTTGCGCCTCGTCGTCGCAGTCGAGTTCCACGTAAACACAGACCTTTGCCTCATCGTCGAGTGCCGGCAGCGAGGCAAACGCGGTCGACTGCTCGCGCTGGCGGCGAAGGATATCCAAGGCGCCGGCATCGAAATACTCAATAGCGGCGGCATGGGACAGCACGGGGCGCACGGAATCGGTAAAGGACACCGCCTTGTCCTCGCTGTCGAAAAAGCAGCTCACACCCCATACGACCGAAGGTGCCGCCTGCAAGGCGATCTCGAGCTCGGTAATGACGCCGAGTGTGCCACACGCACCGATAAAGAGGTCGACGGCGTCCATATCGTCCGAAACGAAATAACCCGACGCGTTTTTGGTCTTGGGCATGGTATAGCCAGGAAGATCCAGCTCGAGCGCGCGGCCTTCCGCTGTCACGAGCGACAAGTGGCGTGCGTCAGCGTGCGCCTGACCTCGATGAAGCTCAAGCAGGTCGCCGTCCGCCAGTGCCACGTGAAGCCCCGTAACGTGCGGGCGCATGGGGCCGTAGGCGTAACTGCGGGCACCGGAGGCATTGCACGCCGCCATGCCGCCCAGGCAGGCAGATGCCTCGGTGGGATCGGTGGGAAAGAACTGCTCAGGAGCTGCCTGGAACTCCTCATAGGCCTCAAGCGATACCTGATCCCAGTCAGCGGTCGGCAATGCCTTCTTACCCAGTTGCTTGCGCAACTCCGAAAGCACGACGCCCGGCTCCACGCGCAGCAGAAAACGGCCTCGCTCGTCGCGGCGGAGACCCAGGTAGCGATTCATACGAGAAGTGTTGAGGATATGCCCGCCGTGAGGCACGGCACCGGCAGCCAGACCGGTCCGAGCACCCTGGACCGTTATCGGAACATGCTCGGCATGGAGCTTTCGCAGAATGGCGCGGACTTCGTCCTCCGTTGTCGGAAACGAGATGCTCGACGCCTCGCCCGATGTGCGAGATTCATCGCGACCATATTCTTCGAACTCGTCGCCGAAGGGTTTGATGGCTGCAGACACGCGAACTCCCCCTTTAGTTAACTACAGTGTTTGCAGGGAGATGTTACCGCATCGTTTCGTCGACGTGACTGAGACCGTCTCCATAATTGGCGAATTTTACGTTTGCGCAATTCGGCGAGCGGCGGCGTTTTCTCGGCAGGCGCTCTATTTAACGCGCTCCTTTCCATCGCAGCCACGCACACAATTGGCGCTCGAAAAAACTTGAGATATTTTTTAGCGTCTCTCACCTGCGGCGATGTAAACCCGTCAAGCATTTGGTCAGAAATTGGTCAAGTTGTGGCTGATACGGTCGGCATCGACAGCCAAAACCAATAGAAGGTTTGGCCCAAAAACAGGGAGGTTCCCATGGCATATTACTGGCCCCAGTACGGCATCGCCATCGAAGTTGACGATGACCCATATCTTCTGCCCTTCGATGAGGAGGCATTTCCCGATGCGGCTGTCTATCACGTCACCACCGACGTGATTTGCGATCCCGAATCGTTTTCGGCACTCGCCCACCACATCGCCCACATCCACGACATCAAACTCGACCCAAACTTCGACGAGCTCATCTACTCGCGACGCCTCATGCTCCACATGCTCTTTGGCGCCGATCCGTCCACGTTCGCGCGCGTCTATACCACTAAGGATGCCGCATGAGCGTAAGGAAGCAGTCAAGCCCCCTAGGGTCAAAACATCGAAAAAGGCTCGGCGCCGTCTGTTTGGCCATCGCCTGCGCCCTTATCGCCGTCGGCCTTTACGCTTGGCAGTCAAAGCCTGTCGCCGAGACGGGTGCCTCGGTCACAGCGGCAGAGGGTAAGTCGCGTCAGGAAATCCAGGACGAGCTCGATGCCATCGTCCGCGACAACATGATGACGATCTCGGTCGCACCGGTCGCCCAGCTACAAAAAGGCGGCAAGCTGCGCATCAACGTGCAAAACGTCCAGGATAACAAGTTTCCCCAGCGTTTCCGCGTGATCCAAAACGACGAGACCATCTATGAATCGGGCGTGGTCGAGACCGGCAAGACCGTTGAGACCTGCCCTGCAGGCGACATCAAAGAAGGCGAGGCGTATATCGAGATTCAAGCGCTCGACGCCAAGACCTACGACGTCCATGGCAATCCCACGCGCGTCAAGGTGCGAGTTGCGCAGACAGAAGACTAGACCTGCCACCTGTTATGAAAATGCGCACCCGTGCCGCTTTCGTCTAACCCTCACGGAAACGGTCCGTGACGAATAGAAAGGAACGATTATGGACATCACCAGGAACTTGAATGGGGCCAGGGTGCTCGTCGTGGGCGCAGGGCTGGCGCTCGCACTCGCAATGGGCGCCGCGCCGACCACCGCCCTGGCGGAGGGACGCACTGGAACCACCAACGTGACCATCAGGACCGAAATCGACAACATCAAGTTCAAAGCCCCGACCGTCATTCCGTTCGTCGCTAAGGCAGACGGCACGCTCCAGGGCCCTTCCGAGAATACAACCACCATCGACAATCTTTCGGCCTATGGCATCCACGTTACCAACATGAAGATTGCCGCCCAGAAGTCCTGGAGCATCGTCGCCGACGCCAAGACGGGGACCGCCCAGAACTCCATCGATTTTAAGGTCGGCCCAGACAAGGCACTCCAAGACGCCCACGCCGCGACGCAGGAAGCGGGCCTCGACCTTTCCAAAAATGCATCCTTCGACATGGGCCACCAGGGCATCGCCGATGGTACGGACAAGATTAAGCTTAAGACGAGCGGCACTGTCGCCCGCGTCACGCGAGACATCTTCCATGTGACCGGCACGGGCGACCAGGTCGCAACCATTACGTGGACGGTCGAGCCCGGTGCGCACACGGCCTAAGGCAATTGTCCTTGCCGTCATCATCGGCGTTGCAACGTTTGCCCCGATCGCCGCCTTTGCCCAACAAGAGCAGGCGCAGGCTGCCACGCAGGTAACTGTCGATCTATCGGAACTCGAACGCAGTGGCCAACATGAACCCCTCGCGCAAACGAGCGACACGCGACAGCTCCTGGCAGCAGGAATCGCCACGGCAGGCGCTAGCGCCATCGGCCTTGGCCTGCACATCAAACGCAGCCGGTAGCCACACGAATCGAGACCGTCCAGCATAGGTAAGGAGAACCCATGGCATCAAAGAACCTTTTGCCCGTTGCCGCGCTCTGTAGTGCGCTTGCCACCGGCATGCCCGTTGCCGCTCTAGCGACACCCGCCGTGGACGCCCCCTTACCTGCCGTCAACTGTCTCGCCACAAACCAGATGAGCACCATCGCGCGCCAACGCTTCTCGCTTGCGCAGGCAAGCATTTCTGCCTCGGGGTGCCTCCGTCGCTGCACGAACAGCTCGATAGTCGTGGATACCGAGCACTCGAGCACAGCGGACGGCCCCCTAACGGGATGCGTTATCTGCACATGGCACGCAGCTGCAACTGATGCCGATGGCGATTCCTGCGACGTGGAGCTGTGCCTCGACATCACCCTGTCCGATGACTCGGCGGACGGGGCAACAGTCGCCTTCGACAGCACGTTTTTCGAAAACGGAGGGGGTGTATGCCTGGGCTGCGTCCCCTCGAGCGCCGATGGCACGCAGCCCGCTATCTCATTCACCGCATCGCTGAAAATGACCAAGGCGGGCACCGACGCCACGGCAAATGGCGAGATCGCTCTAATGTTCTACGCGAGCGGCACAGAAAGCCAGGAGATTCGGGGCAAACAGCGGACCGGATCGCTCAGCCTGACGCGAGGGGCAGATCCCGGTCCTGTCGATATCAGTACCGAAACGCAAGATGTGCATCACGTCCTTGTCGATCCGGCGCTCCTCGAGATGGAATGGAGCGGAGTAGGAGCGGTCGGACTCGCCCCCTCGACAGGTGACATCGCAAGTGACACCAGCGAGAGCAGCGGTGAAATAGCGCCTGGGGACAATGGCGCACCAGGCGGCATAACACCGCCATCGAGCGGTCCTTCAGCCACTTTCAGCGAGCCAAGCGAAACAGCCACCGCAGTGGGCGGCACGCAAGCTGGCGAAAACTTGGGGTGTCCCATGCCGGCAGACATCGACGAGGGCAATTGTTGCATGATGGTCGCGCTCGACCGCACGGAAACCGTCGACGCCGCGAGCATTGAGGTCACCGCTGCCGATAAGCCCGTCCGCAAAGCAGCCATTATCGCATTCCCTAAAACCGTCGAAGTTGTTTTTCTGCCATCGGGCGAGGTCGTAGCCCCCACCTTGCTCACCTTGCTTGGGGCAAAGGGCACGGCCAACCAAATCGACAACCTCACGGTCGCCGACCCTGCGACCACCGCAAAACTGCACCTGTATGCCGTAACCTCGGACGGAGGCAAAACCGAGGAATTCGACGGTGAGAATCTCCTGAATAACCGGATACTCCATAAAATGGAAGACGTCTCGTATCAAATTGAGCTCGTGGGATTTGACCGAGCTCGAGATGCCGATATCATCGCCGCGGCCATTGAGTCCCCGCAGCGACTCATGACGCTGTGTTTCGATTACAGCCCCTATGTCGTGATGGGAGGCTGAGGCTCGGGCACCAAATGCCGTCATTAATACCACTTATATAACGTATAGGATGAGGCATGACGCACCCTGCAGCCCGTTCTGCTACGATTGCCAGGTTGGCATCAATATGGGAGGGTTCATGCCGGGTTTGGGAACGGTCATCAACGTCGCACTTTTGATTGCGGGCGGACTGCTGGGCCTTATAGGCGGACGCTTTATCACACCCCGCATCCAAGACACGCTCATGAAGGCGTCGGGGCTGTGCGTTTTGTTTATCGGACTGGGCGGCACCATGCAAAAGATGCTCGTCATTGACGGGAAAGCGCTGGAGACCACCGGCACCACCATGCTCATCGTCTCGTTTGCCCTCGGCTCGCTCATCGGCGAGGCCGTTAACCTGGAAGCCGGCATCGAAAACCTGGGCGAATGGCTCAAGCGCAAAACCGGCAGCGAGGGAGACAACGAGTTCACCAATGCCTTTGTCTCGACATCGCTGACCGTCTGCATCGGTGCCATGGCTATCGTGGGATCAATCCAAGACGGCTTGCTCGGCGACTGGTCCACGCTTGCCCTCAAGGGCGCGTTGGACTGCATCATCGTCTGCACCATGACGGCTTCGCTCGGCCGCGGCTGCATCTTCTCCGCCCTGCCCGTTGCCGTATTCCAGGGAACGATTACGCTGTTTGCCGGCGCGCTCTCCCCCATCATGACCGCCGCCGCCCTCGACAGTCTATCGCTCGTGGGCTCTATACTCATCTTCTGCGTCGGCGTCAACCTCATCCGTCCTCAGACCTTCCGCACGGCCAATATGCTCCCCTCCGTTGTCATAGCCGTCATCTACGCCCTCCTGTTCTAAATCTATCTACGTAGCGGTATCTCGAACACCTGTTTGATGCTGTGCTATGATATGAGGTCACCGAAGCTGCGTTAGGAGAGGAGAGACGGTGGCCGACCAGGACATCAAGATGCTCATCGAGCGCATTATGGCCGAGGCCCGGACCCATCAGTCCGCTCGCTTCTCAAACGAAGTCTATGCTGACGAGCCGATTCTCAAAACCGGTCGTCAGATGCAGAACTTCCTTCCCGACCAGTACCGCAAAATGCGTGAGATATCGCGTTGGCAAGAAGACCCCAAGGGTGGCGCGGGACGTTGGCTTTCGGAAGCCGAGCTTTTCTACCGCCAAGGCCTGCTGATGGCCGACTTTGAGGACGACTGCCCCTACAACGGCACATTCAAGTCGTACTTTCCCACCTATAACGCCATGAGCGATCGGCAGCTGCGTGGCTATTTTACCTGGCGCACCCAAGTGCGCCGCGGAACCGTCGAGGAAACGTCTACGTCCTTTGCCTTTCTGTATCTCTATGAGCTGATCTGCGGCATTGGCGTAGATGACCCACTCGATGGTTTTAACAAAATCAAGGCCTTTTGGGATGCCTATCGCGCCTTTGAACCCGGCATCGACCGGTTCGCACGCGTGTGGCTGCAGGACTACGCCGTGTTCCACAGACTCGACCCCAAGCTGCTTCGCGACTCTAAAACCGTCATGTTCGATAACGCCCTTATCGAGCTGCGGCGTGCGGCGCGAGACCTTGCGCCCGCGCCAACGCCGCCAGACCTGGCGCCTGCGCGTCGCAAGACCTCCGAGCCCACGCTCCCCCTTCCGCCCGACGAGGCAGGCGAGGAGCGACTCATGACCGCCATCAACGCCCTCTCCACGTACAACCTGAATAACTCACGGCTCGACCGTTCCCACCATCGCGACCTGCGCCACGTGGCATGCGCCGTGTATGTCCGTATGGCGCGCTACTATGACACGCACCGAAAGACCGGCATCGTAGCGAGCTTGTTTGGGGAGGAGACGGCCATGCCCTACACCATGTTTGCCTCGGCCGTGTTCTTTGCGCCCGAGCGCCACGAGGACTGCGAATATCGCCTGGACCCCATTCACATCTACCGCTGCCAAAATGGCTTTTGGGAATGCATGCGCATCCACGGCAGCAGACAAAAAAGTAGCAAGCTCGGTGAGATGATGCGCGCCTGCGACCAACGCCTGCGCCTGGCCCTAGACCCCACCCATCCCCTAAAGGAGGAGAAGGTCCCCAAATATCTGGCCAAGATCATCGATGACGAGATCGTGGCATGGCTTTCGTGGGACGCCGCGCACCAGCCTGTCAAGATCGATATCGATTTGAGTCAGCTGGGGCACATTCGGAGCGCCGCCGCGCAAACGCGTGAAGCGCTTTTGATTGATGAGGAGCGCGAGGATGATGTGCCTATGGAAGCCGAGGCGACGCTTATCGAGCAACCGAACACCGAGTCTGCGCCCGGCATGACCGCCGGACCTGGCGAGATGGCCACACGGCAAGACAAACCCGACGAGCCGACTGTCTCCACCGAAGAGTTTGGCGTCGTGGCACCGCTCCTCGTGTCTATGCCCGCGCCCGTAACGCCCGCGTCTGCCGAAGCTGCGAACAAACTCGCGCCCGCCGCAGATGCCTTCCTTCGCGCGCTCCTCGAGCGGAACACGGCGCAGGCCACATTGGCGGTGGCACAGTCGGGCAAGAGTGAGGACATGCTCGTCGATAGCATCAACGAAGCGCTCTTTGACCTGGTGGGCGACACCGTTATTGAATTTGGCGCGGCAGGACCGCAAATTATCGAGGACTACAAAGCAGACGTGAGAGGATACCTAGATCATGAGTGATACCGCATCCGCAGCACCCCGCGTGCCCAAGCGCGTCGCAGCCGTCATTCTCAACTCACTCAAGGGCGGCGTGGTCCCACGCATCGGCCTTCCCTACATCACCGTAGGGCGCGAGGTCGAGATCCGCGCCCTGCTCACCGATTTAAGTCTCATCGCCGACGGTGGCGCGAGTTTCCGGTTTCTGGTCGGTCGCTACGGAGCCGGCAAGAGCTTTTTGCTCCAGACCATCCGCACGCACGCCATGGGTGAGGGATTCGTCGTCGCTGATGCCGACCTATCCCCTGAGCGCCGCCTGCAGGGCGGCCAGGGTCAGGGCCTTGCCACCTACCGTGAGCTCATCCGCAACATATCGACCAAGACGCGCCCCGAGGGCGGTGCGCTCAACCTTATCCTGGATCGCTGGGTCGCCTCGTGTGCCGATGCCGATGAGTCTGCCGTCAATGCCCAACTGGCCCCGCTCGAGGAAATGGTCCACGGCTTCGACTTCGCCCGCATGCTCCGCCGCTACCGCGCGGCCGTATCCGAGGGCGACGAAGAAGCCATGAGCCGCGTGACCAAATGGATTCGCGGCGAGTACCGCACCAAGAGTGAGGCACGCGCCGAGCTGGGCTCCTCGACCATCATCGGCGATGACGACTGGTACGACTACGTTAAGCTCATTGCGCGCTTTTTGGTCTGCAGCGGCTACAAGGGCATGTTGGTGCTCATCGACGAACTCGTGAATCTGTATAAGATTCCCAACGCGATCACACGCCAGTACAACTACGAGAAGATCCTGACCATGTACAACGACACGCTCCAGGGCAAGGCGCAGTACCTGGGCATGATCATGGGCGGCACGCCAACCTCCATCGAAGACCGCCGCCGCGGCGTGTTCTCCTACGAAGCCCTGCGCAGCCGACTCGCTCAGGGCCGCTTTGCGCGCGAGGACCTTAAGGACATGCTCGCGCCCATCATCCGCCTGCAGCCACTCACCTATGAGGAGCTGCTGGTGCTCATCGAAAAACTCATGCAGATCCATGCCGGCTACTTTGGCTGGATGCCCACGCTTACCGAGAACGACTTGGTGGACTTCCTCAAGATCGAGTTCGGTCGTGTGGGAGCCGACACGCATCTGACGCCGCGTGAAGTTATTCGTGACTTTATCGAGCTGCTCGACATCCTATGCCAGAACCCCGACGCCAACGTAGCCGAGCTGCTGCAAAGCGTCGGTGGCGACGCGTTGGCGCCGGCAGCCGCAACAGGTGACACCGGCACCGCAAACGACGACCGCAACTTCGCCGAATTCACCATCTAACCTGCCAAAAAGGGACAGGTTTATTTTGGCAGGCTATATCCTGGCAAACGTTGAAGCAGTAATGCAGCAAGCCACTGCCCGCCGCGTTGAGAGATTCGCTTTTGAAAGGAGGCCCCGTGAACGCCTTTGACCGATATGCTCCGTTTATCCAAGACTTCATCTACTCCCACGATTGGGAGAGCCTGCGCTCTATCCAGGTTGCGGCGGCAGACGCCATCTTTAACACGCAAGATAATGTGCTCCTGACGGCATCCACGGCTTCGGGCAAAACCGAGGCAGCCTTCTTTCCCATCCTGACCGAGTTTTGGGAGAACCCGCCCGCGAGCGTGGGCGCCCTCTACATCGGCCCCCTCAAAGCGCTCATCAATGATCAGTTCGTCCGTCTCAACGACCTCTGCGAAGAGGCCGATATCCCTGTCTGGCACTGGCATGGCGATGTCTCGCAGTCACACAAGGCTAAGCTCATCAAAAAACCGAGCGGCATCTTGCAGATTACGCCCGAGTCACTCGAGGCGCTCTTGATCCATAAGCACATGGCGATCCCGCGCATGTTTTGCGACCTGCGCTACGTGGTCATCGATGAGGTCCACTCGCTCATGCGCGGCGACCGTGGCGGGCAGACGCTCTGCCTTATCGAGCGGCTCTCGCGCATGGCCGGCGTGCAGCCTCGACGCATCGGCCTTTCGGCCACCATCGGCGACCCCGAGCGCACGGGCGCTTTTCTCTCACAAGGAACGGGGCGCGACTGCGTTATCCCCCGCTTTGAAGAACCGCGCCGCGTGTGGCGCATCTCCATGGAGCACTTCTACAACTCGGGTCCCCAGGCACAGCAGCGGGGATTCGAGAGCACGGGTCCTCAAGAGACCGAAGTGCTTGCGTGCGAGCGCATCGAGGCAGCGGCGTCCGCGGCACTGCCCGCCGGCGCCCACGACATGCGTCACAGCGGACAGCTCACACAAGAGGAGCGCCGTCAACGTCGTGAGCGGGCACGGGGCAAGGCCGCTCCCAAGGACCGCCAAACTTCCTCGGCCCCCGAGGGCGAAGTCGATATCCCCCAAGCACCCGAACAGGCATTACTCAACCCCACCGACACAGCACCAGACAACGCCGACCCCGGCATGGGCTATATCTTCGAACACACCCGCGGCCGCAAGTGCCTGGTCTTTGCCAACTCGCGCGAGGAGGCAGAGGCCGTATGCTCCATGCTGCGTAGCTACTGCGAGAGCCGGCACGAGCCCGACCGCTTTCTCATCCACCACGGCAATCTTTCGGCATCGCTGCGCGAGACGGCAGAAGAGCTCATGCGCGACGAGGAACAGGCACAAACGACCGTCACCACCTCTACGCTGGAGCTCGGTATCGATATCGGCCGCCTGGAGCGTGCGTTTCAGATCGATGCGCCATTTACCGTCAGCTCCTTTTTGCAGCGAATGGGCCGCACGGGACGCCGCGACCTTCCGCCCGAGATGTGGTTTGTCATGCGCGAGGAAGAGCCCGAGCCGCGCGCGATGATGCCCGAGACCATTCCGTGGAAGCTCCTGCAGGGCATCGCGCTCGTACAGCTCTATCGCGAGGAAAAGTGGGTCGAGCCGCCCGAGCTCGATCGACTCCCCTACAGCCTGCTCTACCACCAGACCATGTCGACGCTTGCCAGCACCGGCGAACTCACGCCGGCAGAGCTTGCCCAGCGCGTGCTCACGCTCAGCTATTTCCACCGCGTCTCGGCCGATGACTATCGCGTACTGCTACGCCACCTCATTAAAATCGACCACATCCAGGTCACCGAGGGCGGTGGGCTCATCGTGGGTCTCGCGGGCGAGCGCATCATTAACAACTTTAAGTTCTACGCCGTATTCCAGGAAAACGAGGAGTTCACCGTTCGCAGCGAGTCGGCCGAGTTGGGCACAATCGTCAATCCGCCACCGCCCGGTGAGCGCATCGCCATCGCCGGACACTGCTGGATTGTCGAGGAAGTGGACTGGAAGCGTCACACCGTCTTTGCCACGCAAGTCAAGGGCCGGGTGCCGGCCTACTTTGGCGACTGCCCCGGTGACATCAACACACATGTACTCGAGCGTATGCGCAAGGCGCTCAACGAGCACGCGGCATATCCGTACCTTATGGGTAACGCGCGGGCCCGCTTGGCGCAGGCTCGCCATACGGCCGAGATTTCGGGCGCGGGGACCAAGCCACTCATCAACCTGGGTGGCGACACCTGGGTGCTCTTCCCCTGGCTGGGCAGCTACGCCTTTTTGGCGCTCGAGCGCATGCTCAAGATTAAATGTGCCGCGGAGCTGGGCCTTCGCGGACTTGACCCATCGCGCCCGTACTTTATGCAGTTTAAGATGAAGGCCGACGAAGAGACGTTCTTTGAGGTGCTAGCCGCCGAGGCCGAGAAGGACTTCGATCCCATCGAGCTCGTCTATCCCGGCGAGGTGCCTTATTTTGACCGCTACGACGAGTTTGTTCCCGAAGAGCTCGTGCGCAAGGGTTTTGCCGAAGGCGTGCTCGACATAGAGGGCATGAAGCAGCGCGTTCTCGGCTGGCGCGACCACGCCTAAGACCAGTCTTTTTGGGACGGGGAGATTTACTTGTCGTGAAGAACGGTGCCGAGGAAGTCAGCGTCGAAGGGCACGGCTTCGGTAAAAGCGTAGTCGCCGTCGCTGGCGATGAGCAGGTAGTTCTCCTCGCCGCCGAACTCCGCATCGCCGCATGGGACCACCCAAACGTGGTCGAATACCTCGAGCGCCGTGGCGGCGCAGTCGCGCAGGAACGTCACGTCGCTCCCCTCGTTTGCGCTCACGATATTGGCAACGTAGATGCCACTCGAGTTCAAGCTACCCCGCGCCAGACGCAGCGCCTCAACGGTTGCCAGCTCGCGCACGGGCTCGGCACCACCAAAGCAATCGCTCACGATCACGTCGTAGCGACGATGCCCCACGCTCGTCACACCCAGATACGAGCGAGCCTCAGCGGTAATCACCCGCAAGCGGTCGCCCACCGCGCGCTCCAGCTCGTCCAGGTAGAACCAGCGGCGCGCCAGGCGCGTAATCTCTCCGTCATACTCGATGACGTCCATGCGCAAGCCCTCGTGCGACATCAGCGCAAACTTGGGATAGGCAAACCCGCCGCCACCCAGCATAAGCATGCGGTCGATACCGTGACCATAAGCGTCACGCATTGCGTCCTCGGCCTCAAAAACATCGTCAAATGCGCGATAGTATGCAAAGACCGGCTCCGCCCAGCGCTCGCCAACGTAACTCGCGCTTTGGTAGACGCCGCCTTGCACCAACACGCGAATCTCGTCGCCGCCCTCATCGTGCACGCGTTTCACACGCGCCAACCCATTGCGGGTTCGCGCAACCTGCAGACAGGCAGCACGAACAGCGACAGCGGCCGCACCAAGCGCTGCGGCTCCCAGAGCAACGCCGGCAACGACGCCGGCAGAAACACTCGGCTTGTTCATTTAGAGCTCCTTTTGCAGATAGAGTCCGTGGTCATAAAAACCCAAATGGCGATAGTACTCGCGCGTACCGATCGCGCTAATCACGTTGATACGCGCATAGCCCGCATCCCGGGCAATCTCACACGCACGTTCAACGAGCAAACGCCCCAACCCGTGATGCTGAGCCGCCTGGCCTTGATCCCCCACGCGCGCCGCCATGCCATACACGTGCACCTCGCGAATCATCGCCTCCTCCGGCCCCATTGGCAGCTCGTCCGCGTGCGTGGCAACAAACGAACGGTCGGGCAGCGACAGGCGCAAAAAGCCGGCGATCTTGCCTTCGGGAGTCACCCACTGCAAAAAGCGCTCGTGCGTCACCGGCGTCTCGTACGTCACTTCCTCGTCAAGGGTCAACTCATCCAGGTCGGCACCCGCCGTGCTGATCTCGCGATAGCGAATCTCACGCACCGTCGCACCGTCGCCCCGAGCAGCCAGGCGGTTCTCAACGAGCTGACGCAGGTTAGGTTTCTTGTTGCCCACCATAATGTCGTCAGAACTAAAGTCGCGGATCATGCGACTGATGCGGCAGAACGCCGGCGTCACCACGATGTCATCGGCCAACACATCGAGCAGCTCTTCCTCGGTATAGGGGCGCCACTCGCCGCGCTCGTAACAGCCCACTAGACGCGAACCCTCGATGAGCGCGCACGGGTAGATCTTGACTTCGTCGGGCATAAAGGCCCCCTCGGTCATAAAGCACTCGTAGTCGCGCTTGTCCCCCTCGGGCGTGGCACCCAGCAAGTTGAGCATAAAATGCGCGTGGATCTTAAAGCCAAACAGGCGCGCAAGCGAAAACGCCCGCTCGATCTGTGCCACCGAAATGCGACGCTCGTTGATATCGAGCAGATGCTGGTCGAGGCTCTGGATACCCATCTGAATCTTGGTGCAGCCCAGGCGGCGAATGAGCGCGAGGGTCTGCGGTGTTACGGCATCGGGGCGCGTCTCGATAACGAGCCCCACCACGCGATGCTTCGCCGTCTCGTTGATGCGCTGCTGACGCTCGAGCTCCTCCATCGTTGCCGTTTGCCACTCGGCAACCTCGCCCCACGGCGTACCGGGGCCGTACAGACGACGCACCGCGCGGTTATAGCCACCCACGGCAGCATCCACACGCCCCTGCTCGTCGGCAACACCGCTCGCAAGCTCGGCCTCGTCGGTCGCAATACCGGCAGCCCGATAGCGCTCGCGGCGCTCCGCCACCACCGGCGGCAGCGCATCGGCGGGAGCGTCATCGAGCAGGCGCCCCGCCTCGGCACGGCTGATGCCCGGACGCGCCAACATGGGGTTTGCCGCCACGCCGGCGACGGCATCGTCATTGAGCGCACGGAAAAGCTCCGACATAAACCACGTTTGATACCCTTGCGGATAGTCGCTCCAGGTACCGCCGAGCACAATGAGCTCGATCTTATCGGTCGCATGCCCCATTTGCGAAAGCGCCGTCAAACGGGCACTCACCTGCAGATACGGGTCGAAGCAGTTTTGCTCCGCACGGGCGCACGCCGGCTCGGCATGCAGATAGCTTTTAGGCATGCGCAGATCGTTGGGGCAAAACAGGCAATCGCCCGAGCACGGCCACGGCTTGGTGATAACGGTAATGGTCGCCACGCCCGAAGCCGTGCGACGAGGCTTCATGCGAAGCACCTGCAGCAGTCGACGTTCCAGCT
>CALEBN010000068.1 GCA_937943045.1 uncultured Collinsella sp. | reverse complement strand
CGAACAGACCCAGCTTTGCAAAGTCGGCGATGTCATAGCCTAGGGCACGGGCGAAAGTTTCAATAAAGGAGCCGCAGCCGGAGGAACAGGCTTCATTGAGCATGATGGAGTCCACGGCGCCGTTGCGGATCTTGAAGCACTTCATGTCCTGGCCGCCGATGTCGATGATGAAATCCACGTCCGGATTGAAGTGGGCGGCAGCGTTGTAGTGTGCCACCGTCTCCACCAGACCCAGGTCACAGCGGAAGGCGTTTTTGATGAGATCCTCGCCGTAGCCGGTGACGGCGCTGCCTCGGATGGTGATGCGGTCGCCGCAGAGCTGATAGATCTTCTCCAGCTGCTCCTTGACGATGGATACCGGATTGCCCAGGTTGGAGTGATAGTAGGTGTAGAGCAGACCGCCGTCCGGAGCGATGAGCGCCAATTTGGTGGTGGTGGAACCGGCGTCGATGCCCAGATAGGCGTCGCCGGTGTAAGCGGCGATGTCCACCTCCGGCGGATGTTGGCTGTTGTGCCGAGCGCAGAAGGCATCGTACTCCGCCTGGCTTTCAAAGAGGGGGGGAGCGGTGTTCAGCCGAGTGACAGCGGAGCGGCTCTCCTCCAGCTTCTTCAGCTGGTCGTCAAACAGGTGGGCGTCATAGTCAGAGGCGCACAGCGCTGCGCCGATGGCGGCGAAGCAGTCGCCGTCCTCCGGAAAGATGGCGTGTTCCTCGTCCAGCTGCAGCGTCTCCACAAACCGCTCCCGCAGTCCCATCAGGAAGTGCAGGGGGCCGCCCAGAAAGACAATCTTGCCCTTCAGCTCCCGCCCCTGGGTCAGACCAGCGATGGTCTGGTCAACCACCGCCTGGAAGATGGACGCCGCCACATCCTCCTTCCGGCCGCCCTGGTTCAGGATGGGCTGGATGTCGCTCTTGGCAAATACGCCGCAGCGGCTGGCGATGGGATAGATGGTGGTGGCGTTGGCCGCGAGCTCGTTGAGGCCGCTCGCGTCGGTGTGCAGCAGGGTCGCCATCTGGTCGATGAACGCGCCCGTACCGCCGGCGCAGGTACCGTTCATGCGCTGCTCGATGCCGTTGTCGAAGTAGATGATCTTGGCGTCCTCGCCGCCCAGCTCGATGGCGACGTCGGTGGCCGGGATGAGGGTCTCGACGGCACGCTTACTGGCGATGACTTCCTGGACAAACTCCAGGTCGAGCCACTGGGACAGCAGCAGACCGCCCGATCCGGTAATGGCGCAGGTCATCTGGGCCGTCGGCAGCACGGTCACAGCGCCCTCGAACAGGTCGCGGGCGCAAGCGCGGACGTCGGTGTGATGGCGCTGGTACTTGGCGTAGACAATCTGGTTGTCGTCATTGAGCACGGCAAGCTTGACGGTGGTGGAGCCCACGTCGATGCCCAGGTGCAGGTTGCCGTGGGCGTTGCCGGGGTTGAAGATCGCGCCTTCAGGGGCGTGGGCGGCGGCTACGGGCTCAGCGGCGGTGGCGGGCTCGCTAGTGACGGACGCCTCCCCCGCCGCGTTCTTGGCATCGGCGACAGCCTCGACAACTTTCTCGGCAGCCGCGGTCGCGGCCTTCTGCGCGGCGTCCACCACGGTGGGCGCGGCCTCGCGTGCGGCGGCGATCATGCGGTCCTTGATGCCCTCGACGAGTTTGCTCATCTGTCTCTCCTCTTAGTTGTTGGACTCGACGGTTGCGGCGGTGTCAGCCGCGTCCTCGAGCTGCAAGTTCAATAGCTTCATGCCGTATTCCGGCACGTTGATATCGATGGGTTGGCCATACAGGTCACCAGGGCGCACAAAAGCGAGCACCGTCATAATGCGCGCCATGGCCTCGGGCGATTCGGTGAGCCCACGCTCAAACCAGCGCTGAATCATGCCGACCTCGGCGCTCACGACGTAGGTAACGTAGTAGTCAAAGAACGTACCCAGCGCCAGGCCCAAAATGCCCGTCTGCGCACGCGGCACCACAGCCTCACGAGTGGTGTCGATGATCCTTTTAATGAAGGCCTGGTCGCCGCCCGGACCCAGCAGCGCACCGATTAAGTCGCGGTTGGCCGCAAGATAACGCAGCAGCTCAACCGAACCGGGCGCCGGCTCGAGCTCATCGATGTTGTGATAGAGATCGGGCAGCTGAGCTGCGGTGATGAGTTCAATGCGCTCACGGATCTCGGCCAGCAAGCCGTCCTCGATTTGATTGATAAAGTCGGGAATATCGCGGTAATGCGAATAGAACGTGCGGCGCGTAAGGCCAGCGCGCTCGGTGAGCGACGCGACATTAATGCGCGAAAGGTCGCCGCTTTCGGCAAGCTCGCTGGCAAGTGCCTGGCGAAGGGCACGCTGCGAGCGAAGGGACCGGCGATCGCATTTCTCGAGCTGGGACAAGCGTCCTCCTTGTTACTCAGCCTGTGCGCTATTGCACAGTGCGAGTATTATTGCACACCGTGTGCATCAACACGTAAAGGCAATATTTTGGATGTGACGAAGAGACAGTCCCTTTGTCACATCCATTCTCTCCTGGTCCCGTTAATGGGACCGACGGCCTCCACACCTGTTGCATCATGCCGGTAATGATCGATAAGGAGGCCGACATGAACAATCAGGCAAGCGATGGCATCACCGATGCCGGCAAAGACCTCGTCCTCAGCTGCATCAGAAGCCAAGAGTTACGCGACCACATGCGTAAATACCTATACTGGACAGCGCCAATCATCGCCGGCTCACTTAAGACGCTTGATGAAAAACGCACCATGCTCGAGCGACTCCACAAGGAGGTTTCGCCGGAGCTGGTCGAAGATATCGATTCGCATCTCGCCCGGCTCAACAGCGCACTCGATATGCTCCACAACATCGAGTACGACCGCGGAATCCTCCTACTGCACGTCATGGTCTATAACGAGGAAGAGCGCGACGCCGACGCCCTTGACGGCCCCTTCCCCACCGCATCGTGGGACGCCGCACAAACGCTCATGAAGCGCTACATCGAAGAGTATCCTGACGACGACTGGTCCGAATCGTACTGGAAGATCAATCTCTACACCTCGGAAGACCTGCACGAGCACCAAACGGCGCAGCCCTCTCTGTCGTTTGCGGCAACCAAGGATGGCGAGCTCATATTCCTCCGCGATCTGCGCAATCACCGCACTCGCAAATCGCATGTCGAAAGCGCCTGGCGAAACGATAGCAGGCGGTTCTGCGCGAACAACGAGCCCATCTACACGCCGTGGGTGCCGGGCGACATCCTCAAAATTGACGGTCGCCCCTTCGACCACGGGCCTCGCTTTGCCATTGTGCTCGAAAACGACTACGAGCACACGCTCCGGGGACAGATCTGGTGCGCAGGGCCCAGCAAGGATTACGGCGTTAAGGAGGGTTCGCTTTCATCCGGCACCTTCAGCGACAGTCTCTTGGACCCCTTCATCCCCTCTGCCCTCTACACCGCCGAGCGCTACACCGGCGACCTGCCGGACGACTGTGCTTTTATGCTCGAGCTTTCGCAGAAGCTGCACGATGATCCCGCCTACGGCAAGCAGTGGTCCGAAGGCTCGGTCGGACACGATTGCCTGCAGCCGCACCGCAAGCCTACCAGCCAAAGTGAGCTGGATATTCGTCCGGACATCTTTGAGTTTTTGGACTCGCACAGCATTAAGGAGCATCTTCAACGAATCAACTACGAGCTCACCACACCCGTAGCAGCCTTCATCGTCAATTGCTCGCATAAAGCGACGCTACAGCAAAAGCTCGAAGGCTGGCAAAAGGTCATCGACAATATGCCCAATTGCACTATGAGCCGCAGAAATGACACGGTCAACATCCCGGACTTCCATGCCTTTCTGTGCAATGTCATCAGGCAGGAGCAAAGAAAGTTCGCACACTTTATAAGGACGGACGGCAAGAGCCTGTATTTCTTTGAGGACTACTCGTGGGACCGACGTGACCGATGCGACCTTCTTTACGGCCCGTACAGCAGTTATCAAAAGTGCTTCGATGCCATCTGGAAAGAGCTCGACAGTAACGATCCCAAAGCTATCAGAATCACTCGTCGTCCCATCGACCCAGACGAAGACCGCTATGCCGACGACATGGTCTTACTCAATGCGAACGGCGAAGTAATGTCTTGCGATTACCGCAACAAAAGCGAGTGGGACGAGGCGGGCACCGCCAGCGATTTCGAGGACATGTGGTTTGATATCCCGACGCCTTTCCATGCCGGAGACATCGTCTGCAACCTTCAACGCCCCGACGAGCCGATGGTGCTGTTTGACCTGCAAACCTGGGGATCCGAACGAGCCGACAAAGAGCTGGCCTCCTCCGTCTACAAAGAGCGCATCGTTCAAAAGGCCGACAAGCTATTGCGCTGGCACCGATATGACGGCGACACCAGCGACATGTACGCCTACGGCTGCCAAGTCTCATCCGCCTTGCATTTCCCCTTCTACATTGGGGAGCCTGAGGGTTTTCTTTTGGATATCGACTATTACCGCGCGCCGCTCGAGTCGGAGGAGCGAATTCTCTACGGCGTCAGGGCGTATGTCAAAGGCGACCTGGCGGTTGACTCGCTCACCGCGATGGCCGGCGCATGCGAGCTACAAGCACTGGCGGAGAAAAAGGCGCGTGGCTTCGAGGACGCAGACAGCTGGCTCAAGGACCGCTACCCTGAGCTGTTCGATACGACGGCCGATCCCTTCTTAGAGGGAGATTGCACCAGTTACGCTTAGTTTTTGAAACGCCACTAGCGATTGTCCATTCAGTATGCGCACATCCATGTACCAGTGCGTTTCCAGAAGTATGTTTGACGCGAGATTCATATGGGACCCGTTAATGGGACCACAAAGCACAACCTCTGATGGATGCTAACGGCAACGACCAAATTGGAGGTTGCTATGGACAGCCAAGCAGATACCGTGATCACCGATGCCGGCAGGGAGCTCGTTTGCAGTTGCATCAAGGACGATGAGCTGCGTGCTCATATGTTCAAACACATGGGAATGGCAGATGGCTCCCTCTGTAAAATCATCGGCGGCTCCCTCAAGACGCTCGACGAAAAACGGACCATGCTCGAGCAGCTTCGCAAAGAGGTCTCATCGGATTACGCCGAGGCGATCGACTCCGGCCTCGAACAACTCGACACTACACTCGATATGCTTTACAACGTTGACCGTGACCGCGGTATCTTGCTGGTCTCTGGCATGTTTTACAGTGAAGAGGAGCGCGGGCACGACACCTTTGATGGCCCCTTCCCCGTTGCCTCTTGGGATGCCGCTCAAACCCTTATGAAGCAATACGTCGATGACGACCCCGATGAAGATTGGTCCGAATCATTCTGGCAGATTAAGCTCTATACCGCCGAAGACTTACACGACCGCCCGCGCGCTCAAGCCTCGCTGATATTCGCCGCGACCATGGCTGGCGATTTGGTCTTTTTGAGCGACCGCCGGAATCAGCGGACTCCGCATCAAAGCATCGATCACTTGCCGTGGAACAATAGCAAGCGCTTCTGCGCCAATGGTGAGGTCTTTTACACTCCCTGGTCCCCCGGCGACATCATCAAGATCGATAGTCGACCCTTCGACCACGGCCCCCGTTTCGTCATCGTGCTCGAAGACGACTACGATAGTTCGTTCAAAGGCCAGGTTTGGTGCGCCTATCCGAGCAAAATCTACGGCGTTGAGGAAGGCAATCTCCGCTTGAGGGATTTCACGGACGGCTTCCTCGACGACTTCACACCCTCTGCGCTCTACACCGCCGAACGCTATATCGGCGACTTGCCCGATGATTGCTCCTTTATGCTCGAACTCTCGAAAAAGCTGCATGATGACCCCAGCTACGGCAAACAATGGTCGGACGGATCGATCGTACACGACTGCCTGCAACCATACCGCGCATCGACCGGGGCCGGCGTCAACGCTATACGTTCGGACATTCTCGAGTTTCTCGACTCGCCTGACATCAAGGAGCATTTGAGAGACATCGGCTACGAGCCCACCACGCCCGAGGCAGCGTTCATCGTCGACCGTTCGAGCAAAAAGACGCTGCAACAGAAAATCGAGGCCTGGCAAAAGATTCTCGAAAACATGCCCAATTGTGCGATGAGCAGGCGATACGGCACGTTCAATATCCCCAACTTCCACGTCTTTCTTCGCGACGTCATCAAATGGGAGCGCAAGAAAATCGCCCGGTTCAAACAGCCTGGCAAGCACATGTATTTCTTTGAGGACAAGACGGGAAGTCCCCATGAGAGCGGGGGCAATTATGGCCCCTACACCAGCTACGAAAAATGTTTCGAGGCAATCTGGAATGAGCTTGAGGAGGAGAATCCTACCTCGATTGAAGTAACACGCCGCCCGATCAATCCGGACGAAGGCTACTATGCCGCCGACAGACTCATGCTCAACGCGAAAGGCGAAATCATGGACTGCCAGCTGCGCTGTATCGACAAGGAACGCGAGGGAGAAGACCCCACTTTTGCCTTTGAGCTGATGTGGTTTGGCATCCCGACGCCATTCCACGCCGGCGACATCATTTGTCGTCACGGCGACCCTGACGACCCCATGCTGCTTCTCAATATGCAGACATGGACCACGAAGCGGGTCATGGATGAGCTTCCGCCTTCCACCTACAGGGAATGCGCCGCAAAAAATGCCGACGACCTGCTCAGGCACCATCGGCAAAATGGCGATACGAGCGACATGTACGCCTACGGCTGTCAGATTGAATATCCCCTGGAGTACCCCGTCTATATCGGAGAGCCGAGTTGTTTTCTTCTCGATATGGAATACTGCCGTACCCCGCTCAAGCCGGAGGCGAGAATTCTGTACGGCGTGCGGGCATATCTCGACGGCTATCTGGGTCTTGACTCACTTATTGCGCTATCGAGCCTTTACGAGCTGCAGGCGCTGGTCAAGAAAAAAGTCGAGTGGTTTGAAAGGGAAGACGGCAGGCTCAAGAGCTGCTATCCGGAGCTGTTCGATGATGCGATAACCCCGCCGGCACGATTCAAAACAAAGAGGAGCTAACCATGGACATCTTGGATTTTGTGGACCCCCGGGACATTCGGGAGCACCTGCGCAGTATCGACTTCCAGCCCAGTACCATAGAGGCCGCCTATCTGGTTTGGTTTTCGAAGACCGCCACGCTCGATCAGAAATGCGAAGCTTGGCAAGAGATCGCTTGCACTATGCCCAATTGTTCGCTGGAGGCAACCCATGCCGGTCTTGGAAGGCCGGCCATCCCCGATTTCCATACTTTTTTGCGCTGGACAATCGATTACAACAAGCGGTGCATCGATGCGTTTACGAGTGGGACGGGCTACGTTTATCAATATGAAGAGGAGATTGTGCCCGACGGGCAACTTTGTGGGGCCTTCGGCGCGCCATTCAGCTGTTATGAGAAATGTGCCGAGGCGTTGCGCGGTGATGATGAACTGGCGAGCCGTCCAGAGGCACGCGTACGCATCACCCGGTGCCCGCTCGATGCCGATGAAGAACATCACCGGGAAGATTGGCTCATGGTGAACGGTAAAGGCGAGGCCCTTTCCGTTTATTGCCCTTCGGCCGGTCCCGTTGAGAACGATTGGGAGATCGCATTCGAGTTCATCTGGGTCGATATCCCCACGCCGTTCCACACCGGCGATATCGTCTGGACGCCGCAAGGCAGTGCCCGCGAGCCGTTCACGCTGTTCGATCTGCCCACGTGGGACCGGACAAAGCTCGAGGCAGAGCTTCGGCAGGCAGACCGTTCTGACGAATGGCTTGATCATGCGCAGCAGCGCCTCGAGCACTATCGCCATGCAGGGGATATCAGCAACATGTGTGCCACTGGCTGCTCGATTACCTACAACGAGACGTTTCCCCTCTACATCGGCGAGCCAGACCCGCTTTACCTGAATCTTGAGTACTATCGCAAACCACTCGAAGACGAGCAGCGAATTTTAATCGCAGCCCAGGCATATCTGCGCGGCGACCTGTATGTCGACTCATTCATCGCGTTTATCGACACCATAAGGATGGAGTCCAAGGCAAAGCGCAACCTGGAAGAGCTGCGTCTTGATCAGGCGCCGCTCAAGGAAAAGTATCCGCAGCTATTTGAGTAGAGGCCGTCATGTCCGAATCCACAAGAAGTCGCACCAACAACTCGGAGACTATCGTGCACGAAGAAATAATCAACCTGATCGACTCTCCGGAGCTGCGAAAGCACTTGCTGCGTAATCAACAGCTGCTGAGCGGCGATGATTACTCACAGATCATCGGTGGCGCATCGATTGAAATCAACCGCAAACGGGAGATGCTCAGCAGGCTGATTGTTGTCGAGCGAAACTCGTCAGACGAGACTTTTGATTGGTACGGTCCGGAGAGATGTTTCGACTACATCGATGACTGCCTGGGTGCGCTAAAGGCCGTCGACGGAAACAGAAAGGTGCTGCTTATTAGCGAAATTAGCTTTATCGGCAACGAAGTGGGATCCGCCATCACGCATGGCCCCTTCCCCGTGACATCCTGGCAGGCCGCCCTTACGGCAATGAAGGCATACGCAGACAAGTGGAGCGAAATGACAGACTTATCGTCCTCATACTGGATGATCGAGCTTTTCAACCTTGCCAACGACCCGAGCTGTTCATATCCATACGACGGCTTTCTACAGCCAGACTACACTTACTACGCAAACGCCTCCGGTGAAATCCAGTACATCTGCAGGGAAGAAGAGGGCGAATGTGGCGAGGTGCTCGACTGCATTGTGGGTGGAATCTTTGGCCCGTGGCTTAAGGGGGCATATGTCGACCTGCCCACGCCGTACAGAAAGGGCGACATTCTTGAGATCGACTGCCGGCCATGGGCGCCGGGACCTTGCTATTGCCTGGTAGCAAACTCGAAATTGGACTGTCTGTATCCCGATGGCGATGGGCAGATCAGATGTGGCTCAATCCCCTACGGCAGCTGCTTTGCCGGATGGGCACATACGAACCTGATGCTGTCACCCGTATTCAGAGCGAGAAAGGTAACGCAGCCCTTGCCAGAAGAATACGCGGCCTTGCAAGCGATCGGGTTGGACCGGATAGATGACTTGCTAGAAGCGTGCACCGACAACAAAGAGGAAGAGCCTATTTGGCTGGATATATATCGGCATCGTGCTCGTTAGCGAATGCCGCAGACAGAATTTCAAGGCAGCAGATGTTCCGAGAATTTAAAGAAGAAGGCTGCGTCAAAAAGGCGCAGCCTTGATAAGATCGTCTGGAACTGTTCGGATCCAAAGCTACAAGCTGCACGGAAGACTTTCCCAATCCTCTAGCAGCCCTTCTGCCTTTTTCTTGCGCCATTGATTTTTAAAGAAATACCAGACAAAGCGATCGAAGCTGCAGTAATCCAAATTATTACATTGGTCACCATCCAGGTGATGATGAATTACACAGCTTTGGCTATTTGGGCAGAGTATCCATGCATCTCTCCATCTATTGATGGATTCAAGAACCGCATCGTACAGATTGCGATAGTTCTCGTACCCATAGCCTTCACCTTTTTCAGAAGCCTCTTGAGCCGAGAGCTTCTTCCATGCGTCAATTAACTCATTTACTTTCTTGTACTGCTCTTTAAATGTAGTGCGCTCCGGTTTAAACCCGCATATTTTGCCAAGGGTGTCAGCTTCTATATATTCGCAAGCGTAATAAGGAAGAAATTCATGAACAACTGAATCGTAGATACAGTACTTGCCAGCTCCCTCACCTATTCTTCTGCACGCATGATGACAAAATTTGGTAGCGAAAGAAAAATTGTTCTTTTCGATTCTTTTTACGACAATGCCCGAATCATTCTTCCCCGCTGCTTCTTGCATCAGCGCGTTATTGACTGTTTCTTCGGCTGCGTGGGCAATTTTATAAACTAAGCCAGCTTCACCCGCTAAAATGGCGTTCTTGACAGCCCCGCCCGAATCGTCACCAAATTGAATCATGTCAATAATTGCCCGAGCCGTAAGTAAGGATCCGCCTGTCAGCTTTCTTTCGAGCTCCTTGTTCTCGCCCTTTTCGTTCGAATCAATTCCATCCAGACGTTCTCCGTTCGAAATCTTCAGTAGCTCAACGATCTGTTTCTGTGTTGGTTTCCCTGACGCGCTTTTCTTTTTGCTTCCGGATAGAGTTGGCAAGCTTGTTGAGTTATCCCTATTAATTCGATAGACCGCACGTCGGATATTCGTTTGCTGCGCCTCTCGAGAAGTCGAATCGAACATCCCTTCAAATATAAGTTTCATTTCTTCTTCATAGCTAGACTCTGTGACCTTGGCATACGCGACATCGTTGTCAAACAACATATTCAATAATGCTATGTTCTTATCTGTAAAGACTGGGAATCCATGCATATCGACATCGAACATCTGGTTCTGAATGATTGGAGAGAAATCCGCCGATAACTGAAGCACTCCCTTAACATCCATTAGCTTTTCTCTGTTAATTTCAACATTTTCCCAACTCATTGCAGCATTCCTTTCGATACTTCAGCATCTCAAACGTCCTACGATACAAGGCTAATTCGCCCGGCCTTCCCAACAGGCAACATTTAGACTAGCGGTGTGGTTTTGCAGGCAACAGGCCCCTGCGGATTAATAACTATGTGCTGAAACGCTTTTCACAGGCTTGGCTGCAGCAGGTCAAATTGGGCGCAAGGGGCTCTTCGGACATTGGACGCAACGGTTCAAAGCTGCAAGAGTTTTGCACGAACGCAATCATTGCCCTATCACCCTGTCCCTAGTCCAGATGGTCGCGGATCGCATCGATGGTTACGCCTCCTGCGTTGAATACAGTTTTCCATCCCCTAATAACAAAATGACCCCCGAGGCACACGTGTCTCGGGGCCAAACCGTCGCCGCATTGAGCTCCAACTGAGAACACGCCTATAAATGAGCTTTACGTCGTCTTTGTCGGCCTAATCCCCATGAAGTATGCAGACTAAAGCGTCTGCATTGCAGTGGGTCTCCGCGAACGTTTCGTCGTCTTCTCGGCCCTCCGCCGCGAAGCAACCCGCTAGGATGGCGGATGTTGGGCTGAGCATGTTGCGTAAGTCGCGCAGGGCAGCGTTTATCGGGCGGTTGTCGTCGAGTATTTCGAGTCCGTCGATTACGACCACGATGTTCTCTAGCACTGCTCTGTCCCACGTTTGATCGCCGAGCAACCAGCTCGTTAAAAGGTCCATGGTCATGTTGTCCTCGACAAAAATGCCTAGGTTTCGCTGTTTTAGGCGCATCGTTGCGCGGATTGTCTCAACCTGTTGTTCCTCAGGATCATCTGACACCTTGTCATCCATCTCAGCGCGAATAAGCCGGGCGATCGCGTCCTCTTCACGCTCCCAAATCGGCACGTAGAGCACGGCGCATTGCTCACTCAGGCGCAAGGCCGCATGCACCAGCGCGTTGGAAACGTCTTCATGCGCGCCGCCGATCACGCTGAGCTTGCCCAGCCCAACGCCGCCATCTAGGGCATCATCGACCGGTATACCGGTCTTCAACACTCGCGGGGCTTCAAGCACCGACGCCTCCACACCACGGTCGAGTCCAGAAACCACCCGATTGTGAAAACCACTGAGGTCAAAACCCTCATCATCACGCTCTCCACGATTCCCGCCGCACCGATTAGCGAACGGCGGCATCACGCCCGGGAAGCTCATCAGCTCGCCCATACTCACAGAACGGCCAATTCGGTCGTCCCTGGAGTCCATCTTTAGCGTCATCGCAATCCTCCTAACGCCTACCGCGCTTACCAGTAGCCTTAAAATTCCAAATCGGCTTGAGTCGGTGAATAACATCGACCGTCGGGTCCATGAGCCTCAGTACATCATCTGCAGGTTTATACGCTTCGGGAGATTCGTCGAGCGTCGTCTCACATGCGCTTGGACAGTAGACGCCGGCCTCGCGCATCTCGTCAACGAACACCTTGGTATCGAGCGTTTGGAACGCTTTGGTGCGGCTCATCGCGCGACCCGTCCCGTGCGGCGCCGAGCAGTTCCAGTCCTCGTTTCCCTTGCCGCGCGCAATAACGGCACCGTCGCGCATGTTGAACGGAATCAGCACCATCTCGCCCGCATGAGCGCTAATGGCGCCCTTGCGAATCATGCCGCCTTCCGAGATGTAGTTGTGCATGGTGGTAAAGCCGTCTCCGTCGAGTCGAATCCCCGTACGCTCAACAATCTGTGCGACAATCGCCTTGCGGTTCTGATTCGAGAAGCGCTGGCAGTTATGCATATCGACGAGATACTCGGCAGAAAGATCTCCCACGAGATACTTAAGCTCGTCGGGGATATCTGCCGTGCACGTCTTCTGCGCCAGCGCCTGATGGTGCTCCGCCGTCTGCTTGCCCATGTTGCGCGAGCCGGTGTGCACGACAAGGTATTGGCGCCCGTCCTCGTCCTCGTCGAGTTCAATGAAGTGGTTGCCACCGCCCAACGTACCCATAGAGCGCTCAACCTTGCGTTTATCCTGCAGCCAATCACGCGACTCCATGTCAAAGTCCGCGAGTACGCAGGCAGGATCGCGATGAAGGCTAAAGCCCGTAGGCACCGCGCGCTTCACATCGCGATTGAACTGAATGAGGTCGTCGCGCGCGATGGTTTCCGCAAGCGGCACACAGTACATCCCGCATCCGATGTCGACCCCCACCAGGTTGGGAATCACCTTGTCGCCCAAGTTTGCCGTAAAGCCAATCACGCAGCCCTTGCCCTTATGGGCATCGGGCATGATGCGGATCTTGGCGCCTTCAAACGCCGGGCAGCTGGAAATCTCCTCGATCTGCTCCTTGGTTGAATCCTCAAGATTCTCGGCAAAGACCTTGATGTCCGCCATCGCATTTCTCCTGTTCTGATCCTTGTAAACCGGAACCGGCCCCAAGCCAACAGAGCGCATGTCACACCAGCCAGCCAAACCGCCGATTTCCGTTTAACCACCTTTCGCCCTATTCGGACTCTCATTGCTGCGAATACTACGGTCGCGCGGGCTACAATGAGTCCCAATAACGGGTCTTGTTTTGCATCTCCGGCTGATACCCTGCCGGCGAAAGGAGACAACGTGGCGAACAGACCAAATCAAAAGCTCAGGCTTCTGTTCCTGCTTAAAACCTTGATGGAAAAGACCGACAGCACGCACGGGCTCACAACGCAGCAGATCATCGAAGAGCTCGCCTATCACGACCTCGAGGCCGAACGCAAGGCCATCTATCGCGACCTGCAAACGCTTCGCGACTTTGGGCTCAACATCGACCAGCGCAGTGGCAAGGAATGGGCGTTGGCCTCGCGCCCGCTCGACCTGCAAGAACTCATCATGCTTGTTGACGCCGTGCAGAGTTCGCCGTTTTTGACCGATGAGTTGACCGACCACCTCATCGGCAAGCTGCAGAGCCTCGCCAGCCTGGGCGAACGCGAGCTGATGCACAAGCGTGTCGACGTACCTTCGCGCGTGAAGATGCGAAACTCCGATGCTCTGCTCAACATCGACTTGATTCAGCAGGCCATGCGCGAAAAACGCAAAATTCGGTTTCGTTACTTCCACTACGACGCCGCCAAGCAAAAGGCTCTTAATCATGACGGAAAGACCTACGAGCTCACGCCTGTGCGCCTTATCTACTCCGACGAACTCTATTACATGATTGGATTTAGAGATAAATGGGCTAATGCCGGCTCGGGTCATCAGCCGTTCACACCTTATCGCGTCGACCGCATGCTCGATGTTGCAGTATCCGAAGAGCCCTCAACCAAGGATCCGCGCATTGCCGGCTATGTGCTCGAAGATCACGTCTCACCATCATTTGGCGTGTATGCGGCGGACAAGACCGCTGTGGTACTGGAACTCGATGACCGTGCGATGAACCCGCTCATCGACAAGTTCGGGCTCGACGCCGTTGTGTTTGAAAACCAGGATGGGCGCTTGCTGGCGACCGTCAAAGCTCCGTTGTCGCCGCAGTTCTTTGGCTGGCTGCTGCAACTCAGCACGTTCATTAAGATCGTTCAGCCCCAAAGCGCCATCGATACGTATCTCAAATATCTCGACGACACTCGGGCACTTTACCAGGAAGACAGGTAATATTTCATGGATACGACCCCCAAATTCGATGAATCGTCTAAACGCCTGAACCCCGAACAGCGCGAGGCCGTCGAATGCCTAGATGGCCCGCTGCTCGTCATTGCCGGTCCCGGCACCGGCAAGACGCAGCTACTGAGCCTGCGCGCGGCGAACATCCTGGCCAAGTGCGATGTCGCCCCGCGCAACATCCTCTGTCTTACCTATACCGAGGCGGGCGCGGAAGCCATGCGCAAACGCCTGATTGAGCTCATTGGGCGCGACGCCTACGGCATCGAAGTCAGCACGTTTCACGGATTTGCAAGCAGCATCAGGTCGCGCTATCCCGAGTACTTCATGCGCCCATCGACCGACACGCTTGTTACTAGCCTGCACCAGCAAGAGATTTTTGATCGGCTGCTCAAATCGCTTCCCTTTGGGTCGCCCCTGGGCGGAGGGTCGCCCGATATGCCCGCGCAAAACATCGGCAAGATGATTGGCTTTGTCTCCAAAATCAAACGCAGTGGCCTGGACTACGACACGCTGGGCGCCATCGCGCAGCAGAATATCGACGCCGCTGCCTGGCTCACCGAGCATTCCGAGCTGCTTACGCTCGCCTGCGAAAGGGCAAGCGCCGCGTTGGCCGAACGCTTTGAGGAAGAGGTCGAGCGTGCCTGCGGCATGGCGCCCACATCGCTCACCCGCCCGATCGACTGTCCCGCCGGTACGTACGTGCCGTACATTCTTGAGTTGCGCGACACCGTTCGCCGCACCGAACTTATTGACGAGAAGGGAAAGTCGTCGGGATACACCAAGGTGCGCGATGCCTTCTTTGGAGGCAGCAACTCTCAGGGACGCACCTTTAAGATTGCGGAGCAGAGCGAGCGACTTAAGACCGCTTGCGACGTCGCGCGTAGCTACCAGAGCGAGCTTGACCAGCACCATCTCTACGATTACGACGATATGATCGGCGACTTTGTTAACGCCGTCGAACACAACGATGCGCTACGTCAAGTGCTCCAGGACACCTATACCTATATCCAGGTTGACGAGTTTCAGGACACCAATGGCGCCCAGATGCGCATCATCGAGCTGCTCTGCGACGGCGTTGATGCGCCCAATATCATGGCCGTCGGCGATGACGATCAGGCCATCATGCGTTTTCAGGGCGCCACGATCGAATGTGCCAACCAGTTTGCGGCCGAGTTTTCGCCCCGGAGCATCGTGCTCAAGACCAACTATCGCTCCACGCCCGCCATCGTTGAGCTTGGTCAAGCTATCGCACGCCAAATTGAATATCGCCTCGACGCCAGCTCGAATAAGTCAATCGAAGCCTCCAAGCCTCAGGGTGATCAGGTCGACTTTAGTGAGAACGTCTTCGGCGGCAAAGCCGAGGAATACGCCGCTGTCGCTGCGAGCATTAAGCAGCGGCTTGATGATCACTATCTCGATAAATGCGAAGATCCCAATGAAGGAATTGCAGTCATCTCTGCCAAACACGCCGCATTGCGCTCGCTTATCCCCTTCCTCGTTAAGAAAAAAGTGCCGTTCTCCTATCGCGAGCGGCAGAATCTCTTTGCTTCCGAGCGTATGCAGACGATGCTGGCACTGTTGCGCTGCGTTACCGCACTTGCTCGCGGGCAGAAAGAGCTCGCCTGTAGCTATCTTCCGCAGATTGTCTGTGCCGCCGAGCTGGGCGGCGACCATCCATCGTCCGTGACGTTTGCGCTCAGCGCCAAGCGCGAGCATCGCGGCGACTGGATGACCGCCATGTGCGAGAGTAATAGCGCCCGCGTCAAAGAGCTGTACGACGACCTTATGCAGTGGGCGGCCGAGGCCGGCGCCTCCCCGGTCAAAGCGTTGCTCTTTAAGATTGCCAAACGCAGCCTTGACTATTATCAGGATCATAAAAAACAGGATCCGCTGGGCGCCGCCGAATTCAATGCCGGCATCCGCGCCCTGCTCACCTTTGCTGAGGGTGAAATGGGCGACGCGCGCCGCATGGGACGCACACTTCGCCTGCCCGATATTGTCGACAAACTCGACGCCGCGCAAAAGTTTGACGTGAGCATCGACGCATCGATCGATCTTGGCACACCGGGAGCCGTTCGCCTTACTAGCGCTCACAGTTCGAAAGGTCTGCAGTTCGATTGCGTCTACCTGCTCGACGCCGACGACTCCACCTGGCACAAAGGTGCTGGCGGCATGAGCTTGTACCCGTCCAACCTGCTTATTCGCGACGAAAAGGATGACGACGATGCGCGCCGTCTGCTGTTTGTAGCCATCACACGCGCTAAGCGGCACCTCGAGCTGTACCGCGCCGGCGGATCGGCGCTGCAGGAGCTCACGGGGCTTATCGACTCTTGCGAGGTTTCTGCTGAAGCGGACCAGCTCAGTGCCGCCATCGAAACCGAATGGCGCGACAACTACGTGTTTGATACGCCCGAGCTCCGTGCGCTTTTGGAACCTCACACCGACGTAAAACACCTCTCTGCCACGGCACTCAACAACTTTGTGACCTACGAGCCTGGGTGTGCAAATAGCCAGCACTTCCCTGAGAAGCAGATTGTGCGCCTGCCCACTGCGCCCACGATCCAAACCGAATTCGGCACTATCGTTCACGCGATGTTCGAAGAAATCGTTAATCGGATGGCAACCGATGGCGCGGCGGCAATTGAGACAATTGAGGCCGAGTATCGCCAGCAGATTTCGTGGCTCGATTTTGCCCCCGAGGACGTCCGTCGCTATTCGGACCGCTTCGAACGCATTTGTCATGCATTCGTCCCTTGGCTTGTCGAGCACGTACGTGGCTACCGTTGCATCACGGAAGCGAACATGCAGTGTCTAACTGCCAGTGGAACTCCACTCTTTGGTTTTCTTGACCTGCTCCTCGTTGACGATGCAGCTAAGACGGTGCAGATCGTCGACTACAAGACTGGCTTTGGCAAAGAAATCCCTGCAGGCTACCATCGTCAGCTCAAGTTTTACAAACTGCTGGTCGAAGCGTCACCCGAGTTTTATGGCTACACCGTCACCTCCATGGGCGACTACTATGTAGAACCCGACAAGACGACGGGCGAGCTTCGCCCGCCGTTCGCGGCAACCGCCAACGCCGTTGACATTGCCGAACTCGAGCAGCTCATCGATGCCGTATGGTCGCGCATTGAACACGGTGCTTGGGATACCAGCGCTTTTGAGCAGAGCGACGCCTATGAGCTGGCCATCGAGGAGCAGAAGGGCTGCCGCAAAAAAGCCGATAAAACCGAGGTCATGCAGCGCGCCTACGAGCACTGGCTAGTCGAGAACCCCGGAATGTGACAAAGTGGCAGTCCCTTTGCCACATTATTCGATGACGGTGCGAGAGTTTTGCTTGCGCATGGTGGCGAGCATGTGTTTGGGGACGGCGTGGACCATGCAGCTGCCGATGGTCGCGCTCGCAGCAGCCTTGGCTGCATCGCTAGCGTTTTTGGTCGCGTAGCTGTGACGGAAGCGTTTGAGCATGGCAATGTCGTTACCGCCGTCGCCGTAAACCGCGACCTCGTCCTCGGCAATGCCGTAGTAGCCCGCCAGCCAGGCCACGCTCTCACCCTTGTTGCACGCCACGTCCGTGATCTCGAACATCACCGGATCGAACGGCGCGTTGACCACGCGGTCCGATCGCTCGGCCAAATACGCCTTAAGGTCGCGCTCCAGCTCGGGCGAGGTCACGCGGCAGTTGATCTTACACACATCGTGGCGCAGGATGTCGCCGATCGACTGATCGAAATACTGCTCCTCGTGATACCCACCACGTGCGCGCATGCCGCGCATCACGATGCGCTTGATAGGGCTGTCCTTCTTAAAGCCCGCCTGGTGCATCTCGAACGAACCGCTCGAGAACATGCCGTCGGGCGTGGAACAGTCGAAGCAAATGTCCGGGAACGCCTTGAGCAGCTCCTCGGTAACCTGCGGGTCGATGGTCCAGGTCTTGAGCACCTCGCCATGGCTGTCGCGCACGATGGAGCCGTTAGAGCAGCAGGCATCGAGCGCCAGCCCCGTAAAACCATGCTCGCCGATTGGTAACGTCGAGCGTCCGGTCGCGGGAACCACATGCAGACCAGCCTCGGTCAGCTCGCGAATGGCGCGGCGGATAGTCCCATCCGCCTCGTGCAGGGCGTTCAGCAGCGTTCCGTCTAAGTCACTCGCAAACATCTTGATCATGGGCATGCCTCTCCTTCGTCTGCACGATATTGTAGACGAGAATGAGCGCGCCCCAAGAGAGGCGCACCCGTCAGGCGAAAGATTGTCCTACACCGCAGAAGAGCCGTGTTCGCCGGTACGGATGCGGATAGCTTCCTCGACCGGCTCGACCCAGATCGTGCCATCTCCAACGGCGCCGCAATCTTGGAAACGACGCAGCAACGGGCGCGAAACGAACGGGAATACGCGAGCAAGGGGGCCGTGAGCGCGCCCGTCCCGGCTAGCGCCGAAACAGCTCGTGAGCGCGGTCGCGGAGATTAGTTGCTCGAATGACACCCTCGTAGCGGTTGATGCGCAAGCGCGGGAAGGCATTGAAGAAGCGCAGGTCGCGACGACTGAGCGACACACTCGGCACCGGACGGTTCGCGCGCCTGCCGGCACGGAGACGGGCGAGCGATGGATGGGGCACGCTCGGCGCGGCATCGGCCACGCGGCGGGCGGCAAGCGCCAGGCCATGAGCGCCGTCCGAGATAAACGTCGGCATCGAAGCCTTCTCACGCAGGGCATCGAGCGTTGCGTCGCCCAGCTCGGCCAGCCACGCGTTAACGGCACGGCTGCGGATATGCGTCTGCGCCACCGAGTCGATCGCCGAATCGGGAATACGTTCGAGCATGGAGTCAGACGCGTCGGCAAGCGACTCATTGATGCGGTCGGCAAGGTCGGCCCGGACGCGCTCCAGCTGATCAGACAGACGCCGCCAGCTCGCCAACGAGCACACCGCGTCGACCATCATCGCGACCGCGACGATAAAGGCGGACAGCCGCACAATCAGCACCGGCAGATGGCCAAGCAGCCCCAGCAATGCCGGCTCCACTAAACGGCAAATACACAACGCACCCAAGCCAAACGCGCAAGCCCAGTACAGACAGATGCGTCCGTGCAAGTTAAACGGCAGGTGCGAGTAATCCCAAAAGCGAGCGCCCGTTGTTTTTTCCAACAGCACGCCTACGCTGTACTCAATCACGCTGCATACGAGCGCTGCAGCGACAAACTGGCTCGAGGCATCCGGAATCCCACGCAACAGCAGCCAGCAGGCAATGCCGCCCGCGCCATAGATGGGGCAGCACGGCCCAAGCAAAAAGCCACTGTTGGCAAATCGTCCGTGATTGAGCATGGCGCATACTGTCGACTCCCATGCCCAACCGCAAAACCCGTAAAAGGCAAACGAGAGCACCAGTGCCGAGAGTGGGCAGGCGGCAAGCGTCGCGCCGCCAAACGCCATATCAATCGCGGTCCCCACCGTCTGCCCTCTCCTCTTTTCGCTCGATTCGCCACTCACGTCATCGTCCGCCTCGTCCTTGCGCCGCAGACGACCGGCGACCGTCTCGCGCAGAGCGCACCATTTATCTGCCAGGCATACAATCCAAGCCTCACGACACGTCGGCGGCACTGGCACCAGCGGAAACATATGCCGCACGATAATATTCCGTTCGCGCGGCGTCAGCTCAAAATCTTCCTCCGCACGTGCCAGGGCAAAAAACGGGTGGCGAAAGCCATGCAGCCGATGGCTTGGGTCGGGATCGTGCCAGTCATAGAGAAAGTAATCGTGCAGCAGGGCCCCGCGCAACAACGAAGCACGGTCGACCGAAATGCCGGCACGGCCCAAGCGCTCGGCAAAGGACAGGCTCGCCCGCGCTACCGAAGTCACATGTGCATAGACCGTCACGTCGCCATGCTGGATAAACTCGTGCGTCAGGTCCAAGCGGCCCGCCTGGGCCAGCTGGCGGGCGGCATAGTCGACCTCGTGCGCGATTTTCTCGGCACGAACGGTATCGGACATGCTGCCTCCTTCCAGCGACTCACGGCGACAAGCCACGGCCTGTGCACAATCGATAAAAACATCATGGAACATATCAGTATGGCATCGGACAAAACGTTTTGCCCCACCAGTTGGCGAATTACCGCGCCGCCGTCACATATCAAACGCCAAAATGTGCGAGACTGTCTTGTGCAATTGTGCCGGCCGAGGGAGTGCCGGCGCACGATTCGCATGGAGTAACCCACAACGATGCTGCTTACGCAAACGACAACGCCCGAGGACGTCAAGGCTCTTAATCGCGACGAGCTCCCGCAGCTCTGCGACGAGATTCGCCACGCCATCCTCGAAAGCTCCGCCGCCGTCGGCGGGCACGTTGCCCCCAACCTGGGCGTCGTTGAGCTTACGGTTGCGCTTCATCGCGTGTTTAACTCCCCCATCGACAAGATTGTCTTTGACGTTTCGCACCAGACCTACGCCCACAAGGCGCTGACGGGGCGCGCGTACACCTATATCGATCCGGAGCGTTATGGTGAGGCTTCTGGGTTTGCCAATCCCGACGAGTCCGAGCACGACCTGTTCGCCATGGGCCATACCTCCACGTCGGTGAGCCTGGGCTGCGGCCTGGCGCACGCTCGTGACCTGGCGGGCGATGCGTACAACGTCATTACCGTTATTGGCGACGGCTCGCTTTCGGGCGGCCTGGCGTTTGAGGGCTTTAACAATGCCGCCGAGCTCGATAGCAACCTGATCATCATCGTCAACGATAACGACCAGTCCATCGCCGAAAACCACGGTGGCCTCTATCGCAATTTGGCCGAGCTGCGCGCCAGCAACGGCACCTGTGAGCGCAACGTTTTCCGCGCGATAGGGCTCGACTACCGCTATCTGGACGCCGGTAACGATGTGTTGGCCCTCGTCGACGCGCTGCAGGAACTACACAATATCGATCATCCCATCGTGCTGCACGTCTCCACCGCCAAGGGCAAGGGCTTTGAGCCAGCCCAGAGCGACCCCGAGCGCTGGCACCATGTGGGTCCGTTTGATATGGCGACTGGCCGCAAGCTCTGCCCGGGCCATCCGAGCGAGCCCGCGCCGCGCACCTATGCTGACATTACGGGCGAGGCACTCAGTGCCGCCATCGAGCGCGATCCGCAGGTCGTTGGCATCACGGCCGCCACGCCCTACATCATGGGCTTTACACCCGAGCTTCGCGCTGCCGCTGGCAAACAGTTCGTCGATGTGGGCATTGCCGAAGAGCACGCCGTGACCTTTGCCACCGCGCTTGCGCGCTCGGGCGCTAAGCCGGTCTTTGGCGTGTACGGTACGTTCCTGCAGCGCGCCTACGACGAACTGTGGCACGACCTGTGCCTCAACGACGCCCCCGCAACCATCCTAGTGTTTGGCGCGTCGATCTTTGGCACCACGTCCGAGACGCACCTTTCGTTCTTTGATATTTCCATGCTGGGCGGTCTTCCCAACATGCACTACTTGGCGCCGGCCTGCATGGAGGAATATCTGTCCATGCTGAACTGGTCGCTCGATCACCGCGAGCATCCCGTGGCGATCCGCGTACCGGGCATCGGCCTGGTAAGCCGCCCCGACTTGGCGCCCGCCGAGGGCGACGATTACGGCGTCGCGCGCTACAACGTCGTGCGCCAGGGCCGCGACGTTGCCGTGCTCGCGCTTGGCGATTTCTTTGAGCTGGGCGAGCGCGTGGCAAATCGCTTGGCTGCCGAGTACGGCATCGAGGCCACGCTCGTCAACCCGCGCTTTGCAACCGAGCTCGACCGCGAGTTCCTCGACAGCCTTGCCGCCGAGCACCGCGTTGTCGTCACCCTCGAGGACGGCATCTTGGACGGTGGCTGGGGCGAGCGCGTGGCATGTTATCTGGCATGCACGCCGTTGCGCACGCGCACCTTCGGCATCGCCAAGGGCTTCCCCGACCGCTACGACCCCAACGAGTTGCTCGCTCAGAACGGCATGACGGTCGAGAACATGGCCGCCGAAGCCGTAAGGCTACTCAATCAGCACTAGAGAAAACCACCACAAAGGGGACAGGCACCTTTGTGGTGGTTTTTGTTTTCGCGGCGCGATTATCTCGATCTGTAACATCTAGGGCCCGAATTCCCGTCTACCTGTTACAGATCTAGACAAGACGTCTTAGTCCCTGGCCTTTGTCTCAATCTGTAACAGATAGAGACCTTTTGTCCGTCCAGATGTTACAGATCGAGACATTCGAATCCCCCTAAGGGTAAAATCTCGATCTGTAACAGTAAGAACCCATTTCCTCGTCTACCTGTTACAGATCGAGACATTCGAATTCCCTTAAGAGAAAATCTCAATCTGCAACAGTTACTCGGCAAAAACGACTGCAGATGTTACAGATTGAGACAAAGCAGCGAGGCGGGCCGCCACATCTGCAAGAACCACCACAAAGGTGCCTGTCCCCTTTGTGGTGGTTTTCGTTGCCGCCATTATAGCGACCGCCGCGAGCGACCACGCCATCCGCAAAACGCTTTCTTAACTACAATAATCGACGTTTGCCCAGATAAAACCTACCAAAATAAACCTGTCCCTTTTTGGTAGGTATAATAACCCATAAGACAAGTATGTTTCTGAGTTATTTCGTGTTGACCCATTTGAGCGGGATAGGGTATAACTCTACTCAACCGCTAGGGATTTTATTGAGAAAGGTGTTCTACCATGAGCAAGAACCTCTCCCAGCAGGTCGTTCTCGACCGCCGCGGCTTCGTTGCCGCCACCTTCGCAACCGTCGCCGGCCTTGGTCTTGCCGGCTGCTCTGACACCAGCGCCGAGGCCGACAAGGGTTCCGCCACCGGCTCCTCCAAGGGCTCCGAGGATACCGAGGCTTCCACCACGCTCGATGCCAAGGCATTCGACAAGCTCGTCAACGACGGCCCCAAGGCCGATGACGACGCCATCGCCACCAGCACCTGGGCCACGGCCGTCAAGGACGCCGGCGTCTTTAAGATCGGTGGCGTTCAGACCTCCACGCTCTTCTCCCTCCTCAACGAGAAAGACGGTCAGACCCGCGGCTTCGACGCCGGTATCGCACAGCTCCTGTCCAACTACATTCTGGGCGAGAACAAGGTCGAGATCACCCAGGTGACCTCGGACACGCGCGAGTCCGTTCTGCAGAACGGCCAGGTCGACGCTGTCTTTGCCACCTACACCATTACCGACGAGCGCAAGAAGCTCGTCTCCTTTGCCGGTCCCTACTACTACACGCAGCAGGCCATCCTGGTGCTCGCCGACAACGACGACATCAAGAGCGTCGACGACCTGGCCGACAAGAACGTCGCCGTCCAGTCCGGCTCCAACGGCCCCGCCATCCTGGAGGAGTTCGCCCCCAAGGCCAGCCAGCAGGAGTTCAAGACCGACGAGGAGGCCCGCCAGGCACTCCAGCAGGGCCGCGTTGACGCCTACGTCATCGATAACAACATGCAGCAGAGCGCCCTGGTCCGCGAGCCCGGTAAGTACAAGATCGCCGGCAAGCCCTTCGGCAGCAAGGAGCCCTATGGCATCGGTCTGCCGCTCGATTCCGACGGCGTTGCCTTTGTCAACGACTTCCTTAAGAAGATCGAGGACGACGGCACCTGGACTGAGCTGTGGCAGATTTGCATCGGCGACCGTACGGGCGACACCAATGTTCCCGAGCTGCCCGAGATCGGGGCCTAGGCAGCGAGCCTGGTAACGGCCGCAACGAAACCATATGGAAACGCACGATGCGCTTTATTGCGATAAACTGTTTCCTCACTGAGTTGTCGGGGCTTCCGTACACACGGGAGCCCCTTTCCTTATCGGCGGGAGGTCCGCATGAGTCTCTCCGAGCTCTGGTCGCTCTATGGCCAGAACTATATTGACGCGCTGCTAGCAACCTGGGGCATGACGCTTGAGTCGTTTGCCATCGCCATGGTGTTGGCCGTCGCCGTCACCGTGATGCGCGTGTCGCCGCTCAAGCCGCTGCGCGTCTTTGGCGACCTGTATGTTCAGGTCTTCCGTAACATCCCCGGCATCGCGCTGCTCATCATCGTCGTCTATGCGCTGCCGCCGCTTAAGGTCGTTCTGCCCTACCGCACCTGCGTTATCGTCGCCACGGTCCTTTTGGGCTCGGCCTTTGGCTCCGAGAACTTTATGAGCGGCATCAACACCGTCGGCGTCGGCCAGGTGGAAGCCGCCCGCTCGCTGGGCATGAGCTTCAGCCGTATCCTCGCCAAGATCGTGATTCCGCAGGCGCTGCGCTCGAGCGTGCTGCCCATGACGAACCTCTTTATCGCCGTCATGCTCACCACCGCGCTCGGCAGCCAGGTGCCGCTTAAACCGCAGGAGCTCACCGGCGTGGTGAGCTACATCAACACGCGCTCGCTCGGCGGCGTCGCCGCGTTCTTTATCTCGGCGCTCGGCTACCTGGGCACGGCCTTTGTGGTGAGCCACATTGGCAACTACATCGATAAGAAGGTGAGGATCCTCCGATGAGCAAGCACTCCACCTCCGCGCTCACCATGCGCGATGCGCTCTACGAGGCTCCCGGCCCCAAGATGCGCGCCAAGATTCGCATCGGCACCGCCATCTCGCTTGTTGCCGTCGCCGTGCTCGTCGCCCTCGTGTTGCAGCGCTTTTATGTGACCGGTCAGCTTTCGGTCCACTACTGGTACTTCTTTACGCACCTCACCACCTGGAAGTTCTTGCTTGCCGGCTTTGAGGGCACCGTTAAAGTCGCACTCACCGCTGGCGCCATCGCGCTGGTGCTGGGCTTAGCCCTTATGCTCGGCCGCACCAGCGACATTAAGCCGCTGCAGCTGGTCTGCCGCGTGCTTACCGACTTCTTCCGTGGCGTGCCGAGCCTGCTGTTCATCTACTTCTTCTTTTTGGTGCTGCCGCAGTACAAGATCTCGCTGCCGTCGTTTTGGATGCTCACACTGCCCGTCGCGCTCGCTGCGGCCGGCGTACTGGCCGAGATTTTCCGCGCCGGCGTCAATGCCGTGCCGCGCGGTCAGGTCGAGGCAGCCCAGGCGCTCGGTCTCTCCAAGGCCAAAATCACCTTTAAAATCGTGCTGCCACAGGCGATTCGCTTTATCATTCCGTCGTTGATCTCGCAACTTGTAGTCGTGGTCAAGGACACCACCGTCGCCTACGTGGTGAGCTACCCCGACCTCATGCAAAATGCCCGCGTGCTCATTACCAACTACGACGCCCTCGTGTCGGTCTACCTGGTGATCGCGGTCATCTACATCCTCATCAACGTCGCGATTAACAAGGCCGCTGTCTACGTTTCGCACAAGACCGGCGCGACCATCATCCGCTAACGCTTTACCATTTCGAGTCATAAGGAGCCGAGCACCATGGCACAGAGCACCTCTTCCACCGGCAATCAGCCGCTGATCGAGCTCAGGCACGTCGATAAGCACTACGGCGATCTGCACGTTCTCAACGACATCAATCTCTCGGTCGACCGCGGCGAGGTCGTCGTTGTGATCGGACCCTCGGGCTCGGGCAAGTCGACCATGTGCCGAACCATCAATCGCCTGGAAACCATCGACTCGGGCGAGATCCTCATCGAGGGTGAGCCCCTGCCGCAGGAAGGCAAGGATCTTGCCCGCATGCGCGCCGAGCTGGGCATGGTGTTTCAGCAGTTCAACCTGTTCGCACATATGACCGTACTGCAGAACGTCATGCTGGGACCGGTCGACGTGCTGGGTGTCTCCAAAGACGAGGCCCGCGAGCGCGCCATGGACCTGCTGAGCCGCGTGGGCGTTGCCGAGCAGGCCGATAAGGTGCCCGCACAGCTTTCGGGCGGCCAGCAGCAGCGCGTGGCCATCGCCCGTTCACTCGCCATGCAGCCCAAGGCCATGCTCTTTGACGAGCCCACAAGCGCCCTCGATCCCGAAATGATCAACGAGGTACTCGAGGTCATGGTGCGCTTGGCGCAGCAGGGCATGACGATGATCGTCATTACGCACGAGATGAACTTCGCCCGCCGCGTGGCCGACCGCGTCGTGTTTATGGCCGACGGCCAGATCGTAGAAACCGGCACGCCCGACGAGTTCTTCGACCACCCCCAGACCAAGCGCGCCCAGGACTTCCTCAACTCCATTAAGGGCCACTAACCAGACCGCCCCGTGGGACAAATCCATTGAAAGTGTTGTCCCACGTCTCTCATGTGCCCTGTCACCTTCAGATTCGAAAGCAACACCTATGATCGGAACTCGCACTTCATCGTCATACACCCCGCACGTCGACGTCGCCCCCGCCGACCGCCCACTCATCCTCGTCGCGCCGCGCTGGGAAGAGGCGAAGCCGTTTTTGAGCGAGACGCTCTCCCCCAACGAGGAGATCGCCAGCGTCTTTGTCGATGCCATCCTTGCCGCCGGCGGCCTGCCGCTGCAGATGTCCATCACCGAGGACATTGAGGTCATCCGTCATTACGTCGATATCGCCGACGGCATCGCCATTCCCGGCGGCCCCGATGTCAATCCCAAACGTTGGGGCGATGATCGACCCTACGACCCCACCCTCTGCTGCGAGATCCGCGATAGCTTTGAGTTTAAGCTGGTCGGCGAGGTGCTACGCGCCAAAAAGCCGCTCTTTACCACCTGCCGTGGCACGCAGCTGCTCAACGTCGCCACCGGCGGCACCCTGTGCATGGACGTGCCGAGCCTGGGCGCGCGCGAGGGTCGCACACAGTGGCGCCACACCCACGTGCTCAACGACCCTGTGCATCCCGTCGAGGTTGTGCCGGGCTCGCTGCTGGAGCGCGCGGTTGGCGGGCACAGGCTGATCCAGACCAACTCGGCACATCACTGCTGCGTCGATCGTCTGGGTAAGAGCACGCGCTTGGTCGCCAAGGCAACCGACGGCGTTCCCGAGTGCATCGAAGTCGAAGGCCAGCCGTTCTGCCTGGGCGTGCAATGGCATCCTGAATACACGTGGAAGACGCTCGAGACCGACTTTAACCTGTGGAAGTCGTTTATCGAGGCAGCGGCAAAGGTTAAGCAGGCTCGCTAGCTAACGAATCGCACAACAGACAAGGGTGCCCCGCCGGCCACATGGTCCGACGGGGCACCCTTTTGCCTATATGCGGCAGGCACACAGCCCAAGGCCCGCAAGCTCTTATTCAGCCGCCTCGCGCAGGGCCGACATCGTAGCCGCATATTGCTGCTGCAGCGCATGCATTCCCTCGCGAGCGCCATCAACGGCATCGGCGCCGCGCAGCGCCTCGGTCACCACGACCGCCGGCTCGTACAGATTATCGAATCCCAGGTTCTGGCTCACGCCCTTGAGCGTGTGCGCTGCCATAAACGCACCCTCGGCGTCTCCCGCCGCCATGGCGGCCTCCAGCTTGTCCATGCTCTCGTCATCCAAAAACTTGAGGGCAAAGCGGGCGAGCATTTCCTCGCCCATCAGCCGAGTGCACGCGTCATCATAATTGGCGCCGATCTTCTCATACGCCTCACGCATGGAAATCATGGATTAAAAACTCCTTTGGTCAAACTAAATCGTGGGAAACGCGACGACATCGGCGGGGCGTGCCAACGTCTCGGCAATTTGGTCTTGCACCTCGAGCAGGCAATCGAGCAGCAGCGGGTTAAAGGTGCCGCACTTACCGTCCAGGATCATCTGAATTGCCTCCTTGTGCGGGATAGCGTCCTTGTACACGCGCACGCTCGTCAGAGCATCGTACACGTCGGCCACCGAAACCACCTGTGCGGCAATGGGAATTTCGTCGCCCTTAAGGCCATCGGGATAACCCTTGCCGTCCCAGCGCTCGTGATGCCAACGCGCAATCTGGTACGCATATTCCATAAGCGCATTGCCGGCGTGATGGCTACCCAGCTCAAGCAGCATGTCGGCGCCGATCGTGGTATGCGTCTTCATAATCTCGAACTCCTCGGACGTAAGGCGCCCGGGTTTGTTGAGAATCGCATCGTCAATCGACATCTTGCCGATATCGTGCAGCGCCGAAGCCAGAGCAATCGTGGAGCGCTCCTCATTGTCGAGGGAGATCGCGCCGCTACGCTGGACCAGACAGCCAAGCAGCAGCTCGGTCAGCTTTTCGATGTTCGTAACGTGCCTGCCGCTCTCTCCGTTGCGAAGCTCCATGACGCCAGCCATGATGTCGATGAGCATGCGACTGTTCTTGACGCGCTCGTTGTACTGCTGGGACAGCAGGCTCGTCAGGCGGCGCTGTTTGGCGTATAGGCGGATGGTGTTGCTTACACGGCGGCGCACGACACGGGAGTCAAACGGGCGGTTGATATAGTCCGAGGCGCCCAGCTCGTACGCGCGCAGAACCATATCCTCGGAATCTTCGCTCGAAATCATGATGACAGGTAGATTGTCACTAACCGATCGGCGCGACAGACCGGCCAGCACCTCAAAGCCGCTTATGCCCGGCATGACAATATCCAGCAGCACGAGCGACAACTCATCACCATAGCGGTCGACCATGTCGAGCGCCGTACGACCGTTGTCGGCCTCGAGGATGCAATACTCGTCCTTGAGCATCTCGCTGAGAATGACTCGGTTCATCTCGGAGTCATCGACAATAAGCACCAAAGGCCTTTCGCTTTGGAAGGCCTCGATGGAATCGGCATCGGTCACGACCGTACCGGCTTTTGCCTTAGCGCGGCTCAGTAACTGGACAGCGCGGCCAACGCCCTCATCGACCGTCTCGCCATGAATGCGAACGCCACCAACACATGCCGTCAAGCTCACGTACTCATGGCCCGGAATAATCGTGGAACGAACGGCATCGGACACCTGATGCAGGCGACGGGTGAAGTCATCGGAGGGAATATTGGGCATGACAACCACAAACTTGTCGCAGCCATAGCGCACAAGCTCGTCAGTCGAACGGATTCCGCTGCGCATGGCTGTCGCCACAGCACCGAGCGCAAGGTCGCCGGCATGACGGCCACACGTATCGTTGAAGACCCTAAAATCATCAAGGTCGATCATCGCAACGCCGGCATTCATGCGGGCGCTTCGGAGCTTTTCCTCGTAATACCGGCGATTATGCACGCTCGTCAGCACGTCGGTGTAGACAAGGTCCTCTTCTGCAGCCTCTTGCCCATCGATCGGACGCACCATCAGCAGGACATGAGGCTTGCCCTCGACCTTCAGAGGGCGCAGATGGGCACGGTACTCAACGCCATCGTTGAGCAGTTGCTCCGACACCTCATCGGAATCTGTCAAGGCCTCAAGACTCGACTGGCGCAGGCAAGGGCAGCGATCACCGGCGAGCAGGCAGTTAGGCTCGCTCTTAATCTGATCGGCCGACAGTAAGCGTACCACGGGGTAGGTCTTCGCGACACGGGCGACCTCGGCGGCAGCCTCCTCGTCGGTTAGATTGACCTCGTGATTATTGAGCATATGGGGCCCTTTCGATAGCTTCGCATGGTAGCGGTGGGTTCCAAATGTTACAAGGGTAACACCTTGCCGATGCAGGTAAGCACGTAAATGCTGTTACATTTTTATGAGTTGGCAGACGGCGCGATTGCAGCCGCAGACGTGAGGTTTTGAACACATTTGTTAACAATGCCGAAACGTTTGCGGATGAAGCCTGCTTTGGCTATTGCGGGTGTTAGAGCCCCAGGATGCCAAGGACAGTCTGGGCAGCCGCTCCCGGGCGATCGCGCAGGCCGTTGTGCGCGCCGGGAACCATTACGAGTGGACAGTCCAAAAGCTCAGCCGCCACCCTTGTGCCCGCCTCGCGAGGCGTGCCAATCGAGAGCTCGCCCAGGAGCACGGCGGCCACCGTTTTCGACGCACGAACGCTATCCCAATCGGGAACGCAGGTCATAGTAATCCCGTATTCGTTTGCCATGAAGCTGCGGCCGTTGCGCAGGGCATGCTTGGCTTCTGCCTCGGTTAACTTGGGGGCCTCAGGGTCCAAATCGCCGATGGCGCCCAGGAAGGCCCGTAATGCCCTGGAGACCTTTCCCGCGGCGATCATCTCGAGCAAAACCGGGGCCGCGCCCAGACCGGCACCCTCATCCGTCACGGCGGGTTCATGCAGGATCGCACGCGAGATTATGGCGGGGTTTGCACGGAGAAGCTCCAGAGTCACCAGCGTACCGGCACTGTGCGCGAGCACGTTTGCCGGAGTGCCAATATGCTCGATAACGGCCTGCAGGTCGGCGGCCTGGACGGCGAGGTCGTAGCGTCCGTCTGCAGCGTCGCCGCTCTCGCCGCAACCGCGCCGGTCGTAGGTAATGACGCGATAGTCACAGGCGAGCTCGCGGGCGATGGCGTCAAAAAAGACGCCGTCGACGCAGGCACCGTGCACGCAAACCAAGGCGGGTGCATCGGACGATACAACCGGGCCGGCATACTCGCGGCAGGCGATCGTAGTGCCCGCATTCTCGACCGTAAAATCCATACTGTGTTCCCATCGTCAACACCACCAGGCCGTGCCGGGGTGCGGCTTGGTCAGATGGCGTCATTTTGTGTGTACATGAATGCGTTTACTGTACCCAGCTCGCACCCTTTCATGACAGGGTTTCGAAAACTCGCCCGATTGCAAGGTTTCTGCCTAAACAACAGCGCCCAAACCCGCAACCCACATGAAGGCCGATGCTATGCTTAAGCTCAACTGTCCCAAGGAGCACATGCCTATGTCTACGTTTTTAAATGCCAGCCCCATCTTTGGGCCCGTCCGCAGCCGTCGCTTGGGCCTTTCGCTCGGTGTCAACATGATGCCGGCGAGCGGCAAAATCTGCACGTTCGACTGCATCTACTGCGAGAACGGTCTCAACGCCGAGCACCCCTGCCACGAGCCGTATAACACGGCTGCCGTGGTGCTCGATGCACTCGAGGCCAAGCTGCACGAGATGGCAATCGAGGGTGAGCTGCCCGATGTAATCACGTTTGCCGGCAACGGCGAACCAACCGCCGCACCTGAGTTTCCGCAGGCTATCGCCGGTGCCATCGCGCTGCGCGACCAGCTGGCCCCAAACACCAAGATTGCCGTGCTTTCCAACGGCACGCGCGCCGACCGTCCCCAGGTGCACGATGCACTCATGATGGTCGACGACAACATCCTCAAGCTCGATACGGTCGACCCGGCATTTATCCAGCTGCTCGACCAGCCCGTTGGCCCCTACGATGTAGAGCACCAGATAGAGACGTTCGCAAACTTTAACGGTCATGTCATTATCCAGACGATGTTTTTGAGCGGTGAGTACCGGGGCAAGTCTCTCGATAACACCGGCGAGGAGTACGTTGGCCCTTGGCTCTCGGCGCTCGAGTGCATTCGCCCACAGGAGGCGACCATTTACACGGTGGCGCGCGAAACACCGGTCGCCGGCCTTGCTAAAGCGGCGCCCGAGGTGCTCGACAAGATTGCTGCACGCGTGCGCGCCCTCGGCATCCCCTGCCAGGTGAGCTACTAGCAAAACCACGCAGCAGCCAGTGCCCGCCATCCCGCCCCATCAGTTGCGGTGATATAGTTCCTATTTGTGCTGTTAAACCGCTTAAATCGGAACTATATCACCGCAACTTTTATAGACGCGTGGGTGGGCTATACTAGCTGCGGATGAAAGGAAGTTAGCCATGTTTGACAAAGGACCCGTGCCCGGCCGCAACGACGCTTGCTGGTGCGGCAGCGGCAAAAAATATAAGAAATGCCATAGCACCTTTGACGAGCGCCTCGAGCGCCTGTGGGAAGAGGGCTGGGAGGTTCTACCTCGCACGCTCTACAAGACGCCCGCCGATATCGAGGGCATCAAGCGCTCGGCGGCTATCAACGTGGGCGTGCTCGACTACGTAGGCGAGCACATCGCCGCGAGCATGACCACCAACCAGATTGACCAGATGATCTACGACTACACCGTCGAGCACGGTGGCACGCCGGCCGACCTCAACTACGAGGGCTACCCCAAGAGCGTATGCACCTCGATCAACGACGTGGTCTGTCACGGTATCCCCTGCGATACGGACGTGCTGCACGAGGGCGACATCATCAACGTCGACTGCTCCACGATTCTTGACGGCTACTTTAGCGACTCGAGCCGCATGTTCTGCATCGGCGAGGTCTCTGCCGAGCGCCAGCGTCTTGTCGATGTCACCCGCGCCAGCGTGGAGGCGGGCCTGGCGGCCGTCAAGCCATGGCTGCCGCTGTCCGTTATGGCCGAGGCCGTGCAAAAGACGGTCGAGGACGCCGGCTTTAGCGTGGTGCGCGAGTACGGCGGACACGGCATTGGCAAGGAGTTCCACGAGGACCCGTTTGTGGGCTTTACCACCGAGGCGCCCGATGTGGACACCATCATGGCTCCGGGCATGGTCTTTACCATCGAGCCCATGGTCAACGCCGGAGCACCCGACATCAAGATTAGCAAGGGCGACGGTTGGTGCGTGCGCACCAAGGACGGCAGTGATTCGGCCCAGTGCGAGGTACAGCTCGTGGTGACCGAGGACGGCTACGAGCTGCTGAGCTGGTAGCCGTGGATGCGCCGGATGCTGACGGGCATGCTCGTCTTGCATCCGGCGTTTTTATTTGAACGTTTTGCCTGATAAAACCTGCCAAAATTAACCTGTCCCTGGCAGGTCGAGCGGAGAGGACTGCTTGTGAACATCCTGGTTTTGCTGCCCGTCAATGACCGCCATCGCGCAATTCTTGAGTCGAGCGCTCCGGGCGAGGACTTTATCTACACGAGCTCTGACGCCGCCACACGCGAGCAGGTCGCCGATGCCGACGTGATCTTGGGCAATATAGACCCTAGCATGCTCACGGCATGCGAGCATCTCCAGCTGTTGCAATTGCAGACCGCCGGCTATGAGAACTACCTTGCCGCCGGCACTGTGCCGGCTGAAGCCAAGCTGTCTTGCTCAATCGGCGCCTACGGTCAGGCCGTGAGCGAGCACATGTTTGCCATGGTCCTTTCCATGATGAAGCGCCTGCCCGGCTACCAGGACCTGCAGCGCGAGCATCGCTGGGAGGATTTGGGGTCGGTTACCTCGCTCAAAAATGCCAACGTGCTGGTGCTGGGCGCGGGCGACATTGGCGGCCACTTTGCCACGCTCTGCCGCAGCATGGGTGCGCACGTCCGCGGCATCAAGCGCCATCCGCTCGTCTACCCCATTGTGTTTGAGGACATGGACGGCATGGACGCCCTACCTGAGCGCTTGGCGGAGGCCGACATCGTCGCATCCTTTATGCCGAGCACACCCGAGACCCACGGCCTGGCGAACGCCGAGTTCTTCGCCGCGATGAAGCCGGGCTCCTTCTTTGCCAACGGCGGCCGCGGAGATCTTGTGGTCGCCGACGACTTGATTGCCGCTCTGGAGTCGGGGCATCTCGCCGGCGCCGCGGTCGACGTCACCGACCCCGAGCCCCTGCCCGCGACAAGCCCGCTGTGGGATGCGCCCAACATGCTCATCACACCGCACGTCTCCGGATGGTTCCACCTGGCAGCCACGCTCAACAATGTCGTAGACATCGCCGCGGAGAATCTGCGTCATCTGCAGGCCGGCGAGACCCTTCGCTGCTGGATCGAACACTGATTGTTCCGGCGTTTTACCAAACGCCGGAACCTCTCGACGCTGCGAGCCCCATGGGTTCCGCCGTTCTAACGAACGGCGGACCGGTCGACGCTGCGAGCCCGCCGTTTGGCCAATCTGCCGTTCAATTTCAAAGGCGCGACCAGAAGGTCAGCGCCTTTTCATTTCACGGCACCTTGGCTCAAACGGCAGGCTCTCGCTGACTTTTGCTCAACCTGTGGGGTCTTCAAATTGTTAGAGCGTTGCTAAGTAATTTCTTGCGTCTTCTACACTCATTGCTGCGACGGGTGCGTGTGAGCAGAGCTTGACATCGTTGGTGACCAGTAAATCTGCTTGGGAGCGTATCGCTGCCGCAATGATTAAATCGTCTTCGTAATCGCTATGGAGCTCACGCTGCCTGCTCGCCATCCATATGTCACTCAGGTCGCAGGGTACCGGCGTGGCAAGTTGCGACAACACGTCGAGGCAATCCCATGCAAGTGATGTCGCCGCCACGGCGGCATCTTGGGATAGTGAGCCATGCTCGCGCCGATACCACGCCTTATGTTCGCTCGAAATCAAATAGAACAGGTCTTTGGACGATGTCGCCGCATACAGCAAATCCACCTGTGCCGTGCATGCATCGCGTAAAAACTCAATCGCCACCGAACGACCACGTCGTGAGGGAATGAAGTAATCGAGCCACACGTTGGTGTCAACCAAGATACGCCTTGGAGCCTCACTCATAGAGCCAGCTCATCTCCTCGCCATAGCGATCCGCATAGGCATTCCGTTTGAGCTCTTCGTCGTCCGATGGCTGAGCCCTGACCATATCGATTCCCGACTCACGGCAAGCGGCAGCGAACAGCTTCGACCCCTGATCCATGAGCTCGAGCTTACGTTTGGCGGCCTTTTCGCGCTCGCGCTGTTCCGCCCGGGCACGACTGGGCAGCAGGATATCCTCGAGCGCGCCGGGCCGATCAGCCAGAGATGCCGCAAGTTGCCAGAGCGCACGCACCGCTTGGCTCGGCGTCATACCGGCCCTGGAGAGAGCGGCGTCCCCACTCCTTTTAAGATCGGCATCGAGACGCACGTTGATCTGAGCGGCTGTTGTGGTCATGACCCCTCCTTAATACTTCAAAACTATCATAAAACTCTATGGTAGATACGTAAAGCATGTATAGCATTTATAAGCATTAGCCGTACTCTGTACACAAAAAGCCGCCGAGGCACACTGCACCTCGGCGGCCACATATCACAGATCTAGCTCGGTTTCACCCTTTGCATTTGCCCAGATAAAACCTGCCGAAATCAACATCCCTCTTTGGCAGGTTTTAGAGCTCCGCGCTTTCGGCTCCGTTGATATGGAGGTCGCGCTCGTAGAAGGCGGTGAGGGCGCGGATGGCGTACATCACGTCGCGTACGCCGCCGGTCTCGTAGCTTGAGTGCATGGCCAGCTGCGGCAGGCCCACGTCCACGGCATGCATGCTCGCCTGCATATTGGACAGGTTGCCGAGTGTGGAGCCTCCGGCCATATCGCTCTTGTTGGCGAAGGCCTGTGTGGGTACGTCGGCGTCATCACAGATGGCCTGGAACACCGCGCGGCTAAAGGCATCGGTGCAGTAGTGCTGGTTGGCGGCTTCCTTAATGACAATGCCGCCGTTAAGCACAACCTGATTGCGAGCATCGCACTTCTCGGCGTGGTTGGGGTGCACGGCATGCGCGTTGTCGCAGCTCACAAGCATCGAGGCGGCAAGTGCGCGATGGTACGACTCGTCGTCAAAGCCCAGCGATCCGTTGATGCGGCGCAGCGCGTCGGCCAAGAACGTCGACATGGCGCCCTGCTTGGTCTCGGAGCCAACCTCCTCGTTATCAAAGCAGCAAAAGACCGAGATGTCATGCGCATTCTCGGCACCCAAAAATGCCTGCAGCGAGGTGTAGGCGCAGGCCAGGTCGTCGAGCTTGGGCGTCGAGATAAACTCGTCGGCCCAGCCCCAAATGCGCGCATCCTGACGATTGACCAGGAACAGGTCGCGACCCAGAATCTGCTCGGGCTCAACGTCCAGCTCGTCGGCGATCAGGGCGTCAAAGTCGCCCTGCTTAAGCGCGCCAGCGCTGATGAGCGGGCACAGATCAATGGCTCGGTTGGGAGCAAAGCCCTCGTTAACGCCGCGGTTCATGTGGATAGCAAGGCTCGGGATAATAGCGACCTCGCGTTCGGTGGCAAGCAGGCGGCTCTCGATACGGTCGCCCTCGCGTACCAACACGCGACCCGCGAGCGCCAGCGGGCGATCGAACCAGGTGTAGTCGATCATGCCGCCGTAGGCCTCGGTGTTCAGGCGCAGCGTCTCGCCCGCGCCGTCGAGCTCGGGCACAGCCTTGACCTTAAACGTCGGCGAATCGCTGTGCGACGCCGTGAGCTGAAAATGATAGTCACCGGCAACGCCGTCCTCGCCCCACGTCGCGGCCAGGTCCTCGCCCACCTTAAAGGCAACAACGCTCGAGGTGTTGCGCTGCGTGTAATAACGCCCGCCCGGTTCGATGTCCCACGCCGCATTCTCGGGCAGGTAGGTAAAGCCCGCCTCATCGAGCTCGGCCATAATGGTCGCCGCCGTATGGAACATGCTGGGGCATGCCTCGATAAAGTCGATAAGGTCGTTGGCGGCCTCGATATCATCGGCCGTCACGTGCGCGCGCTCGGGCGTTTCCTGATCCGTCATGCTCTCCCCTTTCGCTGGGTTGATGGTCCCCTCCAGCATACCCCGCCACGCCAGCGCCGCACTCTTCATTCCGTGCTTAATTCCGCGCCACTCACCAAGTTGAGCCATCATGCCCGCGCTCCTTTTGCGACAATTGCGCTAACAGGACGAGAGGAGCCGTCATGAAGCCACGTAACATTGCCATCACCTGCGGTGTCGCGGGGGTCGCCGTCGGCCTTGCTGCTGCCACCGGTATCGTTTATCACAAGCAAATCAAGTCCGCCGCGTCGCTCAAACGCTTGACCGGCTACGCGGATGGCTATGACCTGTACGCAATCGACATCGCCTACGACTACGATCTCGGTCGCATCATCGCCGCTGGCGTGCGCGACGACCAGGCCTACATCGATGCCGTGGTGGCGCAGGTGCTGCCCGGTGTGCCGGCACATGTCCAGGCGCCCCAGTTTGCCTGCAGCGCTTTTGTCGCCGTAGATGCCGAAGGCCGCGTGCGCACCGGTCGCAATTACGACTTTAAGGACGATACTTCGGCGCTGCTGGTGCGCAATCACCCGCGCGACGGCTATACCTCCATCGGCTTTGCGGCCCTCAACAACTTGGGCACCAACGCTCCGCTTAACTCCGTCGCCGGACGCGCCGCTGCACTCATGGGCCCGTTTGCCCAGCTCGACGGTGTTAACGAATGTGGCGTGTCCATTGCCGTACTCACCCTGGATTCCAAGCCCTGTGACCAGGACACGCAACGCCCCGTCATCAATACCTCGCTCGCCATCCGTCTGGTGCTCGACCGTGCCGCCACCACGCAAGAAGCTGTCGACCTGCTTTCCGCCTACGACATGCACGCCATGGCCGGACGCGATTACCACTTCTTTATCAACGACGCCGCCGGTGACGCGCGCGTAGTAGAGTGGGATCCGCACGATCCGGACCGCGCTTTCAAAGTGACTCCTGTACGCCAGGTTACGAACTTCTATGCCTGCTATGGCGACGAAGTGCTGCCCAACCAAAAGAATGGCGAGCTGGGCCATGGCAAAGAGCGCGCTGTCGCAATCGCCGATGTCCTTGACGCCCATGTCGGTGCCCAGGACGAGGCAGTCGCTTGGAAGGCCCTACGCGCTGCGGCGCAAGAGCCCAATCCGGAAGACATCACCAGCAATACGCAATGGTCGGTCGTCTTTGACAATACCGAGCCCGCTGCCGCCATCACGCTGCGCCGCCACTGGGGCGACGTCGACGCCTTCGCGCTGTAAGGAGCTGGCACCGTCGTCCTTACGCTCGCCTGACGTTGCTTACATTTCCATACGCTTGAGCTAACACGTTTTACCCCCGTATCAACAGTGTGCGGGGGTAAACTTATGCGCATGTTATAACTTGCCCGGAAGGATTCATCATGCTTAGGATCGGTCTTCTTACCAGTGGCGGCGACTGCCAGGCGCTCAACGCCACCATGCGCGGCATCGTCAAAACGCTCATGACCAATAGCGAAGAACCTATCGAGATTTATGGCTTTGAGGACGGCTACCAGGGCCTTATCTACAGCAGGTTCCGCGTCATGACGCCCGCCGATTTTAGCGGCATCCTCACCCGCGGCGGCACCATCCTAGGCACGAGCCGTACGCCGTTCAAGCGCCTGGACATTCCCGAGGCCGACGGCGTCGAGAAGGTGCCGGCGATGGTCCACACCTATCATAAGTTGCAGCTCGACTGCCTGTTTATGCTGGGCGGCAACGGCTCCACCAAGACCGCCAACCGCCTGCGCGAAGAGGGCCTCAACGTTATCGCCCTGCCCAAGACCATCGATAACGACACCTGGGGCACCGAGATGACGTTTGGCTTTACGAGCGCCATCGACGTCGCCACCAAGTGCATCGACGACATCCACACCACCGCCTCGAGTCACGGCCGCGTGTTCGTTATCGAGATCATGGGCCACAAGGTCGGCTGGATCCCGCTGTACGCCGGCGTCGCGGGCGGCGCGGACGTCATCCTGATTCCCGAGATCCCCTACGACATGGACCAGGTTATCAAGACCATCGAGCATCGCATGGAGACCGGCAGCCGCTTTACCATCGTGGCCGTCGCCGAGGGCGCCATCTCTAAGGAGGACGCGGCGCTGTCCAAGAAGGAGTACAAGAAGAAGCTCGCCGAGCGCACGAGCCCGTCAATCGTGTACGACATCGCCAAGGAGATCGAGACCAAGACCGGTCGCGAGACCCGCGTCGCCATCCCCGGTCACACGCAGCGCGGCGGTCAGCCCGACGCCCAGGACCGCATCTTTGCGACTCAGTGCGGCGTCGAGGCAGCGCTCGGCTGCCTGCGCGGCGAGTTTGGCTACATGATTGCCCTGCGCGACGGCAAAATGTGCCACATGCCGCTCGAGGATGTCGCCGGCAAGCTCAAGTTTGTCGACCCCCAGAGTGATCTGGTGCGCGAGGCCAAGGCGCTGGGCATCAGCTTCGGCGACGAATAGCCTCGGCTGGAACCGCCCCCATCGGAGCCCCCAGGGCTTACCTCCCAAATCGTCCTCGGACATGTCAGGACCCCGCCGTGCGCTTCGCGCGGCGGGGTCCTTCCGTCCTGCGGAAAGATTTGGGAGGTAAGCCCTGGGGGCTCCTGCGGTAACTAGGGAGGCCGAGGCTATTCGTCTTCTTGCTGCGGGTGCCTGACCTGAAATTCAGTTGCGGTGAAATAGTTCCTGCTTAGTCCGCAAATGGCTGAATTTAGGAACTACTCCACCGCAATTTACTGAGTGGGAGCTCTTGGCTGCTACTTGCATTGACATTTGTCCTAAAATGGCTGGTCGTTAGGGGTTGCTACCAGTAGTTGCGGTAGGGTTTGAGCAGATTCTAACTAGAAATGGTGGTCGCTACCGGTTGTTCTCGGCATACTCGGCTCATTCGATTCGACCATCAAACGAAAGGAACCACCATGGATCTTGCGATGGCACAGCGCCTCGTCGATCGCCGTAAAGCTGCCGGGCTTTCTCAGGAGGCGCTTGCTGCCCAGCTGGGCGTAAGCCGCCAGGCTGTTAGTAAATGGGAGCGCAGCGAGTCCTCACCCGATACCGATAACCTCATTGCGCTCGCCGCGCTGTATGGCGTGTCGTTGGACAAGCTGCTATATGGGGAGGCGGCCAACGATGCCGACGGCCCGGAGGACGGTAGCGCCGACACCGAGACGGCGGATGTGGCTGACGAGGCTGAGGATTCTGCCGAGCACGTCGATTGCGGTGACAAACCACTTGTCGATATTTCCCTCGCGCGCGGTATCCACGTCATTGATCCCAATAAAGGCGAGGAAGTCCATGTTGGTTGGAGCGGCATCCATGTGACCAACGAGCGCAAGGGCGAAGAGGTGCATGTGGGGCCGGGCGGCGTGCATATCGATACGCTTGAGGACGATGGACATAGCGTGCGTACCAATGACGACGGCACCGTCACCATCGACGGCGAGACGTTTTCCAGCTGGAAGGAAGCACACGACAAGCTCGACCATCATGGCAAGCATTTCCACACCAAGGTCGGACGTGCATGGAACAAATTCCCCTTCCCCGCACTTGTCACTCTCGCCTATCTGGTGCTCGGCATTGTCTACGGCACATGGGGCATGGGGCTTTTCCTCGTCTTTTTGGTTCCCGTCTACTACGCGATTGGTGACTTTATCGATCGACGCCATTTGTCAAAGCTCACTGAATGCGTCTATCCAGCAGCCGCCATCGCTTGGTTCCTCTACATGTGGCTCTGTTTGGGACAGCCCCATCCTGCATGGATCATCCTCATCACGATTCCCATCGTAAAGGCGCTCATGCGCTGGTGTCGCAAACAATGGAAGTGCCGCAAACAGGCCTAAACCGCCCCAACCAGCCAGCGCCACTCATCCGACACCGCCCGCCCCTTCCAAGTTGCGGTGATATAGGGACTGTTTTGAGGCTCCAAAGCGCCAAACAGTCCCTATATCACCGCAACTTACAAACAACTGGGCCAGTTCCGGCACGGAGATTAGCATTGAGCTGACCACGCGCCAAGAAAAGGGCCTATTTACTACGTTTAACTCGAGAGAGCCGACCATACCTGCCTTTTTTGAAAATCGACAGGCCTTTTACCTGCGGTTTTATTTTTCGTTTTCCTGGCATGATTGAGAGTATCCAATTAAACGTAGTAGATAGGCCCGTTTTGTGGCATACGACCCATTCAAGCCCAATCTCGAAGGCTAAAGAGAGCCTCTCATCCACGCCTGCGAGCGAAAACCAAATAGAATGAAAGGCAAATGGAAAGCCCGTTTGACGAGCGGAGGACATATGCGCGACGTAGCCGAAAGCGACTGGAAGCTGTTTAAGAAAATGCTTCCTCAATGGCAAGAACGTTATATGGAAAAGCTCATCGGCCAGTACGTTGAGATGCTGAACGGCGACAGCGAAGCGTCCAGTAGATTTTGGGCACTAGAAGAGCACCTCAATAGAGACAAGCTGTCCTCAGGCGTAATTGCAAACGACATTCGCCGCAGCACAATGCACCGCGAGATAGCCAATTTGCTTATCGACAGCGTGATCACCCTTGACGACCTTGACGGTTTTACCGAGGACATTAAGAGCTATGCGCAACACTGGATTGGCCAGTAAGAGCACTGAACGACAGACATCCCCAGCAAAACGGGGCAAACGCCGGATCGCCCGTAGGTGTCCGGCGTTTGCCCAGATAAAACCTGCCAAAATAAACCTGTCCCTTTTTGGCAGGTTACTCGGCACTCTTGAGGGCGCCGACCATGTCGATCTTGTTGAGAATACGATTGGTAGCGAGGTTGACGATAAACGTAAAGCCAAAGGAAAGCACCACGGCGAGCACGTAGCTTAGCGGCTCGACCTCGACGTCAAAGTACAGCGACGGCATCTGCAAAATGTACGTAAAACTCTCGGCCAGCAAGCCGCCCAGCGGCACGCCCAGCGCAGCGCCAATCGCCGTGAGGATCAACGTCTCCTTGTTGACGTAATGGTGCACCTCACCGCGACGGAAGCCCAACACCTTAATGGTCGCCAGCTCGCGCTCGCGCTCGGAGATATTCGTGTTGGACAGCGTAAACACCACCACAAACGATAGGCACGCCGCCATGAAGGTCACGAGCACCACGACCGAATTGATAATCGTAAAGTTCGCCTCATAGTTTTCCCAATGCTCGGCCGTACTCGAAATCGTAAGCCAACCGTCACTCTTAAGATTCTTGCTAAACGCAATCTGGTCGGCCGACGAGCCCTTAAGCAGCACAAAGACGCCGTTAAGACGTGCGCTTCGACCGAACGCACGCTCATAGGTGCCCTGCGTCATGTAAAGCGTGTTGCCCAGATAGTTAAGCGAAATGTCGCTGACTTTGACCTTGGCAACATTGAGCGACGAATCCTGGACGTGAGCCGTATCGCCCGGCTGAATCCCCAGCACCAGCTGTGAACTTTTGCTCAGATACACGTCTCCGTCACGCAAAGGCAGCGGTTCTTTGGACTCATCCTCCAGACGCACGTAATCGCCCAAGTCACTCGTGCGGTTATCGGGCACCACGATCAGCTGCACGGTCTCGCTCTTGCCGCCAAACGTAAAGGTGACGTTGTCGGTCATAATCGGCAGGGTCGAGGTCACGGTCACGTTGAAATCATTGGCCGCGCTGCGCTCATCCAATGCCGCGCACGTCTGCGAAAAATCGTCGGGATTGGCGACCGCCAGCAGGTCGTAGCGCGTGATATGCCCGTACTGTTTGGGCGAAAGCGCCACCGACGTGTCGCGAATGCCCATACCGCAGATCACGAGCGCCGTGCAGCCGGCGATACCGAAGATGGTCATAAAGGCGCGCTTTTTGTAGCGGAACAGGTTACGTGCTGCCACCTTGTTCAAAAAGCCCATGCGGCGCCAGATAAAGCCGATGCGCTCAAGCAAGATGCGAGAGCCGGCGCGTGGGGCCTTGGGACGCATGAGCGAGGCCGGGGTCTCGGCCATCTCGTGGCGGCAGGCGATAATCGTGGCACCCACCACGCCCACGGCAAACAGCGCCACCGACACGAGCGACGACACGATGTCGTACGAGAGCAGCATCTGGGGCAGCGAGTACATGTCGTCGAACACCGTAAACAGGAACAGCGGCAGGCCCACAAATCCGATGATGTTGCCGAGCACGCCGCCGATCAGACATGCCCACAGCGCATAGTCCACGTATTTGGACAGGATGCGCTCGCGTGAATAGCCAAGCGCCTTGTACAGGCCAATAAGCGTGCGCTCCTCCTCGACCATGCGCGTGGCGGTGGTAAGACTGATGAGCACAGCGACGACAAAGAAGATAAATGGGAAAACCGTGGCGATGGCCTCGATCGAAGAACTGTCGCTCTCGACGCTCGAGTAGCTTGCGATGTTACCGCGGTCCTGAATGTACCAGGTGCATTCGCCCAGATCGGAAAGCTCGGCGCGGGCATCGGCAAAATGCTGGTCGGCGGCGGCGCGGCGCTGGTCCAACTCGGCCTGAGCCTGGACGCGCTCCTCGCTGCCCTCGGCCATACGGTTGATGTTATCCTGCTCGATCCCAAAGAGCATGGCGGCCTGACGCTCGGCCGTATCCAAGCTTGTCGGCGTGTCAACCGTCAACTCCTGGACGCGCGCCTTCTCACGCTCCTCGCGGATCTTCTCGATATTGCCTTTGACCTCGTTGATCTTTGTCGTGTAGGCATCTGAATAGGAGTTAAGACTCTTGGCTCCCTCGACGATCACGTGGACTGCGGAGTAGGAAGAAGATGTCGCGGCATCCTCGCTCACATAGAACTTATAGTCCGCAGCCGAAGCAGCGCGAAAGGCGTTGACTGTCGAGTCGGAGCTCACGTCGGTAGGATCGAGGACCTCGGCCGTAATGGTGTAATCGCCCGCGGCAAACTGATCCTTGGCACTTTGGTTGGACGAGCTCGCGTCATTGGCGGCAAAACTCACCGTATCGCCGAGCTTTTTGCCCGAAGCCTTCAGGAACTTCGAAGTCACCGCGACTTCATCGGCGCTCTCGGGCAAATCGCCGCTCACCAGCACCGGCTGATCGATGTTCTCCTTGGAGAGACTTTGCACGACCACGCGCTCGCGCGTTGTGCCCACGGCGGTGTAGGCGGTCTCGGTGTAGATGCCCTCGACCGTCTCGACGCCGTCGACCTCTTGAATAGCCGCAAGATCGTCACGCGTAAGGCCATAGGTCGACTGCACGTTAATGTCATAGACATTCTGCTGGTCAAAGTAGGCATCGACCGAATCGCACAAATCCTCGCAGCCCGCCTTAAGGCCACACATCACGCTCACGCCAAGCGCGGTGATGACCACGATAGATAGGAAGCGCTTAAGACTGCCCCGAATCGTGCGGTAGATGCCACGGCGAAATACCGTCGGCACCATATCGTTTGAGCTTTGAGCGGTGCGGTAGGTCGCGAACTCCCGGTCGCGACCCGCGTGCTCCGTATCGTGGTTTTGGCTGTTTTGGCGATCTTGGTCCATGGGCGCTACCACTCGATCGTCTCGATAGACACGGGATTTTGCTGAACCGTCTCGCTCTCCACGCGACCGTTCTTAAAGCGAATCAAGCGATCGGCCATGGGCGCCAGCGCGGAGTTATGGGTGATGATAATGACCGTGATGCCCTGCTTGCGACAGGTATCCTGCAGTAGCTGCAAGATCTGCTTGCCAGTTTTGTAGTCGAGTGCACCCGTGGGCTCGTCGCACAAAAGCAGCTTGGGATTCTTGGCCAGTGCGCGGGCGATGGACACGCGCTGCTGCTCGCCGCCCGAAAGCTGCGCCGGAAAGTTGGCGAGGCGCTCGCCCAGGCCAACCTGGCGAAGCGTCTGTTCGGCATCGAGCGAATCGGGGCAGATCTGAGCTGCGAGCTCGACGTTTTCGAGCGCCGTCAGGTTGGGGACCAGATTGTAGAACTGGAAGACAAAGCCCACGTCGGCGCGGCGGTATTCCACAAGCTGTGCCTCGTTGGCAGCGCTCACGTCACGCCCGTCCACCGTCACGGTGCCGGAGGTTACCGTATCCATGCCGCCCAGGATGTTGAGCGCCGTGGTCTTGCCGGCACCCGAGGCGCCTAGGATAATGGCGAGCTCACCGCGCTCAACGGTAAAGCTCGCGCCGTCGAGCGCGTGAATGCGGGCATCGCCCTCGCCGTATGCTTTGATGACGTCTTTGAATTCGATATAAGCCATCGATTAATTCCAATCTGGTCGGATAACTCTTTAGTATTACCCATTTCCCACCGACCAAAAAGGGACAGGTTTATTTTGGCAGGTTTTAGAAGCGGACGATGAAGGTAATCTGGTTGCTGTGGCCGCAGACAGAAGCACTCCCGCCATGGGCCTCGGCGATGGCTCGCACCACAGATAGGCCCACGCCCGAGCCGCCCGTCTTGGAGTTACGCGAGACATCTGCGCGGTAGAAGCGGTCAAACAGCCGGTCCAGGTCACCCTCGGGCAGCTCATCAACAGCATTCGATACGACAAGCTCGGCCGAGCCTTTGCCCGCACCGCGCGAGTCTGCGCGCAGGCTTAGCTCAATCACGCTGCCCTCGCTTGCGTAGCGTGTGGCGTTGTCCAGCAGCAACTCAACCACCTGCGCTACCGCCGCAGCATCGGCATGGGCCCGCACGCCACTCGCAATCGACGTCGACAGACGCTTGCCGCGCGAAACCGCCACCGACTCAAACGGCGCCGCCGCCTTGTCCACGGCCTCCGAAAGATCGATCGATGTCATGGTAAAGCCGGCCGAACCCTCGTCCATACGCGCCAGGAACACCAGACGCTCCGTCAGCGCCGTCAGCCGCGCGACCTGCTCGTGAATGCTCTGCGTCCATTCGCTCTCGCCGCTCTCGATTTCCTGCACCTCGTTGGCGGCGTCGATCACAGCTAGCGGCGTCTTGATCTCGTGGCTTGCATCGGTAATAAAGCGCTTTTGCTTGCTGTAGCTCTCGACCATCGGCCGAATCACCGCACCCGAGGCGCCCGCCACAATTGCCAGCACTGCCAACCAGCCAATGCAACTGATTGCCACGCTCGCGCTCAAAAACGAATGAAAGCTTGCAAGCTCACGCGAGCAGTCCACGAACACATAGGTGGTCTCACCGTCTTGAACGTCAGTCGTATAGCGATAATTGCCAGAAAAACCCGAGACCCAACCCTTGGAATGCAACTTTGCGGCAATACTGGCGGCGCGCTTGGCACCCACCGCGGCAATGCGGGCCGTGTTGACATCGGCAACCTGTCCGGCGGCAATCGTCACCGTAAAGTAGCGCGTGTCAAAGGGAGCTTCCGCCGTCATGCCTTCAAAACGCCCGTCGCGAACAGCCGCCCGGTTACCAGTAGCAACCTTGCCGGCAACCGCATCCTGGCCGGGATCGGCTTTAGGCTCGTTCCCCCAATCGATACCGTCCTTGCCCGCCAGGATATAGTCCAGGCGAGCGTCGGCCATCTTGCAGACATGCGAATAATTGACGATGTTGATGCCGGCGATGATGAGCGTGAGCACCACGGTCACGGCGCCCATGGCAACCAGGATGAACTTGCGACGCAGGCGGCGGCCCAATGCGTCAGCAGAATTTGCCCGCCCCGTACTACTCGAGGCGGCGTGAAACCGCTCCGTCATGCGTTTACACCACGTGCGCACGCTCACGCCTGCTCGCCTTCCTCGACAACCTCAAGCGAATATCCCTGGTTGCGCGACGCGCGGATGGCCACATTGGCACCCAGCGCCGCCAGCTTTTTGCGCAGGTACGAGATGTAGACCCACACCACGTTGGCGCCTTCGGGCGCGTCCTCACCCCAAACCTCGAGCATCAGACGCTCGGTGGGCATGCGCGTGCCAGCGTTGCGCATAAAGAGTTCCATAAGCTGAAACTCGCGATTGGCTAGGTGTTCCTCGCCCAAGGGACCCACAAGCGTGCAAGCCGCCGTATCGAGGCGCACGTTGCCCACACTGAGCGTCGTGGCATCGATCGCAGTCGCGGCGCGCGTCATGGCGCGAATGCGCGCGAGCAGCTCCTTGGCGGCAAACGGCTTGGTCAGATAGTCATTGGCGCCGGCGTCCAGGCCCTCAACCTTATCGGACACCTCGCTTTTGGCCGTGAGCATGATGATGGGCAGTCGCTTACCGGCGGCGCGTGTGCGCTTGAGCACCTCAATGCCATCCATGCCGGGCACCATGATGTCCAGGATTGCGGCGTCATAGTCGTTGGCGAGCAGATATTCGAGCGCCGTCAGACCGTCGAGGGCGGCATCGACCTCGTAGTCGCTATGTTGAAGAATCGCGGTAAGGGCACGGGAGAGGCCGGGTTCGTCCTCGGCAAGCATCAGCTTCATAGTTGTTCCTTTGGCGCACGGCTATACAGGTTTCGATACCGCCGATGATAGCGCACCGCCAGCCGTCTTAGCGCAGCCTTAGCTGCTCAACCTGCACGTTTTCAAATACGCAGGATATGGCTTAACCAAACTTAAGGCTCAGATGCCGAGCGCTTGGACGCATGCCGGTCGCGAAAAGACGGCGACTCGTTCTTTCACGGCGTCTTGGCTATGCAAAGTGTCCTGACGTTACTCCTCGTACGCACCCTCGAGCCGCAGCAGCCACTCCTTGCGGTCAAGGCCGCCGGCATATCCGTTGAGCGATCCGTCGGCCGCCACCACGCGATGGCACGGCACGATAATCGAAATGGGATTACGTGCGACCGCAGCCCCCACCGCACGAGGAGACACAACGGGCGCCTCGTTTCCCGGTACACGATGTCGAGCCGCAACACGCCGGGCGATCTCGCCATACGTGGCAACCTCGCCACGCGGAATGGAAAGCAGCTCAAACCAAACCTCGCGCTGAAACGCCGTGCCGATCATATGTAACGGCGGCGTAAACCGAGGTTCCTGCCCTGCAAAATAAGCATTCAGCCAAGCCCAGGAACGTTCAAGCACCGAAGAGGCTACACCATTTGCGGGACTCACCGACGACATGCCGCCAGCACCAGAAACCGCATCGGCACCTTCAACGTACTCCGCATCTTCTTTGAGAAGCGTGGAGCCAAAGTGCTCCTGCCCCTCAAACCAAAGCCCCGTCAGACCGCGGCCATCAGCGGCAAGCAAGATTTCGCCCAAAGGCGAAGCAAACGTCGTCGTGACCACCAGCGGCTCCTTTCAAAACTCCGCTCCATAATACCGCGAATTGTGCAGACAACTCCCGCAGATGCGTCCGGACAGACTCGATTGTCCAAGAGAGGGCGTTTTCCCTCTCAATATCGGCCGATACCGAGTCGCAACGCCCAAAACGATGTCCGGCAAAAACGAAGGTGAATGGTTTTCCGAGAAGTGGACGAGTAAAACTAGGGCCCCGAAGCATCCGCATTTTTTAATTGCAAAACAGCAGGATTCATGCGATAAAACCGCAGGAAATGGCGGCCAAAATATGCCGATGCTTCAAGGGTCCAAAATAGGTCGTTCACTTCCCGGAAAACCATTCACCTTCGATTCGCATCAACCCCTAAGCCCTCACAAGCAACAAACACAGGCGCGCCAAAGTTACCGCCTCAACCCCAAAGTTCCCGCAGGCAGCAGGCGCAACAGCGCCGCAGCTGCCGGCGGCGCTCCACAGTCCCAAAAGGCGGCAGGCGCGAAGCGCCGGGGTCGCCGCCGGGACCAGGGCCCGCAACAGCCACGCGCCCCCCACATCAGCCCAGCGGCCCCAACCAATAACGGCCCCATCGCAGACCGCTCGCAGCAGCGTCACCGCAGGCGGGGGCCGGGCTTGGTTTTCAGAACACTCCGCAGACCAGTGTGGCGCCTTGTCCGCGGCTCCGAAGGAGCAGGACAAGGCGCCACACATGGTCGAGGACGTTCTGAAAACCAAGCCCGGCCCCCGCCGGACAGGTCACACTACTCGCAGAGCAGCTTAGCGATCTGGACGGCGTTGGTTGCCGCGCCCTTACGGATTTGGTCGCCGCAGCACCAGAAGGTGATACCGCGCGCGGCCTCGGGGTTCGAGATGTCGCGACGCACGCGGCCGACCCAGATCAGGTCCTGGTCGGACGTGTCCATCGGCATGGGGAAGCGGTCGTGTGCATCCTCGGCAGCCATATCGTCAACCAGCTTGACGCCGGGAGCGGCAGCCAGCGCAGCACGGGCCTCGTCAACCGTAATGTCACGCTCGAACTCGAGCGTGATGCTCTCGGAGTGCGAACGCAGCACGGGCACGCGCACGCAGGTGCAGTTCACGCGCAGCTCGGGCAGGTGCATGATCTTGCGGCCCTCGTTTTGCAGCTTCATCTCCTCGGAGGTAAAACCCTCCTCCTTGATGCCGCCAATCTGCGGAATCAGGTTGCTCGCCAGCTGGGCGGCAAACGCGCGCGGCTCGGGAATCTCCTCGCCGCGGCCCAGGGCGGCCAGCTGAGCCTCGAGCTCGACCATACCGGGAGCGCCAGCGCCCGAAGCCGCCTGGTACGTCGAGACGATCATGCGCTTTACGCCGGCAAGCTGGTGCAGCGGCCAGGTGGGAACCAGGCCGATAATGGTCGCACAGTTGGGGTTGGCGATAAGGCCGTGATGCCACTTGATATCGTCGGCATTGATCTCGGGCACGACCAGCGGCACCTCGGGATCCATGCGGAAGGCGTGGCTGTTGTCGACCACGACGGCGCCGCGCTTGACGGCCTCGGGCAGCAGCTCCTTGGCGATATCGTCGCCGGCAGCGCCGAGCACGATATCGCAGCCCTCAAAGGCCTCGGGGCAAGCCTCTTCAATCACGATCTGCTCGCCGCGGAACTCGACGGTCTTGCCCGCGGAGCGTGCGCTTGCCAACAGCTTGAGCTTGCCGACCGGGAACTCCTGCTCGTTGAGGCACTCGAGCATCTGGGTGCCCACGGCTCCCGTCGCGCCCAAAATAGCAACCGTGTACTGTTTCATGCTTCCCCCTTTAAAGGTTGTGGCTTTTGCCCGCACGCCGAGCAGGCCGATTATTGTTGCCAGTTTATACAAGAACAGGGCGGGCATGAAACCCGCCCCGTCGAAACGAAACCGAAACGAAACGCCCCGCCGTAGATTTTTGAGACATGACCCAAAAATCTACCGAGCAGTCGCTACTTTTTGAGCGCGGCCAGAGCGGGATCGGCCGGCGCGGGAGCCTCCAGATCGGAGACCTTCACAATGCCGTTCTCGTCGGAGAAGGCACGGTAAATGGTCCGAATCGCAAGGTCGAAGTCCTTCTCCTCGACACCGATAATGATGTTGATCTCGTCGCAGCTCTGCGAAATCATACGCACACTCACGCCGGCCTGCCCAAGCATGCCAAACAGATGTCCCGAGATACCCGCACGGCCGCGCAGGTTACGGCCGACGGTCGCGATGAGCGCCAAGCCCTCGACAACCTCGATCTCGAGCGGCTCGACCTCCTGCTGAATGTCGCCCACAAGCGAGTACAGCGAATCGTGCACATCCTGCTCCTGCACCACGGCGCCAAAGCGGTCGACACCAGTGGGCATGTGCTCGACGGAAACGTCATAGCGCTCGAAGACCGAAAGCGCGCGGCGCATAAAGCCGACGCGGGGCTTGGTGCGGTCGCGGGCCACGTTGATGGCGACAAAACCGCGCTTGCCGGTCACGCCGGTAATGATGGGCTCTGCCTCGCCCTCGTCGGCCGTCTCGCTAATGATGGTGCCGGGATCCTGCGGCGCATTGGTGTTCTTGATGACCAGCGGAATGCCTGCCTCGCGCACGGGGAACACAGCCTCCTCATGCAAGACGCTTGCGCCCATGTACGAAAGCTCGCGCAGCTCCTCGTAGGTAACGCGCGCAATGGGCTGAGCCTCGGGAACAATACGCGGATCGGCAGAATAGAAGCCCGAGACGTCGGTCCAGTTCTCGTACAGGTCGGCGCCCAGGCACTTGGCCAGAATCGAGCCCGAGATATCGCCGCCACCACGGTCGAGCAGCTTGATCTGGCCCTCGCGCGTCGCGCCGTAGAAACCGGGCATAACAAAGCCGCCCTGCTGACCGTACTCCTGCACCAGCTCGGAGGTGCGATTCATGCTGAGCGTACCGTCGTGATGGAACGCCACAACCGTCGCGGCGTCCAGGAACGGTAAGCCCAGGTACTCGGCCATCAGGCGGGCGGTAAAGTACTCGCCACGGCTTACGAGCTCCTCGGTGGAGTAGCCGCCCGAGCGGGCGCGCTCGGCAAAGGCCGCGAACTCCTCGCGGATGGGATAGGTGAGCTCCAGCTCGTCAGCAATATCAAAGTAGCGCTGGCCAATGTCCTCGAGCAGTTCCTCGCACGACACGTGATACTTAACGTGCGCGTTAACCAGGTAGAGCAGGTCGGTCACCTTGGTGTCGCCCTTAAAGCGGCGACCGCAGGCGGAAACCACCACAAAACGGCGGGCAGGGTCGGCGTCGACGATGGCCTTGATCTTCTTGAAGTGTTCGGCGTCGGCGACCGACGAGCCGCCAAACTTGGCAATCTTAATCATGGGCTGGAGGTTACCTTTCTAAAAAGCCTCTGCGAACCTATTTTGCGCGCTCTGATACCATGGTTTCACCGATTGGGACCAAGGCATCCGAGGAGCAGTGTTATATGGGAACTTATCATAGTACACGAGGACGCACTTTATCGTGCTCAAGTAAGGTGGCAATCCGCACCGGCATCGCTCCCGACGGGGGTTTGTTTGTCTCGGACGAGCTCGGCACCCAGCAGGTCGATATCAGCTCGCTTGCAGATAAATCGTACTTTGAAATCGCTCAAGATGTGTTGGGAATGTTACTGAATGATTACACGGCCGAAGAAATTTCGGCGTGTGTCGACGAGGCATACCGCGGCACGTTCGCGAGTGGAGAGGTTACGCCGCTCGTCAAACTCGACGCCGCACCGGGCGCCGACGCCCCTCAGACCTATGTGATGGAGCTCTTTGGCGGCCCCACGAGCGCCTTCAAGGACGTCGCCCTGCAGATGCTCCCCCGTCTGATGGCCCGCACCTCTGCCAAGGACGGCGGCGCCGAGCGCATCATGATCGTCACCGCCACGTCTGGCGACACGGGCAAGGCCGCACTCGCTGGTTTTGCCGATGCTCTGGGCACGGGCATTACCGTCTTTTATCCCGAGGGCAAGGTCAGCCGCGTGCAGAACCTGCAGATGTCCACGCAGGAGGGCGACAACGTCGCCGTCTGCGGCATCCGCGGCAACTTCGACGACGCCCAGAGTGCCGTCAAGCGCATCTTTGCCGATAAGGAGCTTGCCGAGCGCCTGGAGGCCGCTGGCACGGTGCTTTCGAGCGCTAACTCCATCAATGTCGGCCGTCTGGTACCGCAGGTCGTCTACTACTTTGCCGCCTATGCGCAGCTGCTGCGCGCCGGCGCCATCGAGGCCGGCGACGCCGTGGAGTTCTGCGTACCGACCGGCAACTTTGGCGATATCCTGGCCGGCTACTATGCCAAGCGTATGGGTCTGCCCGTCGCCAAGCTCATCGTCGCGAGCGACAAGAACAACGTGCTCGCCGACTTCTTGACCACCGGCGTCTACGACCGCAACCGTCCGTTCTTCACGACCATCTCGCCGTCGATGGACATCCTCATCAGCTCCAACCTGGAACGCATGCTGTACTTCCTGTCCGATGGCGACTGCGAGCTCGTTGCCGGCCTTATGGAGCAGTTGGCACAGACTGGTCGCTACGAGGTTCCCGCCGACCTGCTGGCAAAAATTCAGAGCGTCTTTGGCTGCGGTTGGGCCAGCGAAGACGAGGTTCGCGCTGCCATCAAGAGCTGCTGGGACGCGAACGGCTACGTGATCGACCCGCACACCGCCTGCGGCTATCACGTCTTTGAGCAGGTCGCCCCCGCCGAGGACGCCAAGGCCCGCGTGCTGCTTTCGACCGCCAGCCCTTACAAGTTCCCGCGCGCCTGCTGCGACGCCCTGGGCCTCGACGTTCCCGAGGATGATTTTGAAGCCATGCGCGTGCTCGAGCAGGCCACCAATACGATCGCACCGGCACAGCTCGCCGAACTCGAGTCCAAGCCCGTCCGCTTCGAAGACGTCTGCGACGTCGACGAGATGGCCAGCTACGTAGAGCAGGCTGCAAAAAAGATGGCAACCAACTAAACCCCTTATTAAGCGCCGGCGCAAGCCGGCGCACCTTCTTTTTATTTAGCTTTCGGGATGATGACGAGCACGCGAGCGGGTCTGGCCGTTTAGTTCGTCGCGAGTTCCGCACGAGCCGGAAAGCACTTAATGTGCTTTCCGAGCGAGCCAGGACTGCCCGAGCAGCGAACTAAACGGCCAGACCCGCCCAGGAGGACCCACATGATCAAGATCACCGTCCCAGCAACCAGCGCCAACCTAGGCATTGGCTACGACACCCTCGGCATGGCCGTCAGCCTCTACTCGCACTTCACCTTCGAGCGCGCCAACAAGCTCACCATCACGGGCTGCCCCGAGGAGTTCCAAAACGAGAATAACCTGGTCTATGTGAGCTTTGTCGATGCTCTGGCCGCCTGGGGCGAGCCGGCTTTTCCCGTTGCCATCGACATTCAGACCGACGTGCCCGTCGCCCGCGGCCTGGGTTCCAGCTCCACCTGCGTCGTCGCCGGCATTATGGCCGCCGCCGCACTGACAGGCCACACCGTCGACCGTGCCGAGCTCGTCCGCATCGCCACCGAGGTCGAGGGGCATCCCGATAACGTCGCTCCCGCCATCCTTGGCGGCGCCGTCTGCTCCTTTACGCCGACCGATTCGCTCCCCCAATGCCTGCGCTACGAGGTGAGCGATCGCTTGCGTTTTATTACCGTGATTCCGCCCTACGAGGTACATACGAGCGAGGCGCGCAAGGTCGTGCCGCAGGAGATTCCGCTCTCCACCGCCGTGTGGCAGATGGGCCGCATCGCCGGTATGACGCGCGGCTTGGAGACTGGTGACCTCGACCTGATTGCCGCCGCCAATGACGACCGCATCCAGGAACCCTATCGTCGCCGTCTGATTCCCGACTACAACGCCGTGCGCGACACCTGCCTTAACGGCGGTGCCAAGACCATCTGGATCAGCGGTTCGGGCTCGACCCTTATGGCTGTGACCGACGATACCATCGTGGCAAAGTTCTTGCAGGTCAAGCTGCGCGAGCAGTTCCCCAAGTGCGACACGCACATTCTGACGTGCGACACGGAAGGCGCCCAGATCGAATACCTGTAGCGCCCTGCCTCATTGCTCTCACCGGCCCCCTTGGGGCTTCCCCTGAAAACGTCCTCGATCATGAATTGCCCCGTCGTGTGCTTCGCGCGACGGGGCAATTCGATCTGCGGATTGTTTTCAGGGGAAGCCCCAAGGGGGCCTGCGCAGCCTCGACAGGATAATCGCATTCGCTGATTTAATCTTGTGCTCCAACGGAGCCACAGACGAGAGGCCTTCGCGCTGCGGAATAATTTTGAGGGGAACACCCCGACCATCCCTGCGTTTACCTTGCTGAGGATGTCTACAGGGACCCACGCTTTGAAGGGGCGCCGGGCAGATAGGGGCTTTTTAGGTTACATAATAAACTGTTTATCTATGCTACTATTTAACTAGGCATCGCAGTATGGAGGTGGTCAAAGTGTTACGCACACTCAAAGCTTCGTTTTTCCTCTCGATACTTTTGATATTACCGATATGTTTCTCGTTTAGCCCTTCGACTGCTTATGCTGCAGAAAGCGATGCTGTCGCAATTTCTGGCGCAACCCAAGATTTTGATTTAACGAAAGGTCCCGAGCAGTCTCATCAAATCAAGCTTAAGGATGGGACCGTTGCAGTAATAGGAATTAAAAAAACCAATGAACCCAGCCTGATATGGGACAGTTACTACAACAACGCATCTGGAACTTGGACTATCTATTACAACAGTCCTTTTATTTATCGCGAATTCAAGATCAAGATAGCGAACTCGCTCATTACCAGCGCTTGGGGACAAAACTATACGACTATCGGCTGTACGGTAACTAACGAGTCCTTTATATGGAACTCGAAACAGGCGACATATCGACTCAACTATGAATCGATGGGGATGACGTCCGGTATCGCCGTGTTGCAAGCGACCATGGAAGGCAGCACGCTCCACACCTATGCAAACTAGACTCACATCAATTGAGGAAGTTCAATGATCCCAATTCCTGCACGCTCAGACATTATGATCGCTCTCGTTTGGATTCTCGTCGGAGTGCTTATTTGGCGTATCTGCAAATGGGTTAAAAACAAGAAATAGTTGATAAAACGTATATGCCATTTATGCGATGCTTGGGGCCGTTAAATCGGCCCCTATTTCTATAGCTTTTCAGCAGCAGTCACCCATTTGGAAGTCGCAATGCCATTCATACGATTTCGGCCCTTTAAGCCGCTATCTATTGGTAGGGACTCTTGCTGGTAAGGAGCGCTTACTAGATACAAACCTTGGCAATATATTGGTTTAGGCTGCGCTGGTTTCTTTGTATTCGAAGACTGGTTCTAGGAGGTCTTCGATGTTACAGTGGAGGGTATTTGCTATAGCTCTTACGGTTGTTACCGAGGCTTCGTTGATGTTTCGTTGGCGCTGTTCGTACATTTGGATTGAGCGGAGCGATACGCCTGATTCGTATGCCAGGTCTTGTTGGGTTTTCTTAAGCTTCTTTCTTGCTAACGCAAGTTTTGTTTGCCTGGACGCTTTTTTCGCCATATCGCAGACGAGGCGAGCCACGCGTTCCTCCGAGGCTTCATGCCAAGGGTAGTACAGACTGCGCAGCACATCAAATGGAACGACATGCAGCAAATCTTCGAAAGACTCCCCTAGGCGCCACTGAAGGTATGCCAATATCCAGCCTGTCCAATATTCCGGTGTCTTTTCGAATCGGTAGGTTCGATTTGGCATCGGCCTTGATTGATAGCCCAACCTTTCGGCGATAAGCGCGAATAGCTCAACGCCCGATTTTCCCGACACTACCCATGCGTTGCCGCGTTCGAACTCGCGAGCTACGCCGCTCAGGCAAAAGAGTTCAGCAACTTCCGATCCTTCTGCCCCATAATCGTTAACGGCATAGTCAAAGCAGTCGCCGAGGTTGTTCATTGCATCCTCGAGGTAGTAGACGGGGTATGTCCTACTCGGCCCACAATCCGTTAACTCTTGGATCATTCAAATCAACCCTCCCTGCCATCAAATCCCTAATGTCGACACCATCAGAGTCAAATCCGTTTACCGTATCCAAGTACTTGCGCCGCGCGTTCTGCTCTCGCCCAAAGCGTTTGGGATAACACTCAAATCCCAAAGCCTGCCTCCAATCGCAGAATGTAATCGCTGAAAACGCACGCTCACTCATAAGCGCGTATTGAATACCTAGGTCTCCTAAAAAACTATCACTGAGGTGATACAGATAGGGGCTTTTGAAAGGTTAGGCCTGATTAGAGGCAAGCCTCGGCGATGCGCTTTTTTAGTTCGTCGATGCCGGTACCGGTCTGGGAGCTTGTGATGATCACGTTTTCGGCCGGGACGTTGAGCTGCTTTTTGATAGCTGCTGCCTGGCGGGCCTGCTGGGTGCGACTGAGCTTGTCGGCCTTGGTGAGGCAGACGATAAAGTTGAACTCATTGCCCTGCAGGTAGTCGATCATGTCATGATCGAGCTTGCTGGGATCGTGACGAATGTCCACCAGCGAGACGACCAAGTTAAAGCTGCGCTCGGAGTCGAAAAAGTCGCCGATAAGCTCGGCCCAGCGGTCGCGCTCGGCCTTGGAGCGACGGGCGAAACCGTAACCCGGCAGGTCCACGAAATGCACGTCATCGGCCTCAAAGAAGTTGATGTTGCTCGTCTTGCCCGGCGTACTGGAAACCTTGACTAGGTTCTTGCGGCCAAAGAGCTTGTTCATAATCGACGACTTACCCACGTTGGAGCGGCCGACAAAGCTCACCTCGGGGCAGGTGGACTCGGGAATCTGCGAAACCTTGCCATAGCTGGCGACGAACTTGGCAAGCTGGTAGTTAATGGAATCGGCCATGGACGCTCCTTGGTCGTAGGTTCTTACAAATAGACGCGCTATTGCGCAGCGGCAATGCGGCGGACGATATCGAGCGTGATGTCACTTGCGACACGCGCGTACTCGAACAGATCGAACTCGCGCTCGCAAATTGCATCGTACGCCTCGTCACAATTATCGCTGATAGCGCGCAACACCAGGCAATCGACACCATTTTTGGTTGCGACATGGGCAATTGCCGCGCCCTCCATGCCGACACAATCGGCATGCGTCGCCTCGATAGCGTCATTGCGCATGGTGGCGCCCGTCACAAAGCGGTTACCCGTGGCAATCGTGCCGACCAGGAACTGCTTGGTGCCCTCGTTCGAAGCGACTGCATTTTTCGAAGCGTCAACAAACCCACGCTCAGCAAGCGCGTCGGCGGCAATATCGACCAGCGCGGGCGTCGAGCCAAACTCCTCGAGCCCCGGTGCGGACTCGGCGATAAGCGCGGTATCGGTATCCAGATAGCGTAGGCGTTTGCCAATGACCACGTCGTCGATATGGAGCTTGGGGTTCAAACCGCCCGCAATGCCCGAAAACACAACAGCCTGCGGAGCATACTTGCTAATGAGGTGCTGTGTTGCAGCGGCGGCGTTCACCGTGCCCATGCCCGCCGTTGTGGCGACAACTGTCAGGCCGTCGAGCTCACCGCTCACAACGGTCAAGCCTGCCTCCCGTGCCTCGCAAACGTCGCTCAGCTCTTCCTTAATCTGCATGATCTCTTTTTCGAGCGCACCGATAATCGCGATGGTAGCCATACCATTCCCCAAACCTATACGAAATTCTCAACCAAGGTATGGTACCAGCATTTTGTTTGACCTCGCCAAACGAACACGCTAAGCCAGTGCAGCTCGCGTATCAAACAGAGCCTTTGCAATCGCAGCCGTAACCTCGCTCGAACGGTCGCTCGATGGCATCGATGTCATGACGCTCATGACATAGGTACGGCCATCGATGTCGATGAGGCCCGCATCGCATGTCGAATAGCAACCATCCTCGCTAATCCAACCTGCCTTGTTGCGCACCAAAACCTGCTCGTCGGCAATCCCATCACGGATAAATGAGCGCGATGTTGATGACAGCAGTTCAGATAACCACTGGGAGGCCTCACTGCCACAGCTCAAATACTCGCTCATCTCGCGCCACAACTTGGCCGAGGTGCGCGGGCAATAGGTGGGAAAATCACTCATCGGATCGAGTGCGGTATCGTAATCGATGCCAAGACTGGCAATCCAATCCTCGTAACCGACACGGTCAAACGCCGCGCGTAACGCAATAAACGAATCGTTGTCCGAATTAACGATCGCGGCCTCGATCAGGTCGCGCACCGTCTGCCAACCCATGTTGTAGCCACCATAGGTGCCAAGGGAATCATCGAGTGAAACCTGACCCGTCTCGACCAGAAATTCGCAGATGTACAACGCATAGAGCGCCTTGTAGCTACTCGCGCCGTAAACCTCGACATCGGGGTTATACGTCACGCCCTTGCCGCTTGACAGGTCGTAGAACACCACGCCCACATCGCCTAGCTCCTGCGCCCGACTCAGGGCATCCTGGAGCAAGGCAAGGCTCTCATCCTCCAAGGCAGGAGTCTTGTTATCTACCAACGAGAAGGTCTGAACGGTATCACCCGAAGGGATATCGTTGAAGTCCGCCTTCGAAAGTCTCGTCTTGAGATCTGCCGACGCTTTGGACTTTGAAACCTTCTCGTTTTGCGTCTGTACCGTTGACGCATCTGAGTGTGCCATTCGCTCCGACGCGTAGGTTTTGGCGGTAATTCCGAGGATAATAATCGCCAACGTTAGCATCCCAATGGCGGCAATCTTCGTCACGCGGACGCGAGCGTCGGCAAGGCCACGCGAAGACGTGCCCTTCGTCTCATATCTGCTGCTATGCTGCGGCATATACTCGTCCCGCGATGCGTTGTTTCGCACGTGGTCTCCTGACTGCTACCGTTCATATACGAGCAGCATAATACCGAGCAGGCATTTCTTTCCAAAGATATTCAGCGGCGTTTAAGGCGTCTTTAAAGAAACCACAAGCGTATTTATCCAAATGGCGCGATTCTGTTGCGCATCTCCGCCCAAAACGCAGTTGCAGTGGAATAGTTCCTGTTTGGGCGGCATAAGCCGAAAAACAAGAACTATTCCACCGCAACTTGACGGGGCTCTTTAGCAATCAACTAGGTGCCCGGGGGCGCTCATTTAAGTCTGTCCCCAATGAGTGCCCTTGGGGGCGAAAATGGATCGCTAGCCGATGGCGTTTTTGAGTTCCGTGCGGCGCTTTTTCATGCCGGTCATAACGGCATTGCGCAGCTCGGGCATGCGCGCGGTATCCATCTGGGGCACGCCCTCAAGCTTATAGGGAATGCCCAGTTGCTCGTACTTGACGACGCCCATCGTGTGATACGGCAGCATTTCCAAGCCCACCACGTTATGCCACGGGGCAATCAGGCGACCGAGTGCCTCGCACTCCTCCACCGTGTCGGTAATGCCCGGCACCACCACGTGACGGATAACGACCTTGATCCTGCGACGCGCCAGCTCATCGCCAAACGCCAGAATACGTGCAGGATCGCAACCGGTCAGCTTTTTATGCTCAACCGGATCGGCGTGCTTAATGTCGAGCAGCACCATGTCGGTCTCGTTGAGGACAGCATCGAACTTCTCGGGGTGGTTGGGATCAAACGCATATCCGCAGCTGTCAAGGCAGGTATGCACGCGACCATCGGGATTGCTATGCATTGCACGGAACAGATCGGCCAAAAAGTCGGGCTGCAGGAGCGGCTCGCCACCCGAAACCGTAATTCCGCCGCTGCGGTAAAACTCATGGTTACTCTGGAACTCGTCCATCAGGTGCTCGACGGTCACCATCGTACCGCCGTTAACAGACCAGGTATCGGGATTGTGGCAATACGCACAGCGCATGGGGCAGCCTTGGACAAACACTACGAAGCGGATGCCGGGACCGTCGACCGTACCCATCGTCTCAATCGAATGCACGCGGCCCAGGGCAAACGCGGAGTCCTCAGGACGAGCGTCCACACCCTCGAGTGTCATCTCAGCCATTCCCGCTACCTTGCCTCTCTTTGGTTTTAGTTACATAAATATCAGAGCCATTCTAGCCCATACGCTTGCGTTTAAACGTCTCGGGCCAGAGTGGCATGCTTTAATCTGCCCCCTACCGCCATGGCAGGGACTTATATCGATCATATGGCTGCTGAGCACTCGCAAAAGCGAGAAAATGTTCGTCTGCAGCCTTTACGCCTTGAGCGTGAGCACCGCACCGAAGGCGGTCGGGCCGCAATGGCTCGAGATGACTCCGCCGACCTGAGTCCAGGTAATATCCTTAAAGCCCAAGTCGTGCGCATAGACTTCCATGTCGTCCCGAAGCTCCTCGGAAAGGCCTACCGAATACGCCAGGCCAATGTGCGAGTAGTCAATCTCGCCCTTCGCAACCATGTGGTCGATAAAGGCGCGGGCGCACTTGAGCATAGAGCCGCGGAACTTCTTGGTTGCCACGAACTTACCGCCCGTTACCTCAATGCAGGGCTTAATCTTGAGCAGGTGGGCGCCAAGGAATGCCACGTTGGACAGACGACCTCCCGCCTTAAGGAAGGCTAGGTCGGTAGGAACAAAGCCCAGCAGCACACGGTCCATGACGGAATTCGTAAATGCAAAGATCTCGTCGACGGTGGCATCGGGGTGAGCCTCGATGTATTTGGCGGTCTCGACGACAACGAGCGACTGACCCACCGAGACAAAACGCGTGTCCATGGAGAACACGTAGTCGCGGCCCTTAGCCGCAATCTTGGAGGACTGATGCGAGCAGGTCGTGGCCTCGGAATACGCGAGATGCAAAATGGTCGCGTCAGGCTGCTCAGCGTGAATGCGGTCGTACACGTGAGCAAAATCCGCAGGCGCACAGCCACTGGTCTTGGGCATTACGCCAAACTCGTTGCAGCGCGAATAAATCTCGAGCGGATCGATCGAGCCGTCCTCGACGGTCTCGTCACCAATCGTGACATGCATAGGCACGCGCACGATACCGTAGCGTTCGCAGAGCTCCGGCGTCACATCCGACCCAGACTCAACCACGATTACGTACTTGCCCATTATTATCACGACCCATCTCTACGTTGGTTTTTCAATACATGACACGCGCCGCCGCACTGTTGCACAACGGCGTCCAAGCGCCAAAGAGACGCCGTCCCTTGCACACAACAAAGGACAGCGTCTCCCTGGAAACCCCGTGCTTATCTGAGATTCTACACGGTTTATTAAGGAGTGTTACTTATTCCGCAAACGGTCGCTATACGCGATAAACGGTAGTTGGCCGGGGCAACTGCGATTCATTTCGCCCAGCAAGTCTAATCGTGCCCCATGCACGGTTAATGAGCGAGGCGGTAGAAATCCATCGACGCCGCACCCTCGGCGTGCAGCGCCATCGCCGGAACCGCCGACGAATAGGTACGGCTCGTAAGTGCTGCCTCGCCGCCGTTGGCAAAAATCTCGACCATCGTAGTGTCCGAAAGCACGCGCAGGTCGCGAAGCTCGCTGAGCTCAATCGACCTCTGGTCGCGCCCATAGCCTTCGTCACCCATGTCGAGGGTAAGCATCCCGTCCGCATAACGTACAAAGACACCCTTGCGGATTTCGAGCTCGACCATCTTGGCGCCCTCGCAGGAAACCACAAGATCAAACAGGCGGCCCGGCTCCTCGACGGTCTCTCCGCCTACAGTACGAACGCAGCCGCCGCGCATCCCCTCAATCTCGTACGCCGGCTGCTGGCAGAGCTTACCATCGCGCATGCTCAGCTCTCGCGGCACCGTCAACGCGCACTGCCACCCGCGCGCCACCGTCGGGTTTTCCGCCGTCGCATCGGGGCAACCCGACCATCCGATCATCAAACGCCGGCCTGCGGCATCCTCAAAGGACTGCGGAGCATAGAAATCAAAACCGGCATCGACCATCGGGGGCATGCCCTGCCCGACGATTTTAAAGCTCGGCGCCTCCCAATCGGCCTCGATGGGGAACCACACGCACTGATGCGGATTGCGGTAACGCCAACCATCGGCAGGCACACCCTGCGGACAGCAAACGAGAATAAGCTCACCATCGAGCTCAAACAGATCGGGGCACTCCCACATAAAGCCAAACTTCTCGCCCAGCTCAATGCGCGTCGCATAGCTCCAGACCTCTAGATCGCGCGAGGTATAGACAAGCACGCAGCCGCGATCGTCTTTCGTACGAGCGCCCAGAACCATGTAGTAGATACCGTCGTGTTCAAGGATCTTGGGGTCGCGCACATGCGTACCGATATCGTCGGGGTAATCGACTGGTCCAACAGCCATGCGCTTCTCGCCCAATTCGTCGGGATTCTCGGCAACCATATGAATCTGGTTTTGCTCACGGCCCGTCAACACGTAGTCGTAATCATCGCGGTCAAAATGCTTGACGTTGCCGGTATAGAAGTAGTGAATCTTGCCATCACGTACAAAGGCAGAACCAGAATACGCTCCGCTCGAATCCAAATCGGAATCGGGGAACAGCACGGGGCCGTGATTCTCGTACGTCACAAAATCCTTTGTCGTCAGATGGTTCCAAAGCACTGGACCGCCATGCGCAGCATCGAACGGATCGTATTGATGATAGATGTGATACGTATCACCAATCTGAACCAAACCGTTGGGGTCGTTGAGCCAGCCAAGCTCAGGCTCCACATGGAACAGGAGCCTATCGGGGTCGGACGCGATGCGACCCGCCGTCTCATCCTGTCCGGCACGCCACTGCTCATAGTCCGCGCGTGTCACCTTATTGTTTTGATTAAACATCGCCATTGACCTTCTCGTCTATAGGGAAGGACGCCCGACTCACACGAGCCGAACGCCCTTCCTCAAATGGACTTATCCGCACATTACACTGAATGGCTCAACTAGAAGCTGACATCGAAGCCTGCGCCAGCGCCCTCTTCATCGGTGGTCGGAACGCCCTTTGCCTTGTTGTAGGCAAAGATCAAGACGATCGGCACGATAAAGGCGATGAGATTGCCAGCCACATACCACACGAGAGTCTCGGGCGTAACGATGAGCAGGCCAAGCACACCGGTCAGACCCTGACCGATAGCGCGCACCTCAAAGAACTTCACGAAGGCACCGCCGCAGCCTGCACCGATGCATGCGCAGATGAACGGAATGATCGAATAGCGCATGTTTGCAGCAAAGATAGCGGGCTCGGAGATTCCGACCAGCGTCGGGATAAAGGACGACATGCAGATGTTGCGCTCTTTGGAGTGCTTCTTGTGAATGAGGTACATACCGATGGCGCCGCCGCCCTGGGCGATGATGGAAACCGACCAGATGGCCTGGATGTAGTTGAAGCCGGTCGTGGCAACGAGGTTGGCCTCGATACCCTGGATGAACTGATGCGTACCGGTAACGACGAGCGGCTGCAGGAACGCGGCGAAGACAAAGGCACCAAAGACGCCCATCCTGTTGTACAGGATATCGATTACGCCGGCGAGGACGTCACCGATCAGGTTGCCGAGCGGGCCGAACACGGTGAACAGGGCAACGTTAGCAAGAATCAGGGTAACGGTCGGGACAAAGACGAACGAAACGACCTCGGGGATGTACTTCTGGGCAATCTTTTCGACCTTGGCCATAAACCAGGCAGTCAGGATTGCAGGGAACACGCCGCCCTGGAAAGCAACCATGGGAATGGAGAGCGGACCAAAGTTCCAGTACTCAGCACCCGTCGGGTCCATAACGAACGTGTTGCGGTTCATAAGGCTCGGGTGAACCATGACGATACCGACGAGGATGCCCAGAATCGGGTTACCGCCAAAGCGCTTGACCGCGCTGTACATAACCAGGACAGGCAGGTAGTCGAACGTGGTGGCGATAATGGCAAAGAAGCTTGCGAGGTTCTTGAGGAACTCGCTGTGGTCGGCAAGGCTGCCCTCCATGCCAAAGAGGCCGTTGGCAACGATCAGCGACTTAAGGCCGATGATGATAGCAGCGCCGACGAAAGCGGGAATGATGGGGATAAAGATGTCCGAGAATACCTTGAGGACCGAGAAGAACTTGCCCTTCTTGTCCGCCTCGGCGCCCTTGACCTCGGAAGCGCTGATCTCCTTAACGCCCGTCAGAGCCATAAACTCGTCGTAGACCTTGTTGACGGTACCGGTACCGAAGATGATCATGAGCTGGCCGCTGTTGTACAGCACGCCCTTGACGCCATCGATGTTCTCGAGCTCGGCCTTGTTGTACTTGCTCGTATCCTTGAGCACCAGACGCAGACGCGTAACGCAATGCGTGGCGCCCTCGATGTTCTCCAGACCGCCGACGTTATCGACGACTTGCTGAGACACTACTTTGTAGTCCATGTTCCTCTCCATTCCCTTACGAAATCATAAAACGTTTTGATGCCATTACAGAGACGCGATCGTTGCATTTGCGCACTTGAGCGTACCGTCGGTGACCGTCAGCGCCACACCCTGGCCCTGCTTATTGCAGAAGCGAGCGTTAAGCGCAACATCATCGACAAAGATAGTCGCGATATCGTCGTCGACGACTAGGCGCACATGGTGAGTGCCCTCGCCCTTAAAGAACAACGGACGCTCGAGGCCCATGTTGTTGACCTGGAACCACGGATACTGGGGGGCCGCCGTAAACTCGAGCTTGCCCTCGCGCAGGTTGGCGCGGAACTCATAGGCAAGACCGGACTCGGCGTCCTCGGCAAGCTTCACCGAGAAGCCGGCAGCGTCACCGGCGAGCTCGATGTCGGCGTCGAGCATATAGGTGGAGCCGGCATCCGCGGCGAGCACCTGCTCGACCTTGCCCGACTCGCAGGAAAGCTCAAAAGCCTCGACTGCCTTAGCCTCGCCAAAGGCGCCAAGCATGCTGTCGGGGAGCTTGGTGCCGAGCGTTCCGTCGGCACGCTGAACGATCTCGAGAGGCATAAAGGTGCCACCCCACAGGTAAGAGCTGGGGTCGCCGCCCTCGTCACGCGTAGGAACCCAACCAAAGAGAACGCGGCGCTCGCCATCAAATGCGGTACGCGCGGCATAGTACGCGCGGCCATCGAAGGAATCGTCCGCAGGAGTGATCCAAGGACCGTTGATGGAGCGAGACATGCGGTAACGGGTCTTGTTGCCATCACTGTACTCGGAGAACACCAGATACCACCAGTCGCCCATCTTAAAGAGATCAGGCATCTCGAACATGGTGTACAGGCCCGGATTCCACCAGTCGCCCTGGAACTCCCAGGTATCCAGGTCCTTGGAGGTGAACTTGACCAGACGACCGGTCATCAGACGCTTGTCCTCGCCCACACGCGTGCCGAGGATGAGCATGTACTCTTCGTTCTCCTCATCCCAAAGCACAAAGGGATCGCGCCAGTTGCGGTCATCGTAACCCTCCTGGGGCGGAAGCAGCGTCTCGGCGATGTTCTTCTCCCACTTGACGGCGTCGTCACTCGTTGCGTGAAGAAGAACCTGCTTCATCAAGCGTGCCTTGACCTTATCGCGATTGCAACCAGTGTAGAGCGCATGGTACTTGTCGCCCACCTTAAACACCGTGCCGGCATAAACATACTGGTCGACTTCCTCGTCGCCGCCACGCTCAAGGCTCTCGCCAAAGTCTTTGTAATTGACGAAGTCCTTGGTTGTCGCGAGTGCCCAGCCAAACGGCTCTCCGAAAGGTCCGGGGTTTCGCGTGTCACGCTGATGATAGAGATAGAACGTGCCGTCCTCGCCGTACGGCATGATGTCGCCTACCCAAATTCCCTCAGGCTGGTAATACACCTTGTGCATCCGAGACTTCCTTTCTCACGAGATACTAACTCGGTACAACTGCAAGATATGTCAATCGTTTTCATATGTCAAACGTTTTCACACCAATACGTCTTTTCGCAGTTCCAGTCGTCGGCAAACGGTTGACATATGCCGGCGAACGGTCATCAGAGGTGTTTGAGGAATTCTTTTGGCACGGGATGAACTACGCGGTTTTACCCTCAATGAGTTCAACGGGGAGCTTGATATTCGATTCGGGCTTTTCGCCGTTAATAAGAGCAATGATGGATTGCGCCGCGAGCTCTCCGATGCGATCGATATCTTGGCGTACGGTTGTTAAGTCAGGCATAAACGTCATAGTGCGGCGGGCACCATCCGCGCCCACGACCTTAATATCGCCCGGAGCGCTCAAGCCTCGCTGCTTCATAACGTTGAGACAGATGGCCGCCATCGTGTCGTCTCCCGCAAAGATACCGTCAATATCGGGGTTCTCATCGAGGATCTTCGCAACGACCGCGCTCTTTTCGTCGTCGGGCTTAACGAACTCGACCTCACGGACAAGCGCGGGCAAACCGGCCTGCTCAACAACATCGAGGTAGGCATCGGTACGCTTATTGGCAGGCATGCGCATGCGGCTATTGCTGCGCAGGCACAGGATGCGTGAACATCCGTCATCGATCAGGCGACGCGTGGCAAGTTCGCCGATGCTATAGCTGTCGCTCGCAATCTGAACAGAGGCTTCGCCAAGGTCGCAGTCGATACCAACCAGACTCAAGCCCATCTCGGCATACGCCTCGGCACCGATATTAAGCGAGTTGACGATGACGCCATCAACCATATTGCGTCGAAGCATGTCGATATAAGAGCGCTCAAGCTCGGGTCGATTGGCGCTATTGCACAGCAGCATCTTAAAACCGTTTTCGGCCAGGGTATGCTCAATGACTTGAACCACTTGGGCATGAAACGGACTGCTGACATAGGGGACGATCATACCGATAAGATTCAGGCGACCGTTGAGCATGGCACGGGCGATATCGTTGGGCGTATAGTTGATGCGCTTCATCGCGGCATGGACCTTATCGCGGGTCTCTTGGCTTATATAGCCGCGATTATTAAGCACGCGAGATACCGTAGTAGGCGAAACCCCCGCCACCGCCGCAACTTCCTTGATGCCAGGCTTAGCCGTATCCTTAGAACGAGCACTCTCGCGAGCCATAGCACCCTCCCCCATCAACATGTCATACGTTTACATACGAACAAAGCATACCCCAACAACAGCGGAAAGACGGTAACAGCACAAGTAAGTAGACGACTCATCCAAATAATTTGGAGAGTTCCGCCTAAAGGATGACTACACAGGACCCCCGCCGGGGCTGTTTGGGCTACCTCCCAAAACATTCCGCAGGACGCAAAGAGGCTCGCCGCACAAAGTGCGCAGCGAGCCTCTTTGCATGTCCGAGGACGTTTTGGGAGGTAGCCCAAACAGCCCCGGCAATCCTGCAGGAGTTAAACCCCTTTAGAACTTGTCGTGGAAGGTACGGGAGATGACCTCGTCCTGCTGCTCCTTGGTGAGCGTGTGGAAGTTCACGGCATAGCCGGAAACGCGGATGGTCAGCTGCGGGTACTTCTCGGGGTGAGCCTGAGCGTCGAGCAGCGTCTCACGGTTGAAGACGTTGATGTTCAGGTGGTGGCCACCCTTCTCGGCGTAAGCGTCGAGCATGTGGACCAGGTTATCGGCCTGAGTCTCGGAAACTTCAGAAACCTTCATAATGTGTCTCCTTCGATTAATAGGCGCCGGCCGAAACCGGCGCGCTAATCAATAATCGTTATTGTTAGTATAGCACTAACAATAGTTACTCGCCCAGCTGATCAAGGTCGATATCGCCAAAGAACACCTGGTCCTCCTTGCCGAGCGCACTCGGGATGATGGAGAAGGTGTTGGAGATGCCGTCCTGAGCATCGCGGAACGGGAGCTTGGAAACCGAAGACAGCGAAGCGATGGCGCCGTGGCTATCGCGCTTGTGCATGGGGTTAGCACCCGGGGCGAACGGCTGGCCAGCCTTGCGGCCATCGGGCGTGGAGCCGGTCTTCTTACCGTACACGACGTTGGAGGTGATGGTCAGAACCGAGGTCGTGGGTACGGAGTTGCGGTAGGTGTCGTTCATGCGGATGTACTCCATGAACTGATGCACAACGTCGTGAGCGATCTGGTCGACGCGGTCGTCGTCGTTACCGTACTTGGGGAACTCGCCCTCGGTCTCGAAGTCGACGATGATGCCGTTCTCGTCACGGACGGGGTGGACCTTGGCGTACTTGATGGCAGACAGGGAGTCAGCCACGACGGAAAGGCCAGCGATACCCGTAGCGAACCAGCGGTGCACGTGCTTGTCGTGCAGAGCCATCTGGATGCGCTCGTAGCAATACTTGTCGTGCATGTAGTGAATGATGTTCAGCGAGTTAACGTACACGCCAGCGAGCCACTTCATCATGTCGTTGTACTTGGCCACAACGTCGTCGTAATCGAGCGTATCGCCCTCGACGGCGCGATACTTGGGGCCGACCTGCTTCTTGGAGACCTCGTCAACACCGCCGTTGAGTGCGTACAGCAGGCACTTGGCCAGGTTGGCGCGAGCGCCGAAGAACTGCATCTCCTTGCCAATGCGCATGGAGGACACGCAGCAGGCGATGCCGTAGTCGTCGCCGTGGTAAACGCGCATGAGGTCGTCGTTCTCGTACTGGATCGAGGAACTGGCGACGGAAGTCTTGGCGCAGAACTTCTTGAAGTTCTCGGGCAGACGGGTCGACCACAGAACGGTCATGTTGGGCTCGGGGCTGGTGCCCATGTTCTCGAGCGTGTGCAGGTAGCGGTAGCTCATCTTGGTAACGAGCGTACGGCCGTCAACACCCATGCCGCCGATGGACTCGGTGACCCACTGCGGATCGCCGGTGAACAGGGCCTGGTACTCGGGGGTACGGGCAAACTTGACCATGCGGAGCTTCATGATGAAGTGATCCACGAACTCCTGGATCTGCTCCTCGGTGAAGGTACCGTTGGCAAGGTCGCGCTCAGCGTAGATGTCGATGAACGTGGAGGTACGACCGATGGACATAGCGGCGCCGTTCTGCTCCTTAACGGCAGCGAGGTAGGCGAAGTACATCCACTGGATGGCCTCCTGCGTGTTGGTAGCAGGGTTGGAAATATCGAAACCATAGGTCTCGGCCATCATCTTGAGCTCGCCGAGGGCGCGGATCTGCTCCTGCAGCTCCTCACGGTCGCGGATGTTGTCGGCGGTCATGACCGTCGGGGTGGAAGCCTTCTGGGCCTCCTTGTCCTTGATCAGGTAGTCGACGCCGTACAGGGCAACACGACGGTAGTCGCCGATGATGCGGCCGCGGCCATAGCCATCGGGCAGACCGGTGATGATGTGAGCCGAGCGGCAAGCACGCATCTCGGGGGTGTAAACATCGAAGACGCCGGCGTTGTGGGTCTTGCGCTCGAAGGTGTAGCGCTCGACAACGTTCTCGTCGACCTTATAGCCGTGCTGGCTGGCAGCCTGGCAAGCGATGCGGATACCGCCGTTGACGTGCAGCGCGCGCTTGAGCGGCTTGTCAGTCTGGAGACCGACGATGGTCTCCTTCTCGCGATGGGCGTTATCGATGTAGCCAGCGGGGTGGCTCACGATACCCGTAACGGTCTTGGTGTCCATATCGAGGACACCGCCCTGCTCGCGCTCCTTAAGCAGCAGGTCGAGAACCTCGCCCCACAGCTCCTTGGTACGCTCGGTCGGGCCGGCGAGGAACGACTCGTCGCCCTCGTAGGGGGTGTAGTTCTTCTGGATGAAGTCTCGGACGTCAACCTCTCCCGTCCAAATGCCTTCCTTGAAGCCTTCCCATGCCTCCTGCATTGTGTAACCACGCTCCTAGTTACGTGTAATGCGGCGCTCTCTCACACCGCTGCTTATTGAATTCTTGAATTTTCGGCTTGCACTACCGGCTTCTTCCGTTCTTCACCACACGTTGGTGCAGGGAAAAACGTTTGTCCACCTTGGAACTGCAACCCAAAACCCAAGATTTCACCCGTTTGAGAAGGATAACATAGCGACCCTCTCCATCTGGGCTGTTATATGTTTCTTTTTTTATATCATAAGGGCGTTTTTTACAAACCCGCAGGAAATGCGAGCGTGAACAACTACCGTTCACCGATTTGTTTAGTTTTTTCCTTGCCTTTGTACGACGTTCACTCTAGCTGTTATGCCAGCTTTAGCAGGGTAAAGTGCCTCTGAGTGGGCTTTAGGACGTGCTCAGAGATCTACCCCTAACTTTGCTGATACCGACGGTGTACGGAGGTCGCCTAAAGGTTGTTTTCTAGGCATTTCCCAAAATCTACCGTATAGGGTGCGCGTGCGGGGGTATCATCTTTCACCGAAAATAGTTTCTAGTGTTAGGGGTTTTCGGTGGAAGATACCGATTTCCGTGAACTTGGGCGTCAGCTCCTTACCGAGTTCGGCAGCATGCATCAGCGCATTTCGCGCTTTGCGGACAAAGCCCTCGGCGGCGAGATGGCCGTCATGCGCGCCCTTATGCTCGCTGGCGGTTCGCTCACGCCGAGCGAACTCGCCGATCGCGCCTGGGTCTCGAGCGCCCGCATCGCCAATATCCTACGCGCTCTCGAAGCCAAGGGCTGGGTCGAGCGCGAGCACTCAAAGACCGACCGTCGTCGCGTACACGTCACGGTGACCGACAAGGGATTCCAGGATCTCGAAATCAAACGACGGGAATTCGAGGAGCGCACCGCGGCCTTCCTCGAGCAGCTCGGCGAAACAGATACCCAAGAGATGGTGCGCCTTCTAAGACGTGCCAACGAAATTATCGACCGCAATCAAGAAAGGAGAGATGCCGAGTGAGGATTCTCAAGCTCTTTAAAAAGCACGTCCTGGCACTGTTCACAGCTATCGTACTTATCGTAATCAGCTGCAACGCCGATCTGGCGCTGCCTACCTATATGAGCGACATCGTCGACGTGGGCGTGCAGCAAGGCGGCATCGCCTCGCCCGTGCCCGACACCATTCGCGCCGAATCGCTCGACGACCTCGAACTCTTCATGAGCGCCAAGGACGCCAAGGCTGCGGAGGCCGTGTTTAGCAAGGCTGACAAAAACGGCATTCGAACGTACAAGGGCACCGAGGAAGAGCGTGCCAATGGAAGCAAAATTACCGACATTATGAGCCTGCCCGAGACCGTCGTCCTTTCGCTCAACCAGGGCATCGACGCCGACTCCATGGGAGACATGACCGGCACGTCCAGCGAGAAAGACAGCGACGCCGCTCAGGCCATGCCCACGCCCGAGCAAATGGCAGCGATGACGCCCGAGCAGCTCGCCGAGATGCAGCAGAAGGCCGCAGCGGCGCAGAATATGCAAAAGCAGATCGACGCCGACGGCGGCAAGATCACCATGAAGAGCCTGCGCCTGGGTGTCGAGGGCGGTCTGGTAGACCAAAGCAAGCTCGTCGAGGGCGTCAACGATATGGCAGACAAAATGGGCTCCATGTCGGGCTCCATCGTGACCCAGCGCGCCGTGACCTACGTACAAGAAGAGTACAAAGCGCAGGGCATCGACCCCGCCGACGTGCAGAACGCTTACCTGAGCCGCATGGCGACCACGATGTTTGGCCTGTGCCTGGTGTCGCTCGTCGCCACCATCCTGACCGGTGCCGTGGCGTCGCGCACCGCCTGCTCCATCGCCCGCGACCTGCGCCGCGAGACCTTCAACAAGGTTATGCACTTCTCGCCGGCCGAGGTGGGCAAGTTTAGCCAGGCCTCGCTCATTACCCGCTGCACCAACGACATTCAGCAGATCCAGATGGCCGCAACCCTGTTTATCCGCATGTGCCTGATGGCCCCCGTCATGGGCATCGTCGCTGTCATGCGTGTCCTGGCCAACCACACCGGCCTGGAGTGGACCATCGCCGTGGCCATCATCGCGGTCTCGGCCGTCGTCGGCGTGCTCATGGGCCTCACCATGCCCAAGTTCAAAAAGATGCAGAGCTTTGTGGACCGCGTGAACCTTACCGCCCGCGAGCTGCTCGACGGCCTTATGCCTATCCGCTCGTTCAACCGCGAGGAGCACGAGCTCGAGCGTTTTGACAAGGCTTCGCTCGACCTGATGACCACGCAGCTCTACACCAACCGCGCCATGAGCTTTATGATGCCGCTCATGATGCTCGTCATGAACTGCATCACCGTGCTCATCGTCTGGTTTGGCGCTCAGGGCGTGTCCGACGGCGTGATGCAGGTCGGCAACATGATGGCGTTTATCTCCTACACCATGCAAATCGTTATGGCGTTTATGATCCTCACCATGGTTTCGGTCATCCTGCCCCGTGCCGAAGTCGCAGCCGAGCGCGTGGAAGAGGTCATCACCTGCCCCACGAGCATCAACGACCCCGCCTCGCCCAAACTGCCCACGGCCAGCGCGCCGCGCGGTGAGCTCACCTTCCGCGACGTGAGCTTCCAGTATCCCGATGCCCGCGCCGACGTCATCAGCGGCGTGAACTTCACCACGCATGCCGGTCAGATGCTCGGCATCATTGGCTCCACGGGCTCGGGCAAGTCCACGCTCGTACAGCTGATTCCGCGCTTATACGACGTCACGGGCGGCAGCATTTCGCTCGACGGCATCGACGTGCGCGACATGACCCTTTCCGAGCTTCGCCGCCGCATTGGTTACATCCCGCAACAGGGTCGCCTGTTCTCGGGCACCGTCGAGAGCAACCTCAAGTTTGCCGGCGACATGGTGAGCGATGATGACATGCACCGGGCGGCACGCATCGCCCAGGCCGAGGACTTTATCGCCGAGCGCGAGGGCGGCTACGACTCCCCCATTAGCCAGGGCGGCTCCAACGTCTCGGGTGGTCAGCGCCAGCGTCTGGCCATCGCCCGCGCGTTGGCCAAAAAGCCCGAGGTTGTGGTGTTCGATGACTCGTTTAGTGCCCTCGACTACAAGACCGACGCGCGCCTGCGCGAGGAGCTGGCCAAAAACGTTACCGACGCCGCACTCGTGGTCGTGGCCCAGCGCATCGCGACCATCATGCACGCCGACCAGATTATCGTGCTCGACGACGGCCACGTGGTGGGCACCGGTACGCACGAGGAGCTGCTGCACAGCTGCCCGGCGTACCTGGAGATCGCACAGTCGCAGCTTTCCGCCGAAGAGCTGGGGCTTACCCAAGAAGAAATTGCAGCTGTCACGGAAGGAGGCGAGCGCTAATGGCAGACGAGACCAAGACTCAGATTCCCAAGCCCACCCGCCAGCGTGGTCCCATGGGCCGCATGGGCGGCATGCGTCGCGGCGAAAAGGCCAAGGACTTTAAGGGCACCATGAGGCAGCTGCTCGGCTATATCGGCCAGCACAAGATTGCCGTGTTTACCGCCGTCGCCTTTGCCGTATGCTCGGTCATCTTTAACATTGTGGGGCCCAAGGTGCTCGGCCAGGTTACCACCAAACTGTTCGAGGGTCTGGTTGCCAAGGTCAACGGCACCGGCGATGTCGACTTTGCCTGGATCGCCAAGACGCTCGGCTTTTTGCTCTGCCTGTATCTGGCAAGCTCTGTCTGCAGTCTCATCCAAGGCTGGCTTATGACCGGCGTCACGCAAAAGATTTGCTACCGCATGCGCAAGGAGATCGCCGCCAAGATCGCCGTTGTTCCGATGAGTTACTTTAACGGCCACAGCAAGGGCGACGTACTCAGCCGCATCACCAACGACGTCGATACGCTGGGCCAGTCGCTCAACCAGAGCGTGACGCAGCTCATCACGTCGATAACGCAGATTATCGGCGTGCTCGTCATGATGCTGTCGATCAGCCTGCCGCTCACCGGCGTCACCGTGCTCACGCTGCCGGCAGCCGCGATTATCCTGACCGTAATGATTCACTTCTCGCAGCCGTACTTCCGAGAGCAGCAGCAGGTTCTGGGCACCGTCAACGGCATTATCGAAGAGGACTTTGCCGGCCAGAACGTCATTCAGGTGTTCGACCGCGCCGAGGCCTCAATCGAGGAGTTCGACCGTCAAAACGACCGCCTCTTTATTAGCGGCTGGCGTTCGCAGTTCCTGTCGGGCCTGATGATGCCGCTTATGAGCCTGGTGGGTAACATGGGCTATGTGGGCGTCGTCGTGGTGGGCGCACAACTCGCACTGACCGGCAATGCCACGCCCGGCGACATCCAGAGCTTTATCCAGTACGTTCGCAACTTTACGCAACCCGTGCAGCAACTGGGCAACGTAAGCAACACGATGCAGTCGATGGCAGCTGCCACCGAGCGCGTCTTTGAGTTCCTGGCCGCGCCCGAGGAGGAACAGAAGGCCGACGCGCAGATTCCCGAAAAGCGCCCCGGCCACGTGGAGTTTGACCATGTCAAGTTTGGCTACACGCCCGACAAGACCATCATCCACGACTTTAGCTGCGAGGCACAGCCCGGCCAGACCGTGGCCATCGTCGGCCCCACCGGCGCCGGCAAGACCACGCTCATTAAGCTGCTGCAGCGCTTTTACGATGTGGACGGCGGCTCGCTGCGCGTCGAGGGCATCGACGTGCGCGACTGGGACCGCGCGGCGCTGCGCGGCGAGTTTGCCATGGTGCTGCAGGATACCTGGCTGTTTAACGGCACCATCCGCGAGAACATCCGCTACGGACGTCCCGATGCGAGCGATGCCGAAGTCGAGGCCGCTGCACGCGCTGCACGCTGCGACCACTTTATCCACACGCTCGCCGGCGGCTACGACTTTATGATCAACGAGGAGGGCACTAACCTGTCGCAGGGTCAGCGCCAGCTCGTGACCATCGCCCGCGCCATTTTGGCCGACCGTCCGGCGCTGATTCTGGACGAGGCGACCTCCAACGTGGATACCCGCACCGAGGAGCTCATTCAGCGTGCCATGGATGCGCTGATGCAGGGCCGTACCAGCTTTGTCATCGCGCATCGCCTGTCCACGATCCGCAACGCCGACGTAATCCTGGTGATCCGCGACGGTGACATCGTCGAGAAGGGCACGCACGACGAGCTGCTCGCCCAGGGCGGCTTCTACGCTGACCTGTACAATTCGCAGTTCGACGAGGCGGCGTAAGCCCAATATCATAACTACAAAAAGATGGCCCGCTGATTACGCAGAATCAGCGGGCCATCTTTTGCCATTGCGCGCTTTAAAACAACCTAGAAGCAATCGCGATAACGTGGCCAGGCAAGGAGTGCCAGGGTCAGCGTCACGCCGATCTGGATGAGCGTCTGTTTGATATCGAGCGTGCCAGTAATCGCTACGGTGCGCAGTAGCGTCACGAATGCCTGGGGCAGACCGCCCAAAAACCAAAGTGCGGCACCGAGCAGCATCTTGTCACCCATTTGGGGCTCAGCGTCACACGCTTCCGTGAGTGCACGATACGCGCGGACCTCAAATGCAATCACCAATGCGATACCGGCGATTGAAACGAAAAGCGAGATTGATGACACTACGGGCACGAGCGGCGGCGCGACCGCACCTGTCGTCGCCTCCATAAGCACAAGCATCCCCGCATACGCGCAGGCCACGCCTGCAAGCGCCAACATGGACCGGCGAGCCTCCTGCCGGCGAACGATTGTCGTCACCCCACGAAACCCTCGAGCCATCGCCCTCTCCCCTCTCATCAAAGCCTTGCGGTTACTCGCCGCAACCGCTCTCGATCAGCTCAACCAGCGCATCGACGGCGGCCTGCTCGTCGGCACCATCGGCCGCAATCTCGACATCGCATCCGCACGCCATCCCCAAACCCATAACCATGAGAATCGACTTAGCATCCTTGGGGTCGCTGCCCTTGGTAACGTTGCGCACGGTCACCTTGCTTCCAAACCCGGATGCCTTCTGAACAAACAATGAGGCAGGGCGGGCATGGATGCCGCTTGCGTTTACAACGGTCGTGGTCTTTGAATACATCCGAGTCCTTCTTTCGATCAAGGTTTCCAAAAGCCGCCGGGACACCCGCCCTACAGGCATCCCGGCGAAGGGGCCGAGCTACTCGACCACGATGTTGTCACTCGCGGTGTCGGCGCCGTTACTGGCGATGAGCTTCTTGTAGTAGAAGAAGCTCTTCTTCTTGCCACGCTTGCCGGTTCCGTCGCCATGGTCGTCCTGATCGACCGAAATCTGGCCATAGCGTTTAGTCATCTCGGAGGTGCCGGAGCTGATCAGGTCGATGGGGCCCCACCAGGCATAACCAAAGACGTCGACACCGTCGAGAATCGCCTGGTGCATTTGCTCGACATGCTCTTTCATGTACTCGATATGCGCGTCGTCGTCGCAATAACCGTTCTCGTCGCGGTTCTCGGTCATGCCGTTACCGTTCTCGGCAATAAAGATCGGCAGGTGGTAGCGATCGTAGATGTGGTTGAGCGTGATGCGGAAGCCCACGGGGTCGATCGGCCAGCCCCACTCGGTCATCTCGAGGTACTGGTTCTTGATCTCGGTAAGCAGCTTACCGCTCGGCTCGGGGGAAATCTTGCCCTTATAGCGCATGATGTAGGTCATGTAGTAGCTGATGGAGATGTAGTCCACCACGCCGGCCTTGAGGGTCTCGAGATCGCCGTCCTCCATCTTGATGTCGACACCGTAGTCGCGGAAGAAGCGCTTTACGTAGTAGGGGTACTCGCCCTTGGCCTGGATATCGGTGAAGAACCAGTTGAAGTGGTCCTCAAACAGCACCTGGAGCTGATCCTCGGGCTTGGAAGTCTCGGCGTAGTTCTCAAGACGGCAGAGCATGTTGCCAATATGTGCCTCGGGGTCGATCTCACGCAGCTTGATGACAGCCTTGGCGGACGCGACAAGCTGGTTGTGCGCGACCTGGAACTTCTCGGGCCAGCGCCCAGCATAGGGGTTGGAGCCGTCTTCCTTCTCATCCCAGATCACGCCGCAGCAGGTGCAGGGGTTGGCATACACGTGGTTAATCTCGTTGAAGGTCATCCAGTACTTGACTTTACCCTTGTAGCGGCGGAAGAGCGTCTCCGCGTAATGCTCGAAAGCGTCGACAACGTGACGGCTCGCGAAACCGTTATACTCCTCTGCCAAGTGGAGCGGCATATCGAAATGGTTGAGGGTAACCATGGGCTCAATGCCGTGCTTGTGGCACTCGTCGAACACCTTATCGTAGAAGGCCAGACCCTCCTCGTTAGGCAGCGCGTCGTCACCGTTTGGGAAAATACGGCTCCAGGAGATGCTCATACGGAAGACGCCGAAGCCCATCTCGCCGAGGAGCGCAATGTCCTCCTTGTAGGTGTGGTAGAAATCAATGCCGCGACGCTTGGGAAAGTCGTAGGCCATCTCGTTTGCCTTGCGAGCGGCAAGGGACTGACGCGTCACGGAGTTGAGCGGTCCGCCCTCGACAATGCCTTCGCGGGCACACGTCTCGCGGTCGAGCAGGATGACGTAGTCCGAGACGGCCGGTCCGCGTCCGCCCTCGTTCCAGGCGCCTTCGACCTGGTTGGCCGCCGTGGCGCCGCCCCAGAGGAAGCCCTCCGGGAAGGCATCGCCAAAGTCATAAGTAGAAAGATCAATCATGCTATGTCCTCATCTCTCAATGGTCGGAATCAATAGGTAACGAGTCGTTTTGAATTTAGAAACGCGCGCGGCTTTCACGGCGCTACTTCGCAGCGAGTGCACGCACGACGGGCATCATTTTCTTGGCCATGTGCAGCTCGGCACTGATGGTCATGAGCGTGTCTTGGGCGTGGACAAAGAGCAACGAGTACTCGACCTCCTCGCCTCCGGCCTGACGCTGGATCATCTCGGTCTGGGACTTATGGGCCTCGAGGATCTTCTCGTCGGCCTCCGCCAGGTGGGCCTCTGCCGCGTCGAAATCGAACTCTGCCAGGGCATCCATCGCCTTATCGATACAGGCACGGCCGTCGCCGGCGTTGATGATGACGCTCATCGCAACGGCGGGAATGTTAATGGGCTCTTCCTCGGCCATCGCGGTCTCCTTTCCTGTGGCCCCGGTCGTTTCCACAACCGGGGCATCGAATGATTACGTAATCCAGGGCAATGGGCCCCGGTGTCTCGCCTACTCGGCGACGGCGGCTACGGCAGCAGCCTCTTTGGCGGCCTTCTTCGCCGCCTTCTTGGCTGCCTTTTCAGCTGCTTTCTCTTCCTCGACCTTGCATTGATAGTTGTCGGCCGCCTTGAAGAACGGGAACCAGAGAATCGCGGCGATCAGCAGGTTCACGCAAACCAGGGCAACGTTGCGAATGTCGCCACCGGACATAAAGAACGCCGAGACAGCATTGGGCAGGAAGTTCATGTCGAAATTCTCAACGTGAAGGCTCGCCCAGCCCATGCTCATCCACAGATAGGCGTTGGCCGGCAGAATGATGGCTTGAAGCACCATAGGGATGAACATGAAGGGGTTGGCAACGATCGTAGAGAACACGAGCGGCTCGTTGATGTTGAACAGAGACGGGACGATCGTGGCGCGACCGAGCGTTTTATTCTTCTTAGACTTGGCAAAAAGCATGTAGAAAGCCAGCGGGAGCGTGGCGCCCTCGCCGCCGATCATGATGTAGCGAGTAATGCCGTAGGCGTTGATGTTCGTCGGGGTAAGGCCGGCGGCATATGCAGCCATATTCTCGGCAAGGGCGGACTTTTGGATGGACTGCTGGATGGGCGAGAAGACCCAGCCGGAGATGCCGAAGAAATAGAAGGTGTCCATGACGAGCGGAATCGCAATAGTACCGGGGAGCGTCTGGGCAAAGCCGGTGACGGGCGACAGAATGATCGCAACGGCGCCAAAGACGTCAACCTGAAGCATGTTGGTGAAAAGCCACGCAACGAAGAGCGACAGCAAGACGGCGATGATGTTATCGAACCAGTTCTTGACGAAGTCGGGGACCATGCTGTCCTCCGAGAAGAACGTCATACGAGCCATGCGCTTGTAGATGAAGCCCACGACAAAGCCCACAACCATGGCGGTGAACATACCGCCGGCGCCGAACTTGGCCATCTGGAAAACGTAACCGTCTTCAGTGATCGTAGGGTTCATACACAGCATGAAGGCGCCTATACCGGTGAAACCGGCGATCATGCTACGGTCCTTGCGATCTTCCTTAACCGCGACGTTGTGCGGAATGATAAACGCCATGAACAGGCCAACGAGACCGAAGCTGAACGTCGTGAGCGGCGACAGATCGGGGAGCGTCGGGACAAAACGACGGATGATGTTCCAAAGGCTCGGGATTGCCGAAACCATAGAGAAGGGAACGATGTAGAGGACCGCGTCTGAGATGACGCCGAACCAATAAGTTGAGGTAAGCTTGTTCATCACGGGGACGACATGCTCGGTGATCCACGCCTGGACCGCTTCCATGAACTTTTGCAGCATGTTGTCCCCTCCTAGTCTTCGTCAAGCAGGTCGTAAGCATCCTCGAGGATGCTCTCGCCGTCGAGTGCCGCATAGTAATCCGGGTCGATGGCCATGACCTTCACGCCATGAGACGCCACCTGCGCCTGGATCTCGGGCACCTCGGAGGCGAAGTGCGGACCAAGCAGAAGGACATCAATCTTGTCGGCGTAATCCATAATCTCGGACTTGCTGACTGCCTTAATGGTGCAGTTGAGTCCCTTGGACTTTGCCACCTTGCGCATGCCGGCGGCCATGAAACCCGTCGAAGCGCCGATACCGCAAGCGAGGAGAATTCTGACGCATCCGTTCTCGTCTGCCATGAGGGGTACTCCTTTCCCAATAAACGAGTCCGCAGCGGCTCGGTTGCCGCCTCGGTCCTCGTACGTTTGGGGAGACCGTGTCGACCCGGCTTCCCTTGACCGTGACTGCACTATACGGCCTGCCCCTACCCTGCCGCGAACCCTCTTTTTGCCGCATGGCGGCAAAGTGTCAGGTTTTCCGCCATAGCGGCAATGCCGCAGTCTTTCCGTTCATGCGGCAAATTGAGACTTTTTCGCCCACGACCCTCTGCGATACCATGGCGCATGATGACAACATCGGGGCGCTTCATGCCCCGTGGGATGCGCCCTCGGCGGGCGCACGCTTCTATCTCGTTGGGAGTCGGCCGTGGCAAGCGCAAAGCAAAACCGAATCAACCGCATGGTCGATATTCTGGAGCATGCCACTTCATGGGTCTCCGCCTCCATGCTCGCCACCATGCTGGGCGCAAGTGAGCGTTCCATCCGCAACTATGTGACCGAGATCAACGGTCAGGGCGACACAATCATCGAATCGTCTAAGGAAGGCTACCGCCTAGCACATGCTGACGAGGCCCTTTCCTCACCGGCGTGCCCCAGCATTAAGTCCGCACCCGAGCGGGGCGGGGAACCCACGGGCGGCATCGGCATCGATGCCCGCTGCAACTATGTAGCATCGCACCTAGTCAACGCTCGGGAACCGCTCTCGGTCTTCGATCTTGCCGCCGAGCTCTGCATATCCGAAAGCACGCTTGCGAGCGCCGTCATGCCCGAGGTACGCGAACTCGCCGGCCGGTTCAATCTATTCGTCGAGACGCATGATTTCAAGGTAAGCCTCACTGGCCTCGAGCGCAACAAGCGCAAACTACTCGGGCACATCGCCACCCATAACTCTTACGGATATTTCTCATCGACGCGCACGCTCGAGAGTATGTTCCCCAATTTCGACGTCCAGCAGATCCTTGCGAGCCTCGTCGAAATCTGCCAGCGATCCGAACTCTTCATCAACGACTACGCGCTCTCCAACCTGCTCGTCCATCTCATGGTAATCATCATCCGCCTCACCTCGAACAACGAGCTCAGCGAAGTCGATGGCCCCATCGACGGTGACGGCCTCGTAGCGCAGCTCTCCCAACGCGACCAAATCGTTCGCTGTGCGGAGCATATTGCGTCCTATTTCGAGCAGGAGTTCGGTTGCGAGATTCCCCGCGCTGACTTCCAGCAAATCCTCTTGCTGTTGGCGCTTTCGATCGAACGCGTCGAATACCGCGAGCTCGATTTCGAAAAGCTGGCAAGCATCATCGACCCAGCATTCGTGGATACCGTGCTCGAGATCCTCGACGAAACGGGCGCCCGCTACAACATTCCACACTTCATCGACGAACCCATGCGACTGCAACTCGTGCTTCACATGTTCAACGCCTACCAACGCGCCGTCTACCACGTAAGCTATCCCAACCCGCTCGCCTCACAGATCAAGAGCGAATACGCGCCCGTCTACGACATGGCCGTCTACTTAACGCACCGGTTCTCGACCGTCATGAATGTCGAAATCGGCGAAAATGAAATCGCGTTCGTTGCGTTTCACATCGGCGCGTATTTCGAGCGTGTCGCGGCACCCAACAACCTTCTCACCTGCACGGTAATCGTCGAGGACTACCATGACTTCGCGCATAAACTCGTCGACGACCTAGAGATCGCACTCAAAGACGAAGCGCAGATTATCTCGATCATGAGCTGCGACCGTTATCTCTCCGAGCCGCCCGAATGCGACGCCGTCATTACCACCATCGATGTGACCGTCCCCGCCGGATGTGAGAAGATTCTGATCGGACCCATCCTCACCAAGCAGAACCTGCGCAAGGTGCGCGACCGGCTGGCCCGCATCCAAGAAAAGCATCGCCACAACTATGCGCGCACGCTGCTGCGTCATCTGATTAAGCCGGAGCTCTATTGTCGCAACGTCAACGCGACGAACGCCGCAGCCTGCATCGACGAGCTCGGTACTGCCGCAATCGCCGCTGGCTATGTCGATGCCGACTATGTTGCAGACGTCCATCTTCGCGAAGGAGTTTCCTCCACAGCATTCACCGATTGCCTTGCCGTGCCACACGCGATTTCGGTCTACCCGAAACGTTCGTTTATCGCCGTCGCGCATTGCGACACGCCCATCCCCTGGGGACGGCACGACATTCGCTTTGCTCTCATGATCGGCATCACACAGGACGATATGGGGCTTTTCCGAGACGTGCTCGACCTTATCATCGAGGTCTTTAGTAACGTTGAGAACACCATGCGGCTCCTTCAGACAGACGCCTACGACGAATTCGTTGATACTTTCTGCCGCGGCATGTCGTAGACGATGCCCCGTGGCGCCACTCCCTCCCGACATCCTCCGACGTTTACCCAGATAAAACCTGCCAAAATAAACCTGTCCCCTTTTGCGGGTTTCGGGGTAACAAGGGCTTGCACTTTAGCGTGCGACAGCGGATAATGCCGAACACTTAACAATACGCTTATTGCTCTTTCTATAGATTGAGGAGGCCCCTATGGCCATGGAATTCAAACGCAAGTTGCCGATCCCCATGGAGATCCGCGAGGAAATGCCGCTTTCTGCCGAGCTTACCGCCAAAAAGCAGGCATTTGACGCCGAGGTCGCCAAAGTCTTTACCGGCGAGGACGCACGCAAGGTGCTCATCATCGGCCCGTGCTCTGCCGACCGCGAGGATTCGGTCCTCGAATACATGAACCGACTGGCCAAGACCGCCGAGGAGGTCAAGGACAAGCTCATCATCATTCCGCGCGTCTACACCAATAAGCCGCGCACCAAGGGCACCGGTTACAAGGGTCTTCTGCACAACCCCAATCCCGAGGCTCCCGATGACCTGCTCGAGGGCGTCAAGGCAATCCGCCATATGCACCTGCGCGTTATTGAGGAAACGGGCTTCTTCACCGCCGACGAGATGCTCTATCCCTCCAACTACCAGTACCTCGTCGACTTGCTGAGCTATGTTGCCGTGGGCGCACGCTCGGTCGAGAACCAGGAGCATCGCCTGGTGTCGAGCGGCATTTCGGTACCCGTCGGCATGAAGAATCCCACTGCTGGCTCTACCACCGTTATGCTCAACTCCATTTACGCCGCGCAGGCGCACCAGAGCTTCATCTTCCGCAACTGGGAGGTCGAGTGCGACGGCAATCCGCTCGCGCACGCCGTTATGCGTGGCTACATCGGTCTCGATGGGCGCACCTACCCCAATTACCACTACGAGCACCTGGAGCGCCTGGCCGAACGCTACACCGAGCACGCCGGCTATGCCAATCCCGCAGCGATCATCGACTGCAACCACGACAATTCGGGCAAACGTCCGCTGGAGCAGTATCGCATTTGCAAGGAAGTGCTCGACAGCTGCCGCCGCAACGAGTCCATCTCCAAGCTGGTCAAGGGCTTTATGATCGAGTCTTACCTTGAGGACGGCAACCAGCCGGTCGATGGCGGCGTCTTCGGCAAGTCGATCACCGATCCGTGCCTGGGCTGGGAAAAGACCGACTACCTCATCCACGAAATCGCGGAGCGTATTTAGAGTTACGCGGTTTTACCAAACGCCGTAACCGACCGACGTTGCGCGGGCCGCACCTGTACAATCTGACGTTCAACTTCAAGGGCGCGACCAGAAGGTCAGCGCCCTTTCATTTCACGTCACCTTGTCTCAAATGCGACCCGCTCGCTGTCCGTCCTCTACCTGCGGCGGTCTTCTAGCAGAAAAACCAAGTGAGTAGGCTTTTTGCAGGAGTCTAAGCACACCCTAAAACGCCACGGCTCTGACCTGCGGTTTTATTGAGCATTTGTCGCGATGTGCTCGGCAGGTTCAAAAAAGTCTACTCACTTGTATCTGAGACGCACCAGATTGGCAAAAACCGCCGCGAAAGGGCCCCTGGTCCCTTCGCGGCGGTCATACGCCTCTGATTTTGCGACCGTTTTGCCCGCTTGTTACTCGCTGTAGCGGGTAGCGATGGCAGCTTGTACCATGCCGGCGCTCATGAGGTAGGTCACCAGGAAGTAGCCTCCGTAGGCTGCCAGGAAGATTGCACAGGTGAGGCCCACGGTGCCGCCGATGCTCATATTTCCGAAAATGCTCACCAGCTCGATAATCACCTTGAGCGCCACAAAGGAGTGCGCCAGGCCCACTGCCAGCGGGAACAGGAAGAATACCGCTTGCTGCGCCATCACCGAATGGCGAATCTGGCGGTCGTCACAGCCGATCTGTGCCAGCACACGATAGCTGCGGCTGCCGTCGGCCACGTTGGAGAGTTGCTGGATCGACAGAATCGCCGCGCATGCAACGACCAATACAAAGCCGATGTAGATGGCTAGGTAGCTAATAAGACCGTTCATTTGCGCTGCTTGCGTGTACATCTCGGAGCGTGTGATGAAGGTTCCCCACGACCCCGGCTCCTTGCCGTCAACGAGCAGATTGTCGAGCACAGTGTATTTAATACTCTCGTCTGCCTCGGTCGTATCCATCCCCTGTTTGTAGTTAACGAGCAGGCTACTGGAATACGGCTGCAGATTAAGCTGGGACAACAGCTCGTCGGCAACGACGACGGTACCCGGATTACTGCCCATCGCCGAGTTGGCGATGGCCGCCGCATCTTCGTCCGACTTATCGGTTGCGGGCTTGAGCGTATGCCCGCCCAAGGTAAGGGCATGGCCGCCAGCCATATACTTGGTGTACAGGTCGACCAGCTCGCCGCCCATATCACACGTGAGCAGATACTGGTCGTGACCGATGTGCACCGGCTCCTCGCCCATCATCTGACGCAGTTTGTTGTACTGGCTCGCCGGCGTCACAAACAGACCCATCGTATCGGCATTGCTACCCCCGAACGCCTTGGGAAGCTTTTCGCCCATGGCCTTGCACATTTCACTTGGAGTCACCGAAGGATCCGAACCGCCAAGCGGGTAACTCAGATACGAATCGATCTGCACATGCTCACCGGCAACATCGGCGATATTGACCTTCTTGCCGGTCTCGTCGTTGTTGTCCGCCGACTTGCCCTTGCCGTGCCATGCGGAGTACAAATCGACCGTTGTATCGGCCAGCACCATGCGATCGGCCTCAGACGGATTGACATACTCTTTGTAGTAGTCGAGCGTATCGGGCGTGTAATAGACATACGTCTGAGACACGTTAACAGGGTTATAGCGCTCCAGGTTTTCGTTCATCACGTTGGCAATCGACATACCGCACGTCACCGAGGTGATGGCCAAAAACAGGAGCATCGCGATGACGCCCATCGAAAAGCACACCGTGTTGACCTTGGCCGCAAGCTGGCGCACGGTAAACATGTTGAGGCCGCGCCAATACACACTGCGCAGGCTCTGCAGCAGCTTAATGAGCATGCCCGAGAGTCCCCAGAACAGGGCAAAGGTGCCCACGGTAACCATAGCGGTCGTAATGCCAAACTGGTTCATGGCATCTTGCAGCTTGCTGTCCGTCGCGGTTAGCGGGAACCCATCACGTAGCAGACGGTAATAGGCCACGCCCACAAGCACCGCGCCCACGGCAAAGATGGCAATCGCAATCCAGGGGTTGCGTGTCTTGATGCTCTCGTTGCGACGCTCGGCACCCATAAGCTCGATGAGTTTGGTACGACGCACGGCGCGAAGGTTCAGCAGTAGCGTGAGCACAAACATTACGAGCATGCAGACAAGGGTCAGATTGAACGCATGCATCGAGAAAAAGAAGTGGAAATTGGCGATCTGTGTCTTAAAGAGCGAGGCCGTAAAGAACGCCATGAGCTGGGAGAGTCCCACACCCAGCACAATGCCGGCGACAAAGGCCACGACCGACACTATCACGGTCTCGAGCGCCATGATCGTGGCGACGCGCCCGCGCCCCATGCCGAGCACCTGGTACAGGCCAAACTCCTTCTTGCGGCGTTTCATGATGAAGTTATTGGCGTACACCATCAAAAAGGCCATGACACCGGCCAAAAAGTACGTCAGGTCGCCGAGCATGCTGCCCATAACCTGCGCCAAGCCCTCTTCATCAATTCCGGCGATGTCGACCTGCATCGAGATGGTGTTAAAGGCATAGAAGACCGTGACGCCCAGGGTGAGCGTCAAAAGGTAGACGAGGTAGTCGCGGCCGGCACGGCGGACGTTGCCCCAAGCGAGTTTACAGAGCATCGGAGCCCTCACCGCCCATCATGGCAACGACCTCCATAATGCGGTCGAAGAACTCTCGGCGGTCGGTGTCGCCGCGGCGCAGCTCGGTGAAGATCTTGCCGTCGCGGATAAACAGCACACGGCTCGTGTAGCTGGCGGCAAAGCTGTCGTGCGTGACCATGAGCACCGTGGCGCGCAGGCGGCGATTCAGTGCCTCCAGGCTCTCGAGCAGCAGGCGGGCACTCTTGGAATCGAGGGCGCCGGTGGGCTCGTCGGCCATGATCATGGTGGGGTCAGTGACGAGCGCGCGGGCCGCGGCAACGCGCTGCTGCTGACCGCCGGACATCTGGTAGGGATACTTGTCGAGCACCTGACTGATAGACAGACGCGCGGCCACATCCTGCACGCGGGTCGAGATCTCTGCCGAGTTTGTGCGGGCAATGGTGAGCGGCAGGGCGATGTTCTCGCGTACCGTGAGCGTATCGAGCAGGTTGGAGTCCTGGAAGATAAAGCCGAGCTCTTCGCGGCGGAACTGCGAAAGCTTAGCCTGCTTCATGCGCGTCACGTCCTGGCCGTTGATGCGGATCGTGCCGCTCGTGGCGCTATCAATGGTCGACACGCAGTTGAGCAACGTCGACTTGCCCGAGCCCGAAGCGCCCATGATGCCAACAAATTCGCCGCGGTTGACCGTAAAGCTGACGTCGTTGAGCGCGCGGGTCACGTTGCCCAGCGCTCCATATACCTTTTCGAGATGCGCGACCTCCAGTACCGGGGTCGCCATGTGCGTGGTTTGCATACCGAGTCCTTTCTTGCGATTAGTCTACGGCATCTATAGTCGCAAGAAGACGAGTCAGCTACCATCGATATGGCTTACGCTTGCCTTACCGTTGTGTAAGGTAGGGGTAGCTAGCCTGCCACGTGATGATATTGAGAGAGGACTCCTGTTGAAGACTGTTCATGTTGCCGCTGGGATCATTCGCAAAGAAGGATCCGATGAGCTGCTTGCCGTGCAGCGCGGCTACGGCGACATGCAAGGACTTTGGGAATTCCCGGGCGGCAAGCTCATGCGCGGCGAGACACCCGAAGACGCCGTGCGCCGCGAGCTCATGGAAGAGCTGCAGGTAAAAGTTACCAACCTGCGCGATTTCTATACCGTTGAGTATGACTACCCCGATTTTCATCTCTCCATGGAGTGCTACTACTGCTCGCTCGCCGATGAATCCGATGAGCCTCAGAAACATGACCGACAGCTCGATATCCGCTGGATTCCGCGCGCCTCGCTTGCCACGGTGGAATGGATGCCCGCCGACAAGGGGCTTATCGATGCCCTGATTGAGCTGAAGGAAGATCGGCTTGAGGCAAGCTCCGCCGATGACGCCGAGGTCACCACGACCGAACACCCCGCCACCAAACCCAAGCGCGCACCTAAGCGCCGTAGCAAAAAGCGTCCCAAGCCCGGTCTGCTCGACGGCATCGATACCTCGGACCTTTCCGCCGACGAGCGCGAACTGGTACGCCGTCGCGCCGCCATCAAAAAGTCCATGAAGGGCAACAAACGCGCCAACACCAAGCCCGAGCTGCTCGTTCGCCAGCGCCTACGGGCCGCGGGCCTTACGGGATACCGTCTGGAATGGAAGGTGCCTGGAAAACCCGACATCGCCTTTCCCGGGCGCAAGATCGCCATCTTCGTCAACGGCTGCTTTTGGCACCGCTGCCCCAAGTGCAATCCGAGCCAGCCCAAGCGCAACGTTGAGTTTTGGGAGGCAAAGTTCCGTCGCAACGTCGAGCGCGACCGAGCAGCCATCAACGCACTCACCCAAATGGGCTGGACACCCATAACCATCTGGGAATGCGAGCTCAAAAAAGACCGCATCGACGCCACGATGGAAAAGGTCATCGAGCAGGTGCGCGCCACAGAGCCGCAGCGCTAACAGCAAGCATTCACACGCTCCGCACGTCCGCGCCACATCCGCGCCACAAACCTTAGAAAGCCCTTAAGCCCCCAACCTTTCAAGAGTGTTATGCAATAGCCTTGACCTGCGGTTTCATCGTAACACCAAACCAGGTTAAGCCTTTCTTTAGCGCTTCTTTGCGGCAGCCGCGGCATAATACTGCCAACGCACGGGGCCTAGCAGCATACCCCGAGCGCAACCTTTTGGTGGACATCGAGGAGGCCGCATAAGCATGCATTCTTCCAATGACGCAGCACAGCAGCCATCCCTAAAACATGCAGACCTTTTCTCCTTCCCCCCGACACAGAGAGACGGCCTCCTCGACTCCCCCATCACAAAAGCCAAACGCTCAACCAACCAGAGTCACAACTTGCGAGCATCGTTCGAAAAGCTCCAAGCATCCCTAGACAAGGCGTTCCCCGAACAGGCAAGAGCAATCTAAGCCCATCGCGCTTTATACTGATGCCATGCGAAACATGGATCACATAGAATTGCACCGCGGAGGACGCGAGGAAGCGTTTCCCGAGACCGCCGAAGACTGGCCCTATATTGCCGAACGCGCAGAATTCGCTCGCTATCCGGGCAATTCCGTCCCCTGGCACTGGCATTCCGAAGTTGAGCTTTTCTACATGGAGCAGGGAGCGATTGACTATCGAACGCGCGCGGCTCATGAGCACGTACGCTTTGAGGAAGGGTCCGCCGGCTTTATCAACGGCGGCGTTTTGCACCGCACGCTGCAATCACCCAATTCGGCGCCAGCCATTCAAATGCTGCATATCTTTCAGCCGTCGATGCTCGGCGATCCCGCGGGACGTCTCCAAAAGCGCTACATCAACCCATTGCTTCAATGTCGAGGCGTCGATGTGCTCAAATGGTCGCCCACCAATCCCGACGATATGCCCTTTATTGATTTGCTGAAGAGCTCCTTTAGCCACGACCTTCAACGGCCGCAGAACGAGATGGCGCTTCGAAATAGTTTGTCAGAGCTCTGGATTCAGATTAACGCCAAGGCCGAACCGCTCTTTTCCTCCGACAACGCCTCTTGGATGACCAACCGCGACGTACAGTTCAAGGCAATCCTGGACTATATCCGCGCAAACTATGCAGCCGCTATAGATGTGCCCCAGATGGCATCTGCAGCCGGCGTAAGCGAAAGAGAGTGTTACCGCATTATCGAAGCTTGCGCAGGAACGACCCCGGCGGCATATCTGCGTGCATACCGCGTAAACCGTGCTTGCGAACTTTTGGCACACACCACGCGAACGGTCCAGACAGTCGCGCGCCAATGCGGCTTTGCGACAGCAAGCCATCTTGGCCAGGTATTTAAAGAACAAATGGGATGCACTCCTTCGAGCTATCGAGCAGCGAGGCAGAATCTCGATAGCACCAGGCAGAAATCCCGCTAGCCCTTCTTCTGTCACTGCATCAAACTTGCAGGCAAACAACAGAGAGGAGCAATCATATGAAGCACTTTGACCATATCGTATTTGACGTTGATGGGACATTGGCAGATACAGAAGAAAGCGTTCTGTCATCGCTTGTCCAGATTGTCCAAGAAGAGACCAGCAAAACGCTCCCCCGACACGAGCTTGATTTTGCCCTCGGCATACCCGGCAAGGATGCCCTTGAGAAACTTGGGATCTACTCGCAGGCAACGCTGGATCGCTGGTGCCAAGTTGCCGCCAGCTTTAAAAGCACCATCAGCGTGTTTCCAGGTTTGCTTGAAGTCATCGCAACACTCGCCGACAACGGCTGCAAACTTGGCATCGTCTCCTCACGTGCGCGCAATGAATACGCAGAAGAAATTGCACCCCTTGGCTTCGATAAGTATTTTGAGCACATCATCCTTGTCGAAGACACAACCGAACATAAACCCGCACCCGCTCCCATGCTCGAATATCTCCGGCGTACGGGCGCGAATCCTGGCAACGTCGTCTACGTTGGCGACACCGTCTACGACGAACAATGCGCAACTTCGGCAGGGGTCAGTTTTGCCAGAGCGGCATGGGGATCACACCAAGACATCCCAAACGCCACCTACAACCTCAAAACCCCCAACGACCTGCTAACCCTAACAACCAAATAACCCACGCGTCCCACCCTTTCAGCCCCAACGCCACAAGGGCGACGACCTCGAGTAGGTCAACCTGGGAGGGACGAGGGCTTAGTTCCCTAATCTTTCCGCAGGGGACAAAAAGCAACGTCTTATTTTTCCGACACTAACGCCACAAGGGCGATTGAGCAGGACGGTTTGGGCGGGTCCCGTACCTAGTTTCCAAAATCATTCCGCAGCGCGAAGGCCCCCGTTGTCAACGCTTCGAAGAAGCGAGACAACGGGGGCCTTCATGCGCGAGGACGTTTTGGAAACTAGGTGCGGGACCCGCCCAAACCGTCCGGTGGGATCAGAGTACCCTTGCTGTTACTCTGCTTTGCCCACAGAGTTGAGGTTGGTCATGCGGATCTTAACCAGCTCGGTGATCTCACGCATACCCTCCTTGGCCGGCTTCTTGGGATCGAAGCAGGCAGGGTTCTCGGCCATGTAGGCCATGAAGCCCTTGGTGTAGGCCTGACGCAGCTCAGTGGCGTAGTTGACCTTGCAGATGCCGTTCTTCACGGCCTCGGCGACCTGCTCATCGGGCACACCGGAAGTGCCGTGCAGAACCAGCGGCACGTCGACGGCGTCGCGGATGGCCTTGACCACGGACTGCTCGATGTGCGGATCGCTCGTGTACACGCCGTGGCTGGTGCCAACGCCAATGGCCAGCGAGGTGCAGCCAGTGCGCTCGACGAACTCCTTGGCCTCGGCAGGATCGGTGTAGGGGCTCTCGCCCTCAACCGCGGGACCGTCGTCCTCCTTGCCGCCAACCTTGCCGAGCTCGGCCTCGACGGGCACACCCATGGCGCGGCCAGCGTCGGCGACGGACTTGGTCAGGGCGATGTTGTCCTCGAAGGACTCGTGCGAACCGTCGATCATGACAGAGGTGTAGCCAGTGCGGAAAGCCTGCATGCAGCGGTCATAGCCATCGCCATGATCGAGGTGCAGGGCGACGGGCACGGAAGCGCGCTCGGCGGCAGCCTTGACCATGCCGTAGAAGTAGTCCAGACCAGCGGTCTTGATGGTGCCCGGGGTGGTCTGCATGATGACGGGGGACTTGGTCTCCTCGGCAGCGGCCAGAACGGCCATAACAAACTCGAGGTTCTCGACGTTGAACGCGCCGACGGCGTAGTGGCCGGCCTGAGCGTCCTTGAGCATCTTTTCGGTGGTAACAAGTGCCATGAGCGTTTGCTCCTCTCCCTCGCCCGCATCTGGACATCGGGCGTACGTGTCCGCAAGGCGTTTTACCTTGCGTTTTGCTGCTTCCATTGTATGAAATTCAGCGGCTTTGCATGTGCGAGATATTGAGCCCATGCAGGTCAATACAGTCGTTTTTGAAAAGTAAACGGAAGGAATTGGAGCCGAGTGGGCGTATTCGATATTGAATTTTGGGCGTTCAGCGTCTTTCTTTTATAGAAAAGATAAGTAATCGAAAGGTATTTTCTTACTCAAAAAGAAAATGAACGAAAATAGAGTCAACACAATTCCTGCAAATTTCAGACGATGATGGAGCAGATATGGCCCACACAACAACCCGAGCTTTCGCCGACGAGCGTCGTTCCGCCATCATGGAGATGCTCGACCATAATGCCTCGGTGCAGGTAGCAGAAATCGCCCAGACCTTTGGCGTGTCCTCCGTCACCGCCCGTGCCGACCTGGACGCGCTCGCCGAAGCAGGCAAGCTGCGCCGCACGCATGGCGGTGCCGTATCGCTCCACAAACGCCTGACCGTCTCCACGCAGGATCGCCGCATCAACGTCAACGTCGCCGCCAAGCAGGCCATCGCGCAAAGCGCCATCGAGCTCGTCAATGACGGCGACACGTTGCTCGTCGACTCGGGCACCACGGCGCTCGAGTTCGTCCGGCTCCTCGATCAACGCGACGGTATCACCGTCATCACAGCAGACATTACCATTGCCGATTACATCGACGAGAGCATGCCCTCAGTCGATGTCGTCATGCTGGGCGGGGCGTTGCGCAAAGGCCATCGTTATTTGTACGGACCGCTCACTATGCAAGCGCTCCAAATGGTCCATGCCGATCTTGCCGTCATGTGCCCTGGCGCTTTTGTCCCCAGCTGCGGCTTTACGACCGACTTTCCGCAGATGGCCGAGACCAAAGCGGCTATGGTCGGTGCCGCCCGTCAAAGCGTCGCCCTCATGGACGCCAGCAAGGTTAACGGACGCGGCATGTACCGCTTTGCCGAACTCGCCGACGTCGACTCCATCGTGATGGACCGTGACCCCGATAATGCCGTCGCCACCTCAATCGCCGAGATCGTCGACAACGCCCGCCCAAACCTCCTCATTGCCGGCGCTTAAACAAAAACCACCACAAAGGTCTCCTTTGTGGTGGTTGAGCGTTAAAAGCGAAATATCGCTACTTGGAAAGCTCGTCGGCGAGGGCCTCGATCTGAGCGCGCGAGGCGTCGTTGAGCGACCCCAGCACAGTCACCTTGTTCTGCGCCAGGGTGATGTCCTTCATACCCTCGAGCTCCTTAGTCATAACCTTGGCAGCGGTGGGCGCCCAGGAGCCGGCCTCGACGAGCGCCACGGTGCGGTTCTGGTAGGCATGCTCGGCGAGCGTGTGGATAAAGGTGCTCATGAACGGGAAGATCTCGCCCTGATAGGTGATAGAGGCGAGCACCAGACGGTCATAGCGGAACGCATCCTCAACAGCCTCGGCCATATCGTCGCGAGCCAGGTCAAAGACGGAAACCTTCTGGCCGCGGGCCTCGAGCGCAGATGCGAGCTCTTCAACGGCAGCCTTCAGATGCCCATACACACTCGCATAGGCAATCGTGATGCCCTCGTCCTCGGGCTGATAGCTCGACCAGGTGTTGTAGGTGTCGAGGTAATAGCCCAGGTTCTCGGTCAGCACGGGGCCGTGAAGCGGGCAAATGATCTGGATGTCCAGATTGGCGGCCTTCTTGAGCACGGCCTGCACAAACTTGCCGAACTTGCCCACGATGCCAAAGTAGTAACGGCGCGCTTCGCAAGCCCAGCCCTCGGGATCCTCGATGTCGTTGGCGCCAAACTTGCCAAAGCCGTCGGCACTAAAGAGCACCTTGTCGGTGGCCTCGTAGGAGAACAACACCTCGGGCCAGTGAACATTGGGGGCACCGACAAAGGTTAGGCTGTGGCCGCCCAGGTCGAGCACGTCGCCATCTTTGACGACCATCTTGCGCTCGGAGAAGTCGGTGCCAAAGTAGTTGACCATCATGCGGAAAGCACCCATGCTAGCCACAATCTGCGCCTGGGGATAGCGCTCCATAAAGGCGGCGATACCGGCGGAGTGATCAGGCTCCATGTGATGGACGACCAGGTAGTCGGGCGTACGGCCATCGAGCGCGGCCTCGAGGTTGCCGAGCCATTCGTCGACAAAGCCAGCGTCAACCGAATCGGCGACAGCGATTTTATCGCCCAAGATAACATAGCTGTTGTATGCCATGCCGTTCTCGGACACGTCGTACTGGCCCTCGAACAGGTCAATGTCGTGATCGTCGACACCGATGTAGCGGATATCCTTGGTGATCTCCATCAGGCAAAGCCTCCTAGATAGACAAAATAACCCGTCTATCATAGCACTCGCCTTTATAGCCACGGCCATCTGTCAGCATCCTTATCGATTGTTATTGATGCGGAATATACCGCTTTTGACCTGCAAAAACTATGCGCGAGGCTCTGCCGTGCTATGTCGAACGATGAGCTGACCGGGGATGCGAATGGCGATGGTTTTGTCCGTTGCCCCCGCCTTGGGAACCGCGTGCTCGAACACCTCGCGTCCACGCTGATGCAAATCAAATCGAACGGTCGTGAGCTCGTTGTGTGCGACAAAATCATCGAGCGAATCGTCGACGCCCACCACGCTCACGTCCTCGGGCACGCGCAAGCCGCTATCGCGCAGCGCTGCAATGGCGCCATTTGCCATCTGATCGTTTGCCGCATAGATCGCCGTCATGGTGCGATCATGCTCGGCCAGGTACCTACCGGCCTCGTAACCGCTGTTGGCAGACCAGTCGCCCTCGAGCGGCTCTGCCGGCTCGATGTGCTTACGCTCGAGCGCATCCTGCCAGCCGGCGCGACGGAACTGTTCGTCAATCGAAAAGGACGGGCCGCCGATAAAGCGAATCTGTTCATGTCCCAGCTCAAACAGATGATTCATGAGCAACAGCGAGCAGCCGTAATGATCGGAGTCAACCGTAGTCACCCGCGGGTGCGCATACATGGTAACGATGACCGTGCCAATACCCGGCAACGGATCGAACGTCTCAAAATCGGGAGCCATACGGCTCATGCCGATGATGATGCCGTCCACCGGCAATGCGGCCATACGACGTGTTGCCTCGGCAAGAGAGAATTCCTCGGTCTTGGACATCTCGACCAGTGTGATGGCGCAATTATGCTCGCGAGCAGCGCTGGCGATGCCGTCGATCATTGAGAGGTTGCCAAACTTGGTGACATCGTTGACGCACAGGCCGACCGAATGGTAACGGCCGTCACGCAACGAACGGCCGGCATAGCTCGGACGGAAGCCGAGCTCTTGCATAGCGGCTTGCACGCGCTGGCGCGTCTGTTCGTTAACGTTGGGCAATCCGTTGGCAACGCGCGAAACCGTCTGTTGCGAAACACCGGCAGCGCGGGCAACGTCGGCCATGGATACCGGACGCGTACCCGTATCGTTGGAAGGGCGCCTTGCCACAAAATCACCTTCGCTCTCGCAGGATCTGAATAGTGCGAATGTCGGCCCGGGCAGAAACACACCCCGCGCCGAAGCCCGCTATCGTCGGACGCATGTTAACGTACTCTACTTTTTCTATCAGCGGTTCTTTTGCTCCATATGTCCATACGGCCACACCGTTCACGGCCGAAAATCTACCGATTACCAGATTCTCAAAAAAGGAGATACATTGTGTTATGAGTACGTTAACATACCCTTTAACGTGCGTCGCCGCGAACGTCTGGTTTGTGGTACTCAATATTGTTAACGTACTCATAATGACACGGACCAGTCTCTCCGGCGTCAAGGAAAGGACCCGTATGACCGCCCCCGACGAAAAGATACTCGCCACCCTCACCAAGCTGTTTGAGGAGGAGTTTGGCCCCATCGACGAGCGCCAGGTGCTCTACGTGCACGCGCCCGGCCGTTCCGAGATCAGCGGCAACCACACCGACCACGAGGGTGGCCACGTTATCGCCGGCTCGCTCGATGTCGCTGTCGACGGCATCGCCGTGGCAACCGACTCCAACAAGGTCCGCGTTGCCGATGAGGGCTACCCCACCTTTGAGATCACGCTCGACACGCTGGATGTTCAGGAGTCCGAGAAGGGCACGTCCGCAAGCCTCGTGCGCGGTATGGCCCACGAGATTGCAGCCCTTGGCGTTGAGCCCAAGGGTTTCGACTTCGCCTTTACCTGCTCCGTCCCCTCGGGTGGCGGTCTTTCGAGCTCCGCTGCTGTCGAGGCGGCATACGGCCGCGCTATGGAGACGCTTTGGGGCGCGCCCGTGATTAAGCCCGTCGCACTCGCCCAGATGAGCCAGCGCACCGAGAACAACTATTACGGCAAGCCCTGCGGTCTGATGGACCAGGCCGCTGTGTGCCTGGGCGGCCTTGTCTACATGGACTTTGAGGATCAAGCCCAGCCTAAGACCCAGAAGCTCGAGCTCAACTTTGAGGATCACGGCTACGCGCTCGTGCTCGTTAAGGTCGGCGCCGACCACGTGGCCGCCACCGATGACTACGCCGCCGTTCCACGCGAAATGCAAGACGTCGCCGCCGAGTTTGGCAAGGCACGCCTGTGCGAGGTAAACGTTGCCGATTTTGACGCCAAGCTCCCCGAGCTGCGCGCCAAGCTGGGCGACCGTGCCTGCTTGCGCGCCGTTCACTACTGGTACGAGAACGGCCTGGTCGATAAGCGCTGGGCGGCCCTGAACGCCGGCGACATTGACAAGTTCCTGGTCCTGACGCGCGAGTCCGGCGCCAGCTCCGCCATGTACCTGCAAAATGTCGTTGCCAAACTGGGTTCTGAGCAGCCTTCCATGTATGCCCTGGCACTGGCCGAGCATGTGCTCGACGGCCGCGGCGCCGTCCGCATCCACGGCGGCGGCTTTGGTGGCACCATCCAGTCCTTTGTGCCGCTCGATCTGGTCGACACCTTTATCACCAAGATGAACAGCTGGCTGGGCGAGGGCTCTGCCCGCCACTACGCAATTTCTGACAAGGGGGCTTACGCGGCATGGCTGTAATGACTGATGTGCGCGAGGCCGCGCAGGGCCTCATCGAATATGCCATTCATCGATCGATGATCGGACAGGACGATCGCATCTGGGTATACAACACCATTCTGGAGTGCATCGGCGCCACGGAACCGGCACTCGACATGGCCTGGGCGCTCCAGGTCGAGAAACTCTCGCTCTTGCACCCCGATACCCTGCCCAACTTTGACCTTGAAGGCACGCTTGCCGCACTTGCCGAGGTCGCCGTTGCCAACGGTGCCGCCGAGGATACGACATCGGGCCGCGACCGCATCGCCATGCGCATCATGGGCGTGCTCATGCCGAGGCCTTCGATTGTAAACGAGGAGTTCAGCGGACGCATGGGTGTCAACGAGCCCCGCGCCGCGACCGACTGGTTCTACGGCCTGTGCTGCGACGCCGGCTACGTGCGCCGTGCCGCCATCGCGCGCAATATCAAATGGAGCACCCCCACCAACTGGGGCGATCTTGAGATCACCATCAACCTGTCGAAGCCCGAGAAGGACCCGCGCGATATTGCCGCGGCAGGTGCAGCCAAGAACATGGGCGAAAAGTATCCCGCCTGCCAGCTGTGCATCGAAAACGAAGGCTACCCTGGACGCTCCGCCGCAACCGACGGCGGCGCTCATCCCGCTCGCCAGAACCTGCGCATTATCCCCATTCAGCTCGACGGCGAGCGCTGGGGCTTCCAGTACAGCCCGTATGCGTATTTTAACGAGCATTGCATTGCCATGAGCTCCGAGCATCGCCCGATGCACGTCGACCGCAAGGGGCTGACGTGCCTGCTCGACTTTGTGGATCTGTTCCCGCACTACTTCATCGGCTCCAATGCCGACCTGCCCATCGTGGGCGGCTCAATTCTGTCGCACGACCACTTCCAGGGTGGCGCGCACGAGTTCCCCATGATGCATGCCACCGAAGTCTCGCAGTTTAGCGTGCCCGGCTTTGACCAGGTCAGCGGCACCGTGCTGCAGTGGCCGCTTTCGGTGTTGCGACTTCGTTCGCACGACCGCGCCCAGCTGCTCGATGCTGCCGAGAAGATTATCCTCGCCTGGCGCGAGTGGACCGACGAGTCCGTGGGCGTTATCGCGCACACAGCCGACGGCGTGGCGCACAACACCGTGACGCCCGTCATCCGCCGCGTCGACTCCCGCGGCAACGCCGGCGGCGAGATCTACGAGGCCTACCTGGCGCTTCGCTGCAACATCACGACCAACGAGCATCCGCTGGGTGTGTTCCACCCGCATGCCGAGTATCACCATATTAAAAAGGAGAACATCGGCCTGATCGAGGTCATGGGCCTGGCCATTTTACCGCCGCGCTTGGTTCCCGAGCTCGGCGCTGTCCGCGAGCACCTGCTGGCAGCCAAGGTAGATGCCAGCTACGACCTTGCCGGCGCGCTCGAGGGCGATGATCTTTGCCGCAGCCATGCCGCGTGGGCCGAGGATGTCTATGCCCGCCGTGCCGACGAGCTTACGGCGGACAACGCCATCGATATCCTGCACGAGGAGGTCGGCGTGGTGTTTGGCCACGTGCTCGACAACGCCGGCGTCTTTAAGTGGGACGAGGCGGGACGCGCCGCCCAACAGCGCTTTATCGACTCGCTGTAATGATCCCTTGGGGACGGAGGAAAACGGATCATTTCGTCCTCAAGGCAACGGCGCCCGCCGGCAACATCGCCGACGGGCGCCGTTTTTGAGTGTAGTCATTGGGGACGTTCTTAAACGACTAGTCATTAAAGAACGTCCCCGATGACTAATGACTCGAGCGTGGAAAATCTCCCACTTTGAGCTCGTATGGGCACCAAAAGCGGGAGATTATCCACGCTCATTCTATTAGGAGTCGCAACCGCTACAACTCTACGACCTCAACGCCGTTGTAGATCTCGTCCCAGCGGTCCATGACCAGGTGGCCGGTCTTGGGATCCATGGCGTTGAGCTTGCCGCAGGTATTGGCGGTCTTGAGCACCGTGATGTCGTCGGCACCAGCAGCAATGGCATGCGCAAAGCCGGCGATGGTCGAGTCGCCGGAACCCGTCGCGTTCACAGCCGCAATCGCGGGCGTCTTGGCGCGGAACGCGCGACCCTCATGGAAGCCCACCGAGCCGGCAGCGCCCATCGAAACGACAACCCAGGGGATGCCGGCAAAGCGGCCATCGGCGGCAAGCGCCTCGCGTAGGGCATCGACATCATCGGTCGTAAAGGACGTACCCAGCAGGCCGTTAATCTCGGTCAGGTTGGGCTTTACGAGCTCGGGCTTAGCGTCGGACTCCAGCGCGGCCTCCAGCGATGCACCCGAGGTGTCGAGCAGTACTTTGGCGCCCGCCTCCTCGGCGATCTTGACGAGCTCGGCATAGTAGCCGGCATCGACGCCACGCGGCAGCGAGCCCGAAAGCGTCACAACGTCCGCCTTCGCTGCAAGCTCGGCGAACTTGGCCGTAAAGGCCTCGAGCTCGGCTGAGACGATCTGTGGGCCGCTCTCCAGCAGCTCGGTCTGATTACCCTCGTGCAGAATATTCAGGCAGATGCGCGTCTCGCCGGCAATGGGCACAAAGTCGTTCTTGACGCCATCAGCATCCATAAGCTCGGCCATATAGGCGCCCATGTGGCCGCCGAGCAGACCGGTCGCGAGCACGTCGTCGCCCAGCTGCAGCAGCACACGGCTCACGTTGAGGCCCTTGCCGCCAGCGGTCTTTTCGGGCGTCACACGGTTAACATCATCCATGATCAGTTTGTCGAGCTGATAGCGCGTATCGATCGACGGGTTCATGGTAACGGTCAGAATCATGTTGGACTCCTGTTTAGAAAACCGGCCCGCGCCCCATCACAGAAACGCGAGCCGTCAATTAAAAAGCTGCAGAATGCCAGGTACCGCCAAAACGAAGCACACAAGCTCAGCAAGCAAAAGTGTTATCGGAGCAGCTCGCCCGCCAGATGGCTTCGCAGCGTCGACTGGTCTGGCGTTCGGTAGAACGCCGGAACCCCACTAGTCGTGGTATTCGCCGCGGTCCCACTTCTCCAGGAACTCGTCAAAGAAGTGCGGGTCAGCCTGAGCCTCGGCGTCGGCCTTGTTGCAGGCATCGATCTTGGCGATCAGGGCGTCGTGCTCGGGAGTCTTCTCGTAGGGCTCCTCCAGGAAGGCAAGCATGATATCGGCCATCAGGAACTCGCCGGTGATCTTGCCGCCAAAGCCCACGATGTTGGCGTTGAGCTCGCGACGGGCATACAGGGCAGAGGTCATGTCGCGGACCAGGGCGCAGCGGGCGCCGGGGACCTTGTTGACGGCGTTGGTGATGCCGATGCCGGTGCCGCACAGGGCCACGCCAAAGTCGGCCTTGCCGCTGGCAACAGCCTCGCCCACGGCCTTACCGTAGATGGGATAGTGCGTACGGGTGTGGCTGTAGGTGCCGCAGTCGAGCACCTTGTAGCCAGCCTGCTCCAGGCGGTCGGCCAGATAGATCTTCTCGTCCGTAACGATATGGTCGCAACCGATTGCGATGGTCTTCTTCATCAGAACGTCCTTTCGTCTGAATTCACAAGTTGAGGTAGAAGTTCGAGTTCTCGGTGGCTCTCGTTAGGCCATCTTGTTGAGCATGTCGACACGGATCTGGTGACGGCCGCCGGCGTACTGGGCACGCAGGAACTCACGGGCGATCTTCTTAGCGACCTCGGTGCCCACAACGCCCGGGCCCATGGTGACCATGCGCGAGCCGTTGTGCTCGCGGGTCATGTAGGCGGAACGCTCGTCGGAAATGTTGGCGACGACCATGCCCTTGATCTTGACGGCGGCCATATAGGAGCCGACGCCGTACTTATCGAATGCAAAGCCCTGGGAATCCTTGTGCTCCAGCAGGTCCTTGGCAACGGCGGTCGCGGAATCGACAAAGTCCGCGGCAGGGGTCTCGGAATAGTCGACGACCTCGTGACCGTCGGCGATGAGCATCTCCTTGATGGACTCCTTCATCGACATACCGTCGGCATCGGAAGCGATTACAACCCTCATGACATCCTCCTTGAGAGATACGCAGGTGCGTAGTTTCTGTTTGGAAGTGTTGAATCGCGTTCAGGTCCGGGCATCTGAATGTGCGGTTCTTCACTGTTCATGTTTATTTGAACACATTCGAACAGTAACTGCAACAACTATTTGTTTATCTTTGTTCTTTTTTGAACAAATACCGTTCACAGATGATTGCTGACCGTTTGGACTGGGCACGGACGTAGCGACCATGTGTTCAACAAACAAAAGGGCGGCCGAGAACGTGTCTCGTCCGCCCTTCTCACGGTTGATCTTCCAAAGATCGCTTTGCCGCCTACTCAGACTGCCCGCTCTTCTTGGCGTGTCTGGACGGAGCGCTCAAGAAACGACCCGTCAGATAGTTCGCGGGACCGGAGATATCGATCCCCAGCAGCACGTGTCCTAGCCATAGGAACGCCACGAGCACCAGTAGAGGAATCACACACGAGGTCACGATCATTACGATGACGCCTTCGATGAGGTCGGTCACCTGCTGCACGATCTCGTCGGTCATCTGCTTGGCACCACTGGTTACCGACGTAACAAGGCTCGATGCCCCATCGGTCAACTGCTCGAGCACATTTTTGGACTCCGTGGCCTCGGTCTTTTTCTTGCTTGCTTTGGAGCTGTCGCTATCTGCCGCGCTCGCAGCGTCGGCCGCCTTTTGCTCGGCCGCCTCGATGCTAACGCGATACGTTTCATCGACCTTTTGCGACACCCATACGCTCGCGGGCACGAGCGCCATGCCGATCACGGCAACCACCAGTACGCGTGTCGCCACACGGCGCAGGACAGTGCTCGTGCTCCAGCGCCCGTGAATGCCGAGCGACACCGCAAAGAGCACCAACGCAAACGGGATTAAGATGCCCAAGCCAACCGACCACAAAATAGTTAGCAGGTATTTCTCGAGGTAGAGCACGGCAAGCACGATACCAAGGTTGCCTGAAAGCTGCGCGAGCTGCTCGGCAACTGGCGTTCCCGTATCGCCCGGCAGCGCAGTGATACCCGCAGATAGGGCGACGCACGAGGTCGTGAGCGCCAAAACATTGCCCTTCTTTTGATCGATGACCTCGATGGTGGAGTCCCAGGTCTTGGTATCGGCAAAATGCGGACGAGCTACAAAGCCCGACAACAGCGCCAGTACCACGAGCGCAACGATAAAGCCAATCTGCAGTTTTTTGTTTGCGCACACGACATCGGACAGGCTGGGCTGCAGCTCGGTTACCGTCGCGTGCTCGGTTATCTGGACAGGACGCCCATGAGTCATCTCGTGCGCGTCTCCCTTTTGAATCAATCCGTTGCCCGGCATTTGGATACCTCCTTATTCCGGCCTGTATTGCGGATGGAAGTATACCCATCCAGCGAAAAACCGAACGGGAGGGCGTGCAGAAGCTCCATAACGCTGCTAGTCGAACAGTGCCATTTCAAAACTATGCCGGTTTACTACCGTAAAACCGATAGGACCGACCACATTTGCTATTAGCAGAAAATGGCAAGCTTTCTACCTGCGGCTTTGATAACGCTGTTCTTTCCATAGTTGAAAGAATACGATTCATCGTAGTAAACCGGCATAGTTTTGTAACCGACGGGTCGAGTCGGCACCGCAACAAACCTAATAACCCGTTTTCTTCCATCCTCAAAGGATCAAATGCATGGCAGGAGTGTCCCTAACTGCCGGCAGATAAGGAACGTCCCCAAGTGCCGGGTAAAAAGAAAAAGCCCTGTCGCGAGTTTGCGGCAGAGCTTTTGGAAGGGGACTTGGTTGTGCGGGCTCGTTAGGCGAGCTTGGCCTCGAGCTCGGCGATGCGCTTGTAGGCATCGATGGTAAAGCGGGTCTGCTTCTCCAGGATCATAGTGGTCATGAGAGTGTCCTGAGCGTGAGCCATGATGAAGGTCATCTCCATCTCGCCACCGCCGGCCTCCTGCGAAAGCAGCTTGGTCTGCGTGTCGTGGGCACCGATGAGCGCATCGCTGGCATCCTTGTGCAGCTGTTCGGCCTTCTCAAAATCACCCTCGCGAGCAGCATCGAGCGCTGCAAGCAGATCGGTCTGGGCGTCACCTGCGTATGCGACGATCTCGAATCCAACCATCGAGATTTCTTCTTTGGTTGCCATATTGCGTTCCTTTCACATATGAACCAATGGAGAGCATCGCGTCCGGGCATACGCGCTGCGTTCTGTATGGCAGAAACATTAACATTCAAACAAAAAAGAACAACGCAAAACATAATTTCAAGCTATGAACGGTCAATTTTCGCCCGTGAACGGTTTCCAAACCATTTCGAACAATATCAAACATGATTAACGGAAACCCAAACAGGACCGCGCCCTAGCGCAAATCGCGCACCGTATCGCCCTCTACGAGCACGCCGGGGATCAGCATGTGCTCCACGCCAGACGCACCCCCCTCGGCACCGGCGATCTTATCGACTGCCCACATGCCGACACGCCTGTTGTCAAAGCGCACGGTGGTCAGGCGACGGTCGGGCACGATATCGCCCAGGCTGTCATCAACACCCACCACGCTCACGTCCTCGGGCACACGCCTTCCGCGCGACTCGAGCCCGCGAATGCAGCCGTAGGCCATGGCGTCGTTGGAGGCATAGATGGCAGTACAGGTCGGATCGTCCGCCAGAGCCTGGCCTGCGGCATATCCGCTCTGCGCCGTCCAATCGCCACGGATGAGTCGCGGCAGCTCAATACCATGTGCGCGCAATGTCTCGCGCCAGCCTTCCTCGCGCTGCATGCCCGAAAGCGAGCGCTCGGGACACGAGATAAAGTGCACGGTCTTGTGCCCCTGCCCCAGCAAGTACTCGACCACCTGGCGCGAGCAATCGAACTGGTCGTTATCGACCGTAGAGCACAGCGGGTGCTCCAACATCGTAACGAGCACCGTCTGCATGCCGGGCAGCGGCTCGAAGGTTCCAAAGTCCGCCGGCATGCGGTTCATAATCACGACCATACCGTCCACCGGCAGTGCGCTCATACGCGACGATGCACTCTCGAGGGTATACGGATGCCCATCTACTTTCGTGAGGGTGATGGCGTAGCCGTGTTTGTCGGCGGCGGCGGCAAAGCCCTCCATACGGTCGAGGTTGCCGGTACCGGTAATGTTGAACATGGCGACGCCGACGGTCTTAAACTTGCCGCGGCGCAGCGATCGACCGGCAAAATTGGGGCGATACCCCAGCTCGCGCATGGCGGCACGCACGCGCTCCTTGGTCTCGGGGCGCACGCTGGGCGAATCGTGCACCGTACGCGAGACTGTTTGCTCCGAGACGCCCGCGAGACGCGCCACATCCTTAACGGAAACCGATTTTTTAACAGCGGCCATAGGTCGATCTTTCTATGTCGACGATGCCATTGGTGGCACCCTACGCAGTCATTTTTAACGCCTTCAAGTATATCCAACGCCTCCCCCACCATACGCTCACCACCCAAAACCTACCGTTCACCGACATTTTTGCTTCCCCAAACGGCTTTTGGCGCCCAAATGTTAACGTTGCCATTGTGCAAACACAGAGCCACCGGGCGGCTCAAACGTTTACGCATAGGGAATCGACGGTTCGCAGGCACAGGAACCACCGGTTCGCGTCTTTTTTTGTGTCGCAAAATGGCAACGTCAACATTTTGGCAACCGAACGCCAAAAGCTACCATCGTTGTTAACCCACCGACTCTTAGGAGCATTGCATGGAGCAACTCATCGCCACCATCGAAAAGGGCCAGCCCTTTTTCAACGCGATCGCCCGCAACAAGTACCTCAAGGCGATTCGCGACGGCTTTATCTCCGTCATCCCCATCATCATCTTCTCGTCCATCTTCTGCCTGGTAGCCTCGGTCCCCAACATCTGGGGTTTCTACTGGCCCGATGACATCAACAACGCCCTGTGGAAGTGCTACAACTACTCCATGGGTATCCTGGCCATCGCCTGCGCTGCCACCACAGCCAAGCACTTCGCCGACGCTCAGAACCGCGATCTGCCCAAGAACAACCAGATCAACTTCATCTCGTGCATGTGCGCGGCCATCATCGGCTTCTTGCTCCTTTCGAGCGACACGATCGCCACGGACGCTGCCAGCGGCTTCAACACCACCTACCTTGGTTCCAAAGGCCTGCTGACCGCCTTTATCGCTGCGTTTGTGACCGGCATCATCTACAAGTTCTTCATTAAGCGCAACATCACCGTCAAGATGCCCGAGCAGGTTCCGCCTAACATCTCGCAGACCTTTAAGGACATCATCCCCTTCTCCGTCTGCATCACCGTCTTTTGGGTCTTTGACATCGTCTTCCGCGCTGCCTTTGGCTTCTGCTTTGCCCAGGGCGTCATCCAGGTGTTCCAGCCCCTGTTCACCGCTGCCGACGGCTACATCGGCCTTGCTGTAATCTACGGCGCCATGAGCCTCTTCTGGTTCGTGGGCGTCCACGGCCCCTCGATCGTCGAGCCCGCCATCGCCGCCGCCCTCGTTGCCAACATGACCGACAACCTGGCTGCGTTCCAGGCCGGCCAGCACGCTTCCGCTGTCCTGACCCAGGGTGCCCAGTACTTCGTCGTCTGCATGGGCGGCACCGGCGCCACGCTTGTCCTGGTCTTTATGTTCTGCTTCCTGGCCAAGTCCCAGGAGATGCGCGCCGTCGGTAAGGCCGCCATCGTTCCCGTCTGCTTCGCTGTCAACGAGCCGCTGCTGTTCGCCGCGCCCATCGTGCTCAACCCCGTCTTCTTTGTCCCGTTTGTCTTTGCCCCGATCGCCAACATCTGGATCCTCAAGATCTTTATCGACTTCTTGGGCATGAACGGCTTTATGTATACCCTGCCCTGGACCGTCCCCGGCCCCATCGGCACCATCATGGGCCTGGGCTTCCAGCCGCTCGCCTTTGTGATGCTCGCCCTTATCCTGGTCGTCGACTTTGCCCTGTACTACCCGTTCTTCCGTGCCTATGACGCCCAGAAGTGCACCGAGGAGGCCGAGATCTCCCAGGAGGAGCTCGTCGCCAAGAACGCTGAGAAGGCCGCCAAGCTCAACGACGCCTTCCAGGGCAAGGCTGACGCCAAGAGCGTTGCCGCCGGCGCTGCTGCCGAGGCCGTGAAGGCCGACGCCCCCGCCGCTTCCGCAGCGCCCGCCACCGAGGCTGCGACCGCCAGCGACCTCAACGGCAAGCGCGTGCTCGTACTCTGCCAGGGCGGCGGTACCTCGGGCCTGCTCGCCAACGCGCTGGCCAAGGCTGCCAGGGAGCGCGGTATTAACCTCGAGACCGCTGCCGAGGCCTATGGCAACCACGTTGACATGCTCCCCGACTTTGACCTGGTCGTCCTGGCCCCGCAGGCCGCAAGCTACCTGGCCGACCTTCAGAAGGACTGCGAGCGCGTGGGCAACAAGTGCGTCGCCTGCCGCGGTAAGCAGTACATCGAGCTCTCCCAGAACGGCGACAAGTCTCTCGCCTTCGTAAGCGAGCAACTCTCGAAGTAAGTAACGCTCAGGGCCAGCCGACCATCCAAGACCGGCTGGCCCTTCGATTTAGACGATTGGATCATCATGTCCGTTAACCCTGCTAGCGTCACTAACCCGCCTGCGCAGTTTCCCGAGGACTTTGTCTTTGGCGGCGCCACTGCTGCCTACCAGGTAGAGGGCGAGACCCGCACTCACGGTAAGGGCAAGGTTGCCTGGGACGACTTCCTGGAGGCCCAGGGGCGCTTTTCCCCCGATCCCGCTTCGGACTTCTACAACCAGTACCCCGTCGACCTTGAGCTGTGCGAGGAGTTTGGTATCAACGGCATTCGTCTCTCCATCGCCTGGAGCCGCATCTTCCCCAACGGCACCGGTGAGATTAACCCCGAGGGCGTCCAGTTCTACCACGACCTTTTCGCCGAGTGCCACAAGCACCACGTTGAGCCGTTTGTCACGCTGCATCACTTCGATACGCCGCTGCCCCTCTTTGAGAAGGGCGACTTCCTCAACCGCGAGACCATCGACGCCTTTGTGGACTTTGCCACCTTCTGCTTTAAGGAGTACGCCGACCAGGTGACCTATTGGTTCACCTTTAACGAGATCTGGGCGGACGCCTCCAACACCTACATCGAGGGCACCTTCCCCGGTGGCGTCAAGGCGCATCTTGCCGAGGCCTTCCAGTGCGAGCACAACATGATGCTCGCCCACGCCAAGGCCGTACTGGCCTTCCACAACGGCGGCTTTAAGGGCAAGATCGGCGTCATCCAGTCGTTGGAGTTTAAGTATCCGCTCAACGAGAACGACCCCGCCGACATCAAAGCCGCCAATAACGAGCACGTGCTGCAGAACCAGTTCTTGCTCGACGCCACCTTCCGCGGCGACTATGCTCCCGACACCCTCGAGTGCGCCAACCGCCTGGCTGCCGTCTCGGGCGGCACCATCGAGATCCTGGACGAGGATCTCGAGATCATGCGCGAGGCCGCGCTCTACAACGACTACCTGGGCGTTAACAACTACCAGTGCCGCTTCTTGAAGGCTTACGACGGCGAGAACGACCTGCACCACAACGGTACGGGCGAGAAGGGCACTGGCCGCTGGCGCGTTAAGGGCATTGGCGAGCATGTGAACAAACCTGGCATCCCCACCACCGACTGGGACTGGATCATCTATCCCGAGGGCCTGTTCGATCTGCTCGTCTACATTAAGCAGCGCTACCCCAACTACAAGCAAATCTTCATCACCGAGAACGGCATGGGCTACAAGGACCCCTACAAGGACGGTTTTGTGGACGACCAGCCGCGCATCGACTACATCGAGCAGCACCTGCGCTGGTTGCTCAAGGCCATGGAGGTGGGCGTCAACGTGGGTGGCTACTTCCTGTGGAGCCTGCAGGATCAGTTCTCCTGGACCAATGGTTACAACAAGCGTTACGGCTTCTTCTACGTTGACTTTGAAACCCAGAAGCGCACGCCCAAGGCAAGCGCCTACTGGTATAAGCACGTGGCGCAGACCCGTCGTCTGGACTAGCGGCTGGCGGGGTCGCCTGCCCACATAACCTGTCCCCATTTCTCAGCCGGGGGCGGCACGTCACACGGCGCGCCGCCCCCGGTCTTTTTTGGGCGGACCGTGTCGCACGTTTGTCTCGATCTGTAACATCTAGCCGAGTTTTTGGGTCCTAGCTGTTACAGATCGAGACAAACAGAACGCCCGAGCAGAAATATCTCAATCTGTAACATCTAGCTGGTTATTTCACCCTTAACTGTTACAGATCGAGACAAATGGAATAGGCGGGGCCGAATTGTCTAAATCCGTAACACTAAAACCGGTTTTGGACGTCTGGTTGTTACAGATTGAGATGAACGAGCCGAGCACGTCTACGCCCGCAGGTCCTTTACGCTCGCACGCTCGACCAACACGCCCGAGACGAGCGTACGACTTCTGGAACTCGGGGCTTCCAGACCTGCGACGACCTCGTTAAGCGCACGGATGCCCAGCTCGCGGTGGCGAAACTTCACCGACGTCAGAATCGAGTTGGGAATCGTCTTGTAGAGCTCATCGTCGAAGCCGATCACGGACACGTCGTCGGGCACACTGAGCCCTTTGTCACGTAGAGCCATCATCACGCCGTTTGCCATGCAGTCGTTAGCAGCGAGGACCGCCGTGCAATCGGGTTTATCGGCAAGCACAAGGCCCGCGGCATAGCCACTATCCGCATTCCAATCGCCTTGCAGAGGCTCGGGCGGCTCAATGCCACGCGCCTCGAGTGCCGCACGCCAACCTTTCATACGACACTGGCTCGACAGCGACTCTTTCTTACCAGAGACGAAGTACACGTTCTTGTGTCCGCGATTCAAGAAGTACTCGCACGCCATGCGCGCGCCACCCTCTTGGTCGTCACTGACGGTTGAGCAGGTAGGATGTTCCATCGGTGTGATAATCACCGTCTTGAGGTCTTTCGGCGCCTCAAAGGTATCAAAGTCATCGACCATCTGACGCAGGTTGAAGATCATGCCATCGACGGGAAGCTGCGACATCCTGCGTGCTGCTTCGGCAAGGGTCATCTTCTCCCCCGCCCGCTTTTTGATCATCGTGAGCGCAAAGCCGCGTTCTTCGGCGGCATCGGCGATACCGTCAATCATGTCCACGGCGCCGCCCGACAAGTGAAACAGCACGACGCCGATGCACCCGTAACGGCCCAACTTGAGCGAACGCGCGGCAAAGTTCGCCCGGAACCCAAGCGTCTCCATGGCAGCATGGACCCTATCGCGTGTCGACTCTCGCACGCTATCGGGCTCGTTGATCACACGCGACACCGTCTTGAGAGAAACACCTGCGGCAATCGCCACATCGTTCATTGAGACATTTTTCTTGTCCATCGTTGCCACTACTTCTCCAGTCGGTTCTCTATCGCTTGTTTTTTGCGTTCTAGCATACACTACCTGCCCGACTGACAAATCAGCCGTTTATCGGACAATATCGACCGTTCACCCGTAAATCCTTGTTGCTCTTCCAAAAATGTCTTACGTTGTCATTAACGAAATGACAACGTTGTCATTTCGCAATGCCTTCCTTAAGCAGGAAGGTTTCCGGGCAGTCCTGACCATCCATCGACGACCAGTTCCATCCACATGCATCGCGCATCAAGTAGCAAAGGAGCTTTATGGACGCCATCGTAAAGATGCTCGAAAAGCATCAGCCGTTCTTTGAGAAGATCTCGAGGAACATCTACCTCCAGGCTATTAAAGACGGATTCCTTGGGTGCATGCCCATCGTCCTCACCTCTTCGATCTTTCTGCTCATTGCCACCCTTCCCGGCGTAGTCGGCATCACGCTGCCCCAGCCGCTTATCGACTGGTGCAACAAGCTGTACAACTTCACCATGGGCGTTATGGGCATCATGGTTGCCGGCACCACTGCCAAGAACTTCACGGCTTCCATGAACCGTCGCATGCCCGCCGGCAAAGTGCTCAACGACGGTTCCACCATGGTGGCCGCCCAGTGCAGCATGCTGCTGCTCGCAGTCACGCAGTTCACCACCAAGTTCAACGGCTCCGAACTTTCGGTCTTCGATTGCACCAGCATGGGCACGCGCGGTCTGTTCTCGGCCTATATCGCCGCGTTCATCACCGTGTGGGTCTACAAATTCTGCGTCTCGCGCGATCTGACCATTAAGCTGCCCAAGGAGGTCCCGGGCGCCATCGCTCAGAACTTCCGCGACATTATCCCCTTTGGCGGTGCCGTCATCATCTGCGGCATCATCGATGTCATCGTGCGCAACCTCATGGGCGTTCCGTTCTCCGAGCTGCTTATCAAGCTGCTCTCCCCGCTCTTTACCGCTGCAGAAACCTATCCTGGCCTTATCCTTATCCAGGCAGCCACCGCGTTCTTCTGGTTCATCGGCGTCCACGGCCCCTCGATCGTCCAGCCGGGCATCGACCCCATCCGTCTTGCCAACCAGGCCGAGAACCTGCAGGTTCTGCTGGCAGGCGGCCACCCCGCCCACTCCCTCACCTTTAACATGTCGCTCGTGGGTGAGTTCGGCGGCACCGGCGCCACGTTCATCGTGCCGCTTCTGCTGATTCTCTTTATGAAGTCCAAGCAGCTCAAGGCCGTCGGTAAGGCCTCGATTGTTCCTGTTGCCTTCGCTGTCAACGAACCGCTGCTCTTTGGCGCGCCGATGATCCTTAACCCCTACATGCTCATCCCCTTTGTTGCCGCCGGTTGCGTCAACGTGAGTGTTGCCAAGTTCTTTATCGACAATGTGGGCATGAACGGCTTCTCCTTCGTGGTGCCTTGGGCTACCCCTGCCCCCATCGGCATCTTCATCACCACGAACTTCCAGCTTATCGCCCTGGTATTTGTCGCGATCATCATCTTGCTGGACGCCATCATCTACCTGCCGTTCTTGAAGGCATACGATAAGCTGCTCTGCGACCAGGAGGCCGAGCGCGCCGCCGAGCTGGGTCTCGAGTCCGATGGTGCCGCTGCCATCGCCGCCAACGCCTCTGCGCCCGCTGTCGAGCAGGCCACCGCTTCCGTCGAGCCGACCGCCGCTGCCGCCGACAGCAAGCCTGTTGCCGACCAGTCCGAGCCCGCTGCCGATGTATCCGCCAAGAAGGATGTCGACGGCCTGAAGGTCCTCGTCCTGTGCGCCGGCGCCGGCACCTCTGCCATGCTCGCCAATGCCATCAAGGAAGGTGCCGCGCAGACCGGAGAGAACATTGCTTCCTCCGCAGGCGCTTATGGCCAGCACACTGCCATCATGGATCAGTACGACGTCATCGTGCTCGCCCCGCAGGTTCGTAGCTACTACAACGACATGAAGGCCGACACCGATCGCCTGGGCATTAAGCTGCTCGCCCCGCGCGGTAAGGAATATATCGACCTTACTCGCGACCCCGCTGGCGCCATCAAGTGGCTCCGCGAGAACCTCGACTAGTTCCTTCCTCTGTTGGTGCCCGGATCCCCAGTTCGGGCACCTCTCCCTATTCGTATCCCACAGAAAGGATGACTCATGACCAACCCCATGCAGTTCCCCGACGGCTTTGTGTTTGGCGGCGCCACCGCTGCTTACCAGGTTGAGGGCGAGACCCGCACACACGGCAAGGGCAAAGTGCCCTGGGACGATTTCCTGGCTGCCCAGGGTCGCTTCTCCCCCGATCCCGCAAGCGATTTCTACAACAAGTACCCGGTCGATATCGACCTATGCCAGCGCTTTGGCATTAACGGCATTCGCGTCTCCATCGCTTGGAGCCGTATCTTCCCCAACGGCACTGGCGAGATCAACCCCGAGGGTGTTGCCTTCTATCACGAGCTCTTTGCCACCTGCAATAAAGCCGGCGTTATCCCCTATGTCACGCTCGATCACTTCGATACGCCCGAGGCCTTTTACCAGAACGGCGGCGAGGGCTTCTTGACGCGCACGACGATCGACGCCTTTGTCGAGTACGCCAAGTTCTGTTTTGCCGAGTTCACCGAGGTCAAGCACTGGTTCACGTTTAACGAGATTCCCGCAACCGCCGAGGGCAGCTTTATCGTCGGCAACTGGCCGCACGGCGAGAAGTACCGCCTGGACAAGGCCTTCCAGCTCATGCACAACATGATGGTGGCCCACGCCAAGGCTGTCGTCGCCTTCCATGAGGGCGGCTTTGAGGGCGAGATCGGCATTGTCCAGAACCTGGAGCCCAAGTATCCCCTCGACCCCAACAACGCCGCCGACTGCGAGGCAGCTCGCATGGCCGACGTTATCAACAACCGCTGGGTACTCGACGCTACCTTCCGCGGCCACTATGCAGCCGACACCATGGAGGCTGCGACCAAGCTGGCCCATATCGCCGGCGGCGAGCTCGACGTCCGCGACGAGGACATCACCGCGCTGACCGCCGCGCTCCCCTACAACGATTGCCTGGGCGTCAACACCTACAAGTGCCAGTTCCTGCGTGCCGCCGAGGGCGAAAACGACATCAACCACAATGGCACCGGTGACAAGGGCTCCTCGCGCTGGTTCCTCAAGGGCGTGGGCGAGTCATGCGTGCGCGAAGGCGTACCCACCACCGATTGGGACTGGATCATCTATCCCGAGGGCCTCTACGACCTGCTGCTCCGCATTAAGAACGATTACCCCAACTACAAGAAGATCTACATCACCGAGAACGGCATGGGCTATAAGGACGACTTCGAGGACGGCTTTATCGACGACGCCCCTCGCATCGACTACATGCGTCAGCATCTCGCGTGGATCCTCAAGGCAATCGACGGCGGCGTGAACGTCGACGGCTACTTTGTGTGGTCGCTGCAGGACCAGTTCTCCTGGACCAACGGCTATAACAAGCGCTATGGCCTGTTCTACATCGACTTCGAGACTCAGGCCCGCTATCCCAAGGCGAGTGCGTACTGGTACAAGAACGTCGCGGAGACCGGCCTGCTCATGGCCTAGTTCCCCCGCATACCCCCTGTCGGCCGCATGAGAATCCCTCCACGGGTTCGCATGCGGCCTTTTTTGTTTTGGCTCGGCCCGAGCAGGCCGTTTGTCTCGATCTGTAACATCTAGCAGAGATTTTTGGCCCCAATTGTTACAAATTGAGATGAACGGGGGCACCCGGTTCGAAATGTCTAGATCTGTAACATCTGATTCGCTTTTGGCCGTCTAACTGTTACAGATCAAGACAAAGATGATGGCTGGGTAGACAAAATCTCGATCTGTAACATCTAGTCGAGTTTTTGGGTCCTAGCTGTTACAGATTGAGACAAATGCACAGGACAATCCCCCCAATCTGTAACATCTGGTTGGTGATTTCACCCCTACCTGTCACAGGTTGAGACAATTTGATAGTGGAGTCCTCATTTACACGTCATATCGCGTAGCGCTCACGCGTTGATTCCCCACAATGACAGGAGGTAAAAGTCCTCCCGCATCGCCTGTTGGCAATCCCATAGCGTTAGCTAGCAGATGACCTGCGTGTGTTCCTCGATGGCGGCACGATTCTCGGCGGCGATACCCGGTTCGCACACCACGGCATCCAGGCTGTCCAAGCGACAGAAGGTGTAGAAGTCGCGCTTGCCGATCTTGCTGGAATCGGCGATCAGATAGCGTGAGTCGGCCTTGCTAAAGGCGAGCTGCTGGATACGGCCCTCGTCCATGTTGGACGTAGATACGTCGCCATCCAGAATGCCGTTGGCGCCGATAAACGCCGCGTCGATGCCCAACGCACGCAGGGTATCCTCGGCCGTTGGTCCCACAAAAGCGGCGGTGCGGCGACGGTACATACCGCCCACGAGGCACAGGTCGCAATCTTCGCGCGCCTCGAGCAGGTTAAACACCGAAAGCGAATTGGTCACAATGCGCAGGCGAAATGCCGGCAGCATCGAGGCCATCTGCTCAACCGTAGTGCCCGTGCCCAAAAAGATGGTCGAGCCCTCCTCGATGAGCTCAACGGCGCGGCGCGCGATCTGCAGCTTTTCCTCGGCATGCTTAGTGCGCTTTTCGCTGTGCGAATACTCATGGCGCAACATAGCATGGGGACGTCCCTGTGCGCTACGGGCGCCACCGTGCACGCGCTCGATCTCGCCCAGGCTCGCAAGTTCTTCGAGGTCGCGGCGAATCGTCATATCCGAAACGCCCAGCGCATCCGAAATCTCCTTGACCGAAACCGTGCCCTGCTCTTCGAGCAGCTGACGAACCTTATCCTGTCGCTCTGCCTTAATCACGATGAATCCTCGCCGTTCTTTGCGCGCATATCATTCAAACAGTAACGAACAAATTGTATCAGACTCGTGCGCGTCAAAAATGAACACCCGCACAGCTCCAATCATCACTTTTTTGAGAAAAATACCCCCTGCTTTAGTGGGGTGTAGTGATAATCTCGCCTGTTCGCGCTACAGTTTGTCCGAAATACCTCGATGTTAGGAACCAAATGATCACTTCCGAGCTTTTCGGCACCGCGCCGTGCGGCACCTCCGTTCATCGTTACACCCTCAACGGGCCCGAGATCTGCGTTCGCATTATGGACTATGGCGCCACCGTGCTGGGTATCGATGTGCCCGACATTCCCGGCAACGTGCGCGATGTGGTACTGGGCTTCGATAAGCTCGAGGATTACTTTGACAACCCCGCCTGCTTTGGCGCGACCATCGGCCCCGTGGCAAACCGCACCGCGGGCGCCACGATCACCATCGACGGCACGGACTGGCACATGCCGGCCAACGAAGGCGTCAACAACCTGCACAGCGATCTTGAGCATGGTCTGCACAAGCGCGTATGGGACGTTGAGCTCGACGAGACTCACAACGCCGTGCGCATGACCACCTCGCTTAAGGATGGCGAGCTGGGCCTGCCCGGCAACCGAACCTTTACGGCTGTGTTTACCGTTACGCGCACCGGCGTCTTCCGCATCGAGTATGGTTGCGAGAGCGACCGCGCCACCTACGTGTCCATGACCAACCACACGTACTTTAACCTTGCCGGCCATAACGCCGGCATGGACTGTGAGCACTTCTTTATCGCCAACGCTGCCCACTACTTGCCCATTAACGAGCAGAACATCCCCACCGGCGAAATCGCTCCGGTCGAGGGAACACCGTTTGACTTTCGCGAGCTGCGCCCCGTCGCACCCGGCATGGAGGCCGACGACCCGCAGATTAAGCAGGCCCGTGGCTACGATCACTGCCTGTGCATCGATGGCTATCAGTACGGCCGCAACCTGCGTCGCGCCCTACATGTCGAGGAGATGTGGACCGGTCGTGAGCTGGACTACTACACCACCGCCCCGGGCGTGCAGCTCTACACCGGCAACTGGCTGGGCGACGAGCACGCCAAGGACGATGCCAACTATGGCTGGGGCGCCGGCTTTGCCCTCGAGGCCGAGATGTACCCCGACACGCCGCACCAGCCGCTGTTCCCGCAGGGCATTGTGGGTCCGGGTCACCCCTACAGCAATATGATCGAATACCACTTTATGAGGCACTAGGCCCACAACGCGACATCTCGCACAGCAGCGCCCGCCGGCACCACCGCCGACGGGCGCTGCTTCATGCCTAAATCCTTCTTTTCGATGCCACCGAATTGATGACATAACAAAACTATGCCGAATTACTACGATGAACCCACTATGTCCGACCACGCGCTGGTTTATAAAAAATTAGCAACTCGTCTACCTGCGGTTTTATTCTCTGCAAATTTGGCATGCTCGGCGATAAGCAATTCATCGTAGTAAACCGGCATAGTTTTGGCGGACAGCGCCACACAGATCCCCTACGAAGGCAAAATGATCCGTTTTCCTCCGTCCCCAAGGGATCAGTTGAACAGATTGCCGATGGGATCGGGGGCGGAACTGGGGAGATGGCGGATTTCTAGCTCTATACCGAGCTTTTGCAACTCTTTGAAGGCGGCGATGTCTGTATCGCCTACGGCAACGGCAGGCGTTGCAGAGCGCTTGCCCTCCCCCGCCCGCATATGGCCGATACTAATCTTGGTTATTGGCACACCGCCCTTAACCAGCGCGAGCGCATCGGAGGGTGAGGCCACCATGATCAGAATCCATTGACGCGGCGTTGCGGTATGAATGATGTCGATGGCCTTTTGTACCGAGAAAAACCGCGTCCAAACGCCTTCTGGCGCCGCCACCCTCATGGGTGCCCATTGGCGCGAATCTGCCGCGATCTCATCGTTGACGATTAGGACAAGGTTGGAACCCACGGCTTCGTTCCACAGCTCAACGTCTTGTCCGTAAATGAAACGGTCGTCGATACGTGTGAGAAGGATCTTGGGTTGAGCCATGGCTGCCCCATTCTGTTTGAGACCCATACGAGCGGGACGTCGACCACCAACTCAACAGCTGGTCAAGCGCCAGATGGACGCCACAGACATCACGCCTCTAATATTAGTGCATTTAAAGTGAGAAAAGCCGTCAGAACCCTTGCGCGGATGTGCGATGTCCCGTATCATAGACAGCCGTTGACGCCTCAGTTGCGCCATCACATGGCCGCCAGCGTAGCTCAGTTGGTAGAGCACCGCTCTCGTAAAGCGGGGGTCACCGGTTCGAGCCCGGTCGCTGGCTCCATTGCACAAGATAGCCGCCTTCGGGCGGCTTTTTTGTTGCCGATTTCGGGCGCGCATCCGCCAATCCAAGCACAACGCCGCCGGAAACTCCCCTACTCAACAAAAGCCCCGCCAACCGCAACCCCCAAAGGAACCGCGATCAGCGGGGTCCAAGCGAGCTCCCCCAAGGGATAACGCTCGCAACACGAACAGCTCAGCCGAGCAGCGCGCTACTCCTCCCAGTAAGCATCTGCAAGCAGCTTAAAGCAAATCTTCTTGACCGGCTGCGCGCCATCGCCCGGGAACTCGAGCGTGGGCATGTGAGGCTCGCCGGCAACAAACAGCGCAAACTTGTCGTCAGCAAGATCGCCGGCGATCGAGGCGTCGGAATCGACCAGATCGTAGTCGTCCTTCTCGTCAAACTCCTGAACCAGCGTCAGGCTGCCCGTGGCAACCTTAAAGGCCTCGCGACCCTCGACGTCGATCTGCAGGTCGTGATAGCGCTGATGCGTCTCATAGTGAGCCTCGGCTTCGGGACGCGTCGTGGGAGCCATGACGTTCGCAAAGACCTTGTCGCCCAGAATCGGATGGCTGCCGACCTCGAGCTTCGCCGGATCGTTCTCCTCGAGCCAGTCGATCAGCACGTCGAGGCCCTTGAGCATTCCACGGTACTCCTCGATATCGCCCAATGCACCGTAAATCATCTAAATCCCCTCTCGGATCGTTTCTTTGGCGGCTACTCGGCAAACGCATTACCGACGCTGTTGCCACCCACATGCGTCTCGACCAGGGTAAGGTCGGGATTGAACACGACAGTGTCGGCGTCGCGCCCCGGCATAATGCTACTGCACTTGTCGTCGACATGAGCTGGCAACCGATGCCGGGGCCGCAGCACAAGCTCCTACAGCTCGGTCACGACAACGCCGTTGTAAACCTCGTCCCAACGATCCATAACCAAGTGGCCAGTCATGGGATCCATGGCATTGAGTTTGCCGCAGGTGTTGGCGGTACGCAGCACCGTCTCGTCGTCGGCTCCGGCAGCAATCGCATGTGCGAAGCCGGCAATGGTCGAATCGCCAGAGCCCGTAGCGTTAACGGCGGGGATATCGGGGGTCTTGGCGCGGAACGCACGGCCGTTATGGAAACCAACGGAGCCGGCAGCGCCCATAGATACGACGACCCAGGGGATATCGGAGAAGCGGGCGTCAGAGGCGAGCGCGGAACGGAGCTCGTCCACATCGTCGGTGGTAAAGCTCGTGCCCAGAAGGCCGTTAATTTCGGTCAGGTTAGGCTTAACCAGCTCAGGCTTGACCTCGGACTTGAGCGCAGCCTCGAGCGAGGCGCCCGAGGTATCGAGCAGCACCTTGGCGCCGGCGTTCTCTGCAATGCCCGTGATCTTAGCGTAGTAGTCCGCCTCGACGCCGCGGGGCAGCGAACCCGAGATGGTAACGACATCGGCCTTGCTCGCAAGCTCGGCGAACTTGGCGGTAAAGGCATCGAGCTCCTCGGGGGCAATCGTCGGGCCGCTCTCGAGCAGCTCGGTCTGGTTGCCGGCGTGGAGGATGTTGAGACAAATGCGAGTCTCGCCCTTGATGGGCACAAAATCATTCTTAATGCCGTTAGCATCCATGAGCTCGGCCATATAGGCGCCCATATGACCACCAAGCAAGCCGGTTGCCACGACATCGTCGCCCAGCTGGCCCAGGACGCGGGCCACGTTGAGGCCCTTACCGCCGGCGGTCTTTTCGGGCGTCACGCGGTTGACGTCGTCGATAATGAGCTCATCGAGCTGATAGCGCGTATCGACGGACGGGTTCATCGTAACGGTGAGGATCATTTCTAGCTCCTTATCTCGCAGGCTCCTTATGCCTTGCAAAACGAATTGGCTACATGCGACTACAGAATCTCGATTGTGAACGAGCGCACGATGGTTTCTTTGGGCTTGGCGATAAGGCAGCCGCGCTTGTGCTCAAGCACGTCGTCCTCATCGGAGCAGGTCGAAAGACCGCCCCAGGGCTCAACTGCCACAAAATCACCCTCGGGCTTGCTCCACACAATGAGGTACGGGAAGCCCTCAAAGCTCAGGCGAACACCCTTGTCCTCGCCCTTTTTGGAAAGCGTGACCTGACGGCTCTCGAGCACGTCAAAGATGGTCTCCGCAAAATCGAAGAGCTCATGTGACAGAGGCAGCGTCTTTCCCACCATGGGGTTCTTGGAGCGGTTGGTCACGTCAATCAAGCCAGTCGAGGGGACGGCAGCGCAAAGCTCAGCAGCCTCGTCTTTCTCAAAACGCAACTCGTAGTCCGTATAGGACTCACCCTCGTCGAGCGGACACCTAAAGCCGGGGTGTCCACCGATAAAGAAAGGCATGTCCTCGGTGCCCTCGTTGGTAACCTCATAGGAGACACGCACGGCGGCGTCCTCGAGCGTATAGCGGGCGACAAGTTTAAACGGATACGGATAATCGCTCAGCAGCGCGGCGTTATCCTCGGATGCCAGGCACATAGCCAGCTCGTTTGTGCTTTGGCTCAACAGCTTCCACTCCTGCTTGCGCGCAAAGCCGTGGCGGGCGAGCTTCACATGATGTCCGGCAAACGTCATGGCGCTGTTATCGCGCAAACCTCCGCAAATCGGGAAGCAAATCGGTGCCTGGCCGGACCACACGGCGGGATCGCCCTGCCACAAGTACTCGCGACCTCCAGCCTCAATCGAGGTAAACGAGCCGCCGGCCGTGGAGACCTTGATAGAAATCGAATCGTTGGAGAGAGCGTATTCCATTGTCCATCCTTTCGAACAACTGCTTTTTGCTCGCAAGAACCCGTCTCGGCCCTGACCAAAGGACAAACCCGCACGTTCATCGATGCGTCCGGTTTCCCAGGCATGCAACGGGGTACCATACAGACATTGATGCAATTACAGCTGAAAGGCCTTCTTATGCGAACCATCATCCTTTATGCCTCACGCCACCACGGCAATACGAAAAAGCTCGTGGACGCCATCGTCGAGGCGCACCCCGAAATCGATACCCTCGACGTGAAGTCACTCGGTAAAAACGAGTACCCCGACCTGCACGAATACCATCTGATCGGCGTCGCCACGGGCATTTATTACTCCGAGATCGACAAAGATATGGCGCGCGTGCTCACGAACGTGCTGCAGCCGCAGGATAAGGTGTTTGGTCTTATGACCTACGGTGGCAAAAACAAGTGGTACGGCAAGGATATCGATGGCATCTGCCGCATGAGGCAGGCCATCTTTATGGGCGTCTACGGCTGCCCTGGCTTTGATACGTGGGGGCCGTTCAAACTCACCGGCGGTGTCCAGAAGGGGCACCCAACTGCCGAAGAGATTAAGGGAGCTGTCGATTTCTTCGACAAAATCGAAGATGAGTACGGCGACATCATCGTCGAAGAGTACGCCAAGCGCGAGAAGCGTCTAGCATACGAAAAGGAGCATCCCGCGGGGGGTCTTGTGGCCGGCGTCAAGCGCACGGCAAAGAAGATCGCTAACAAGCTGTAACTGTTAAGGTGCTTTTGAGCATTTAACCCATACGGCGGGTCCGAGCAGATTCGGGCCCGCCGTCTTTTTCTATCGTTACTCGGTAAAGGCGTTGCCGACGCTCTGGCCGCCAACATACGTCTCGACGAGGGTGAGCTCATGGTCGAACACGACAAAGTCGGCGTCGCGACCCGGCATGATGCTGCCGCACTTATCCTCGATGTGCGCGGAGCGTGCCGGCACCTCAGTTGCCATGCGAATGGCGATATCGGCGCTAGCGATGCCCCAGTCGACGATGTTCTTGACGCCCTGGGCAAGCGTGAGCACCGAGCCGGCAATGCTCTTGCCGTCGGCGAGCCAGCACAGGTTGTCCTTCATGATGACGTCCATGCCGCCACTGGTGTAGCTGCCCTCGGGCATGCCGCCGCAACCCAGGCAGTCGGTGATGAGCACCGTGTGCTGCCAGCCCTTTGCCTGTAGCAGCGCCTTGATGGCGGCAGGGTTTACGTGCTTGCCGTCACAGATGATCTCGGCGTAGGTCTCGGGCGTGGACATGGCAGCGCCCACGACACCGGGCTCACGGTGATGCAGCCCGCGCTGGCCGTTATAGGTATGCGTAAAGCAGCTGGCACCGGCGTTGATGGCGGCGATGCACTCATCGTAGGTGGCGTCGGAGTGACCGATGCTGGTCACCACACCCTTGGCGTTCAGAGCAGCCGCATAAGCAGCGGCACCGTCGCGCTCGGCCGCCATGGCGCTCTTAACGATGCGACCGCCCGCAGCCTCCTGCCACTGATCGAAGACCTCCTCGGAGGGATCGATAAGATAAGCGGGGTTCTGCGCGCCCACGTGCTTCATGGTAAAGAAGGGGCCCTCCAGGTAGATGCCCTGAATGCGAGCACCGCAGAAGTCGGGGCCGCGGCCCTCGTCCGCCTTGGCGATAGCAGCGCAGGCGTCCTTGATCTGTTCGACGCCATCGGTGAACGTCGTGGGCAGCCAGCTGGTGGTACCGCGACGGGCGAGCTCGGTTGAGCTGATATCGATGCCCTCGGGATCGTTATCGGTAGTTGAGTGGTTGTAGAAGCCATGGATGTGAGTATCGACCATACCCGGTGCGATCCACGATCCCGTGTAGTCCTTAATCTCGCAAGAGGGCTCGTCGGCCTGCCAGGCGCCAAAAACGCCATCCTCGACCATAAGATAGCCGCCCAGTTGCGGGCCTGCCGGCAAGAAGAACTTGTCAGCCTTAATTGCGTACGTGCTCATATGCACTCCTTGCTTCTAAAGCAGTTGACTGTGGTAATGCTTATACCCGGTCCATGTAAAAACAAAAAGCGCCCGCCCGCCGTTATGAGCGGACGGGCGCCCTTACAGGGGGACGCGATTAAGCGGTGAAGGGGTGAATCGTCACACCCTTGACCACGCGGTTGACCGTGCCGGTGGGGCTCGGCGTATCGGGCGTGTTGCCCACGCGCACGGAGTTGAGCAGGCTGATAGCCTGGGCAAACATCACGAACGGCAGGGCAAGGTAGCCCTCGGGAAGCGCCTCGTAGCCCTTAAAGGTGAAGGACTCGCCCTCGTAGACGGTAGCGCCATCCTGCTGAACGGCAACGGTGTGCTGAGCAATCTTGTCGCCACCGATCTCGTTGAGGATGTCGATGTCGTACTGACGGGTGTAGGCGTCGTTGTTGACGAACACGAAGACGAGCGTCTTATCGTCGACGAAGGACTTAGGTCCGTGACGATAGCCCATGGAGGTGTCGTAGGAAGTAGCGACCAGACCGTGAGCGAGCTCGAGAATCTTGAGCTGGCTCTCCTGAGCAAGGCCGCCGAAGGAGCCAGAACCCAAGTAGGTCACGCGGTTGAAGTCGCCAGCCAGGTAATCGGCGATCTCGGGCTCACGGGAGATGACCTCCTCGCCCATCTTGGCGATGGTCTCGACCCACTCGGCCTTCTGCTCGTCAGAGGCAGTGTCGAAAATAAGGGTGGAGAGCAGGGTCATGCAGGTGTAGGAACCGGTCATGGCGAAGCCCTTGTCGTTGGCGCGCGGGATGAGCAGCGTCAGCGCATTGGGATCATCGGCGGACTCGACGGCGAGCTTGCCCTCGGGAGCGCAGGTGATGTTGAGGAACTTGACGTTGTGGACGAGCTCCTTGGCAACGGCAACGGCGGCAAGGCTCTCGGGGCTGTTGCCAGAGCGGGCAAAGGAAACCACGAGCGTGGGATCCTCGGCGCGCAGGAAGTCGCGCGGGGCGCTCACGATGTCGGTCGTGGCGATGGGCTTAAAGTCGTAGAGATCAGTGTTGCCAGCGTGACGCAGGTACGGGGCGCAGGTATCGCCAACGTAGTCGGACGTACCGGCACCGGTGAAGACAACGGACAGACGACCCTCACCCATAGCGCGAGCCTCGGCCAGGAAGGCCTCGATGGCCTCCTTGTTCTCGCGATAGATGTTGAGCGTATCACGCCAAAGCTCGGGCTGCTGAGCAATCTCGGCCGTGGTGATCTGGGCGCCGAGCTCGGTGAGCTCCTCGACACTCTTCTCGAACATTTTTAATACCTCTCTCTAGAAGTAATCCTCTGACGTGCAATTATACACTTCGGTTGGTTATCTGGTAGTAACCAGTTAAATGCAAAGAATCACCATATGGAAACGATGCGAGCACTAGTTACTGCGCTGGTGGTAAACCTTGTATTTAAACTGATCGGCACGAGCAACCGAGAGTGTGTACTCCACTACCTCGTTTGACTCGTTATACGTAGTCCTGACCAAATCGAGCACAGGCGAGCCCTCGACAATTCCCAAAAGGTGGGCATCGGTGGGACGGGCTATGCTCGCATAGAACTCCTCTTCGGCCACGCGAATCTTTTGCTGAAAGTCCTGCTCAATCACATCGTAAAGCGGCTTACGCTCCAGCAGCGCTCGCTTTAGGGACAGAAATTGACGAACCGGTAGATAGCTGCGTTCGACCATCATGGGCATGTTGTCGGCAGAACGAAGGCGCTTGAGCTTAAAAATGCGATCACCGATGCGCAATCCCATATGCTCGGCCAGATTCTTATCGGCCTCCATCTCGCAAAACTCGAGAATCGTGGTCTCGGGTTCTCGACCCATCGCGCGCATCTGCTCGGTAAAGCTGTAGGACTGCATAAGATTGGTTGCTTTTGCCGAACGGTCGGTCACAAAGGTACCGCGACCGTGCTGCCGAACCACCAGTCCTAAACGCTCCAGTTCCTGCAGAGCCAGGCGTACCGTAGTGCGCGAGAGACCATAGCGCTCCGAAAGTTCGCGCTCGGAAGGAATCATGTCACCGGCGCGATATTCATGGTCAATCTTTTCGGTCAGAATATCGACCAGCTGATCGTACAGCGGTTGCTTACGCGCTCCGATCGCCATCCTATCCTCCCTTTTGCTCGAATTCGGCTAACTACCTAGGGTGTTATGCATTATCTGTCTGCCACACCCGAATCATTAAGAAAACAAAAGCCGCGCGCTCTTTCGAGCACGCGGCTTTTAACATACACATGGCTTAAGGGGTCGGGGTGTGAGCCGCGTAGGGACACACCCCTCAAGCTAGAGCCTTACCAGATGCTCGGCCAGAGACCAAGCGGGCCAGCGCCCAGGATGCCAAGGACGAAGAGCAGGAGAATGCCCTTGGTCGGGGTCCAGCTGTGCTTAGCGAACATGTAGTAAAGCAGCAGCGTAAGCATAAGCGGGACGAGCTTCGGGACGATGGTGTTGAGGGTGTCGGCAACAGAGAAGTTGACCGGATCCTCGGTAACGGTGCCGTAGGTCACGGACTCCATGCCGTTACCCAAATCGGTGACGCCGCACTCGACAGCGTTGCCGTCGGCATCGGAAGCGGTAAGGGCGTTGCCGTCCTTATCGGTCATGGCGATGGTACCGGCCTCAGCGGTCTCGGTATCGATGCCCTCCATACCGGTGAAGTTCTCGGCCTCCTTCTCGGAGACGATCACGGTAGTAGCGGAGAGGCCACGGGTGGTGCCGTTGGGGATCTGGAGGTTGATCTGGGTGCCACCCATGGTGACGACCAGGCAACCGACGACGAAGACGCCCATGATGGAAGCGGCACGCGTGAAGGCCTGCATGTTGGCGGTCAGAGCGTCAATAGCGCTGGTGCCAAGCTTGTAGGACCAGTTCATGAGCCAGAAGCGCAGAGCGAACTGGACGACGTTGAAGATCACCAGGAAGATGATCGGTGCAGCGGCGTTGCCGTTGATGGCCATGTTGGAGGTGATGCCGGCCGTGATAGGCACGAGCGTCAGCCAGAACAGGGCGTCACCGATACCACCGAGCGGGCCCATTGCGGCGACGCGGACGGCGCGGATCGTGGGGATGTCAACCTTGTTCTGCTCGAGCGAAAGCACGATGCCCATAACAAAGGTGACAAGGAACGGGTGGGTGTTGAAGAACTCCAGGTTGTGGCTCATGGAAGCCGCGAGGTCGTTCTTGTTGGTGTGGATCTTCTCCAGACCGGGGATGATGGAGTAGAGCCAGCCAGCGGCCTGCATGCGCTCGTAGTTGAACGATGCCTGCAGGAAGCAGGAGCGCCAAGCCATCTTGTTGAGGGTCTTCTGGTCGAGCTGCGGAGCAGGAGTGAGATCCTCGTAGTGCTCCGGGATCACATACTCATTAGATGCCATCTTCGAAGTCACCTCCGTCAGAAACAGCTGCACCCTTCAGCTCGGTCTGCTGCTGGAAGTCCCAGAAAGCGATGCCGAAGCCGATGAGAGCGAGGATGAGCAGAGCAGGGGTTGCCAGCGAATCGTTGGCAACGGTGATGAGCGCGAGGCCAAAGCCCATGAGGAAGAAGCCCCACATATCGCGGTTCATCATAACCTTGAGCAGGACGGCGAAGCCGACGAAGCGCATCATGCCGCCTGCAGCGGACAGACCGGTCTGCAGCCAAGTCGGGATGGCAGAAGCGATGGTCTGACCGATGGTAGCGCCAGCGATGAAGAACAGGGTGACGACGACAGCGAAGATCAGGCCGAGCAGAGCCATGGCGAAGTAGTTCAGGCGCTCGATGCCCTTGGTGTCCGCGTTGTGAGCCATGTTATCGGCCGTGGACATAAGCGGGGACATAAGCGTGAAGACCAGGGTAACGCCAAGCTGGCCAAGCAGAGCGAACGGAATGGCGAGGCCGACTGCCGCGTTGGGCTCGAGGCCCGTGGCGATAGCGAGAATGGCTGCCATGATGCCGCCGATGACGGCGTTAGGCGGCTGAGCGCCTCCGATCGGCATGTTGCCGATCGTCATGAGCTGATAGGTACCACCCACGAGAAGACCGGTGTTGAGGTCGCCAAGGATAAGACCGATGACGGCGCCGGTGACGATGGGCTGATAGAGAGACTCGAGGAAGTCAAACTGGTCGATTGCCGCGATGAACGTGACGACGAAGACCAGAGCGATCTGGATGATCGAGTATTCCATCTTGCTCCTCCTTTCAAAATGTATGTACGCACTTTGGATTTCACGTACAGAACGTCAGGGTTTCACTCCTGACAACGTGGATCACGAGGATTACGAGAAGAGCTTGCTCGTGTCCTCAACAGGCGTGCTCGGAACGCGCCTGATCTCCAACTCCACCCCCAATTCCTGCAGCTCTTTAAACGCAGCGACATCCTCGTCGTTAACTGCGACGGAGGTGGCGACTTGGCGCTTTCCTTCCGACATGTGCATGTTGCCGATGTTTACCTTCTTTATAGGCACACCGCCCTTGACGAGCGTAAGCACGTCTTCCGGTGTTTCGGCCACGATGAAGATCTTCTGGCGCGGGCTCGCCTTGCCAATGACGTCGATGGTCTTCTGCAGAGAGAAGAAACGCGTAGCGACGCCGGCGGGAGCGGCCATCTTCATGAGGTTCTGGCGCATGGTGTTGGACGCCACGTCGTCGTTGGCGACGAGGATGAGGTTGGAGCCCAGGGTGGAGTTCCACTGGGTGGCAACCTGACCATGAACCAGTCGGTTATCGATGCGGGTAAGAAGAATGTTGGGTTCTGCCATGTTGATCAGCTTCCTTTCGTTATTTGCTGACGACAGTTACTTGATCTCCTGAATCGCGTAACGCGAAACATCTACGACGGCTCCGGATCGGACTTTGATCTGGACCTTCTCGCCTTCGATGCCTTTGACGGTTCCGTAGATACCGCCGGCGAAAAAAACCTCTTGACCCGGCTTGAGCTCGGTGTGCAGCTCCTTGAAGTACTTCTGCTTCTTCTTCATGTTGATTTGCGACCAGATGGTGTAAATCAAGCCCATGATGACAAGCAGGCCTAAAAGGGCGACCGAGGAGCTCAGGACGTTGGCTCCGAAATCGGCCATTAGATGCCGTCCTCGTCGCCGAAGATATCCTCTTCCTCGGAGCCGGCAACGGATGCGACCGTCTGGGCGGTGACGCCCGTCTGGCCAACGGTCACGGCCTGCTCGCCAAGCTCGGCGAGCGTGGCATTGCCGCGGAGGAACAGAAGCTCAATAACCATGGGAAGGTTGGTGCCAGTCAGAACCTCGACGTTGTCGACATCCTGGGCAATCATCATCGACTGGTTGAACGGGGTGCCGCCAAGCAGGTCGGTAAAGACGAGCACGCCATCGCACTCCTCGCGCATGGCGGTAATAGCGGCGCGGAGATCCTCACCGTAGGAAGCAGCCTGGTCGCCCTCAAAAGGAACGACGGTAAAAGCGGGCTGGTCGCCGGCAACCATAGCGATAGCGCTAGCTAGGCCGGGTGCGAACTGTCCATGACCGGTAAGAATAAAGCCAACCATTCAAATTTCCCTTCCGAAGGTGTGTACAATCTGAGTCCGATGATTTTCGGAAGCCAGCGGGCGCTCGCCCTTAAAGCTTCTTAGAAAGCGTTCTTTGAAGACCAGTGGTTTCTAAACTGGTAGTAACCACGTGACGTGTTGTTGTCACTATATCACCCCAGAAGAGGTCGCTTTCGTTGATTCATACGGTAAAACGTTTTTGCACCGCTCACGGTGATATTTCGACCGTTTACCGGTCGTTAACACTTCTACCTGCGGTTTTGAAACCGTTTCGAAATGCTTTGGCAAAAGATCGGAACTTTTCCTGTCCCTAAACAACGCAGGGCGGCTAAAAATAGCGTGTAGAAAAATTGCAGGTCATTGTGAAGATATGTGAATTGGTCTTTTTGACTTAATACCAGTTAGAACCAGTTTTGAGATTATCGGTGAACGGTAGTTTTCGACCGTTCACCGGTTACTTGCAATCGTTTGCAGTTGTTTTCCCATATGAATCGGGGAACCCGATGAAGCACTTGTGCGATCACGGAAAGTTTTGACATTTGTCCTCATCCCCCGCGCGCCAAACTCCGACACCCAAAATGAGCCATAGCTCTCGCTATTCGTCTCACAAACATTACTTACTCTAATCTGTAATTGTTTATCGTTTATCATTAAATATGATATAAGATACAAGTATCATCCAAGACATTGGTTGGAGGAGCTATGATCCGCTGGAACGTATCCAAATCGAATGAAGCCATCGACCGTGAACAGGCAATAGCCGATCTGAGGAAGCTCACTCGCATCTGCAAATGGGCCACAATCTGCACCACCGTGGCGCTCGCTCTGGGACTTCTCGCAGTCATTGCGATTGACCTTCTACTCGTATTGCCTAGCCTCTCCCAAGGGTCGTGTCTCCAATCCGTAGAACTTCAAGGCGGCGAAGGGCCGTGCCTGGCTATCGTCGGTACCGATGCGCAGACCCCACTTATGCTCGTCGCACACGATGGTCACACTGCCATAGGGAGCCTCTTGATGACATGCCTCGCGCTTACCATCGCGCTAAGCGTGCGCAGGCTTTTCTTCAACATTGAAAAGGAAGGCAGGCCCTTTGACCTTGAATGTAACCACACACTTCGTCGAGTAGGACATTTATTCCTTATCGGCGGCGTTGCCGTGAGGCTTCTTGGTGCCGTAATCACGGGAATAATACTCTCAGGATTTGGCGGCAGCTTTACGGATGCGTTCGTCGTCCAGTTATTCGAGCCCTCCATGCTCTTTGCAGGCCTGATTATTTGCCTGATTGCCAGTATCTTCCGCTACGGGTATATCCTGCAAAAACAAGATGACGAGTTGCTCTAGGGGGAATCCATGATTATTCTGCGGCTTGACCGCATGCTCGCCGAACGCAAGATCTCATCCAAAGAGCTTGCGGAACGCGTGGGCATCTCCCAGGTCAATATGTCACGCATTAAGACGGGCAAGGTTTCTGCCATACGTTTTTCAACTCTTGACGCGATATGTCGGGCACTCGACTGCCAACCGGGCGATGTACTGGAATATATATCCGACGATGAAGCCGATAGCCTTTTTGGACTTAAAGATGAATAGCCATAATTAAGCCGCCAATCACGCCCTCAACGCAAAAAGTCCGCCAGAACGACTTCCGTACTGGCGGACTTTCTGCTGTCTATCGGCTAGATGCTCGATGAGCCGTGCGACTCTTTACGCAAACAGGCCGTAGATGCTGATGTTGGCCTTGGCGTAGAGGCCGTTAGCATACTCGGTCCGCTTGGAGCTGGCGCTCGAAGCCTGCGAAGAGTACTGCTGGTAAGCAGTGTAGTAGGCGGTCATGGCCTGCTTATAGGTGGCGCTATCGGCCGTAAAGGCATCGTCGGCAAAGGCCTTAGCGTAGGTGCCGTTCTCGTCCTTCCAGGTACCCTTCGAGCTATCCCACTCGTCGCCGGCAAGGTTGATGATGTAGTCGGCGTAATCCTTGCTCGCGGTGTCCTCATTGCCGTCAGAAGGCTCGGTCGGAGCGGTCGGCATGCTTGCGGAGCTATCGCCCACCTTCTTCTTGTAGAGCTTCTGCAGCGTCGCGGACTGGCGGACGATCTGCTTGGCCTGGTCCTTGGACACGCCATACTGCGTGGCCATGGTCTTGTAGTCCGAAGTGCCGATGGATTCCTCGGCGTACTGCTTCATCTCCTTAGAGGAGACGGTAATGCCCTCGTCCTCGGCAGCGTCGAGCAGGATCTTGTTGCGCACGTAGGACAGGATGACGTCGGCAGAAGGAGCGGTGTAGTTGCCATCGCTATCCTTGACGGTGTCGAGGCTGTACTGGCTCTCGATGGCCTCGCGCGCGGTGATGTCGCTCTTCTTGCCGTTGTAGCTATAGCTTGCCACGGTCGAATCGAGCTGGTCCTCGGTCAGGGTCGACGAGCCGACACCCTTGCCGCCAAAGCCGCCATTGCCAATAAAGAAGCCGACCACGGCGGCGATCACGACGGCAACCACAAAGGCGGCAATCATCGTCTTCTTGTGCCTGGATGCATGGTCGTCTTCATCGGAACCCAGAATATCGTCGTCCTCATCCTGGGCCTCGGGCATCAGATTCTCGTCAGCGGCATCCGCGGCAATCTGAGCCTCCAGTCGGGCGTCCTCCTCCTCGGCCGTCGTGCCGGCGGCAATGTGCTCGGCAGACGTACCGGCGACCAGATCGATCTTCTCGTCCTCGTCACCGTCGGGGCCTTCGCCGCGCTCGATGATCTGGATGCCGTCGATCTCGTCCTTCTCGTCCTTCTTTTGAATCAGACCCATATCAGTTACTCCTTGTTAGGAAACATAGTCTTCAATAGAATACGCCCGACAGAGTGCCGGGCGTATTGATTCTTAGGTTATACGCAAACACTTAAGTACTATTTAGGCGTTTGCAGCGTGCCTACCTTAGGCCAGGTGCGCGATAACGGCATCGGCAAAGGCCTGCGTGCCCACGGCGCCCTCGACGGAACCGGTCTGGGCACGGCGCACGTCGCCGGTAACCTGCTCGCCCTCGTCGAGCGTGGCAGATACGGCGGCGCGAATGCGATTGGCAGCGTCGTTCTCGCCCAGGTGATCGAGCATCATCGCAGCAGAGAGAATCTCGGCCGTGGGGTTGGCGATATCCTGGCCAGCGATATCGGGCGCGGAGCCATGCGTTGCCTCGAAGATGGCGCAGTCGGCACCGATGTTGGAGCCGGGGGCCATACCCAGGCCACCTACCAGGCCGGCGCACAGATCGCTGACGATATCGCCGTACAGGTTGGGCAGCACCAGGACATCGAAGTCGTTGGGGTTCTGGACCAGACCCATGCAGGTGGCGTCGACGATCTTGTCGTTGAACTCAATATCGGGATAGTTGGCGGCCACCTCGCGCGCAACGCGCAGGAACAGGCCATCGGTCGCCTTCATAATGTTGGCCTTGTGCACGGCCGTCACCTTTTTACGGCCGCAGCGGCGGGCGTACTCAAAGGCGTACTCCACAATGCGGCGGCTCTTGGCGATGGAGATGGGCTTAATTGAGATGGCGGAATCGGCGGCGAAGGTCTTCTGACCCGAGCGCTCGACAAGCTGTGAGAGCTCCTCGACCTCGGCAGCGCCCTCATCGAACTCGATGCCGGCGTAGAGGTCCTCGGTGTTCTCGCGCACGATGACCAGGTCGACATCGCGGAAGCGCGAGCCGTCGCCCGGCTGCGACAGGCAGGGGCGCACACAGGCATACAGGTCGAAGTGCTTGCGAAGGGCAACGTTAACGCTGCGGAAACCCGTGCCGACCGGCGTGGTGATGGGACCCTTGATGGCAACCTTGGTCTCGGCGACCGCATCGAGCACGTGCTGGGGCAGCGGCGTGCCAAACTCGTCCATGACGCCGGCACCGGCCTCCTGGACATTCCAATTGATCTGGACACCGGTGGCCTCGACCACGCGGCGCATGGCCTGCGTAATCTCGGGACCGATACCGTCACCGGGAATCAGGACTACATCGTGCGCCATAATCTGTTACTCCTCGTCTTCGGCGGCGTCAGATTTTTTAACGCTAGCACGCTTCTTCTTTTTGGAGAGATCAAGGTCAAAGCGTTTAACAAGCATTTCGCAAATCTCGCTCGAACGGGCCTTGAGATAGCTGCCCTTGCCGTTCTCGGCATCGAACTTAAGGCGCAGCGCAAGCTTCTCGGCGACCTCGGCGTCGATCTCGCCCTGGCCAAACTCGTACAGGCAACCGAGCATGTCGCGATACTCGAGGTCGCCGTGGTAGCACTGAATGGCCTCGTCCAGGATGGGCCAAGCCTCGCGCGAACGCTCGACGCTCGTGGCGCCCCACACGCACAGCAGGCGGAAGGCGGCATAGCGCAGCGTGGAGGAAATCTCGTCGAACAGTGCGGTCTCGGCGCCCTCAAAGGCATCGCCCAGCTGCTCGGGACAGGTGGTGGCAAGCGCCGTCAGGGCATCGAGGGCCTCCCAGCGGGTCTGAGCCTCGGGGCGGTCGAGTGCCTCGATCAGCGCGGGGACGCAGGGCACGACGCGCTGCGGATCGCGCTCGGCGAGCAGGTGCAGCACGCGGGCGGCAAACTGGCGGATGCGGCGCGTGGGGCAGCCGAGCTCCTGGACCAGACGGTCGACGGCATTCTCGTTCTCCTCTGCCAGCTGAAGCTGCGCCAGCTCCTCGTCGGTGAGCTGTTCGTCTTTGTTTTCTGCCATAGTTACCTCTTTTTACTATTTCTTAGCGTGCTTGCCAGCACCCTTGCTGTCATCGGTGACCGAGATGAGCTGTCGGTCGGCAGCGCCATTACGACGCGCACGGCGGCGTTCCTCGGCATCGCCCGCGTCGGCGGCGGCGCGGTGTGCCTTGTTGACGTTAAAGACCTCGTCGTGCTTGCGCCACGGACCGACGGACTCGCCAAAGCTCATCTTAAGGCCGGCGATGAAGCCGCCGAGCCAGCCGATCGGCGCAAACTGCACCAGCGGGAACAGCGAGAACACCCAGGTCAGCAGGACGACTGCCGCCGCTCCCGCAAAGTTGGCAATCCAGTAGTCGCGCTTGGTGATGACGCGCTTTTCGCACGCCCACTGGCCGCACAAAAAGCCGATGTAGATCGCGAAGAGAAAGAGCGCCAGCGCAAGCACCACGAACGTCCAGCTCATGGGCGCTACTCCCCGTGATGGTGGCCGCAGCAGCACTCGTGGCCGTCGTCATGACCGTGACCGCCGCAGCACTCGTGGTCCTCGCCATGGTGGTGGTCGCAACCGCACTCGTGATCGTCGCCATGCTCGCCGCAACCGCAGCCTTCCTCGTGAGCACCATGCTCCTCGGGACGATACTGCGACCAGTCCAGACCGGCGGCGATGGCGTCGGCCTCCTCCTTATAGAGGACCGTGACGGCCTGGGTACCCAGCTTGGCGCCACCGATGGCATCGAGCATGTCGTAAAGCGTAAAGGCCACGTCGGCGCCGGGCAGCGCAAGCTCGCGGTCATCGGCGTAGGCGAGCGCCAAGCGCAGGTCCTTAATGAAGTGCTCGACCATAAAGCCGGGCTTGTAGTCGCCGTCGAGTGCCTTGGGCGCCAGGCTCTCCATGGCGCCGGACTTGCCGGTGCCGCCCAGGATCATCTGACGGGTCTTCTCAAGATCAAGGCCGCTCAGCTCGGCAAACGCCATGGCGTCTGCCATGCCAACCATGCAGGCGCCCAGCGACACCTGGTTGGCAAGCTTGGCAGCCTGACCCTTGCCGGCGCCGTCGAAGCAGCAGATGGTTGCCGCAAAGGTGGAAAGGATGTCGCGGACCGGCGCGATGTCGTTCTCGGTGGCGCCCACGATAGCCGTGAGCGTGCCGGCGATGGCACCCGACTCGCCGCCGGTGACGGGGCAGTCAAACGCCATGCGACCGGAGACCTGGGCGGCCTCGGCAATGTCGCGCGCCAGCTCGGGCGAGCTCGTGGTAAGGTCGATCAGGACCGCGCCGGGCTTAGTGCACGCGAGCAGACCGTCACCCGCCAGGTAGAGCTCCTCGACCTCGGAGGGATAACCCACCATGGTAAAGACGACGTCGGCGTTCGCCGCGGCATCTGCCGGCGTATCGGCCCAGACGGCACCGCGCTCAACGAGCGCTGCGGCCTTGGACTTGGTGCGGTTGTTGACCGTGACGGGATAGCCAGCGTCCAGAATGTGGCCGGCAATGGGGGCACCCATAATTCCGGTGCCGATAAATGCGACAGAGAGCTTGTTTGCCATGAAACCTTTCCTTTTGGGTTGGGTGTTATTACCAGGTTGAATACTCGGTGCCAGCGTTTGGGCTGTGAGTCGAGGGCGATTACGGACGCATCGCTTGCCTACTGCCCGCGCACGCGGCGAGCGATGCGGTCGGAAAGCGAGGCTTTCTCGGCGCGGTTCTTACCCCAAAACGCAAGTGCCACCATACCGGGCCCCACGTGCGAGCCGATGGTAGGGCCGACGGAACTACGGATAATCGTGACGTCGGCGCAGCCCTCCTCCTTGCGGATGGCAGCTTCGAGCCAGTCGCCGTCCTTCTCGGCATCGGCCGTCATGATTGCGATGGGCATGGTGCGGTCGGGCACGTAGTTCTCGCGGAACGACTTGAGAATGGACTTGAGCGCCTTCTTGCGGCCGCGGTTGACGCCGATCAGCGACAGCGAGCCGGCAAGGTCGTAGGAGAGCTCGGGCTTGACATCGAGCTTTGCCGTGAGCTGCGCCGCCGCGGGCGGAATGCGGCCGCCGGCAGCTAGTGCGTCGAAGCTCTCGAGCGTAAAGTAGCCGTGGACGTAGGTCTTTGCCTCGTTTGCCCAATCGACCAGCTGCTTGGCGGTCAGTCCCGCCGAACGCTGGCGCACGGCCTCGAGCGCCAAGAGCGCGCCGGTCGCGCAGGGCAGAGCGTTGTCGACCACATACAGCTCAAAATCGGGATACTCGGCGCGCACGGCGTCCGCCGCCTGGCACGCGGAGTTGTAGCTCGACGACAGCGCCGAAGTAAAGCACAGGTAGACCGTGGGCGTGCCCTCTTTGGCGCACTCGGTAAAGAACTCGATATAGCGACCGAGCGACACGGCGGAGGTAGACACGCGAGCGCCGGCGCGCATGCGATCGTAGAACTCCTTGGGTGTGATGCTCGACCAGATGTCGTCCGTGCGCTCCTCGCCATCGATAATGAAGGGGAAACCCAGGATATCGACATCGAGGTTCGCGGCGACCTCGGGGCTAAAGTCGCAGCAGGTATCGACGACGATGCGGCAACGGTCCGAATGACCGGCGGATGCGGCCTTGTCCATCAAAGCGACTCCTTACGTAAAAAGGCGGCCACCCGCATGGGATGGCCGCCAACCGTTAACTCATGCAAGTTAACGTATTTTACTCGTCAAGTGTTTCGATACGGGGCTTGATGATGCCATATCCACCATTCTTACGGTGATACACCACATTGATGAGGCCAGTCGTCGCATTCTCGAACACGTAGAAGTCGTGACCGAGCAGATCGGTCTGCACCAGCGCCTGCTCCTCAGTCATCGGGGTGACATCGATGACCTTCTCGCGGACGAGCAGGTCGTCCTCCTCCTCGGGCAGCAGCAGGTCGGCCAGATCCTCGACACGCTCGACCGGTGCAACATCCGCTGCGCTGGCACCGCCCTGGCGGTTGTCCACGACCTTGGTCTTGAACTTGCGCAGCTGGCGGGTGACCTTATCGGCGGAGAGGTCGATAGCGGCGTACATATCTGCACCATGCTCGGCAACGCGAATCACCGAACCACGGGCGCGAACCGTAACCTCGACGATTGCCGGGTTGGGGTTCGAGGGGTTCTTCTCATAGCGAAGTACAACGTCGACCGTCATGGGCTCGATATCGAAAACCTTGAGCGCCTCGCCGATCTTCTCATCCACATGCGCACGCAGAGCATCGGTTACCGTCGTCTTGCGTCCAGAAACCTTGATATCCATACGTGGCTCCAATCTGCCTCGGGGACTTACTGTACTGGCTATGTACCCATTGCCGTGCATTTAATCACGCGGATTCCCAAAGACCCGAATAACGATTGCTTGATACCGCATACCGAAGTCTCGCACTTTTCTGTGGCAAAGTGCGCTATAGGAGGGAGCCGGCGACTTTGTATTTGGTCCCGAAAATTGGCTTTGACCTGCTGGTTTTATAGAGATGAAAAAGCCGGGCTCCCCTATTGGGGAAGCCCGGCAGTGCGTGTTGAAACCGTGAAGAGGCATCCTTTCCAACGTATAGGAGACACCACCCCTAGCAATAACTAGCTATTAAGCTTGTTAATGTCGTCGTCGGTGATGGTGTCTTCCTGGCTGGACGATTTGTCCTCGGAGGATGCGGTCTCATTGTTGGAATCGGAGGACTCGCTGCCGGAGGACGTGGTCTCACTGGACTCAGAGTCGCCCGGCTGCACGTTAGCGCCCGAAACCGTCTTAGTGGTGAGGTCGTAGGGCATCGTGCCGTACCAGACGCAGTGAACCGCCTCGAGCGTACCGTCGGCCGTAATACCGTCGAGAGCATCGCTCACGGCACGGCACAGTTCGTCATTGGACGAGAGGCCCGCAACACCAAGCGTCGAGGGTGCCTCGAGCGCACCGACATAGGAGACCTCGCTCATCAGGCGTGCAAGGTAGCCGCCGGCCGTGGAGTCGCAGATCACATAGTCGACCTCGCCGGACTCGAGCGCCTCAAAGCACTCGTTGATGTTGGAGTAGGTCTTTTGGTTGGCGGTGATGCTCTGCTTAGCAAGCGCCTCCTGCGAGGCCGAGGACATCTGAACGCCCAGGGTGGACGTGTTAAGGGTATCGGTGGAAACGCTTAGCGACCCACCATCGCTGGTTTTACCGAACACGGAAGCGGCATCGTACAGGCAGGTGCCGAGCGAGCTAACGTCCCCGTCCGTGGAGTTGATCTCGCCGATAAAGATATCAGCCTTTTTGTCGCCGAGCGCGGAACCTGCCGAGGACGCATCGACAAAGGCGACCTTAAGGCCCATGCGGCTTGCGAGGGCGCGGGCAGCGTCGACTGCATACCCCGTGAGCTCGCCGTCGGCGCCCTGCATGGCCTGCGGCGCATCGGAAGTATCGAGGGCAACCGTCAGGGTACCGGGGGTGACCAGGGCATCATCCGACACCGTGGGCGTGACGGTCTCGTACTCGATCTGGTCGATCGTGGGAGTCGTGAACGTAGACAGCGGGTTGAACGCGCATCCGCTCAGGCCCAAAACGGCGATGACCGCTGCGGTCCCAGCACCTAACCGAGCCGCGTGCATCAAGCTGCCCCTCACCATGTCCACTACCCTGCCTTCTGTGTCGTATACGATCCGTGCGTTGCGCGGAATATCAGATTGTTCCCACCAGCTGACCTGGTATTTGACCCCACACTTGCGCACCGGGGTGTTTGCTCGGGAGGCCGCAGCCACCTTCACGACTGGCCCGCTCGCCCGCGAGGCGGTATTGCCCCAAAGAAAGTAGAACGGACGGTGCGGCTTACATCTAGGACGCGCCATGATCGCGCCGCGCGCACGCGGTCGCTTACGTGGATCCCTTTGACCGCGTCTGTCTTGGACTAGGACGGGCATTTCGTCCGTCCGCAACCACAGCCTGGTAGGAACGTAGCGCATTATAGCTAAGTTCAAGCTAAAGTTTAAGGTTAGGGGCGTCATTCGCATCGCGAGTACAGATTTCGCAGGTCGGAGTGGGCTATTCGTGCCTCTGTGAAGCCCGGAGCTCCCCTATGGGGAGTTCCGGGGCACCCTTCTTGGGGTGCCGTGGCCAAAAAACGGCAAATATGAGTACTGTCACCAATTTAGTAACAGGCAATTTTGGCCTCTCGGACAGATTTTGCGCTCAGTGTCGCCAACCTGATGCTTAGTTATTCTACATTTGTTTATTATCTTCTTACTTTATGACGCCTCCGAGTCCTAAATTCCTTGATTTTGCCGTTACTGATTTAGTGACAGTACTCATATTTGCCATATTTTGGCCAGGGCATATGATTAACCCCCTATTTTTCGACGTGAATTAGACCGGCTTAAGCCCAAAACACGCCCGCAGCGTGTTAAGCAACGCCTCTTGCTTCTTCCTGCGGGCATCGACACGATTCCGGTACCGCTTTCGCATACGCTGGTGCATGCGCCATGCGAGCGCTTCCATCGCTTCCATGTCACAGAGCATTTCGCTATTGACTGTCGCGACCTCGATTCCCATAGTAATCAAGCCCGTGTTGCGCTTTTCATCATGGATACGTCCCCTCCGAGAGGAATGGCCCAGCTCACCGTTGTATTCCAGGTCAAACCGGGCTGCCTCTTGATACGCATCGCAAACTGCATGGGGCATCCCCGAGATTGCCTGCGCACGGTCATCGAACTCGATCTTGTAGTCGGTCTTAAAAGGTCCGCAGGCAAACCCGCCATAGGAAAACGGAAGCGAAAACAGAGCGAGCATGATGCACTCCATGGGCGAGAGCAGGTTTTCTGACAGGTAGGGACACAGACGCAGCAGCTGTTTGGCCACATTCCCCTTGCATGCCGCAAGGTAATCTGCCAGACGATCGGGCATCAGCACCGGCTCAACCTCAAAGTAGCCCACGTCTGCCGGTTGGTCCTTGTCCTTTGCAAGTTTATTCGTAACAGACGAGGTGTAGGGAGGCAGATACTTCCCGCGGTCGCTCAGTGAAATCTTAGAGCACAGCTCCTGGGCCAGGGCAAACGCCTGGATGCAGCCGACCTCGCGCGCAACGGCAACACAAAGGGCCTCGGGAGATAGGCTGTACACCCCCGGTTCCACCTCTAGAATCGAGCCGGCGGGCAACCCGGAACACACGGACCAGCCTACGCCAGGCATGCGGCGGCGCTGCGCCGCAGATCCCACCAGCAAGCACAGATCTTCTTGCACCTCGCCACTTTTGGCTCCAATTCGCACCAAGTCAGGAAGATAGATATCCTCGGTCGAGGGCGACGACGTGCGCAGCACACGACGCTCTTCATCGGGATTAAGGTCCTTCCAGCTGATATAGCCCATCTGCCGGCGCTCGGCGCGCATCATGCGCAGCGCTGAAGCGCCTGTTAGGATTACGGAAGCCGCTAGCTGTTCGCCTGTCGGCTCGTTGCGCCGCTCAATCTTCACTGCCACAAAACCACCCCTACCAAACACGTGCGATAGCAAGGCCATCAACTGCCGCAGCGCCAGCACGCTTGAGCTCCGCCGAGGCTGCTGCCATGGTCGCGCCCGTGGTGATAACGTCATCGATAAGCAGTAGGCGGCGGCCGTGCACGTCCTCAACCGTCTCGTACATGCCCCGGGAACGCTCGCGGCGCTCCTCACGACCGAGTTCGCGCTGGTCGCCATGCCCGTACTTGACGAGGGCATCGAGCAGGGGAACACCCGACAGCTCGCAAAATGGGCGCGCAATAGCCTCCATATGATCAAAACCACGCCGCCGAAACGCTGCCGCCGTCGCAGGCACAAACACCACCGCATCCGCACCGGACAGCACGCCTCCTAAGCGTTCGGGCGCTACGACCTGGGCGTGCAGGACAGTGTCGTAGAGCAGCTCCGCCAGATACGGAGCCAGACGTCGCTCGCCCGCATCCTTGTACGCTTTAATGATGCGCGGCAGCGGATGCGCATAGACGGCGCATGCCAGGCAGCGATCGAGCGCCTCCGCCATTGCCGAGGACGTACCCTCGACCGAACACTCAGTGCACAGCAAATCCCCAAACGGGGCGCCGCATCGGGTACAGCTATGACGTGGGTCGATGAGCGTGAGCGCGGCCAGGCAGTCTTGGCAAATAAGCGCACCGGCGCGCTCGCAGCCGGCACATCGTGTTGGTGACAATGCCTCGAGTGCCTCGCGTGCCGCCCGCTCGGCAAACGGCAGCAATTCGTCCGCAAACGGTAGGGCGCCGGCACCCTGCAGACGGCTCAATTTGTTCAGATGGCTCTTCAAGACACAACCCTCCCTACGTTCGGTCGCAGGGAGGGTTGTTGATTCAGCGCTATGGTACCCCGACGCGATTGGGGTAAGGCGGGTTAAATCCGCTCGCGGGCGTTATTCGCCGGCGGGCGGTTGTGGTGCGGCCGAAGACGGGGTCGAGCCCTCGCCACCATTCTGGCGCGGCTTGCGGGAACGGCGACGGCGACGGCGCTTTTGGCCCTGGTCGGTCGAGCCCTCGCCACCGCGATCTTCGCGCGACTCGCGCTCGTCGCGAGCGGCGCCACGCGAAGCCTTGGCAGCCGCTCCCCCGCCATCTCCGGGACGACGGCGCGTGACCTTGACCTCGCCATCCGAGACCTGATCGGCAACGGAGGGCACTGAGGGCTTCTGTTGCGTGCCCGAGGAATGGCGACGACGCGGACGCGGGGCGCGCTCCTCCTCGCCACGCGACTTGCCGCCCTTGTCGGCAGGCGCATCGGAACCCGAACCACCCTTGGAAGCGGCACCAGCCTCGCGAGCAGCTGCGGCGCGGAAGGCATCCTCGCGCTCCTCGCTCGACAGATGACGGCGGCGGCGACGCGTGGGGTTCATGCCACCGCCGCGGTTTTGCTGCTGGGGCTGTTGAGCCTCGCGCTCGCGGGAAACGTTCTTGCCCGCGGCCGCAGTCTCGGTAGCATCGCCCGAGCCCGCGCGCTTGCGACGACGACGGCCACCGGCGGCCTCCTCGGCCTCAGGCGTTGCGGCATTGCCACGGCCCTTTCCGCGGCCACGACCCTCGCCCTGCCCCTGACCGGCGCGAGCATCGGATTCAGCATCGCGACGACGGTGCTTGGGCATCGACGTGCCGGCAAGACGGTCGGCGCTCGACAGGCCATCGCCCACGTCGACGCCGTTCTCGCGGTCGAGCTCCATGAGCGCCAGGCGCATCTCGGGCGACTCGATGCGCTCGAGCACATCGCGCGTCACGCAGTCGGGGCGGCAATTGCAGCCCTGCTCGGCAGCCTTCTTCTTGCAGCCCTCCGAGCACGTCATATCGGCCAGGTTGACCTTAAAGACCTTGCCGTTCTCCAGGCGCAGCACCAGCTGCTCGCGCGGCGTGTCATATTCCTGAATACGCGCCTTGCCGAGCGGCGTATCGATGAGCGTCTTCTTTTTGGGCGCGCGGCTCTTAAAGTCCTTGTAGGCCTCGAACTCGTAGCGCAGGCAGCACATCAGGCGGCCGCACACGCCGCTGATCTTGGAGGAATTGAGCGGCAGGTCCTGCTCTTTTGCCATGCGGATCGAGACGGGCTCAAACTGTCCGCCAAAGCGCGTGCAGCAGAGCTCCTGGCCGCACTGGGCATAGCCGCCCACCAGGCGAGTCTCGTCGCGCACGCCGATCTGGCGCATGTCGACGCGAATGTGCAGCGTCGAGGACAGATCCTTGACGAGCTGGCGAAAATCGACGCGCTCCTCGGCCGCAAAGTAGAACACGGCCTTCTCGCCGCCAAACAGGTACTCGACGCCGACCGGCTTCATCTCGAGGTCGAGTTCTTTGACCAGACGGCGGAAATCGACCATGGCCTCGTCGCCCTGGATGGCAAGATCGTCGGCAAGCTGCAGGTCAATGTCGCTCGCCACGCGCAGCACGGGCTTGAGCGGCTGACCGATCTCTTCTTGCGGCACCTCGAAGGGATCGGCCGTGACCAAGCCGATCTCGGTTCCGCGCTCGGTGGAGCAAATGGCATAATCGGCCTCGAGGATATCCAGGTCCTGCGGGTCGAACCACAGGTCGCGCGAGGCGTAGGTAAACTTAACGGGTACGACTAACGGCATTTCAGCGCCTTCCTGATATCGAACAGCATGACCTCGATGGCCAGCTGGGGAGTAACGTTTCTGGCGATGTTGCGCTCGGCGGTCGCGACCGCCTCGAGCGCCTGGGTGGCACCCGAAACATTGGTCGCGGCGGCAAGCCGACCGATCGTGTCGCGCACATCCTCGTTCACCACGTCGGCCGCCTCGTCCTGAAGTGTCAGCAGCACGTCGCGCATGAGCGTCCGCGCGCTCGCCAGCGCTTCCATGATACCCGAACGCTCGCGCGCGTTGAGTTCGCGCTTGTTGCGGTCCTCAAGCTGCTTCAATGCTCCACGCGACAGGTAGTCGGCGTTTTGCTCGAGTACCTTTTCCTGCGTGGACTTGACCTCGGCGAGCGGCGCCTTGACGGCGACAATGAGCGACTTGGCGCGACTGAGCACGTCGGCCTCGTCGGCGGCAATGAGTGAGTCGATGACACGGACCATCTGACGGCGGGCGTCCTGGCGCTCGGCGCTCTTAAGAAACTCGATGCCGCGTGTGGGGCTTCCCGCCACGGCGACCGCCATGCGGCAACGCGCAGGGTCCTGACCGGTGGCGCGGCTCACGGCCTGCGCGGCGACGGCGGGCGATACCAGCCGAAACGGCACGCACTGGCAGCGGCTCACGATGGTGGGCAACATCACGTCTGCCGAGGTGCCCAGCAGGATGAACATAACGCCCTCGGGCGGCTCCTCGAGTGTTTTGAGCAGTGCGTTGGCGGTGTTGGCGCGCAGTTGCTCGGCACGGTCGATGATGTAGACCTTGGCCTTGGCGCGAATGGGCGCCAGCGGCACGTCATCGAGCAGCTCGCGGGTCTGGGCAATGAGGTAACCCGTGGCGCTCTCGGGCGTGTAATAGTGCACGTCGGGGTGCGTATGGCGGGCGACGCGCACGCAGCTATCGCATGAGCCGCAGCCATCCTGCTCGCACAGGAAGGCTTGGGCGAGCGCCCACGCGGCGTCGAGCTTGCCCGCGCCGGGAGCGCCCAAAAACAGGTAGGCGTGCGATGCGCGACCGCTAGCGACGGCATTGGTCAAAAAGTCACGCACGCGCTCTTGGGTGTCGAGCTTGGCCAGCAGGCTTGCCTGAGCGGGGGCCATGTTACTCGGCCTCCTGGGCAAGCGCGGCGGCGACGGCTTCCTGGGAAATGTCGAGACCGTATGCGCGAATCTGCTCGACCGTCTTCTCGAAAACTTCCTCGACGGTCGCAGTGGCGTCGATGAGCTTTACGCGGTCTGGCTCCTCGGCGGCAATGGCACAAAATCCCTGATAGACACGCTCCTGGAATGCCATGCCCTTGGCCTCCATGCGATCCGCCGCGCCACGGGCTGCCATGCGTAGCGCCGCCTGCTCGGGCGTGATGTGGTAGACGAGTGTGAGCGCCGGGTGCGTTCCCGCGACGGCCAGGTTGTTGGCGTCGCGCACCATCTGGCGATCGAGGCCGTCGGCAAATGCCTGGTAGCAGGTCGTGGAATCGTAGAAGCGATCGCACAGGACCACCTTACCGGCCGCAAGGGCGGGGGCTATGACCTCGTGCACCAACTGGGCGCGCGCCGCCTCGTAGAGCAGCAACTCGCAGGTGTCTCCCATCGCCGTGTTGGCGGGGTCGAGCAGCAGGGCGCGAATCTTTTCGCTGATGGCAGTGCCACCCGGCTCGCGCAGAGTTACGACCTGATAGCCAGCGAGGTCGAGCGCACGGGCAAGCAGGCGCGCCTGCGTGGACTTGCCGGCACCGTCGACGCCCTCGAGCGTGATAAAGCTATGTTGAGCAGGCTCAAAAGCCATGGGCGCAGCCCCTTCCTACAAGGCGCGTAAATGCAGATATATCAACCAAGCCATGATACCCCAGTGCTCGGCGCGTCCCCAATGGCTAAAGGCGCCTTTCCAAAGTTGCGGTGAAATAGGGACTGATTGAAGCTCTGAGACCGCCAAACAGTCCCTATTTCACCGCAACTTATGATGGGGAATTTTGGATGCTGGGTATAATCGTCGTATTGCATTGAAATGTGGCGAAAGGAGTGGCAATGTCTCGGTATTGCGCCTCGTGCGGCAAGCTTCTTGCAGATAATGCCAAGTTCTGCACCTCGTGCGGTGCACCCGTTGAGCAAACAACCGCGAGCGATAGCCAGCCCGCTTTTGAGCAGACCGGCTCCCTTGATACGCCGCAAGCCAAGGCGGACGACCCCCTCGCCTATCGCCCCGACCCCGCCGCAAGCCCTGCGGCCGTCGAGACCACGCAGCGCATACCCGTCGCGAGCGGCTCGCCCCAACAGGAGCCGGCTCCCGCATACACGCCCGCTTCGCCACAGACCCCCGCTCCCAAAAAGAGCGGCACCGGGCCGCTTATCGCCGTTATTGTTGTGCTGGTGGCGATCATCATCGCCCTGGTCGTTTTCTTTGTGATCAAGCCTTTCGACAACGCCGCCACGCAGACGACTGCCGAGGTAGCTAAGCTGCACCATGACGTCGACGACGATGACCTAAAGCCTCTCGGCGATCCCAACAGCCTGTACGACGATGATGACGATGACGACGAGGATGGCGGCGAAGCAACGCTCTCCGAGCAGAATCTCTACCGCCGACTGAGCGAATACTACGACTTGCTCGAAGACCTCGACAACTACGTCCGTGGCTGCGCGCAGAACTTCAACGGCAGCTATCTGGAAGAAGATCGCACCACCCGTCAAAATCTCGCCGACGTCGCCGAGCGCACAGAGGACACCATCGAGCAGTATTACGACATCGTCGAGGACCTGGACGTCCCGACGAGCTCTAAGAACTACAGTTCCTGGAAAGACATCGTTGCCCTGTATGACGACCTGGATCACCGCATTGACGCAATCTGTGATGCCTGGGAGATCAGCCTGAAATACACCAAGCCTGCGGATCACAAGAATGAGATCGTGGCGCCGCTGTCGCGCGACAACGTGGCGGGCACCAATGACAATAAGTACCGCCTAGACTTTGAGGAGCGCTACCCCGGCGCCAAACCCGTCGAAGTGAACTAGCGCTTTGTCGTTCCCGAGCCGGCAGTTAGGGACGTTCCTAAACTGCCGGCAGAAAAGGAACGTCCCTAACTGCCAGATAAAAAAACGAGCGAGGATTTTGAGGTCCTCGCTCGTTTTTGTTTTAGGTGATGTCTCGACCGTGCGGCTACTTGTCGGCAGCGGTCTTTTTGGTAGTCGACTTCTTGGCCGTCGTCTTTTTGGCGGTCGTCTTCTTGGCAGCAGTCTTCTTTGCCGCCGTCGTCTTCTTAGCCGTGCTCGCCTTAGTCGTGGTCTTGCGACCGCGGGCGGGCTTCTTCTCCTTGGTCGGGCAGTCCATGTTCACGCAGATGCGCCACGGACCGCGCGCCGTGTTGACCACCACGATGGGGGCGCCGCACTCGGGGCAGGTCTCACCCGTCGCCTCGAGCTTACCGCGCGCCGGCAGAGGATAGCTCACGCCGCAGTCATCGTAGTTGGTGCAGCGGATAAAGCGCTTGCCGCTCTTCTCGCTCTTGTGCGCGATCAGGTCGCCATGGCGTCCGGCCTCGGCGCACACCTTGCACTCGCCCACCTTAAGGTCAGGCTCGTAGTTGGTGGGGCACGTGGGGTTCACGCAAATCTCGAAGGCCTTCTGGCGGAACGGCTGGCACTTAATGCGCGGCGCGCCGCACTCGGGGCACACGGCTGCTTCGCCCTCGAGCGGGCTTACCTTGACGCCGCTCGGCACCGGATAGGTCACGTCGCAGTCGGGCCAGCCCATGCAGCCAATGAAGCTGCCACGGGTCTTGGCGCTCGTCTTCATAACCAGGTCCTTGCCGCACTTGGGGCAGGCGCCCACGCGCGCATCGGCCGTGACGGCGTCGCTGATGGCGTCGCCCAGCTCCTGCGTATGCTTGAGCAGCTCGTCGAGCACGCCAGCCAGCAGCGCGCGCGAGTGCGTCACGACATGCTCTTCGGTATCCTCGCCGCGCTCCACACGGGTCATGTCGCCATCGAGCTCGCTGGTCATATCGGGGCTCGTGATGCGCGGGGCAAACTGCGTCAGTGCGTCGATGATGGCGATGCCCAGCTGGCTCGGCTCAACGGGATCATTTTTGAGATAACGCACGGCATACAGGCGCTCGATGATGCTCGCGCGCGTGGACTTGGTGCCCAGGCCGCGCTTTTCCATCTCCTGCACGAGCTTGCCCTGGCTATAGCGCGCGGGCGGCTCGGTCTGCTTGGCCTCGAGCTTAATGTCGAACACATCAACCGTATCGCCCTGCTCCAGCGGCGGCATCTGCTCGTCGCGCTTGAGTCCGTACGGATATGCCTCGCGGAAACCCGGGGTCACGAGCACATCGCCCGAAGCCACGAACGGCTCACCGTTCACGTCGAGCTCGAGCTTGGTGTTCTCGATGGTCGCGGGACCCATAAGCGTCGCCAGGAAGCGGCGGGCGATGAGGTCGTAGAGCTTGCGCTGGCCGCCGTCGAGCGTGGACGGATCGCCCTCGCCCGTGGGGTAGATAGGCGGGTGGTCGGTGGTCTCGACTTTGCCGCGCGTGGGCTTCATGGGGCCGGCGAGCACCTTTTTGCACACGGGCGCCAGCGCCGGGTTGATCTTTGCCAGGTCGCTCACCACGGCGCCCAGATCGAGCGTCGCGGGGTACACGGTGTTGTCGACACGCGGGTAGCTGATGAGGCCCGCCATGTAGAGGGACTCGGCGATGCGCATGGTACGCGCAGGCGAGATGCCCTCGGCTGCGGCGGCAGCCTGCAGCGAGGTGGTCGCAAACGGCGTGGGTGGCTGCTGCTTGCGTGAGCGCTTGGTCACCGCGGCGACGGTTGCCGTCGTAACGCCGTCGACATGGCCGTATGCCGTCTCGGCAGCATCCTTGTCGGTAAAGCGTGCCGTCTTGTGCGCAATCTTAAAGCGGTCGTCCTCGGCAGCACCCTGCGCGGCGCCCATGCCGCGGATCTGCCAATAGTCCTCGGGCACAAACGCCATGCGCTCGCGTTCGCGCTCGACCACCAGGGCAAGCGTCGGGGTCTGCACACGGCCGGCGGAACGTACGTTGCCAAAACCGCCAAACTTGGCGAGCGTCAGGTAGCGCGTGAGCACCGCACCCCAAATGAGGTCGATGTGCTGACGGCTCTCGCCAGCGTCAGCCAGGTTCTGGTCGAGCGAGACAAGGTTATCGAAGGCCTGCGTGATCTCGGCCTTGGTAAACGAAGAATACTGGGCGCGAGCGACCGGCAAGTCGGGCGCCACCTCGCGCACCTTGTTGAGGGCGTCCGAACCGATCAGCTCGCCCTCGCGATCGAAGTCCGTGGCGATGATGACGCTGTCGGACTTTTTGGCAAGGTTCTTAAGCGAGCGGATGAGTTCCTTCTCGGCCGGCAGCTTAATGACGGGTGCCCAGGTGAGATACGGCAGACTCTCGAGCTTCCAGCCCTTGATGGAGATGCCGTCGGCAAGAAACGGCTTGCGCTTGGTGTCGTAGGGCGGGCGTGCCAGGCCATCGGGCATGTCGGCCGGTAGCATCTCGCCGTCCTCGGTAACCGAATACCAGCCCAGCTTTTTATCGAACAGCACGCTGTCGCAAAAATCGGGCGCAAGGATGTGACCGGCAAGGCCGATCGTCACGCACTCCTCGCCCTTCCACTCAAAACGGTAGATGGCGGTGTTGTACACCTTGTCCTTTTTGGGCTTACCCGTGGACAGACGCTCGGCGATCTGACGCGCGGCGTCGTTTTTCTCGGCGATGATGAGCTTCAAAAGAGGCTCCTATCTCGTATCTCTGCGGCTACGCCCGCCCGTATGGCGGCCGATTTACGCCCTTGCTTGCTCGATCTGCCCGATGAGCCAATCGCACCAGGCATCCATGCCCTCGCCCTTGCGCGCGCTCACGGCAAACCGCGGCGCCTGCGGATTGAGGTCATCGAGTGTCTTAGTATACCTATCCATGTCAAAATCGAAAGCCGGGGCCACGTCGACCTTATTGAGCAGCTGCGCGCCAGCGTGCTGGAAGATGCCCGGGTACTTGATGGGCTTGTCGTCGCCCTCGGGCACCGAGAGAATCATGATGGACAGGTTCTCACCCAGGTCAAAGTCGACCGGGCAGACCAAGTTGCCCACGTTTTCGATAAAGATGACGTCGATGTTCTCCAGACCGACGGCCTGGTCGAACGCGTCAACGGCCTCCATGATCATGTTGCCCTCGAGGTGGCACAGGCCACCCGTGTTGATCTGGATGGCGGGCATGCCGGCTTCCTTCATGGTGATGGCGTCGACATCCGAGGCAATATCGCCCTCGATGACGGCACAGCGCAGGCCAGCCTTGTCGCGCAGGCGCTCGTTGGTGCCCAGGATCGTGGTGGTCTTGCCCGAACCGGGGCTCGACAGCACATTGATCACATAGGTGTTTGTCTCTTTAAATCGCTGTCGCAGCTGATCTGCCAGGCGCTCGTTGCGCGACAGAATCGGCGACGCGATATCAATCGTTTTCTCAGCCATACTCGGCACTCCTTACTTTGGCCCCTTTATACCCCATCACCAGATGGCTAGCGGGCTAATCGTCGGGGGTTTCGATTTCGATACTTGCGATGTCGAGCTCGCGGCCGTGCAGCAGACGCACGTTGGCGCCGCCACATTGGGGACAGCGGCAATGGAAGCGATCGTGCTCAAAGACCTCCCCGCAGTCCAGACACTCGCTTTGTGGATGGACTTCCTCCACGGCAAGCTCGCAGCCTCGCGTGAGCGGGTCCTCATCGCGAAATGTCTCCCACGCAAAGTCGAGCGCCTCGCGCACAACTTCGGTCATATCCCCGATACGCAGCGTTACCAAAACGGCGCGCGAGGCCCCCGCCCCACGCGCCGCGCGAATCACTGTATCGAGTATGCCGTTGACAATGCCAACCTCGTGCATACCGATTTACTCCTCGTCGTCCTCATCGTCCGAGAACAGGTCCAGACGGCTCACAAACAAGCCCTCCTTGCCCTCGCGCGCGGTAATGACCACGCGGGCAATGGCGAGCGAAATCTCGTAGAGCGAGAGCAGGGCACCATACATGAGGCCCAGCGTAACGGGCGAGCCGTCGGGCGTAATCACAGCCGAGCCCACAAGCAGGCCCACGTACACGTAGCGCCAGGCGCCGCGGAAGGCCGCGTAGGACACGATGTGGAAGACGGACAGGTAGAAGATGATAAGCGGCAGCTCAAACGCCACGCCAAAGCCGATCATAAAGAGCAGCTCCATGTTGACGTAGTTCTCCAGGTCGGGCAGCGCCGTGGCGACGGCCGAGGTCTCGCCGATAAGCCACTCAAAGCCCGCCGGGATAATGATGAAGTAGCAGAAGATGGCGCCCAGGAAGAACAGCACCGTCGAGGCGAGCACCGTGGGCACGACCCATTTGCGCTCGTTGGGACGCAGCGCCGGCAGGAAAAATGCTAGAATCTGCCAGATGATCATGGGCGTGCACATGACCACGGCCATCTTGATGGCCAGCGAGAAGCGCAGGCCAAAGCCGCCGAGCGTGGTGGTGATGTAGAACTTACCGTCCGGCACAAAGGAGCGGATGGGGTCTTCCAGGATGTCGAGCACCACGGGCGTGGCGAAATACAGCACGATGGCGGCGGCAAACACCGACACGACCACGATAGTCAGGCGGCGACGGAGCTCTCCCAGGTGATCGAAGAGCGGCATGCGCGCAGGTCCGATAGGCATTACTCATCGCCTCCCTTCGAGGCGTCGGCGGTGGCAGCCTCGGCAACGGCCTCGTCCTCGGCCTCGAGCTCGCGAGCGAGCTGGTCGACGACGGCCTTGCGCTTGCGGGGACGACGGGCGTAGAGGTCAGCCGTCGTGGGCTCTGCCGGCTCGGGCTCGGACTCTGGCTCTGCAGCAGGCTCGGGCTCGACGACAGGCTCGGCGGCAGCAGCAGGCTCGGCGCCCTCGGCCTCGGACTCCTCAGCAGCACCCTCGCCCTCGCCGGCAGCCTCGCTCGCGGCCTTCTCGGCGGCAAGGCGGGCACGGCGCTCGGCAAAGGTCTCCTTCTTTGCGGGCGCAGCCGTCTCGACGGCATCCTTGTCCGCATCGGAATCGTCATCGACGGCAGTCTTCTTGGGCTTGACCGGTGCCGAAGCGGCCTCACTTACCGGATCGATAATCTCGGACTGAACAACGGCCGTCATCTTTTCCTGCGTCTCGCGGAACTGACGGATGGCACGGCCGATCGTGCGGCCCATCTGTGGGAGCTTATCCGGGCCAAACAGCAAAAAGCCGAAGACCACGATGATCGCGAGCTCACCCTCTCCAATACCAAACACACATACCTCCAAGGCTCGATGTGAGTCGAGCCCGCACCGCGCCATTCGGCCGGAACTCGTCTATTCATTCGGTCAAGTATAGCGCCCGGACGCCAAAACGTCCGAGCGCATCACAAACATATGCCAAACGGCACGCCCTTTTGGGGGCAAAGATTATGCAGCGGTGATCGAAATCTCCTGGTCGACACCCAACAGCTGGACCACGCGCATCACCGGGGGCTGCACATTGGTGCAGCTAAAGCGCTTGCCGTGGTCGACCGCGTGGTGCGCGGCGCCCACGAGCACGCCAATGCCCGTCGAATCGATGTAGCTCACCTGGGCAAAATCGAGCTCAACGGCCTCAGTGGGCTGCTCGAGCGCCAGGTCGATGGCATTACGCAGGCTATCGGCGTTAGAGATATCGATCTCGCCGGTTACCTTAATGGTGTAGAGCTCTGGCGTGGGGTTGGTGGAAATACCCAAATCCATGTATACGCTCCTTTACGTATCGAAAGTGCGGATAGTACTGGAAGCCGCGCGTTAGGCGCGCTCGGCACGCGCAAGCTCGGCAGCGACGAGCTTGACGGCCAGCACCAGCACATCGAGCGCGGCCTCCAGGTCCTCGACCGTGGGATAGCTCGGCGCGATGCGGATGTTGGTATCGCGCGGATCCTTGCCATAGGGCCAGGTAGCACCGGCCGGCGTGAGCTTGACGCCCAGGTCGGCGCACAGCGCGGCGACCTTTTGGGCCGAGCCCTCGGGACCATCGAAGCTTACAAAGTAGCCGCCGCGGGGATGCGTCCAGGTGGCGCAGCCCGTGCCGCCCAGGCCCTCGGTGAGCTTGCGCTCAACGGCCTCAAAGCGCGGACGCAAAAACTCGGCATGCTTTTTCATGTGCTCCTTGACCGCCTCGATGGTGGGAAGGAAGCGCACGTGACGCAGCTGGTTGAGCTTGTCGGCGCTGATGAGGCCGGCCTTCAGGCGCTTGGAGAACTCGGCGATGACCGCGGGGCTCGCACCGATAAAGCCGATACCGGCGCCCGGGAAGGTGATCTTGGACGTCGAGGCAAATGCCACCACGCGGTCCTCGGTGCCCGCCGCGCGAGCGAGGTCAAAGATGTTTGCGAGCTCGTCGGTCTCGTCGTACAGGTCGTGCATGCAGTAGGCGTTGTCCCAGAAGATGCGGAAATCGGGTGCGGCCGTGGGCATCTCAACCAGGCGGCGCACAGTGTCCTCGCTAAAGGTGATGCCCGTGGGGTTGGAATACTTGGGCACGCACCAGATGCCCTTGATGGAATCGTCGGCGGCGACGAGGCGCTCGACCTCGTCCATGTCGGGGCCGTTGTCGGTCATCGCGACGGGGACGTTCTCGATACCCAGATCGGCGGTGATGCCAAAGTGGCGGTCGTAGCCGGGAACAGGGCACAGAAACTTGACCTTCTTGCCGTCGTGCGCTGCCTCGTAAGCCTCCCAGGGCTCGTTGCCGCACGAGCCGCAACGCCAGAACATACCGGCGATATCGTGCTCGATCAGCAGGCTCGACGAACCCAGCACGAGCGTCTGCTCGGCGGGGCAACCCAGGAACTCCCCCGCTAGCTTGCGTGCCGAGGGAATGCCCTCAAAGCAGCCGTAGTTGGAACAGTCGACGTTGCCGTCGTGCAGATCGGCATCGGCATTGAGGATATCGAGCATGGGTCGAGAGATGTCCACCTGGGAGGGCGACGGCTTGCCGCGGGCCATGTCGAGCGCCAGGCCCTTGGCCTTGACCTCGGCGACCTCGGCCTTGAGCGCCTCGATGGCGGCATCGAGTTCGGTGGTTTCCATCTTCTGGTAGATCGTCTGCATGGGTGCGACCTTTCACGAAGCGGTACGTTGCAATTCTTCTAAGTATAGACCGCTACCGTCGCAACGTTATGAAGCCGTGATAGATTAAGTCCATCGCAATGAATTACGAATCGCCGCGCATGCCGGCATGAAGCGCCCAAGGAGGCACTATGGAGTACGGATCGTTCCAGGCCGAGGAATTCGGCGACCTTCAGCGCCTGGTCGACGGACTGTTTTACGACCGCCACGCCATCGACCGCCTGGATCTGATCGTACAGGCCGAAATCTTGGACCTGGCACCCGATCTCATGGAAATCGTGAACCTTTTGCCGCCCGGCTATTACGACCGCCAGTCACTTTGCGACCAGCTCAACTCCGCCTTGGCCGCCCACGGCTGGGGCGCCATCTACGGCACCGTGGAATAAACCTAGTCATTGGGGCCTGTGGTCAAAAAATAGCAAATATGAGTACTGTTACTTTTTTAGTAACAGCGATTTTGAATTAAAAAGGCCAGTCTTGGCCTTTTGTGCCCGGTTTTGGAAGGATGCATCGGCATTTTTCGTCCAGCCACGCAATCGTTAATGCACAGACAGAATAGATTTGTACATTATTTTTCGCGCCTAAAATGAAACGCCGTTTGTGACAGTACTCACAAACGGCGTTTTTTGGCCACTGGGGTGTCCGGCAGGTGGCAAGTACCACTCAAAACCGCGTTTTACACGCGCTCGAGCAGGCTCTGGCGTCTGTTTCTACGCGCCTACTCGTTCTTGGGCGCGGGGTGCTTGCAGATCACACTCATGTAGATCATGCCAAGTACGGCCGCGGTGACAGAGCCGGCGAGAATAGCGGCCTTGGCGGCCAGAACCTCAAACTGGGCCGTCGGGAAGGCAAGGCCGCTGATGAGAATCGACATGGTAAAGCCGATACCGCCCAGAATGCCCACGCCGGCAATCATGTGCCAGTTGACATTGTGCGGCAGCTCGCAGGCCTTGAGCTTGACCAAGGCGAACGTCATGCCAAAGATACCGATCGGCTTACCCAGCAGCATGCCAAAGTACACGCCGAGCGTCACCGGGTCGGTGAGCAGCGTGCTCATATCCACACCCACCAGGCGAACCTGTGCGTTGACGAACGCAAAGATCGGCAGAATCACAAAGTTGACCGGCGTGGAGATCAGACGCTCCATGCGGATGAGCGGCGGGGTAACGCGGTGCATGACACGCTCGACCTTGGTGGTCGAGACGGTAAAGTCATGCTGGCCCAGGATGTGCGCCTCGTCATCGTAGCGGTCATCGAGCAGCGGCAGGCACTCGCCCAACCAATCGGTAAGGCTATCGAGCTTGACGCCACACTTGGCCGGGATGGTAAAGGCCAGGATGACGCCGGCGAGCGTAGCGTGCACGCCGCTCTTGAACATGCAGAACCACAACAGCAGACCCAGTACCGAATACGGGGCAAGGCGGTAATGCTGCGTCTTGTTGAGCCACACGAGCGCGCAGGTCACAAGCGCGGCGGCGCCCAACCAAAACGGATTGGGGCTTTGACCGTAGAAAATGGCGATGGCGGCGATGGAGATGAGGTCGTCGGCGATGGCGAGCGTCGAGAAGAACACGCGCACGCCGTTGGGCACACGGTTGCCCAAAAGCGACAGCACGCCCAGCGCAAAGGCAATATCGGTTGCCATGGGAATGGCCCAGCCGTTGTGCGCGCCGGCATGGTTAAAGATCAGGTAGATGCAGGCGGGAACGACGACGCCGCCCACGGCTGCCAGCATGGGAAGCATAGCCTGGCGCGGGTTTTTGAGCTCGCCGACCGTCATCTCGTACTTAAGCTCAATGCCTACCAGCAAAAAGAAGATTGCCATGAGGAAGTCGTTGACGAAAAGCTCGACGGTGAGGCCAGCCGTAAGGTTGCCCAGACCCACATACAGCGGGGTCTCCAAAAAGTGGTGGATGGCCTCGTAAGCATCGGTGTTGGCGCAAATGACGGCGGCGATGGCGGCGAAGACCATGACGGCGGCGGAAATCGTGCCGTTCTCGGCGATGCGCTCCCAAATGTCGTGGCGCTCAAAACGCTTGCGCTCACGAACGTTGAACAGCTGCTCAGTTGCTGCCATGGGCGGCTCCTTTCACGGGAAAGCTCCCGTCTTAAAAAAGCACGGCCCGCCCAAGTGGCGGCGCCGCGCTCTAACGTATTACGCTTACATCTAGCCTACCCTGCACGACAAGCACGCAGGCGTGGCCGAAAAGCGGAACCACAGGTTGAACATTATTTGCTCAACGACACGGGCACGCCTGTCCAAGAGACGACGCGGCGCCGCGCACAAAAAACGACCGGAGCGCGGGGTGTCCGCGGTCCGGTCGTGGCGTTTGGTCAACTAAACCTAGCAGACGGCCATGATGGGGGCAGCGACCTGCTTCTTACGGGAGAGGACGCCCGGCATCCAGACGCCGTCGTGCTCGTCGGCAATGCCCAGGCCCTTCTGAGCGGCCTCGGTCTCGCCCTCGAGCAGGACCTGCGAGCCCTCCTCCATGATGTCGGTGATGCACAGGACGATGCCGTCGGCACCCTTCTCGGCGGCGTAGGCGCGCATGGCCTCGCGAATCTCGTCGATCATGCCAAGCGCACGGCTCTTGTCGACGGTCTCGTACTGGCCGATGAGCAGCTTCTTGCCGGCAGGCTCGAACATCTTGATGTCGTTGCCGACCATCTCGGCTGCGGTGAAGGAGCCGGACGGACGGGTGAGGAAGACCTCCATGCCAAACTTGACCGGGTCGACGCCCACCTGCTCGCCAAGCTTGGCGGCGACGGCGCGGTCAACATCGGTGGTGGTGGGGCTCTTGAGCATGAGCGTGTCGGTCATCATGGCCGAGAGCAGCAGCTTGGCCTGGACGTCGGAAAGCTCAACGCCGAGCACGCCGGCGAGCTTGGTGACGATGGTGCAGCTGGAGCCCCAGGGCAGGCAGATGTAGTGCAGCGGGCCGGCGGTCTCGAAGTCGCCGATGCGGTGATGATCGACAACGCCAAAGACCGTGGCGTCCTTAAGGCCGGCGACGGACTGGGCAGACTCGTTGTGGTCGGTGAGGACGACGAGCTGACCGGCCTCGACGGACTCGATCACGCGGGGCTCGGCGATGCCGGCGTCGGCGAGCAGCTTGGCGGACTCGGCCGGAAGCTGACCAAGGGTGCAGGCCTCGTAGGTGTTGCCGGCATACTCAACCTGGTTGAGCAGCTGGGACAGGACGACGGCGCTCATGATGGCGTCGTTATCGGGGTTCTGGTGACCAAAGACAAGAACGTTTGCCATGGATATCCTCCACTTGATATGTGTACTTGGACGTAGCTATGGTAGCACGCCGATGCCGAGCCTTCGCAGACGGAAGGGCCACGGCATATTTTGGGGCGCAGCCTTGGCCTCCTTGCACCAGCTATTTGCCGGCGGCGCGCAGGGCTACGTAGGCGGCACCGATAATGCCGGCGTCGTTTCCGAGCGAAGCGACCTTAATGGGCGTCTCGCGCGAGGCGGAAAGCGCGTACTGCTTAAAGTGCTCGCGAACCTTGTCGAGGTAGACATCGGCCGAGGCGGAGGCGCCGCCGCCGATGAGGAACATCTCGGGATCAACCACGTTGGCAATAAGCGCCAGTGCGCGGCCGAGATAGTCGGCCATGGTATCGGCCGCGGCCAGCGCGAGCTTGTCGCCCTCGCGGCAGGCCTGGAACACGTCCTTGGAATCGGAGGGGCCGGTCAGCTCGATGGGCTCGACGCCCGCCTTCTTGCACTCGGCAAGGTAGTTGCTCACCACGCCGGTGGCGCTGGAATACTGCTCCAGGTGGCCATGGCCGCCGCAGCCGCAGGTGCGCTCCTCGGCCGGGTTCAGGCACATGTGGCCAATCTCGCCGCCAGCACCCACAACGCCCGATACCACGTCGCCGTTAACGATAACGCCGCCGCCCACGCCGGTACCAATGGTGACCATCACCACGTTCCGTACGCCCTTGGCAGAGCCGAGCCAGGCCTCGCCCATAGCAGCAGCGTTGGCGTCGTTCTCGTACTTAACGACCGCGTCGGGGCAGTGCTCCTGGATGGCGATCTTGAGCTCGGGCAGGTTGATGGCGATGTTCGCCTTGACCTTGGCATCGCCCGATGCCGGGATGGGGCACGGAACGGCCAGGCCAATGCCCGACACAAAGGCACGCGGAATCTGGGCCTTGGCGACCACCTGGTCGATAGCCTCGGTCACCGCGGCAAAGCCCGCAGCGTCAACGATGGGAGGCGTGGGCACGCTGGCCTTGGCAAGCAGGTTTCCGTCCTCATCGAACAGACCCTCCTTGACCGAGGTGCCGCCGACGTCGATGCCGATGTAATACTGCTTAGGTTCCATGGGAGCCCGCCTTTCTCGTTTAAACATTGCCTGTATGGTACCGCTCCCAAGGCAAAAACCTGCCAAAAAGGGACAGGTTTGTTTTGGCAGGTTTTATCTGTGAAAACGCAAACGACCGCTCAAAAGGTCACGCAGGGCCTTCGCCAAATATAAGGGCGCCGGGAGGCGGAGACTCCTGGCGCCCGTGAAAGGGACTGAATTGTCTGTTGAACCGCACGGTCCATCGCGGCGATAACGCCGACTAGGCCTTAAGTGCCTGCAGCTGCTTGTGAACCTCGATGAGCTCCGTCGCCATGACGCGCATGGTCTCGGTGCCGGCCATCTGGTCCTCGGCATGCAGCAGAATCAACGGGGCCTCGCCGTTACGCTCGCCGTTGGCCTCCTTCTTCAGAAGCCCCATGTGAACATCGTGGCCACCGTTATAGGCCTCGTCGCCCTGCTTGATAAGCTCCTCGGCGGCGTCAAAATCGCCCTCCTTGGCCTTTTGCACGGCATTGATGTACATGCTCTTGGCGGTACCGACGTAGCTGATGATCTCAAAGCAGGTCATCTGCAGTTCGTTCATATCGTCCATGCGGAGCACCTAGCCCATCACGCTGACACAGTGGTCAATGATGCCGGCAGCGTTCATGCGGCCGTAGTCGACCATGTTGATGACCTCGACCGGGAAGCGGCCGGCGGCCTCCTTCTCAAAATCGCCCTTGGTGTAGCCGATCTGCGGACCAAGCAGCAACATGTCGCACTCGTCCAGGTGATCGTGGGCCTCGTTCATGGGACGAGCCTCGACCTCAATATCCAGACCACGGTTTGCAACCTCGGCCTGCATCTTCTGGACCAGCAGGCTCGTGGACATACCGGCATTGCAGCAGAGCATGATCTTCTTCATGGTTTCCTCCTTATAACTGCGCGGCGCGCAGACGACGACTGGTTTTATTCCTTGCGGCTATTGTGCCCACCCCCTGCATCTTTACACAAGGGAGAGAGCCGCGGGCACCGGCACCGCGTACCGGTGCCCGCAACGGTGAAAGGGACGAACGTTAGGCGTTCTACTCGGCGAGAGCCTCCTGCTTGGCGATTGCCTTCTCGGAAATCTTCATAAAGGGCAGGTAGACGGCCATGCCAATGACAATCTCGAGAGCCTGCCACACGCCGGCGCGCCAGTCAAAGCCCGTAGCGAGCAGGGCATTGATGACGGGAGGCATAGTCCAGGGCACCTGGGCGATGCAGGGGCTGATGATGCCTGCGCAGGTAAGGCCATAGGTGATGCCGATGAACAGGTCGGGAAGAAGAACGAACGGGATCATGAGCGGCAGGTTGTACACGATGGGGTAACCGTAGATAACCGGCTCGTTGATGTTGAACAGACCAGGCAGGATAGCCATCTTGGAAACGGTCTCGGAAGCCTTGTTCTTGGAGAACAGGAGCGTGTCGAGCAGGAGCATGAGGGTGCAGCCCGAGCCGCCGATGAGGGCGAAGCTGTTAACGATCTGCATGTTCATGTAGTGATCGGGCTGGATGGTGCCACCGGCGGCAAAGGTAGCCATGTTGTCGACGATGAGCATGGTCAGGATCGGCTCGACGGTAGCGCCAGAGATGGTGGACTGGTGAATACCGACGCAGAACAGCAGGTTAGCAAGGGTGTAGATGAGGATAACAGCCCACGGACCGGCGTTCATGATGCTCTTGAGCGGGTTGGAGATGCACGTGGAGATGATGGCGCACAGATCGGTGCCGGCGCACACGGCGAGCAGGGCCGCGGCAAGAGCGAAGATCGCGAGGTTGAGCAGCATCGGAATCATGACGTTGAAGGAGTTGGAGACCGCGGGAGGCACGCCCTCGCCCAGCTTAACCTTGAGCTTCTCGACGCCAGAAATCTTGATGAAGAGCGAGACGGAAAGCAGGGCGATGATAATAGCCGAGAACAGACCGTTGGTGCCGGTGTTGGTAGTCGAAAGGGCGCCCGTGACCTCGGCGGAGGTGATCTTGTCGGTGAGCAGCGGGCTCGTGGCGGCAAGCGTGGCGGTGACCTGCTGCGGCATCATGATGACGAAAGCAGAGATAGCGACGACCACGCAAGCGAGCGGGTTATCGAAACGCTTGTTCTTAGCGAGGCTGTAGCCAATCAATCCGGCCAAGATAATGGCAGAGACGTTGAGGGTGCCCAGCGTAATCGCCGAACCCCACGTCTGAAGGTTGGCAAGACCCGCCGCATCGAGCGGGAACAGGGGGAACACGACGTTGTTAATAAGAACCGCGATACCCGCAAGGATATAGAGCGGCGTGATGGTCGCGAAGGCGTCACGCAGGGAACGCAGGTGAACCTGGTTTCCCACCTTCGCAGAGACCTCGGCAAACTTGTCGAGGAAGCTCTTTCCGTTGTCACTGGCCATGATTGCTCCTAACTTTCAAATCCGGCCTTTTCCTATGCGCACGGTGGCCTTTCGCCCTCTGCCACCAGATGTGCCATGTGTTGCGCGCGGCGGCGCGCGGTCTGGGCGTTCGCCCGGTCGCTAATCAACCACGTGGGTCGTGGCGACCTGTTTGAGCCAGGCCGCCGACTTCTTAAGGCGGCGTTTGTAGCCGTCCATAAGGTCAACCTCGACAAAACCGTAACGGTTCTTAAAGGCATTAGCCCAAGACCAGTTATCGATGACGGCCCAGTAATGGTATCCGCGGCACTTGGCGCCCTCGTCGATGGCCTTGGCCACCCACTCCAGGTGCTGACGTACAAAGTCGACGCGGTAGTCATCCTGGATGGTTCCTTCGGCGTCACGGTTCTTGTATTCGTCCATGATGCCGATACCGTTCTCGGAAACGAACCACTCAAGATCGGGGTAGTTCTTAGCGCAGTCCATGCCAAAGTCGTAGAGGCCCTGCGGGTAGATCTCCCAGCCACGGCTCTCGTTCATAACGGCGTCGGGCCATACGTACTCGTCGGCAAAGTGCGGCAGGCCGTACTGGTCGACCTTGCTCGCCGGTGCCTGAACACGCGTGGGGTGGTAGTAGTTGCAGCCGAGCCAGTCGACAACACCCTGCTTGAGGATCTCTTGGTCGCCGGCGCGGAACGGAAGCTTAACGCCGCCCTCAGCCAGGCTGTCGAGCACGTCGGCAGGAAGCTCGCCCTTGGTAATGAGGTCGAGCCACCAGCGGTTGTTGATGCCGCTGGTCATACGCACGGCCTCGAGGTCTGCCTCGTTGGGGTTCTCCTTGGTATAGACCGGGGTAAAGCAGTTGATCATGCCGATCTTGGCTTCGCTGCGAACGGCGCCCTCGTCATAGGCGCGGCGGTAGTTGGCCACGGCCAGCGCGTGCGCCAGCGAAATGTGATACTGCACGGTGCGGGCGCGGTTGAAGTCGTGGAGCTGCGGGAACCACACGCCCTCCTGATAGCGCTGCTCGGGCTCGACGATGGGCTCGTTAAAGGTGAACCAGTACTTAATCTCCTGGCCAAACTCGTGGAAGGCGACGTCGGCGTAATGCGCGTAAGCCTCAACGACCTCGCGGCTCTCCCAGCCGCCACGGTTAAAGAGGTAGGTGGGCATGTCAAAGTGGTACAAGTTGACAAACGGCTCCAGGCCGGCCTCGCGAGAGGCGCGGAACAGCTCGTGATACCACGCAGCGCCCTCCTCGTTGAGGTTGCCGTCGGCATCGAGCAGACGGCTCCACTGGATGGAAGTGCGATAGGTATTCAGGCCCAAGTCCTTCAAAATGCGAAAGTCTTCCTGGTACTTGGCCATAAAGTCATTACCGGCATAAGAGCCAACGCAGTTGTAGAACGAACCCAGATCCTGGATGGACCAGGTGTCCCACAGGTTCTCGAGCTTGCCGCCCTGGTTCCACTGGCCCTCAGTCTGCGGGCCGGACATAGCAGCGCCAAAGAAGAAGTCACGGGGCAGCTGATACTGTGCCATCAAAGTCCTCGCTTTCGTGTTCTAGAGCTTCCGGTTGGAGACGGGTTTGCTTTGGCAGGTTATCCGGCGCGGGCGCGCACCGGTTTTCCGGATATCCGACCCACCAAAACAAATCCGTCTCCAAACAGCACAAGCAAACGCCAATGCATCTCGCTTGTTGTCTGTAACTATAGCGCTCTAATTTTCTATGTAAAGCGTCTTTTTCATTTTTCTTTATCGAACTTCTTTCATGAAAGCCATATGGATGCTTTTTAAGTAGGTATACTCTCTTTATATCGACGCAAATATGAAGGGAGGATTGCATGATTCCCAAATACGAGGCGATAGCTGCAGATATCCGTCGAAGCATCGAGGACGGCGCCCTTAAGCCGGGCGATAAGTTGCCCACCGTCGTTGAGTTCTGTGAGCTCTATAGCGTTTCCAAAATCACCGTCAAACGAGCGATTGAGCAGATCACCGAGGAAGGCCTTATTACTAGCCGGCGCGGATCGGGCACCTACGTCAAGGACACGGCGGGGCTTCCCGGCCAGGTGTTTTTCCAAGGCAAGAACGACCGTGCCCAAGGCTTTTCGTACGAGCATCGCGGGGAGAAAGTGACCTCGGTGGTCTACGATTTCTCGATCGTCAATCCGCCGGCAGAGGTTGCGACCCAACTGGGAATGGCCGAAGACGACTTTGCCTATCACATCGTGCGCGTACGCGAGGTCGATGGTCAGCCCATCGTTATTGAGTACACCTATATGCCACTCGAGCTGATTCCGGGTCTTAAGAAAAAAGACCTGTACGCGTCGGTCTACAGCTTCATCCGCGAGCAGTGCGGACTCAAGATCTCGAGTTTCCACCGTACCATTCGCGCTGTCGCGGCAACTGAAGAAGAGGCCGAGCGCCTGGATACCAAACCCGGCTCTCCCTTGCTCGAACTCAACCAGATTGGCTTCTTGGATAGCGGCACCGCGTTTGAATATTCTGTCTCGCACAACGTAGGCGACCGCTTTGAGCTGCACAACGTAACGCTGGCCTAGTTTTGTAATCCGGTGGGTGCTCGTTTTGAGCTGTCTTACGCGGCACCCGCACAACCTTATGGGAGTATGCACATGTCCGATTTGATTAAACTCACGCCGATCTTCCACGAGAAGATCTGGGGCGGCCGCCAGCTGGAGACCGTGTTTGGCTACGACATTCCCGAGGGTCCCATCGGTGAGTGCTGGGCCATCTCGGCACACCCCAACGGCGACTGCCAGATCGCTGAGGGCCCGTACGTCGGTCGCACGCTTTCGTGGCTGTGGGCCGAGCACCGTGAGCTTTTTGGCAATTGCGAGGGCAAGGAGTTCCCGCTGCTCATTAAGATTCTGGACGCCAAGGACGACCTTTCGATCCAGATTCACCCCAACGACGAGTACGCCGCCAAGCACGAGAACGGCAGCCTGGGCAAAACCGAGTGCTGGTATGTACTGGACTGCGAACCCGGTGCCACGATCATCGTCGGCCAGCGCGCGCACGACCGCGCCGAGGCCGCGCGTATGATCGAGGACGGCCGCTGGGACGACATGCTCAACGTGCTGCCGATTCACAAGGGCGACTTTTTCCAGATTGACTCCGGTACCGTGCACGCCATCAAGACTGGTACGCTCATTTTGGAGACGCAGCAGTCGAGCGACGTGACCTATCGCCTGTACGACTACGACCGCCCCGGCACCGACGGCAAGCTGCGTCCTCTGCACATTGAGCAGAGCCTCGACTGCATCGATTTCGACGTTCAGGCTCCGACCGACGGCACGGTGACCGCGCCCGAGGTCGATGGCGTGACCGAGCTCGAGTCCAACCCCTGCTACACCGTCGATCGCGTGTGTGTCGACGGCAGCAAGACCCTCGACCAGCGCTGGCCCTTCATGTGCCTGTCAGTCATCGACGGCGAAGGCACCGTCTGCGGCGACCCCGTCCACAAGGGAAGCCACCTGCTGGCGCCCAGCACCGTCAGCTCCATCGACCTCGAAGGCAAGATGGAACTGATCATCAGCCACCTGTAAGCTACCGATCCCCGAACGCTCGCCGGGATGGGCGCGGGGTTGGAACAACAATCTAAGACGCAACAAGGGGCTCCCCCGTCTATGTACGGGAGAGCCCCTACTCGTATCTATTCATCAGCCCACCCGGCTCTCCAGATTAAAAAGCGAACGAGCAGAGCGACGTTCGCAAGCAGCGTTATCTAAGGACCTGGGCGGGCGTATAGGGCAACATCGATCGCGAGTTCCGCACGCAAAGGAGAGCACTTAATGTGCTCTCCGTCTTGCGCAGGACTGTCCGAGCAGGCGATGTTGCCCTATACGCCCGCCCAGGTCCGCCGGGATTACGACAACTTGACGATCGGTGCGAAGCCCTTCATGAGCTTTTTGGTCTGGCCGGTCTTTTCGAACTGGACCTCGATCATGTCTCCAGCGACCGAGATCACGGTGCCCGTACCAAAGGTCTTGTGGCTCACGGTATCGCCCGCGGCAAAGTCCTGCGATGCACTGGCGCGATCGACCTTGCGCTCCACCGTCGGCGACACCTTGGACGACGGCTTTTTAGCTCGCGGCGCGCCCGAACCAAAGGTCGAGGCAACACGGCCGGCATCGGGCGAAACCCCGCGATGGCGCTCGGTGCCATAGGTGCTGCCACCAAAGAAATCGTCGAAGCTCGATCCGCCGCGCGAACCGGAACCGCCGGTCGAGCGCGTATGCGAACCGAACACCTTGCCGCCATACATATCCGAGCCCATGCCCGAGCCAAAGGTGCCGTGACGGTCGCCGCGCTTCTCCCAGCCCGTGCCCTCAAAACCGGCAGAACCGATACCGCTAAACTCGATATCCTCAAACGGAATCTCGTTGAGGAAGCGCGAGCGCGGGTTGGCAGAGGTCGAGCCGTAGGTGCGACGCGTGGCCGCATAGGTCAGGAACAGGCGCTTACGGGCACGCGTGATGGCAACGTAGGCCAGGCGACGCTCCTCCTCGAGCTTGCCCGGATCGTCACTACCGCCAAAGTCGTGCACGTGCGGGAAGATACCCTCCTCCATGCCGGCCACGAACACCGCCGGGAACTCCAGGCCCTTGGCGGAGTGGATGGTCATCATGGTAATGGCATGCGTCTCGCCGGCCAGGGAATCCAAGTCGGAGCGCAGGGCCAGCCACTCCATGAGCGCCGGCAGCGCCTTACAGGTGAGCGGACCGTAGGTGCGCTCGATCTCGTCGGCATGCACGGCACCCGCCGGCATCTCCGTCGGCGCGGCATACGCGTTGCCCGCGATGGCGGCGGCCAGGGCATCCTGCGGAGACAGCGCCGGAGCGGCCAAGCTATCGAGCGGATTGGAGCCCGCGGCGTCACGCGCGCCAACGAGCGCCTCAAACGAGGATACCGGGGCAGATGGCCCCGGTTCGGGCGCAGGCGCGCTCACCACGACAGGCTCGGGCTCGGCGCTAGCAGGCACATCGGCAACACCGGCAGCGCGCAGCTCTTCCAAGCTCTCGAGCGTACCTTCGATATCCTCGTGCGTCTCCTCAAATTCGGCGGCGACGCCCAGGAATTCCTGGATGTTCTCGGCGCGGCTCTCGGACTCCATGGTGCCCTCGGCGCGGAAAGCCTGCAGCAGGCCCGTCTTATCGACGATCATCTCGACGACGTCCTTGAGCTCGCCGTCCATGCGGCGACCCTCGCGCACCAGCGCCACAAAGCTCGACAGGCCGTTACGCACCTTGGCACTAAACATGCCCGTCTCGGCTGTTGCGATCTCGCAGGCCTGGAAGAATGAGCAGCGGTTGTCGCGCGCCAGCTGCTCGATCTTTTGGATCGAGGTGGAGCCGATGCCGCGGCGCGGCGTGTTGATGACGCGCTTGACGCTCATCTCGTCGGCCGGGTTCACGATCATCTTAAGGTAGGCCATGACGTCGCGGATCTCGGCACGGTCGAAGAATCGCGTGCCGCCCACGATCTTGTAGGGCACGCCCGCGCGCAGAAACATATCTTCGAGAATACGCGACTGGGCGTTGGTGCGGTAGAACACGGCGATATCGTCGTAGCTCGTACCCTTGGCATGCAGCTTCTCGATCTCGCCGGCAATCCAGCGACCCTCGTCGCGCTCGTCGCTTGCCTGGAAGGCCTGGATCTTCTCGCCGTCGCCCTCGGCCGTAAACAGGCGCTTTTCCTTGCGCTGCGAGTTGTGACGCACCACGGCGTTGGCGGCGCTCAGGATATGGCCCGTGGAGCGGTAGTTCTGCTCCAGCTTGACGGTCTTGCAGTTTTTAAAGTCCTTCTCAAAGTCCAGGATGTTGGTGATGTCGGCGCCACGCCAGCTATAAATGGACTGGTCGTCGTCGCCTACGACCATGAGGTTTTGGTACTTGGCGGCCAGCAGGTTGGCGATCTCGTACTGGACGTGGTTGGTGTCCTGATACTCGTCGACGCTAATGTAGCGGAAGCGCTCCTGGTACTTGTCGAGCACCTCGGGGCGGGTACGCAGCAGCTCGAGCGTGCGCACGAGCAGGTCGTCAAAGTCCATCGCATTGGCGGCGCGCAGGCGGCGCTCCAGCTCCAAGTAGACCTGCGCGGCCTTTTTGTCGTTGGGGCTATCGGCGGACTTGAGCATGTCCTCGGGCCCGATCATGGCGTTTTTAGCAGAGCTGATCTTGCTGCGGATCATGTTGATGGGGAACTGCTTTTGCTCGATGCCGAGCGCCTGCATAATGTCGCGCACCATGCGCTTTGAGTCATCGTCATCGTAGATGGTGAACTGGCCGGTGTAGCCCAGCAGGTCGGCGTCCTCGCGCAGCATGCGCACGCACATGGCATGGAAGGTGCACACCCACATGCCACGAGTGCCGCTTGGGATGAGTGCCGCCAGACGCTCGCGCATCTCGGCAGCGGCCTTGTTGGTAAACGTGATGGCAAGAACCTGCCAAGGCTTAACACCCAGGTCGCCGAGCATATGGGCGATGCGGAAGGTCAGGACGCGGGTCTTGCCCGAGCCAGCACCGGCAAGGACCAGCAGCGGGCCCTCGGTGGTCAGGACCGCCTCGCGCTGGGCGGGATTAAGGCTGTCAATGTCGACGAGCGGCTTGGCGGGCTTGGGCGCCGGCGCGGGAGCGTCGTAAATGTCGAGCGGGACGAGCTCGGGCTCCGGCGCAGCAGGAGCGGTGTATGCATCGAGCGGCACGGGTTCCGGCGCGGGCGGCACGGATACCGCGGCGTTCTTTTCCCAGGGCAAGGGCTGGGTCATGGGCGACTCCTCATCTGACGGACGGCGCGCCTGCGGGCGGCGCCATAGTTTGAGCCGTACCAGTATACCGAGCCGCGCGGACACCGACGCAAATCACACCACGACTCCGTGCGTCACCGTCAGGCCGCCCCAGCGAATTTGGCGCAATGGGGTCAGGTTGGTCTGCACCAATCAATTGACAATCACGAAACCGCCGATGTCATGGCAGCAGCAGCGAGCGGTGGCCAGGGCGAACAAATTGGCATGAAAAGGGGCGGCATAGACCTTCTGGTCATGCCGCCCCCTTTGAATGACAAGTTGTCGCCCCGGCCGCCGCGCAGCGTCGACCAAGTTACAGGCCGAGCATAGGCTCCAGGACAAAGAAGTACGCGAGCACCACGATGCCCAGGATGATGCGGTAGACGCCGAAGCACTTAAAGTCGTGACGGCGCACGAAGCCCATAAGCCACTTGATGGCAATGAGCGACACCACAAAGGCGACGACGCAGCCCACGCCCAGGATGGCGATTTCGTTGGTGCCGAACGTGCCGCCCTTAATAAAGTACTTGACCAGCTTGAGCGCGCTCGCGCCAAACATAACGGGAATAGCCAGGAAGAACGTGAACTTAGACGCCACCGAGCGCGTGCAGCCCAGCAGCAGGCCGCCGATGATCGTGGAGCCGGAGCGCGATGTGCCCGGAATCAGCGAAAGCACCTGGAAGCAACCGATACCCAGCGCGGTCTTCCAGCTCAGATCCTCGAGCGTAGTGATGGAGCCAAAGTCCAGGTTATCGTCATCGTCTGAAGCGGCAGCCGCAGCGGGAGTGGCAAAATGCGCACCAGCGGGGCGTCCGCCCGCCACCACGGCACGCGAACCAAACGAACCGGCAAGAGCGGCCTGGTCGCGCTTGATCGCGCGCCAGTTCTCGATCACGATAAACAGCACGCCGTACACAATGAGCGCCAGCGCCACGACGGGAGCATTGTAGAAATGCTCCTCCATCCAGTCGTTAAGCGGCAGACCGATCGCCGCGGCGGGAATGCAGCCGAGCACAATCTTGCCCCACAGCACCCAGGTGTCGCGACGACCCTCCTTGCCTTTGCTGGGAGAAAACGGGTTGAGGTCGTAAAAGAACAGGACGCAGACGGCCAAAATGGCGCCAAGCTGAATCACGACCAGGAACATATTCCAGAACGTCTCGCTCACGTTCATCTTGACGAACTCGTCCACCAAGATCATGTGACCGGTCGACGAAACAGGCAGCCATTCGGTGATGCCCTCGACCAGGCCCATGAAGGCAGATTTTAGAAGCTCAATGATATCCAAAGGGACCCCCTCGTTAGACACCCGCCGATATTGTTCTGCGGACGGTTGCGGGCGATGTCCCATTATCAACCGTTCGGCCGCGACCGCGCCCACCCTTACCAAAAAACTCGCCCGTTCACAGAATTGCGAGCGGTCAAACCCAAATCCTTGGGTATAACTGCAACAAGATAAAGTGTCCAGCGGCCACGCATCCGCGCCCGCCCGATGCACGAGCCCCACGCCCGTGCGATAGACCAAGGAGGAAACCATGAACGAGGGCTACACCAAGGTATTTGTTTCACTCGACGGTACTGAGCAGCAGGATTTTGTGCTCGCACGTGCCATCAAGGTCGCCGCGAACAACGGCGCCAAGCTGATTATCGGCCACGTTATCGATTCCACGGCACTCGAGAGCGCCGGTTCCTATCAGGTCGATCTGGTCAACGGCCTAGAGGAGGCATTTAAGAACTCCATCGCCAAGCAGCTCGAAGAGGCCAAGGCCAATCCCGACATTCCCGAGGTCGAGGTCATGATTCGCGCCGGCCGCATTCGCGAGACGCTCAAAGACGAGATGCTCGACGTGGTCAAGCCCGACCTGGTGCTCTGCGGCGCTCGTGGCCTGTCCTCGATCAAGTATGCACTCCTGGGTTCAATTTCGACGTTCCTGCTGCGCAACACCGACTGCGACATCTTGGTCGTGAAATAGGTTCCTTCCCGCCGGCGCAAGGCCTGCGGGGTTATCACGCCGACGTCCTCGCCGCTTCGCGGCTGCGGGATGTCGGCTTAGATAACCCCTCCCGGCCTTGCGCCTTCGTCACCGTACTTCAGCGAGTTATCTGATAGAAAAATGGCGTGCCGCCCCGTTTGGGGCGGCACGTTTTGTTTGGGCGGCACGTTTTTGTTATAAGGCGATCCTGCTTAAACGAGCTTGCACTTCTGGAATGATCTTCTCGAACATTACCTCCGCCTCGGGAAAACCCTCTTCTTTGAGACCGCGCGCCGCGTCTCTTAGCGCGTCTGGAACCTCATTGCAGGTATCAGCAATCATTCCGGCGACAATTCCCCCGGGCAAACCCGCCTCAATCATTTGGCTCATCACCGACCCACGCGTTACGTCGTCAATCTTGCGGCTCCCACCAAACGAGACGCCCATCTCACGAACGAGACTGGGGTAAACCGTTGTGGACAGCACGTCATAGAGCGGCGCCAACCTCACCTGCTTCCAACTTTCGTCCCATACGAGCGACCAGTTCTTTAGATGGTTATCACAGTTACCTACGGCATAGTCGAACAGCTGGTTATAGCCGACAAGGAACCTGTCCTCCATTTGATTCGTCGACGCCCTTCGCACCGCATCGACGATAAGCCCCAGGTAATTGACGCCCGTCGGCTCATATTTAAGCTCACGCGAGATGCCCTTGGCCTGACAAACATCTTCCTGGTGCAAACGGTATGGAATTGGCAATCCGTCAACCGAGCGTCCGGTATCAGGCGTTACTCGGTCAAATCGTTTCACGGCGATAATTGGCTCGGCATCCTCAACTCGGATAAGAAAGCACTCTTCGGCCGATAGGTCCATCAGAGAGGCGGCTCTCACGCACATCGCTTCGCACACTGTCTCGCCCGGGAACGTTTTCGACCCCGCCTTGAGAATGTGTGTGGATGGGGCCGCTCCATGAGGCAGGTACCATCCACCGCATGGGTCATCACCCGTATGGTAGAGACCGACCTTCGCCTGAGCACCTGCAAGGGAGATTCGACTCTCTAGCGTTAAATCAAAAGCAATCTCCGCCGGTGCGTATGCCAGTCCGCTTAGCTGTTCCGCATCTATCTCTTCATAGCCCATTTCGAGACCGTCGGCCGAAGGCTCTCGCGTCAAAACCAGAGCGCCGACAGGTTCGTCGCGGACCAAATCGAGCACCTTAAAGTAATCTCCGCGTTCCGCTCGCGCCCTTTTCTCAAGGTCCCTGTTGAGCTGCCCCTCCGGAATGATGCCGGAGAAAAAGGAACCCGTTGCGTCCGGACTAAATGTCTCGGCCGACAACGGCAGCGAGATCGAAATCGGCGCCGCATCACCGCTCTCGAGATATTTGGGGCTATAGGTGAATATCGGAAACCCCGCATTTTCCTCCAATATGCCAACCGGCTGGTAAGACCCATTAAACTCACGGTGAACGAACAGCGTGCCATCCATTACTTCCCCCTCACCTTCAGAATAAAATCAACATCCACGATGGAGGCGTAATCGAAAATGACACCAATTTCGACCGTTGTCCGCCCCCGTTCGATATCACCAATCACACGAAGGCTGCGACCCGTCATAGTCGCGACGTCACGTTGAGTCAAGCCGAGTTCACGCCTTCTGAGCCTAAGGGCCTTCCCCATCTCGGCGGGATCGAAAACCGTGCGCTCCGAGAAAACGACTTCCGACGGTTTGAGCTTGATGCGCCCATCCAGCTTTTTAATCGTTGTCACCGTTCTCATGACGCCTCCAGCTATATTCCTGTCCGTGAACTTAGTATAAAACTGTAGCACTATGTTCATGTACGGGAATATAGTGTTGACTACATTAGCAATGTTCCCGTTCAGGAATATAGCTGCTGAAAAGCCTGATTTCTTCTTACATGGGAAGATCCTGAACGGCTACGCCATACGGGCTGACTACTCAAAGTATTGGAACTTGTTGGTTGAGAAGGCAAACGTGACGACGAAGCCTTCGCCGGGCTCGGATGCCGCGGTGACGTCAATGCCCATCTTGGAGCACAGGCGCGCCACCAGGTAGAGGCCGATGCCCGTTGCGCGCTTGGTGGTGCGGCCGTTGTCGCCGGTAAAGCCCTTCTCGAACACGCGCGGCAGGTCGGCCGCGCTCACGCCGCAGCCGTTATCGGCAACAGTGAGCTCAATGCGCTCACTTGCCAGGCCCTCGTCCAGCAACGCGCCCGAAAACACGATCTTCGCGCCGTCCTCGCGCGCGTATTTAATGCTGTTCTGGATGAGCTGGCCCAGAATAAACTCAAGCCACTTCTCGTCGGTAAAGACCTCGAAGTCGAGGTTCTCGCACACTGGGGCCACGTGCGCCGCGATGAGCTCGCGCGCGTTGGCCTTAATCGCGCCCGTCACCAAGGTCTTGAGATTCCAGCGGCGAATCAGGTAGTCACGCTCCACGACTTCCGAGCGCGCGTAGTACAGCGCCTGGTCGATATAGCGTTCCACGCGAGCCAGCTCACGGCCCAGGTCATCCACACGTGACAGGTCGTCTTCGCTGCCATCCAGATTTTCCAAAATTAGATGGGCCGCCGCCAAGGGCAGCTTGGCCTCGTGAACCCAGCTCTCGATATAGTCGCGATAGTCATCGGTCTGGCGCCGGCCTTCGGCAACCTCGTCGCAGGCAGCTTTGCCCACCCGGCGCAAGACCTCGTACTCGAGCTCGCCCTCGGCATAGGTCGGGCATTGCACCATCTCCTGCACCCATGCGGGACTCTCGAGCTCCTCAGCCGCGCGCTCCAGCTGGCGCAGAAAACGGCGACGGCGAGCGTACTCGATCACGATGCCGAGCATACCGAAGATAAAGGACACGCCGACCGCCACGACCACGATAGAAACGGGTGCGCCGGCGACCGTCAGCACAAAGCAGCTCAGCAGCACGCCGCACGTCCACACGGCGACGGGAAGCAGCGCGTCTTTAAAGAACTTGGCAAACGACATAGCCGGCCCCTAGACCGAATAGCCTTGGCCGCGGTGCGTCGTCAAATACCCCTTGATGCCGATTTTTTCGAGCGTGGTGCGCAGGCGGTTGATGTTAACGGTAAGCGTGTTGTCGTCCACGAAGGCGTCGGAGTCCCACAGGTCCTGCATGATGGCCGGACGCGAAACGATCTTGCCCGCGCGGCTCAGAAGCAGCGAGAGGATACGCAGCTCGTTTTTGGTGAGCTCGGTACTGTCGCCGGTTGCCGTATTGGTGACCATGGAGCGGGCGAGGTCGAGCTCCAGCCCCTTGTGGACGAGCGTACTGCGCTCACCTGACGCCGCGGTGCGACGCAGCAAGGCATTGATGCGCGCCACGAGCACACGGGCGCTGTAGGGCTTGGGAACAAAGTCGTCCGCGCCGAGCGTCATGGCCATGACCTCGTCGGTCTCGGTCGTGCGCGACGTGAGGACGATGATGGGAACCTCGGATTCGCAGCGAACCTCGTGGCAGATATGCTGGCCGTCCTTGACGGGAAGCGTGAGGTCGAGCAGCACTAGGTCGGGCGCGGCGGCGAGAATATCGCGCGAGACATGCTCAAACGATTCGCATGTCTCAACCTCAAAACCGGCGCGGGCAAGGATGTCGACAAGCTCACGACGAATGGGCTCGTCGTCCTCAACGATATAGATCAGCGCCATGGATTCCGCTCCCCTCTCGGTTGTCTTGCCACCATTATGGCTGCGAAACTGCAGGTGTGCACCGCGCGCGGTGCCAAGGTGACAGAACTGTTCGCGAACGGGGGGCGTTTGGCTCGCCTCGCACTCGCAGCGGTGACGGGGACCAAAATGATTATTAAATCCCCGTCCCAGAATAATCATTTAGCGGCGGGCGCGAAGCTTTTCGTAGCCGTCGGCGAAGAAGGCGACCGTGGCGGCATCGGCCTCGGCGGCATCCGCCTCGGTTGCGGGAACCACGCCGTGTTCGTCGCTCACCAGGAACAGCGCGCCCTTGAGCTGAGCGGGGATGTCTACGCGCGTGACCGGGATGCCCTTGGTCTGGGCCAGCTGTTCGATGAGCGTCGCCGTGCCGCACAGGCACTCGTCCGCCGGCGCCACAAAGGTCAGCTCGCCGTTATCGACAGCAGCGAGCAACTCGGGCGCCACGCCGGTTTCGTCGGCCTCGGAGCGAGCCTCAGCGGAGCGGGCACGCAGCGCCTTGGCCGACGTATCGGCGAGCGGCTCGTACTCCCCCACCGTCATGGCGGCGTTGCCGTTAACGTCGATCACCAGCATGAGCACACCGTCGCGGGCGGTGTAGTCGCCCTCGGCAAGCGACCACTCAACGTGCTGTTTGGCCCAGCTGAGCATGTTATGGGTAAGCGGCTCGCCCTGCACCAGGCGCTCGGACAGCGCGCGGATGTGACGGTTGAGCATGGGCACCTTTTTGTTGGACATGCGCCAACGGCAGATGAGCGCGGGCTTGTCGAGCGTGAACTTCTCGACCGCCTCCTGATTGGCGCAAAATTCCTCGTACGCACGCTGATCCTCGGCATTGCCAAACAGCTCGGCATCATCAATCTGGGGCATGGTTGTACCTTTCGTGTTAGTCATTCCGTCCTCTTATACCAAAAAGACGGCCCTCCAAACGGAGCGACCGTCTTTTGCGGAGATTATTTTAGAAGCGAGGCTAGTCCAAGGGACGAGATAACATCCCATCCTCCCCAGTCAACCTAACAGGTCGGCGAGGGTTGCCCAGGTGCCGCAGATTGCCGTGAAAGAGGAGCGACGCGTACTTGGGTACGCGAGCGACGAATGAGCGGCAAGGTGCGGTGGCTGGGCAAGCCGCAGCGCCACCTCCCTACTTAGTGGCGGAAGTGGCGGGCCCCCGTGAAGACCATCGCAATACCATGCTCATTGCAGGCCTGGATGCTCTCGTCGTCGCGCTTGGAGCCGCCGGGCTGGATGATGCAGGTCACGCCATGTGCAGCAAGCACGTCGACGTTGTCGCGGAACGGGAAGAATGCGTCGCTTGCGCAGGCAAAGCCGCCCTTCTCCACGCCCTCGCGCTCGCAGAAGTCCTCGGCACGCTCGCAGGCCAGCAGCGCAGAATCCACGCGGTTGGGCTGACCGGGGCCCATGCCAATGCCGGCCTTGCCCTTGGAGACCAGAATGGCGTTGGACTTAACGCCCTTGCAGACCTTCCAGGCAAACTCGAGCTCGGCCATCTCGGCGTCGGTGGGCTTGCGGTCGGTGGGGAACGTAAAGGTCGCGGGATCCTCGGTCACGTGGTCGACTTCCTGCACCAGCATGCCGCCGTCGACGGAGCGCAGCTCCACCTGGGCGCCGTGGTCCACGCCGCCGGTCGCCAACACGCGCAGGTTGGGGCGCTTTGCCATGCGCTCGAGCGCCTCGGCAGTGTAGCTCGGGGCGATGATGACCTCGACGAACTGCTTGTTCTGGTCGGCGAAGTGCTCAACCAGCTCATAGGGAACCTCGCGGTTGCAGGCGATGATGCCGCCGAAGGCGCTCTTGGGATCGCAGGCGAAGGCGCGGTCGTAGGCAGCCGTAATATCCTCGGCAACGGCGGAACCGCAGGGGTTCTGGTGCTTGAGGATCACGCAGGCCGGCTCGTCGAACTCGCGGACCAGGCTCCAGGCGGCATCGGCATCCAGATAGTTGTTGTAGCTGAGCGGCTTGCCCTGGATCTGTTCGGAGCCCACGAGCGGGAACTGCGAGCTCGCGGTGTTCTCGCAGCCCTCGGCAAAGCGATAGACCGTGGCCTTCTGCTGCGGGTTCTCGCCATAGCGCAGGTCGTCGACCTTCTCCAGCGAGATCTCGAGCTTGGCAGAGGTGTCCGCCACATCGCTTGCCTGGGCGGCAAGCCAACGGGAGATAGCCGTGTCGTAGGCAGCGGTGGTCTGGTAGACCTTCACCTGCAGGCGACGACGGGTGGAAAGCGTGGTGCAGCCACCGGTCTCGCGCATCTCGGCCAGGACAGCATCATAGTCGGCCGGGTCGGAGATAACGGTAACGCTCGCGGCGTTCTTGGCGGCAGAGCGCAGCATGGAGGGGCCACCGATGTCGATGTGCTCAATGGCATCCGCGAAGGTGACCTCGGGGTTGGCGACGGTCTTCTCGAACTCGTACAGGTTGACGACGACCAGGTCGATCAGCTTAATGCCGTGCTGAGCAGCCTCCTGCATGTGCTGCTCGGAATCGCGGCGGGCCAGCAGCGCGCCGTGGACCTTGGGGTGCAGCGTCTTGACGCGGCCGTCGAGGCATTCGGGGAATCCGGTGACATCGGACACCTCGGTTACCTTGACGCCCAGTTCGGCAAGCTTCTTGGCGGTCGAACCAGTGGAAACAACTTCGGTGCCGGCCTTCACGAACGCTTCCGCGAGTACTTCGATGCCTTCCTTATGAAAGACCGAGACCAGTGCTCGACGTATCGGTCGGTTCGTGTTTGTCATCCTGTTCCTCCTTGGATTCTTGTGGTTGTGACGCTAGGAACCGCGCCTGATGAACGGTGGCGGTCTTCGAGGTCGTGGCGGTGGTGCGGGAATCCTTGATTCTCTCAACCAACCAGACTATCGGAAAAACGAGCGCTATGCCAATCAGCGCGAGCAGCCATGCCGCGGTAAGTCCCAGTGCGGTCGAATGACCGACAACTCTGGTGGAGGCCATGACGTCAACGCCTATGTGAGCAAGACGATGATCGCCAAGCGATCCATTGGACAGAGCGAACAGCAATGTGGATGCCAGTGAGATCAGCATCGCGCTCAGGCAGAATGCCCCGGCGGAGTAGATCAGCGAAACCAGTACCGGGCCGCGGGTGGACGTATTCCGTACATTCAACGGTCTGCAGGCGAATCCTTGCGGTAGGAATACAGCCAGCAGGCCCACGAGCGCAGCGATGGCGAGAGGCGCGTTCAAGGCAACGGTACGCCATAGTTCGCTGCTGACCGGTTCGGGCAGAATACCGAATACCGGAATTGCAGGAAGCTCTTTGGATTGGCCGAGCCATAATGTGAAACTGGCCAAATCACCGATGGCGAATCCGCCGCCGAAGAGCCAGGAAACAGCCCAGAGCATGACGTTGGGTAGCCAGATCAGCATGGCGACGGTGGTGAGAATTCGTGAACCTGTTTCCATCCCGGACAATTCGAACAACGATACGACAGCGGCATGGTTGCGTACCGACCATACGATGACGGTAATCAATCCAATTGCCAGATATATGCTCAGTATCGCGACGGCCAAGGCGACGCCGATTTTCAGGCAGTGGCGTATGTCCGCCGGCACCTGCTTGCGAGTCCAGTCCCTGAATGCTCGCATTTTGGCTGATTCCGGTACGGCTGCGCATAGGAAACCGATCGAGAATACGATGGCTGCTTTCAGCAACACCAGCCACTGGTCATCGACAAGACCTAGGTGCACGGATTGCCGGAATGCCTCGTTCAACCCGAGCCAAACAATCAATCCGGCAACATACGCATGCGGCCCGTATGCCTTGATTCGCATGGTGAGTGCATTGATCAGCCATATCAGCAGTATGGTCAACAGCAATGGCGTAATGGTGAGGGTGAACGAATCGGTTCTAAAGCCCGATCCCTCACTCAGAAGCACAACGGCCTGTGTCAGCGAGGTTGTGCCGACGGTGAGATTGTCGCCGCCCTCTTCCATAGAGACGACCAATAACATCAGCGCTGTATAGCAGCCTAATGCAACGGCATAGATGGCCATGGATGCGAGGGCGACTATGGCTCCCCGCACCCATTGGCGAATCACGGCTTTCATCACGATTGGTTGGAACCGATCAGTCGATGTTGGCCTTGGCGAGTACGTCACGCATGATTTCGGCGGCCTGGCCCGGGGTCTTGCCCACGGGGATGCCCGCCGCCTCGAGCGCGTTCTTCTTGTCCTGGGCGGTGCCCTTGCCTCCGGAGACGATGGCGCCGGCGTGGCCCATCTGCTTGCCTTCGGGGGCGGTGAAACCGGCGATGTAGGCGACAACCGGCTTGGTCATGTGCTCCTTGGCCCATGCGGCGGCGTCCTGTTCGGCGAAGCCGCCGATTTCGCCGATCATCATGACAGCCTTGGTGTCGGGGTCGGCTTCGAATGCCTGCAGGGCTTCCAGCAGCGTCGTGCCGACGATCGGGTCGCCGCCGGCGCCGAGACATGCGGTGAAGCCGATATCGGACAATTCGCCCATGAGCTGGTAGGTGAGGGTGCCGGATTTGGAGACCAGTCCGAGCGGGCCGCGGCCGACGATGCCGTCGGGGATGATGCCCAGATTGACGCCGGGGTTGCCGAGCGTGATGAGACCAGGGCAGTTCGGTCCGATGATGCGCACGCCCTTCTTGAGCGCCAGTTCGACGAAGTATGCGGAATCGGCCACCGGAATGCCTTCAGTGATGACCACGATGAGTTCGATGCCGGCTTCGACGGCTTCGACCACGGCGGACTTGGCGAACTTCGGCGGCACGAACACCACGCTGGCCTTGGCGCCGGTGGCTTCACGTGCTTCGCCGCAGGTGGCGAACACGGGGATGTCCGCGTCGGCACCGTTCTTGGCACCGGGGAAGGTGACGGATGTGCCGGCCTTGCGCGGGTTCACGCCGCCGACGATATTGGTGCCGGCCTTGAGCATGCGAGCCGTATGGGTCATGCCCTGATGGCCGGTCATGCCCTGGACGATAACGGGAGCGCCGTCTTCGATGAACAGCATCAGCGAACCTCCTTGGACTGGGTCGCCTCACCGGCGAGCTGCGCGGCCTTGGCTGCCGCGCCTTCCATGGTTTCGGACACATGGATATTCGGGTTATTGGCGGAGGCGAGGATATGCAGACCCTCGGCGGCGGCGTTGCCATCGAAGCGCACAACGATCGGCTTGGAACCGCCGAGCTTGGCGACCGCTTCGAGGATGCCGTTGGCGACTTCCACGCAGGAGGTGATGCCGCCATAGACATTGATGAACACGGATTCGACCTGAGGGTCGGACAGTACGATCTCCAGGCTTTCGGCCATGACGGCTGCGGAGGCGCCGCCGCCGATGTCCAGGAAGTTGGCGGGCTTGATGTTGGTGCCCTGTTCCTCGCCAGCGCCGGAGACGGCATCCAGGGAACTCATGACGAGTCCTGCACCGTTGCCGATCACACCGACCTCGCCGTGCAGGTGCACGTAGTGCAGGCCGTGTTCGCGGGCGCGCTGTTCGAAGGGGTCGGGAACGATGAGATCCACGAAACGCGCCCAGCCATCATGGCGGAAGGAGGCGTTGTCATCCAAGGAGATCTTGGCGTCCAAGGCGCTCAGCTGCTTGGTGGATTCGTCATCCGGGTCGCCGATCTTGGCGAGCGGATTGATTTCCACGAGCGTGGCATCGTTGTCTTTGAAGCAGCGCCACATCTTGAGCAGAATCTGCGCGGCCTGATCGACGTCCGCGTGGTAGAAGCCGATGCTCTGTGCCATTTCGGTGGCAGCGGCCAGGTCGAAGTCGCCGAGCGCATCGATGTGCAGGCGTTTGACGGCCTCCGGATGTTCCTTGGCGATTTCCTCGACTTCGGTGCCGCCGTTGGCGGTGGCCAGCACGTCGAAGTCGCGCGAGGTGCGGTCCACGGAGATGGACACGTAGTATTCGTGCAGGATGTTCTTGGCTTCGGCTACAAGCACGCCGGAAACCTTGTGCCCGTGGATGGTCATCGGCAGGATGGACTCGGATTCAAGAATCGCCTCGTCGCGGTTATGGGCGATCTTGACGCCGCCGGCCTGACCACGATGACCGATCTTGACCTGCGCCTTGATTACGCAGGGATAGCCGATTTTGTCCGCCGCTTCAGCGACTTCATGGGAGTTCTGGGCAAAGATGGCGTCCGGGGTGGGAATGTCCTGTTCCTCGAGCAGCTGACGCGCCTGGTATTCGTAAAGATCCATCGATCCTTCCCTGACTATGTAATTGGTCCGGCATGTAACTGTACACAGTACATGCCGGACCTTGAAAACTGACTGTACGTTGGGCGAGACGAAATCTCAGGCCGGCATCGCGATCAGCGAGCTGCTGGGCTTGCCGTCGAGCTTATCCAGACCGTCGAGGCCATCGAGCCGCATCACGAAACTGAAGCCCACCACGGTGCCACCGGCCTTTTCGATAAGGTCGGTGGCGGCTTTGGCGGTGCCGCCCGTGGCGATGAGGTCATCGACGATGAGCACTCGCTTCCCTGCCTGTACGGCGTCGGTTTCGATTTCGACACTGGCCGTGCCGTATTCAAG
>CALEBN010000067.1 GCA_937943045.1 uncultured Collinsella sp. | reverse complement strand
GTAACAAGGTAGCCGTACCGGAAGGTGCGGCTGGATCACCTCCTTTCTAGGGAGATAAATCTTCTAGAGAGATCAACTTAACTCGAATAGAGGGCAGGAGCCCGTCCGGCAGATGTCTTCCCGGTACGTCCCCGCAGCACCCGGTCCCCGGGGTCGCACCCGCGTACCTTGAGAGCCGCATAGCGATAGGAGAGAGATGGAAGATCCAATTCTTCCAGACTCGATTCTTTTCTGCGATTTAAACAGAGAATGATAGCAATCATTCATCCGATCCAAACAAGAAGAATTCACTTATATATGAGTGAGGAGCATCTGATCGCGAGCACAGTACATACACTGTGCCGCGGTATGAGATACCCGAATTGCGACATACGAGCGCTATTCATGATATCGATTAATTAATTTTAGCGACACGTGGATATCCCGCGGGCCCGATGCGGTCCCGCAAGATACCACGGGCGCACGGCGGATGCCTTGGCACAGGGAGCCGATGAAGGACGCGGCAAGCTGCGATAATCCCCGGCGAGGAGCACACATCCTTCGACCCGGGGGTCTCCGAATGGGCGAACCCATCCACAGCAGTGTGGATATCCCCGCCCCGAACACATAGGGGTGGGGAGGACAACCCGGGGAACTGAAACATCTAAGTACCCGGAGGAGAGGAAATCAATCTCGAGACTCCCCGAGTAGCGGCGAGCGAAAGGGGACCGATGGCCAAACCGTCGAGCGGGCATACCCGGCAGGGGTTCCGCCGACGGGGTTGCAGGGCCGCGCATCCGGGGGCTGCCGCCCCCGGGCGCAGGTCCGGCTGGGGAGCGGAACGGCATGGGAGGGCCGGCCGCAGCGGGTGACAGCCCCGTACGCGAACCCAGACCGGACGGCGCGACGCGGTCCCTGAGTAGGGCCGGGCACGTGAAACCCGGTCCGAACCTGGGTGGACCACCATCCAAGCCTGAGTACTACCCTGTGACCGATAGCGCACCAGTACCGTGAGGGAAAGGTGAAAAGCACCCCGGGAGGGGAGTGAAACAGTACCTGAAACCGTGCGCCCACGAGCAGTCGGAGCACCCTTTTAGGGTGTGACGGCGTGCCTTTTGTAGAATGAGCCAGCGAGTCGCTGGCGCGGGGCGAGGTTAACCGAAAGGGAGCCGGAGCGAAAGCGAGCCTTAACAGGGCGACTTGAGTCCCGCGCCGCGGACGCGAAGCCGGGTGAGCTATCCGTGGGCAGGCTGAAGCGGGGGTAAGACCCCGTGGAGGGCCGAACGCACGTCGGTTGAAAACGGCGGCGATGACCTGCGGATAGGGGTGAAAGGCCAATCAAACCCGGAGATATCTCGTTCTCCCCGAAATAGCTTTAGGGCTAGCGTCGCGCGTTCACCGCCGGAGGTAGAGCACCGGATGGACGAGGGGGCTTCGCCGCCTACCGAATCCAACCGAACTCCGAATGCCGGCGGCCCAGAGCGCGGCAGTCAGAGCATGTGGGCTAAGCTGTGTGCTCGAGAGGGAAACAGCCCGGACCGCCCGCTAAGGTCCCCAAGTTCCAGCCGAGTGGCAAAGGATGTGCGTCCGCCCAGACAACCAGGATGTTGGCTTAGAAGCAGCCATCCATTCAAAGAGTGCGTAACAGCTCACTGGTCGAGTGGACATGCGCCGACAATACACGGGGCTAAGCTGGACACCGAAGCGGCGGGATTTTAATTCATTAGAATCGGTAGGGGAGCTTCCCATGGGCGGCGAAGCCGGAGGGCGACCGACGGTGGAGCGCATGGGAGTGAGAATGCTGGCATGAGTAGCGAGAGACGAGAGAGTAACTCGTCCGCCGTGAACCCGAGGTTTCCTGGGCAAGGCTAATCCTCCCAGGGTCAGTCGGGGGCTAAGGCGAGGCCGGGAGGCGTAGCCGACGCGCAGCAGGCAGACATTCCTGCACCGCGCACGCGGCGCTACGACCGACGGGGCGACGGATGGGGGTGGCTCGGCGGGGTTCTGGACGTCCCCGTGATGGAGCGCGGCCCGCGGACCAGGGAAATCCGGTCCGCACGAGGGCGAGGCTCCGGACGAAGCGACTGAGCGAAGCGAGTGAGCCCGAGGTCCCTAGAAAAACCCCTAGGCAGGCGCGTGCGCGCCCGTACCGCAAACCGACACAGGTGGGTGGGTAGAACATACCGAGGCGATCGGGTCAACCATGGTCAAGGAACTCGGCACAATGGCCCCGTAACTTCGGGAGAAGGGGTGCCCGCGCGTACGTGAACGGACTTGCTCCGGGAGCGGAGGCGGGCCGCAGTGGAGAGGCCCAAGCGACTGTTTACCAAAAACACAGGACTCTGCAGAAGCCGCAAGGCGACGTATAGGGTCTGACGCCTGCCCGGTGCCGGAAGGTCACGCGGAGGGGTTAGCCGTTAAGGCGAAGCCCCGAAGCCAAGCCCCGGTAAACGGCGGCCGTAACTATAACGGTCCTAAGGTAGCGAAATTCCTTGTCGGGTAAGTTCCGACCTGCACGAAAGGCGCAACGACTTGGGCGCTGTCTCGACCATGGACCCGGTGAAATTGCACTGGTCGTGAAGATGCGACTTACCCGCGGAAGGACGGAAAGACCCCGTGAACCTTCACTGCAGCTTGGCATTGGCCGCTGGTCCCGCGTGTAGAGGATAGGCAGGAGGCATCGATCCGGAGGCGCCAGCCCCCGGGGAGCCGCCCTTGGAATACTGCCCTCGCGCGACCGGCGTCCTAACCCGAGGCCGTCAACCGGCTCGGGGACCGTGCCAGGCGGGCAGTTTGACTGGGGCGGTCGCCTCCTAAAGGGTAACGGAGGCGCGCGAAGGTCCGCTCGGGACGGTCGGCAACCGTCCTTTTGAATGCAAGAGTACAAGCGGGCTTGACTGCGAGGCCCACAAGCCGAGCAGGTGCGAAAGCAGGCTCTAGTGATCCGGCGGCCCCGAGTGGGTGGGCCGTCGCTCAACGGATAAAAGGTACTCCGGGGATAACAGGCTGATCTTGCCCAAGAGTCCACATCGACGGCAAGGTTTGGCACCTCGATGTCGGCTCATCGCATCCTGGGGCTGGAGCAGGTCCCAAGGGTACGGCTGTTCGCCGTTTAAAGCGGTACGCGAGCTGGGTTCAGAACGTCGTGAGACAGTTCGGTCCCTATCCTCCGTGGGCGCAGGAGAATCGATGGAGGCTGCCCCCAGTACGAGAGGACCGGGGTGGACGCACCTCCGGTGAACCGGTTGTCGACCAACGGCACGGCCGGGTAGCCGCGTGCGGCGCGGATAACCGCTGAAGGCATCTAAGCGGGAAGCCGTTCCAGGGATTAGTTCTCCTTCCGGTAAGGGCCCAGGTAGACTACCTGGTCGATAGACGGCAGGTGCAAGGACGGCGACGTCCTCAGCCGAGCCGCACTAATCGCCCGAGCTCTTCCGGAACCGCACCTCGCGGCCCGCGGGACAAGCGCCCATGCGCGGTCCGGGCACGAGGATGCCCCCGAGTCACCTTTCCTATGCGCCATGCGGCCCCCAGGGCACGTGAGAGGGACACCCGGACACCGAGAACGGTGGGCGCCGCCCACCGGTCAGCGGCCAGAGCATGGGGGGCACGCCCGGTCCCGTTCCGAACCCGGAAGCTAAGCCCCATCGCGCCGAGAGTACTGCGGGGTCAGCCCGTGGGAGGCCAGGGCGCCGCTGACCGGTGGACGGCACCGAGCCGTCGCAACGGAATGAAGAAGGGGGAGGCCTCGCGGCCTCCCCCTTTTTGCGTTATATACACGTTGTACTTTGGGATCTAGCTCCCCCGTATGCGCTCTTACTGTTTGGCTGTATTTTGAGTCCTTCTAGTGTATTTGAGCGATAATTACTCGCATTGGCGTTAGGGAGGGCTTGATGTTTACCGTATTTGTCTTGGGCAATATTGCTTCGGGTAAGTCGACTGCCTGCCGCTATTTCGAATCTCGTGGCGCTATGCTAATCGATCTGGATGAGCTTGCAAAATCGCTGTATGTGCCGGGCTCTGATATCGTCAATGCACTCGCGGATGAATTCGGTTGGGACATTTTGGATGAGGATGGCGGCATTCGCCGCAGCATCCTCGCTTCTCGAGCTTTTGCTTCTCCTGATTCGGTCGCACGGCTCAATGGCATTGTGCATCCCGTTCTCATTGAACAGCTTTCGCTTAGGATTCTCGATCCGGTTTGTTGTACGGTTTCATCTCCCCGTTATCCCTTTGCGGTGGTCGAGGTTTCTGCTCCGACTGGTTTTGAGGATGCATTTGGCTTGGCTGATGAAATTCTGGTCATCAGCGCCCCTTTGTCAGTTCGTCGCGAGCGCGCTATTCAACGTGGCATGGAGCCATCTGATTTCGATGCCCGTTCTGCTTGTCAGCCCGATGAGTCTGCGCTGTGCAATCTCGCTACAACGGTGATTGATAATGCCTCAGGCGATAATTCGCTCTTTGAGCAGCTTGACTCATGGCTTGCATGCCATGGGTTTATTGACACTGCGGATAAGGAGGATGCCGATGCCTAAGACACGTTTCTTTGCGTGGTATCGCGTGGCGCCACTTGCCGTTGTGTTCGTCTTTGGCCTTATTTCGCTCGTTTACTCGTATGCTCCTGCCGCCTTCTTTAAGCCTTTGTATCCGATTGACTACGAGGCGTATGTAAAGCAATCGAGCATTTCGCACAATCTTGATCCGTATCTGGTGTGTGCTGTCATAAAGTCTGAATCGAATTGGGATCCCGAGGCTGAGTCGAATCAAGGCGCTCGGGGATTGATGCAGCTGATGCCTGAGACTGCCCAGGATATGATCGCCTTGGGTCTTGTCGATGGTAGTGAGTATTCAGCCGACAACCTTAACGATCCCGCTACGAACATCGAGTTTGGCTGTGCGTATCTTTCGTATCTTCTAACGTATTTTAACGGGTCGACGGACAGCGCCATTGCCGCCTATAACGCCGGCATGGGCAATGTCGACGGATGGGCTCAGCAGAGTACGTCGCTTCATAATGCAATCACCTTTCCCGAGACGCAGGCGTATCTGATTCGTGTCAATAATGCCTGGGTTCGCTACAAGACCCTCTATCCCGATCGGTTCGTATAGGACTATGTCTGCCGCCTGCGTATACTGCAGATATATGAGTTAGGAGTATCCATGGCGGAATTTGAAGTTGAGCGTGTTGGAGGAGAGCTCAAACGTTTTGGCGTTGAGGGCTCTGAGGTGCCGTTTAAGGTCGTGTCTCCATACGAGCCCGCTGGTTCCCAGCCTAAGGCCATTGAGTCGCTTGTGCAGGGCGTGAGGGACGGAGATCGCTATCAGGTTTTGCTGGGCGTGACTGGTTCGGGCAAGACCTTCACGATGGCAAAGACTATTGAGGCCCTGGGAAAGCCGACGCTGGTCATGGCTCCGAATAAAACGCTCGCCGCTCAGCTCGCGAGCGAGCTCAAGGAATTCTTCCCTGACAACGCCGTGGTCTATTTTGTGTCGTACTACGATTACTATCAACCCGAAGCGTATGTGCCGCAAAGCGATACGTATATCGAGAAGGATTCCTCGATTAACGAAGAGGTCGAGATGCTGCGCCATCAGGCGACCGCATCGCTGCTATCTCGACGCGATGTAATCGTCGTCGCATCGGTCTCGTGTATCTATGGCATTGGCTCTCCCGAGGATTATGCGGGCCTAGCCCCGAACGTCGACAAGAAGGTGCCGCTCGAGCGCGATGACTTTATCCATGCGCTTATCGATATCCAGTACGATCGCAACGATTATGATTTGGCACGTGGCACCTTCCGCGTGCGCGGCGATGTCGTCGACGTGTATCCGCCCTATGCCGAGCATCCGTTGCGGTTTGAGTTCTTTGGCGATGAGGTTGAGCTTATCGCCGAAATCGATGAGGTCACCGGTGAGATGCTTCGTGAATACGAGGCTATTCCCGTGTGGCCGGCATCGCACTATGTGACCGAGAAACCCAAGGTCAAGGCGGCTCTGAAATCGATCAGCGAAGAGTGCGAGAAGCGCGTGGCGGAGCTCAAGGCGACCGACAAGTTGCTCGAGGCGCAGCGTTTGCAGCAGCGCACCGATTATGATCTTGAGATGCTCGAGACGATGGGCTTTTGCAACGGCATCGAGAACTACTCGCGTCATCTGGACGGTCGAAAACCGGGCGAGCCGCCGTTTACCCTGATCGATTACTTTCCCAAGGATATGCTCTGCATCATCGACGAGAGTCATGTGACGGTGCCGCAGATTCGCGGCATGCACGAAGGTGACCGCTCGCGTAAGGTGACGCTGGTGGAGCATGGTTTTCGCCTGCCCTCAGCGCTCGATAACCGCCCGCTTCGTTTCGATGAGTTTGAGGCGAGGATCCCCCAGTTCATCTACGTTTCGGCCACGCCGGGCGACTATGAGCTGCGGGTTAGCCAGAACGACGTTGAGCAGATTATTCGTCCGACCGGTCTGCTCGACCCCAAGATCGATGTGCGTCCGGTTCGTGGGCAGATTGACGATCTTGAGGACGAGATTCGCGAGCGCGTGGCGCGCAAGGAGCGCGTGCTGGTGACCACGCTCACCAAGCGCATGGCCGAGGACCTGACCGACCATCTGCTTGATGCCGGCATTAAGGTCAATTACATGCACTCCGATACGGCGACGATGGACCGTGTCGAGATCCTGCGAACGCTGCGCGAGGGAAAGATCGATGTTCTCGTTGGCATCAACCTGCTCCGCGAGGGTCTAGACCTTCCTGAGGTCTCGCTGGTGGCGATTCTCGATGCTGACAAGGAAGGTTTTTTGCGCAACCGCCGTTCGCTGATTCAGACGATTGGCCGCGCGGCCCGTAATGCCGACGGCGAAGTCATTATGTATGCAGACGTCGTGACCGATTCGATGAAAGAGGCCATCGAGGAGACGCAGCGCCGTCGCGAGATTCAGATGGCATATAACGAAGAGCATGGCATTGTGCCCAAGACGGTCCGCAAGGCCATTAACGACATTTCGAGCTTTATTGCCGAGGCCGAAAAGACTGTGGGCTCGAAGGGACGCTCGAGAGGCGATTCGCTGGGTCACGGTGCGTTCTATACGCCTGACGAAAACGGCGAGGGCGCCGCGCCGGAGACGGTGGCGCCCGAGCAGACGCTTGCCGAGCAGCTGGAAGGGCTGCCGCATGACGAGCTCGTGCGGATCGTCGAGACCATGGAGGAAGACATGCGCAACGCTTCCGCCGCCATGGACTTTGAGGAGGCGGCGCGTCTGCGCGATGCCGTCGTTCAGATTCGGGCGATGCTCGAGGGTGCGTCTGAGGACGAGACGATCGAGCGCTTGCGTTCGCAGGCCCGCAAGGGTTCCACGTTCGCATCGGGCAGAAAACGCCAGAGCGCACGGTTTAAGAAATAGCGAACAGGCCCCGAGTTCCCTGTGGAGCTCGGGGCCTGTGTCTTTTGCGTGCTGGAATTCGTGCGCTAGAGGTCTGCGATCAGGGCTTCGGCGCAACGGATGCCATCGGTAGCGGCGCTCATGATTCCTCCGGCATATCCGGCTCCCTCGCCGCAAGGGTAGAGCCCCGGGGTCGATACAGCGTGGCATTGCCGGTCTCGAGTAACGGTGGCCGGAGAGCTCGAGCGTGTCTCAACACCGGTGAGGACGGCATCGGGATGGTCGTAGCCACGCAGTTTTTTGCCGAGCAAGGGAATTCCCAGACGAAGCGACTCGATGATATGTTGCGGCAATGACTCATCGATTGCTGTCCAAGTCACGCCGAGCGGATAGGTGGGCTTTACCTTGCCGCATGTCGTGCTGGCGCGTTCTGCAAGGAAGTCGCCGACGAGCTGTGCCGGTGCGTTCCAGTTGGAGCCGCCAAGGCGATAGGCAGCCCGCTCGCAAATGCGCTGGAGTTCTACGCCTGCAAGAGGATCGTCGCTGGGAAGATCGTCGGGCGTGACGTTAACGAGGAGAGCGGCGTTTGCGTTGCGGCCGGCGCGGGCGTTGAGACTGGCGCCGTTGACGCACAGATGGCCGGGCTCTGAAGAGGCGGCGACAACCTGTCCGCCGGGACACATGCAGAATGAGAACACGCTGCGGCCGTTGGGAAGATGGGCAACGAGCTTATAGGGGGCTGCTCCGAGCGCGGGATGACCCGCTGCGGGGCCATATTGCGCCCGATCGATATCACGCTGCGGGTGTTCGATGCGAACGCCCATGGCAAACGTCTTTTGAGCGAGGGCGACATCATGGGTTTTGAGAACCTCGAATACGTCGCGGGCAGAATGACCGCAAGCAAGGATGAGATGCTTTGTGTTGATTGACTCGCTTGTCGCGTCGTGGGACGACTGGATGTCGATACCGACAATGGTGCCAGATGTGTCAGTGTGAATGTCAACGAGTTTCGTTCGATAGCGAACGGTTCCTCCGAGCTGTTCAATGCGCTGGGAGATGCTGGTAACGACGGCGGGAAGGATGTCGGAGCCAATGTGCGGCTTGGCATCCCACAGAATATCGCGGGGCGCACCCGCCTCGACGAAGGTTTCGAGGATAAGGCGATGGGCGGGATTTTTTGTTCCCGTATTGAGCTTGCCGTCCGAGAAGGTCCCCGCGCCGCCCAGACCAAACTGGATATTACTCTCGGGGTCGAGGATGCGCTCCTTTAGAAAGAGGTCGATCGCATGCGAGCGGCGAAATGCCGGGTCGCCGCGCTCGATGAGCAAGGGCTTAAGACCTGCTTCGGCGAGCGTAAGCGCAGCGAAAAGGCCGGCGCATCCGGCGCCGACAACGACAGGGCGTTCTTGAGGTGCGTCGGAGACGGGGGTGGGGAATGAAGACCCATCGTCTTCTATCGCGCGTACGCGCGAGCGGTCACGCTCGGCAACGCTGTCGACCGCTTCTCGCTCGAGGTGGGGACTAGTCAGCTCAACACGAAAGCTTAGGATAAAATGGACGTCTCGTTTTTTGCGGGCGTCGATTGACTTGCGGTGGAGCTCGATGGACTTGATCTCGGAGTCCTTGCAACGTAGGACGCGCTTGGCGACTCGCTTGCCAACAATGAGGCAGGCATTTTCATCGCCGGCTTCATCGAGCGACGCGTTGACTTGGGTGATTTCGATCATCGAGGTCTCCTTAGAGGCAAGAAAGAGGCCGTCCGGTATCCCAGACGGCCCGAATGCGTTTTTGATTATAGACTGCGCGGCTACAGGCTGCTTGCAGCGCGAATGCCCGAGAGCCAGGCCCACGCAAGGTTAAAGCCTCCGCAATCGGCGTCGATGTCGAGCGCTTCGCCGCAGACGTAAAGCGGGGCGTCGACAGCGCTGCGCGCGCGTAGACTGGGTGTTGAGATGCTCTCGACAGATACGCCACCACGCGTGACCTGCGCCGAGCGCTCCTCGGCTGTTCCCTCGACGAGCAACTTAAAGTGCTTGAGGATCGAGACCAGGTGGATGACATCGTTGGAGCCTGGATGGCACTGCTCGAACGCCGTGCAGACGACGCGGGAGAGTTGCGGGGCGAGCATACCGTCGAGCCAACGGGGATTGCGGGGCGAAAAGCCGCCGAGCAGCTCAACGCGCCGGTTGAGCATATCGAGCAGCTCGTCTTTGGAGAGGTCCGGGAAAACGTCGAGCAGGATCGTATCGCCGTGCTGGATACGACGGGAGAGGTTGAAGGCGGCAACGCCCGAGATGCCAAAGGTTCGGAAGAGCACTTCGCCGTCTTCGCGCCAGAGCTCATTATGATTGCGGGCGAGCGTCAAGCGGGCGCGGACGCGCAGGCCATCCAACGTCTTGAGTGCCGCCCGATCGCCGACGACCGTTGCCGATACGGGGCAGAGGATGGGGCGCAGCGAAGTGAGGGGGAGGCGAAACGTATCGGCGATACCGGTGGGGTTGCCACCCGTGGCGATAATTACGGCATGTGCCTCCAGGGCCTCGTTCTTGCGAGGGACATCGGCGAGCGCTTTCCGAAGCGAGCGGAGCTCCGATTTTCGGTCGTCGTGCTTTTTTGCCTTGAGTGCCCGCGCTGGACGGTCTATTTGGAGTGTCCAGCCTTCGGAAGCTTTGTGCGCCGAGGCAACGTTGGCTCCGCAGATTAAGGTGATACCTAGGCGGTCGCAAACGTTGAGAAGCGCGTCGCGCACCGATTCTGCGCGAAGGGAGCGCGGGTACAGCCGGCCTTCCTCGGAGGTTGTCATGATGCCCAGCGAGGAGAAGAAACCCATAAGCTCTTGTTCGGGGTGGGGGCCCATGACGGATTCGACGAATGCGGGGTGGTTGTACCGCTGGAAATCAATTGATTCGTTGGAAAGGTTGCAGCGGCCGTTGCCGGTCGCAAGGAGTTTAAGGCCGCAGGCAACATCGCGCTCAACGATGCAGGCGCTTTTGCCTGCGCGTGCAGCCGTAATGGCGGCGGCGAGACCCGAGGCCCCGCCGCCGATTACCAAGACGTCATAGGAGGCGTTTGTGTTCACTTAGGCCTCGGCGGTCTCGTGCGGGGCAATGGCCTCGACGGCAGAGACAGCCTGGGGCAGCATACGTGCGGGCAGTGCGGTCTCAACCTCTCCCTTATCGCAAGCCTCGGCGAGTGCCGGATTGATGGGAAGCTGCCCTAGGATCTCGAGGTTGTAACGCTCGGCGACCTCGGGGAGCTTGCTCTTGCCAAAGACTTCGATCTTCTTGCCGCAATCGGGGCACTCGATATAGCTCATGTTTTCGACGATTCCCAGAATGGGGACGTTCATCTTCTCGGCCATGTTGACCGCCTTGGCGACGATCATCGAGACCAGATCCTGCGGGCTCGTGACGATGACGATGCCATCGACGGGCAGCGACTGGAAGACCGTGAGGGCGACGTCGCCCGTTCCCGGAGGCATGTCGACCAGCAGGTAGTCGATGGGGCCCCATGAGGTTTCGCTCCAGAACTGTCTGATGGCACCCGCGATAACCGGACCGCGCCAGAGGACGGGGTCGGTTTCGTTTTGGAGCAGCAGGTTAGAGCTCATAACCTTGACGCCGTGCTCGGAGATTTCGGGCAGCATAAGGTTGCCGAGGGCATGGACGTGACGTCCGCTCATGCCGAACATCTTAGGGATAGAGGGGCCGGTAATATCGGCATCGAGGACGCCGACCTTGTGACCGTGGCGGGAAAGCTCCGTGGCGATGGCGCCGGTGACGAATGACTTGCCGACGCCGCCCTTGCCGGAAAGCACGGCGATAACGCGCTTGACCTCGGACAGCGTATTCTCCTCAAATTGCGACGGCGACGTTTGCCCGTCGGCTGCCTGTGCGTGCTCGCAACCCATGTTTGACTCCTTTGTATATGTTGGGGCCGGAGCCCCGCGGTGTGACACGAGCGTCATTGTACCCTCGTTTGCGAGCGGGAGTCATTTGCGATGCATTTGGGCCGAGCGTGCTTGCAATACGATGGGTCCAAGCGAATGGGCGGGCTTACTGAACTTTGCTGGCGAACTCGAGGTATTGCATGCGCTGCAGCTTGTCGATCGTCGAGGCGTATGGGCTGTCTTCAGATTCCAAGTCGTAGCGCAGCCCGTCGGCACCAATATAGCCGGCGACATTGATGGTGGGCACATCTGACCTTGTTGCAAGCAGGGCCTTTTGATAGTCAGTGAGCGGGGCGCCAATCTTATTAAGGGTAATAGCTGCAATCTCGTTTGCCCCGACGGTGTCGTAGACGTTGAGCTCGGTATTGCCGGCGATTTCATAGTTGGCCCAGACGAAATAGGTCGACTGATAGATACGGAAAGCGTGGCTTGCCGTATCTTCCTGAGGGTACAGCTCGTCGTTGAGAGTCGTTGCGGCGCTCGGCTGATGGTCGCCAAAAAAGACAAGAACAACCGGTCTGCCGATATTGCGGAGCTCATTGATAAAGTACTCGAGGTCCCGGTCGGATGCATTGATGCAGGTGAGATAGGTATTGAGCGCGCTATTGGCGCCCTCGCTGGCTCCCTCGACCCAATAGTTTGTCAGCTCTTCGGCGGGAACGGTGCCATAGTCGTAGCCGCCGTGATTCTGCATCGTGACGTCAAAGATGAACTGCGGGGCTTCGTCGGTTCTGAGCAGGTCGAGTATCTTGTCGTAGGTGGCGTAGTCGCATACGCCGGCATGGTAATAGGGCGCACCTTCGAAATCGCCGATTGAAAGAAAGTCTCCAAAACCCAGCTGCTGATAGATTTTATCTCGATGGTAGTTGACGGGGTTTTGCGGGTGCATAGCGGTAGTGGTATACCCAAGCTCTTTAAGGTCCTTTGCCAGGCTGTTGACACTATTCATCTGATACAGCTGATAGGGGATTTTGCCTAATCCGACAAAGGCCGTTGTCGCTCCGGTCAAAAATTCGAATTCGGAGTTCGCCGTTCCGCCACCGGTGACCGAAGCGAGCATGGTGCCGCGAACAAGTGTGTCGGGAAGCGAGTTGTAGAATGCGGGACCGGTGTACCCGGCCGCCTGGAGCTGCTCAAAGCACGAAAGGTCGCTAAAACTCTCGTTCATGACGGCAACAATCGTCGGCTTGATTTCATTGAACTGGGCAACGGCCGCCGCGCGCTGCTCGCTCGAGCCATACGTGCTGTCGTAGGCGGCGGCGAGCTCCTGCTCGATGCTCTGCGCTTCATCGGGCGTATAGTCTTCGGGCTTTTCAATGGGCAACTCGTTGACCATTTCGGTGAACGAAGTGATAAAACCCTGAGACGCATACGTGGTGATGGGCTGCCAACGGTCAAATCCAAAATCCAGCGACTGCTCCAAGTCGATGTTGGAAAAGCCCAAGAGCCCCACAACGGTCACTAGCAGAAAAGCGCAGAGGTTAGCGGCGATTGCGGGGAAGACATGGGCGGGCGTACGGAGCTTTCGCGGTCGGATAAGCGAAAGAAGCCCCAGGGAAATCTCCAGCAGGGCGAGTGAGGTTACGATTCCTGCAGTGAAGGTGAACTCATATCCCTCACTTACTTCCATTGCGGTGCCCAATGCCAAAATGTCGCTCGCCTTTAAACGTTATGACGAAGTGCTCGGCAATGCCAAGGGTGCAACAGACGACGGGCACGAGGGCCATGACGCCTCCATGACGCTGTCCCAGCAAATAAAGGGAGAGCAGAACCGTCGCGAGCAGCCCGACGGAAAACCCGAATGAGTTGGCGGGAATGCGATAGAACGTTTCGTTGCAGGCAATTTCGAGTGAAACGAACGAGAGCGCTGAAACAGCGGCGACGACAAGGATGTCGCGGCAAATACAGGCAACCGTTCCCGTCGCAAGATCGGTTTGGTCGATAAGTCCCGAAACCAAGGGCTCGACAAGAAGTATGACGGCGGCAGCACCGAGCGCCGAATAAGAAAGGACCCATAGGGAACAGTCCTCATTTACGAGCAATTGATTCGTAATCCATGCAGCTACCATGCCGAGCGGGATGAGGAGCATCGCGCACCAAAAGACGCGGGCAATGGGCGGCTTTTCGTTGTGTTTGATTGAAAAATACACGCGCACGACGACGGCGGCCACGATAAGGACGGCGATGAATATGGGCAGATTGGCCATGTCGTTCGAAGTGATTTCAAGGGGGATATCTTCGGTCATGGACGTTCCTCTGTTACAGCAAATTAAGTTCAGTTTTAGATTACTCTAACCTTTCCACGGCATTTCGAGAAACAAAGCACCCGATACGCAAAGCAAAAGGTCTGCGAATCTTGAATTACGAACATCTGTGCGCGTCGAGTGCGCTAAACTCATCGTCAGTGTGATTTGAAGTTGTAGGAGGCAAGGAGCTTCCATGTCTGATTCTTCTATCGTTATTCGCGGCGCGCGCGAGCATAACCTGCGCGATATCGATGTTTCCATTCCGCGTGACCAGCTCGTGGTCATAACCGGTCTTTCCGGATCGGGCAAGAGCTCACTGGCGTTCGATACCATCTATGCCGAGGGCCAGCGCCGTTACGTCGAGAGCCTTTCGAGCTATGCGCGTCAGTTTTTGGGCCAGATGGACAAGCCCGATCTGGACTCGATTGACGGCCTGTCGCCGGCCGTGTCGATCGATCAGAAAACGACGTCCAAAAACCCACGCTCGACGGTGGGTACCGTAACCGAGATTTACGACTATCTGCGTCTGCTGTTTGCTCGCGTGGGAACGCCACACTGTCCTGAGTGCGGTCGTGTCATTGAGCGTCAGACGACCGATCAGGTCGCCGATAAGGTGCTGGCGGCGGGGGAGGGCCGTCGCGCGTTTGTGTTGGCGCCGGTGGTTCGTGGACGCAAGGGCGAATATGCCAAGCTGTTTGAGGACCTGCGTGCGGAGGGCTTTAGCCGTGTGCGCGTCGACGGCGAGGTACGCTCGCTTGACGACCCGATCGACCTGGACAAGAAGTTCAAACACGACATTGAGGTCGTGGTCGACCGTATCGTGATTCGAGAGAACTCCCTGGGTCGCATTGCCGAGTCCGTTGAGCAGGCGACGGCACTGGCGCACGGTAACGTGAACGTGTACATGCTGCCCGACCGCGACGCTCCCGAGGGAACCGAGGGCGAGCTGCTGGAGTATTCGCTGGCACTGGCGTGCCCGGAGCACGGGCATTCCATCGACGACCTGCAGCCGCGCGACTTTTCGTTCAACGCGCCCTATGGTGCATGTCCCGAGTGCGATGGCCTGGGCTTTAAAAAGACAGTCGATGCCGAGGCGCTGATTGAAGACCCCTCAAAGTCGATTGCCGACGGAGTCTTTGGCAGCCTGTTCGGCAATTCCAACTATTATCCGCAGATTTTTGCCGCGGTCTGCAAACACTTTAAGGTGAGTGCCGATACGCCATGGGAGGACCTGCCCCCGCGGGTGCGCCGTGCGTTTTTGGATGGCATGGGCGACACGAAGATTTCGGTCGACTATCAAAAGCTCGATGGGCGTCGCAGCCAGTGGGACACTAAGTTCTCGGGTGTGCGCAATATCCTGTACGAGCGCTACAACGAGACGACGAACGAGAACACCAGGGCTCGCTTGGAGAAATACATTCGCGAAGAGCCATGCTCGAGCTGTCACGGTGCTCGCCTGCGTCCCGAGATGCTTGCCGTCACCGTGGGCGGCAAGTCCATTTACGATGTCTGCTGCCTGTCCTGTCGCGAGTCGCTCGAGTTTTTTGAGGGCCTGGAGCTTACCGAGCGTCAGCAGTTTATCGGCGGGCGCATCGTCAAGGAAATCCTGGAGCGCCTGCGTTTTCTGGTCGATGTCGGACTCGACTATCTGACGCTCGATCGCGCCTCGGCGACGCTTTCCGGCGGTGAGGCCCAACGCATTCGCCTGGCAACGCAGATCGGCGCCGGCCTCATGGGCGTTCTGTACATTCTGGACGAGCCGTCGATCGGCCTTCACCAACGCGATAACGAACGCCTGATCAAGACGCTCGAGCGCTTGCGCGATATCGGTAATACCGTTATCGTCGTCGAGCACGACGAAGATACAATTCGCGCTGCAGACTACGTGATCGATATGGGTCCCGGTGCGGGCGTTAACGGCGGACACGTGGTCGCCGCGGGAACGCCTGCCGATATCATGGCATGCCCCGATTCCATGACGGGTGCTTATTTGACCGGCAAGCGGATGATCCGCGTGCCCGATGAGCGCCGCAAGCCCGGCCGCGGCTGTCTTAAGATCACGGGCGCCCGCGCTAATAACCTCAAAAACGTTACCGCTAAGATTGAGTTCGGTACGCTCACAGTCGTTACCGGTGTTTCGGGATCGGGCAAGAGCTCCCTGGTCACCGATACGATTGCGCCCGCGCTTACGAATGCCATCCATCGTTCGACGCGTCCCGTGGGGCCGTACAAGAAGATTGAGGGCATTGAGTGCATCGATAAGGTAATCGATATCGACCAGTCACCGATCGGTCGCACGCCGCGTTCGAACCCTGCGACCTATATTGGCCTTTGGGATGATCTGCGTGCGCTATTTGCAAGCACGCCGGAGTCGAAGGCGCGCGGCTACTCACCGGGACGTTTCTCCTTTAACGTAAGCGGAGGTCGCTGCGAGGCGTGCAAGGGCGATGGCCAGATTAAGATCGAGATGCACTTCCTTCCCGATATCTATGTCCCCTGTGAGGTATGTGGCGGCAAGCGTTATAACCGCGAGACACTCGAGGTTACCTACCGCGGCAAGACAATCTCGGACGTGCTCGACATGAGTGTCACCGAAGCACTGGCTTTCTTTGGGAATATCCCGCAGATTAAGCGCAAACTGCAGACCCTATATGACGTGGGTCTGGGCTACGTGAGCTTGGGCCAGCCCGCTACGACGCTTTCGGGCGGCGAGGCGCAGCGCGTGAAGCTCGCCAAGGAGCTTCATCGTCGCCAGACAGGCAAGACGTTCTACATTTTGGACGAGCCCACAACCGGCCTCCATTTTGAGGATGTTCGTCAACTGCTCGACGTGTTGCAGCGCCTGGTCGATGCGGGCAACACGGTTCTGGTGATCGAGCACAACCTTGATGTCATCAAGGTTGCCGACCGCCTGATCGATATGGGCCCCGAGGGCGGCAATGGCGGCGGAACCGTCGTGGTCTCAGGCACGCCGGAGCAAGTCGCGGCATGTTCGCAGAGCTACACGGGCAAGTTCTTGGCGCCGTTGCTCAAGCGTGACCGTGAGCGTCAGGCGCAGCTCGACGCACAGTAAAGAGACGTTGTAGTACCGACGCGCCACCGATTCCTTCTGATTCGGTGGCGCTTCTGTGTGTCGAGATGGCATATGCGGCGGAATTGGCCCTATACTTAATCCTTACGTCGCTCTGCGAGGGAAAGGATGTGCCATGGCAAAGGCTGTTAAGACGTCAAAAACCAATGCGATGCGCGAGCTGGAAAGCGCCGGCATCTCCTATGTTCTCCATACGTACGAAGACGATGGCGACGAATCGTCGGGGCTGGGCGTCGCGATTTCCGAGCAACTTGGCGAGGAGCCCGGTCAGGGATTTAAGACCCTGGTCTGCACGACGCCGTCCAACGACCATGTCGTGTGCTGCATTCCCGTTGCCGACGAGCTCGACCTCAAGGCCGCCGCGCGCGCCGCAGACGAAAAGTCGCTGACCATGATGCACGTCAAAGATTTGCTTGCCGCGACGGGGTATGTCCGCGGCGGTTGCAGTCCGGTCGGTATGAAAAAACGCTTCCGGACTCTGATCGATGAGACATGCGTCCTTTGGGATACCATTTTTATCTCGGGTGGCAAGCGCGGCTATCAGCTTGAGCTTGCTCCCGATGACTTAGTTGCATTTTGCGGGGCGACGGTTGCCCCGATCACGAGAGAGGACTGAGCGATGCCGCAGGAAGAATCAAAGCGCGGAGCTCACTTTGCAAAAGGGTCGGCTCCTCAGACGCCCGCGCCCGAGGCCGCTTCGTTCGATAACGAGATTCGAAACGCCTGGTCCGCTGCCGCTGACCCGGGCGAGACGGCTGTGTACTTGCGTGCCGCCGGTGCCGGCACGGCACTTCCCCGTACGGTTCTTTCTTCGGCTCGTCCCGATGAGACGGCTGTCTTTTTGGCCGCCGCTCAATCGAGCGCCAGCGTGATGCCGATCGCCTCCGAGGCTCCTCGTGCGCCGCGTCCCGATGAGACGGCGGTGTTTTTGATGGCAGCCCAGGGAAAGAGCACACCGCAGAGCGCTCCTGCCGCTCGTTCCGCCAAGCCCACGGCTCATGATGATGGCGAACCGCTTCTTTCGGATGACGAATGGTCGCCGCTTGGTTCGACCGATCCCGTCGAGGGCGTGGCCATCGACGGTGATGACGACTGGGACCCTCTGTCGTTTTCTGCCCGAACCGTCGCCGCCAATGAAGTTGACACGGTGTTTGGCGACCATGCCATATTCGATGATGATGCCGTATCCGGTAACAACATGCCGAACAGCGATGACGCCGCACCTGCTGATGACGCCGTTTTGGTTGACGATCCCTTTGCGATGACCGGCTCCTTTGCCGTCGTGGACGATTTGCCGCCACAAGATGAGGTTTATGAGGACTCTCAGGACGACGTAGACGATATGGGTTCGTCGGACTACTCCACGGTTGGTCGTTCTGCTGGCCTTATGACCGTGCTGACCATCGTGTCGCGTGTCACCGGGTTTATCCGCACGTGGGCCATGGCGGCCGCCATCGGTATGTCGCTGCTCTCGTCCTCCTATCAGGTTGCCAACAACCTGCCCAACATGCTCTACGAGCTCGTGATGGGCGGCATGCTCGTTACGGCGTTTTTGCCAGTGTATATGGGTGTGAGGCGCGAGCAGGGTCGCGAGGCATCGAACGAGTATGTCGGCAACCTGCTTGGTATTCTGCTTCTGCTGCTGGGCGGTATCTCGCTGCTGGGCACCGTGTTTGCTCCCGGCTTTATTTGGACGCAGTCGTTCCTTTCGGGCGATGGCGGCAGCATGGATACCGCTGCGTTCATGTTCCGCTTCTTTGCTATTCAAATTCTGTTTTATGGCTTGGGCTCGGTGTTCTCGGGCGTTCTCAACGCACACCGCGACTACTTCTGGTCGACGTTTGCACCGGTTCTCAACAATGTCATCGTCATCGCCAGCTTTATGGGCTTTGCTCCCATGTCTGCACAATTTGGCGAGCAGGCCGGTATTATCTTGATCGCAGCTGGTACGACCCTCGGCGTCTTTGTCCAGATGGCCTGCCAGATTCCCGCGCTTGGCAAGCATGGCGTGCATCCTCATATCCATATCGACTTTAAGGATCCCGCGCTGCGACAGACGATCGCGCTTGGTATCCCGACGCTGCTCGCCACGGTGTGCATGTTTGTCTCGACCTCCATTACCAATGCCGCCGCGCTGGTGGTGCAGCCCGAGACCGGCCCTTCCGTCATCGCATATGCGCGCCTGTGGTACACATTGCCCTATGCGCTGATCGCCGCCTCGCTTTCGACGGCACTCTATACCGAACTCTCTCACGATGCGCAGGAGAAGGATTACGACAGCGTCCGCACGGGCATTTCGCGCGGTGTCGCCCAGATGCTCTTCTTCCTGATTCCGTTTGCGATGTATCTGATCGTCTTCGCCCGTCCGCTCAACATGATCTACTGCGCCGGCAAGTTCGATGAATCCGGTGTGGCGCTGGTGTCGGAGTTCCTTATCTATCTGGCACTTTCCCTGCCGCTCTACGGCGTGGTCGTGCTGATGCAGAAGAGCTTCTCGGCCCTGCTCGATATGAAACCTTATAGCCGCTATTGCCTGTACTCCGCTATCGGCCAGGCCGGTTCGGTGCTGCTGTTTGGCGTGGTGCTGGGCTACGGTATGCCGGCAATTGCGCTTTCGTACGTCGTTGACTACGTGGTCTTGGTCGGATGCTCACTGTGGTGGCTGCGCCGTCGTCTGCATGGCCTTCAGGTCAAGTCTATCCTGCATGGCGGTTTCTTCGGCCTACTGTTCGGTGGCTTGGGCGCTGCCGCGGGCGCCGGCGTCATGTGGGCACTTGAGCACTTTGTCGGAGCGCTTGGCAGCTCGATCCTCATTACCCTGGGCTACGTTTGTGTTGCAGGTGTCGTCTCGCTCGCTGTAACTTTTGGTCTTGCCTTCGTCTTTAAGATGCCCGAGGTCTCGGCGCTGCTTCGTCGCAAGTAGGTGCGCGTGGCAGGTCACGACAACATTCCAACACTTGCCGAGCAGGTTTCGCGCGTTCCCACGCAACCCGGCTGCTACCTTTGGAAAGATGCCAAGGGTGATGTCATCTATGTGGGCAAGGCAAAAAACCTGCGTGCCCGTATGCGTCAATACGTGACGCTGCAGGACGAGCGTCAAAAGATCCCGCTCATGATGCAGCTGGTGGCGAGCTTCGACTATATCGTGGTGGAGACCGAGCACGAGGCATTGGTGCTCGAGCGCAATCTGATTGGCCAGTACCATCCGTACTTTAACGTCGATCTCAAAGACGATAAAAGCTATCCCTTTATCGCCATTACCAAGAGCGACTTGTTTCCGGCTATTAAATACACGCGAGAGCGTCATAAACCGGGAACGCGCTATTTTGGCCCCTATACCGATAGCCGTGCGGCGCGTGAGACCATCGATACGCTACGCAAGGTTATTCCTATTTGCTCGGCATCCTGTGCGGAATGGCGCCGCTGCCGCCGCATCGTCGAATCTCATAAGGGCGAAGAAGACATCGTCAATATGATTTGCGCGCAAAACGGGCGTCCCTGCTTTGACTACCATGTCGGGCGCGGGCCGGGCGCATGCATCGGCGCGATTTCCCCTGCCGACTATGCCAAGAACGTCAAACGTGTCGAACGTTTCTTGTCGGGCCATCGCAAGGATGTCGTTGACGAGCTTACGTCCGAGATGACGGAGGCAGCCGAGACGCTCGATTTTGAGCGTGCGGCGCGCGTCAAGCGTCGCCTGGAAGTCATTAGGGGCCTGGACGATCGCCAACAGGTCGTTTTTCCATCGAGCGTCGATATCGACGTCATCGGCTTCTATCGCGAAGAGACTATCTCTGCCGCCTGTGTCTTTGTCGTTCGCGAGGGCCGAACGGTTCGAACTTGTGAGTTCATCCTCGATAAAGGCCTGGATGTCGACGAGGAAGAGCTTCAATCGGGCTTTCTTAAGCGCTATTACGACGAGACGGCTGATATTCCAGCCGAGATCAATCTCTCTGTCGAGCTTGAGGACGCCGAAGCGTTGGGGGAGTGGCTTGCGGGCAAGCGCGAACGCTCTTGCCATCTCCATAGGCCGCAGCGCGGCGAAAAGCACCGCCTGCTCGATATGGCTTCCAAAAATGCGCGCCATGCCCTCATGCGCTACATGATGCGCACGGGGTATGCTGACGATCGCACTAATCAGGCGCTCCTGGAGCTCGAAAGCGCGCTGGCGCTGCCTGCGCCGCCGTTGCGCATCGAGTGCTTCGATATCTCGACGTTGCACGGCACCTTTACCGTCGCTTCGATGGTGGTATTTACCAACGGCCGTGCCGACAAGGGCCAGTATCGTCGCTTTAAAATTCAGGCCGAATTGGACGAGGCGAACGACTTCGTATCGATGTCCGAGGTTCTGGGGCGTCGCTATGCTCCCGAGCGCATGGCGGACGAGCGCTTTGGCTCGCGCCCCGATTTGCTCGTTGTCGATGGCGGCAAGCCGCAATTGACCGCTGCAATTAAGCAACTTGAGGCGCTTGGCCTCGATATACCAGTTTGTGGCTTGGCAAAGGCCGATGAGGAAGTTTTCGTGCCGTGGGACGAGACCCCCGTCGTGCTGCCGACCGGCTCCGCTTCGCTTTATCTGATCAAGCAGGTTCGCGATGAATCCCACCGATTTGCGATTACGTTCCATCGCGAGTTGCGCGATAAGGCTATGACGGTTTCGGTGCTTGACGACGTTCCGGGCGTGGGACCCACCAGAAAACGTGCCATTATGCGCCATTTTGGCTCGATGAAGCGTTTGCGCGCGGCAAGCGAGCAGGAGATTGCGGAAGTTCGAGGCGTTCCGGCCGATGTCGCCAAAGCGGTCCACGAGGCACTTGTTGCATGGAATGCCGAGCGCGCCCAGGCATCGGCCAGCCGTTCCGAAAACTAAACGCGCTTCTAAACAACTGATATACATGATTGGCTGATTTTCAATCATTTATTTCGCGGCGATTACCTGCTGATTTCGGGTTTTATTAACGCTAAAACGTTTGACTAGCCATGGTGAATAGCCCTGCTATCCTGCGGGTTGACGAAGACTGATATCTCACCTCGTCGATACATACTGTCTGTCGAATCGTTTGTCAATGAATTCGGTGAACGGTAGTAAATACCGTTCAAGCGTATGTATGTATCGGTCGCCGAGCGCGGCACCCAAGTTGGGTTTGTCGGTAGGTAAGGTATATATCGTCCGCAAGTTGCGCGGGGGCAAGTCTAGGTGCTCCCGGGTAAGATTCTCTATTGATAGGAGAAGACATGGCCATCATCAACAAGGGTATGTCCAGGCGTTCGTTCCTCGGCCTCACTGGCAGCGTCGCTGCTGTCGCCGGCCTTGGTCTCACCGGCTGCGGTGGCAGCTCCGATTCTGGCTCCGCTGCCAGCTCCACCGATTCCGCTAACCGTGGCGGCGGCGTGATTACCGCTGGTTCCGCTTACGCTCCGTCCAGCTTCGACCCCGCCAGCACCGGCTCCGCTGTTGGCCTGGGCGCTAACTGGCATGTCGTCGAGGGCCTTTACGGCATCGATTACCACGACTACAGCACCTTCAACGAGCTCGCCACCGACGATCCCAAGTCTGTGGACGACACCACTTTCGAGGTCACCATCCGCAAGGGCGCCAAGTTCTCCGATGGTACTGAGGTCACTGCTGACGACGTCGTCGCTTCCTACACCGCTTGCGCCGCTTCCGCCACCTACGCTCCGTTCTTCCAGCCCTTCGAGTCCATCGAGGCTAAGGACGCCAGCACCGTGACGGTCAAGACCAAGGTCCCCAACTTCTCCCTGCTCAAGGATCGTCTTGCCATCATCCGCGTTACCCCGGCCACCCAGACCGAGGAGGATCGCGCCAAGCAGCCGATCGGCTCCGGCCCCTGGATGTACGACTCTATCTCCGATACCGAGATCACCCTGGTTCCCAACCCCGAGTACAACGGTGAGTATGCTGCCGAGGATAAGAAGATCCAGTACAGCATCCTGACCGACCCCACCGCTCGCGTTACCGCTCAGCAGGAGGGCTCCACGCTCGTTATGGAGCTCGTTACCGCTGACGCCGTCGACCAGCTCGAGAGCGCCGGCTGCAAGATCGATAACGTTCAGGGTTTCGGCACCCGCTTCATCATGTTCAACGTCGCCAAGGAGCCTTGGAACGACGTCAAGGTCCGTCAGGCTGTTATGTATGCGCTCGACACCGAGAAGATGGTCAGCAACACCTTCGCCGGCCTTGCCACCGCTGCCAGCTGCTACCTGCCCAAGAGCTTCACCAACTATCATGAGGCTTCCACGGTGTACAAGACCGACGCCAAGAAGGCAAAGAAGCTCATCGAGGAGTCCGGCATCACCCCGGGTGCCATCACCCTGCGCACCACCGACAACGAGCAGATTAAGGGCATGGCCGCCCAGGTCAAGAACGACCTCGACGCTCTCGGCTTCGATGTGACTATCCAGACCGATACCTCGCCGGCCACCTACGCTGCCATCGACGGCGGCGAGGCCTACGATATCCTCCTTGCCCCTGGCGATCCTTCCTGCTTCGGCGCCGATCCCGACCTGCTGCTCAACTGGTGGTACGGCGACAATGTCTGGATGCAGACCCGTTGCCCGTGGAAGGAGTCCGCTGAGTGGCAGAAGCTCCACGGTCTCATGGACGAGGCTCTTGCCGCCGAGGGCGACGAGCAGCAGAAGAAGTGGAACGAGTGCTTCGACATCATCGCCGACAACGCCGTTCTGTACCCCGTTGTCCACGTCAAGACCGTCTCCGCTTCCTGGGACGATCCGTCCACTGCGCCCAACGGCGAGGCCCTCGATGGCTTCAAGGGCATCGGCACGACGAGCATGTCCTTCAGGGGCGTCGCGACCGTCAAGGCGTAAGACTCGCTTGAGTCTGTATGCAGGATGTCGGCCGTTGGGACCGTATCCTCATAGTTGAAACAAAGACCCGGGCGGCAACGATGTCGCTCGGGTCTTGTAATGAGTATCCGTACTCATATACCAGTTGGTCCTACCGACAAAAGAAAGGGGAGAGAACGTGAACAACTTGCTACGTTTGATTGGAAGGCGTCTTGTGGCGCTGCCGATCATGGCATTGGGCGTCACCGTCCTGGTGTTCTTCCTTATGTCGTTCTCCAAGACCGACCCCGCCTACACGGCGTTGGGTGACGGTGCCTCGCCCGAGGCGGTTGCCGAGTACCATGAGAAGTATGGTCTGGACGACCCCTGGCCCGTGCGCTACGTGCGCTATATGGGCGATTTGATTCATGGCGACATGGGCACCTATGGTGCTGCTCGCAACTCCGTTGCCAAGCGCATCTCCACGGCCCTGCCCGTCACGATGCAGCTGACCTTCATCGGTCTTGCCATCGGTGCGGTCGTTTCGTTTTTGCTCGGCGTCATCGCGGCACTCTATCGCGACAAATGGCCGGACCAAGTGATCCGCGTCTTTTCCATCGCCGGCTTGGCAACCCCGTCGTTCTGGCTTGCCGTTCTGTTGATCCTGCTGTTCTCTTCCTACCTTAAGGTGCTCCCGGCATCGGGTGCTCTGCCTCACTTCACCACGAATCCGGTTGGCTATCTGGGACGTATGATCATGCCCGCTATCGCCTTGGCATTTCCGCTGACGGGTCAGATGACTCGTATCGTGCGTACCGCCATGGTCGAGGAGCTCGACAAGGACTATGTCCGTATGGCTCGCGGCGCCGGCGTTCCCGAGAAGGTCGTCGTCGGCATCAACGTTCTTCGCAATGCGCTGATCACCCCGGTCACCACCCTCGGTCTTAAGATCGGCTACCTCATGGGCGGCGCCGTCGTCATCGAGGTTATCTTCAACCTCCCCGGCATGGGCACCGCGATTCTGCAGGGCGTTCAGGGCAACGAGGCGAACCTGGTTCAGGGCGTCGTTATCGTCGTTGCTCTTGCCTTCATCATCATCAACATCGTGGTTGACATGCTCTACCTGCTCATCAACCCGCGCATCAGGACGGTGTAGATTATGGTAAAGATTCGAGAGAAGCAAACCGAGCAGCTCGAGAAGGCTGCCTCCAAGGGGCTCAAGCTCGGTGGCTGGAAGAAGATGACGCTGTCTTCTAAGATTGCCGCCGTCGTGCTGGTGCTGGTCGCCCTGACTGCGATCCTTGCTCCCCTGCTTGCCCCCTATAGTCCGGTTGAGATCTTTACGGCTCGCCAGGCTCCTGGCAACGGGTTTATCTTCGGTACCGACGACAAGGGCCGCGACATCCTTTCGCGCATGCTCTACGGCGGACGTTACTCGCTGATCATCGGCTTTGGTGCTACCGCTATGGCTTTGGTCTGTGGTTCCGTTGTCGGCGCTCTTGCAGCGGTTTCGCGCAAGTCTATCTCTGAGACGATCATGCGTATCCTGGACATCATCATGTCCATCCCGGGTATCGCCCTCGCAGCCGTTTTCGTTTCCATCCTGGGCAATTCCGTGCCGTCGATCATCTTTGCGATCGGCTTTATGTACACCCCGCAGATCGCCCGTATCGTGCGCGCCAACATCGTGTCCGAGTACGGTGAGGACTATGTCCGCGCGGTCATCGTGTCCGGCGCCAAGGCTCCGTGGATTCTGATCAAGCATGTTCTGCGCAACTGCATCGCTCCGATTATGGTCTTTACCGTTACCCTGGTCGCCGACGCCATCATCTTCGAGGCCTCGCTGACCTTCATCGGCGCCGGCATCCAGGAGCCCACCGCTACCTGGGGCAACATTCTCGCCGACGCTCGCGGTGGCGTGCTCGCTGGCCGTTGGTGGCAGGCACTGTTCCCGGGCCTGGCCATCATGATCACCTGCCTGGCGCTCAACATCCTCTCCGAGGGCATTACCGACGCCATGGCCGCTGCTCCCTCCGCCGCCCTGGACCCGACCGATTCCTCCAAGCGCCGCGAGGCCGACCTGCTGGTCTCCGACCCCGTTCGCGCCTACAAGGAGCAGGCTCAGTCCCTGTCCGCCCGTCTTGGCGCCCTGCGCGATGTCGAACTCAAGCGTAGCGACCGCCATGTGCCCGATGAGTCCGTTGAGCCGATTCTTTCGGTCCGCGATTTCTGCATTCAGTTTGAGCACCACGGTGATATCAACGTCGTCGACCACGTTAACTTTGACGTCCGTCCCGGCCAGACCATGGGCCTGGTAGGCGAGTCCGGCTGCGGTAAGTCCATCACCACGCTGGCCATCATGGGCCTGACCGACGATGACGAGCATCTTTCCGGTGAGGTTCTCTGGGAGGGCCGCGACCTTCTCAAGATGAGCAAGAAAGAGTGGTTCGGCCTGCGCGGTACCGATATCGCCATGGTCTATCAGGACGCCCTGTCCTCGCTCAACCCCTCCATGCTCATTTCCGCCCAGATGAAGCAGCTCACCAAGCGTGGCGGCACCCGTAGCGCCGAGGAGCTCCTGGAGCTCGTGGGCCTCGACCCCAAGCGTACGCTCGAGAGTTATCCGCACGAGCTTTCCGGTGGTCAGCGTCAGCGCGTTCTGATTGCTATGGCCCTTACCCGCGACCCTAAGCTGGTCATCTGCGACGAGCCCACGACCGCTCTGGACGTTACCGTCCAGAAGCAGGTCATAAAGCTGCTCAACGACCTTCAGGCCAAGCTCGGCTTTGCCATGATCTTCGTTTCGCACGACCTGGCTCTGGTCGCCGAGGTTGCCCATAACATCACGGTTATGTACGCCGGTCAGGTTATCGAGCAGGCGCCCACTAAGGAGCTGCTCACCAACCCGATTCACGAGTACACCCGCGGCCTTCTGGGTTCCGTCCTGTCCATCGAGAGCGGTTCGGGCCGCCTGCACCAGGTGCCCGGCGCCGTTCCGAGCCCGCGCGATTTCCCCAAGGGCGACCGCTTCGCGCCCCGCTCGAGCCATCCGCGCATTGGCCTGGACACCCGTCCGGTCTTCAAGCGCGTGCCCGGCACCGAGCACTTCTATTCCGAGCTCCCCGACGAGGTGCTCAAGGCAAATGGTTTGACCCCTCACGCGGAGGTGATGTAGATGAGCGAGACCGCAGTCAACGGCGTCGAGCCGATCATCTTCCTTGATGACGTCCACGTCACCTTTAGGACCCGTACCGGCTCGATTCTGCACCCCAACCTGGTTCACGCCGTCCAGGGTGTAACGATTAAGCTCATGCCCGGACAGACCATCGGCATCGTCGGCGAGTCCGGTTGCGGAAAGTCCACCACGGCTAACGTCATGTGCGGCCTGCAAGCCCCCACGAGCGGCAAGGTCTACTTTAAGGGCAAGGACGTCACCAAGCGTACCGCCGAGGACCGTCGTCACATGGGCCGCGTCATCTCGGTCGTGTTCCAGAACCCCGCGACGGCGCTCAACCCCCGCATGGTCGTTCGCGAGCAGCTGCTCGATCCCATGCGCGTCCACAACCTGGGCACCGAGGCCGAGCAGGAGAAGCGCGTCAAGGAACTCTTGGAGCTCACCGGTCTGCCCAGTTCTGCCGCCGAGGTTCTTCCCGGCCAGCTTTCGGGCGGCCAGCGCCAGCGCGTGGCTATCGCGCGTGCCCTGTCGCTGAACCCCGATGCCATCATCGCCGACGAGCCCACCTCGGCTCTGGACGTTTCGGTCCGCGCGCAGATTCTGAACCTGCTGACCGACCTTAAGAAGGAACTCGGCCTGGCCATGGTGTTCATCAGCCATGACATCCAGACGGTCCGCTATATCTCTGACGACATCATCGTTATGAATGGCGGCAAGATCGTTGAGCAGGGCGAGGCCAAGCAGGTTTTCCAGCACCCTCAGGACCCCTACACCAAGATGCTGCTCGGCGCTGCGCCGTCGCTGCTGCATCCCAAGCTCGGCGAGTAGCCTCGCTTTCCCTCCCGTGCGCCCGGTTCCCTTGCCGGGCGCACCTCCGTTGCGATTTCGAAAGGTTGGGTTCACGAGCCATGCCAAGTGCTCAGGAGCTACAACAGCAATTTGGTGAATATCGAGGCGCTATGCCCCGTCCATCGGATTTCGATCTCTTTTGGAAGGACCGCATGGCCGAGGCCGACGCCGTCGAGCTCGACTACGCGATTGAGGCGGCTTCGGTTGCGGATTCCGCGACCTGTCGGTTTTTCGACCTCTGGTATACCGGCATGTGTGGTGCACGCCTGCATGCCAAGTACCTTAAACCCGTCTCGGACGAGCTTGTGCCATTGGTACTTCAGTTCCATGGGTATCCGGGTGCGAGCCGCAGCTGGTTTGAGCAGGCGTCGTTTGCGGGCATGGGCATGGCGCTCATTGCTCTCGATTGTCCTGGCCAAGGAGGCCCCTCCGAGGACATTGGTGGATTTGAGGGCACGACGGTCGCGGGCCATATCGTCGCCGGTATCGACGGCGACCCGGCCAACCTCTACTATGTCCGCCTACATCAGGATATCCGCATTCTGTGCCGTATCGTTCGCGAGCTCGAGGGCATCGATCTTACCTGCGTGTATGTGAACGGCGCATCGCAGGGCGGCGGTTTGGGTATTGCAACCTGCGCGCTTAACAGCGAGCTTATCAATCGCGCCGCCATCCTCTATCCCTTCTTATCGGACTTCCGCCTGGTTTGGGATCTGGACGCCGACGATATTGCCTACGAGGGTCTGCGCTATTGGTCGCGTTGGTTTGACGAGGACTCGACTCGTATCGAGGAAGCCTATGCCAAGCTGGCGTACTTCGATTCCAAGAATTTTGCCCCCATGGTCAAGTGCCCCGTGCTGTTTGGCACGGGCACGGCCGATATCGTCTGTCCGCCGGCAACGCAGTTTGCGGTGTACAACAACCTGTCCTGCGACAAGCGTCATGAGTTCTTTGAAGGCTTTGGCCACGAGGAGATTCAGGATTTTGACGATCTGATCATTCCGTTTTTCTGTGAGGGAGGGGAGGCTCATGTCTAAGTGCGAGAGCAATGTTGACGAGCTGATAGTCCCCGGGCTCGTGGGAATTCCTGGAACGGTTTCGTCAAGTCTCTCTGATTTCCGGGATTGGCGTGGCGATGCTTCTGTGGATGTTTCCGAGTTGGAGACAGCCGCTTCGGACCTTGAGGTTTGCGGGCTGACCGTTACGGCGATTGATTTCGCAAATCCGTGCGCGCGCTACTCCGAGGTTTCCTTTGAGCTCGGCGGGTATGTCGTGCACGGCCGTTTGATTGAGCCCTCTGGTTGCGCCCGAAGATCCGAGCTTGTTCCGCTGTGTCTGATGTTCCATGACATCGACCGACCCGTGCGGGGATGGCATCACATGACGCGGTTTGCCGCCATGGGATATGCCGTGCTTGCGCTGGACGATGAGACTATTGGATCCAGCGATCTGCAGCAGGGGATTACCTCGCCTGCTTTTGTCGAGCGTGTCCGTTGGGGCTGCGCGTTGGCGAAGGTTGCGCGCAACCTTGATGGCATGGATCCCGACCGCATCTTTGCATGGGGCGAGGGCCTTGGCGGCGGTGTCGCGCTGGCGGTTTCTGCTCTGGACGAGCGGGGCCTTGCCTGCACGGCGCTTGCCAATCCGCTTCCCAGCGGTCTCGAGACGCTGTCGCCTCGGGTTCGTGGCTCGGTGCTCATGGGCACATCGCTCATGGATACCGTGAGTGATCCCAAGGGCCAGTTTGCCGTATTCAACGGTCTTGAGTGTGACCGGAGGCATATCATCTATGCCAAATACGCTCACGAGCGCATCAATGCGTTCGAAAACGAAGTCGTCGACTTCTTTAACCAAACGTTCTATTCGTGTTCTTTGGCCTAGACGGCCTGGACACCGCCAACAAGAGTGGGCGGCATAGGGCTGCCCGCCAGACAACTAAGGAGATTCTTGTGGCAACTCAGAAATTCACCGGCGTTATCCCTCCCGTCGTTGTTCCCGATACCGAAGACCACCAGCTCGACGTTGCCTCCTTTGAGCGCAGCATCAACCGCATGATCGATGCCGGCGTCGATGGCCTGTTCTTCCTGGGCTCCTCGGGCGAGGTCGTCTTCTCCACCGACGAGCGCCGTCGCCAGATTGTCGCAGAGGCCGTCCGTATCGTCGACCACCGCGTTCCCGTTCTGGTCGGCATCATCGACACCGAGACCGAGCGCATGATCGAGCACGGCAAGGTCGCTCAGGAGCTGGGCGCCGATGCGCTCGTCGCCACCTGCCCGTTCTATGCCCTGCAGGGCATGACCGAGGTCGAGGAGCACTTCCGCATCCTTCACGAGGAACTCGACCTGCCCATCTTCGCCTACGACATCCCCGTGTGCGTCCACACCAAGCTCCCCTGGAAGCTCCTTGCTAAGCTCGGCGCCGAGGGCGTCCTGGCTGGCGTCAAGGATTCCTCGGGCGATGACATCTCGTTCCGCTACCTCATTCAGGAGAACGAGAAGAACGGCCATCCGATGAGCATCCTTACCGGCCATGAGGTCGTCGTCGACGGTGCCTATCTCGGTGGCGCCGACGGTTCCGTTCCGGGCCTCGCCAACGTTGAGCCCGAGGGCTACGTTCGTCAGTGGAAGGCCGCTCAGGCTGGTGACTGGGCTACCGTCAAGGCCGAGCAGGATCGCCTCAATGAGATTTCGCACATCTGGGATGTCACCTCGGGCGTCCAGGGCTATGCCGGTGGCGTCGGCGCCTTCAAGACCGCTATGAACCTCATGGGCATCTTCGACAGCCCGACCATGCCGCGCCCGGTGAAGGCCATGACCGGTGAGAACGTCGAGGCGATTAAGAAGGTCCTCCAGGACAACGGTCTCCTGTAAAGCTTCCCCAGGCACCCGATCTTGGGGCTCAAGTGGTCGGGCGTGACCCATTAGGTCAACGCCCGACCACTTTCACCCCAACCTCGGGCACCTGGGAAACCTTTACCATGTTGCGGCGATAACACCGCCTTCATTTCCTGTAGTTGTTTTTTATCTCCGAAGGAGAACGACATGGAGAACAAGTACGTCTGCTCTGTCGATATCGGCGGAACTAAGATCGCGACTGCCATCATGGAGTACCCGGCTGACGGCGGTGTGCCCCATCCCGTTTTTGAGGCTGAGGTTCCCACCGAGGCCCAGGAGGGTGGCGAAGCGGTCTTCCAGCGCATCGAGGCGTCTATCAAGGCAGCTCTTGAAGCAAATCCCGATGTCGAGGTCCTCGGAGTTGGCATCGGCGCTGCCGGTGTCGTCGACCCCAAGACGGGCGCCATCGCGTATGCCAATGAGATTATGCCCGGCTGGTCCGGCGTTCAGTTGGGGCCGCGTCTGCGCGAGGACCTCGGCCTTCCCGTTGCCGTTGTAGGCGACGTGCAGGCTCATGCTCTGGGCGAGGCCCACTGGGGCGTCGGCAAGGGCAAGTTCTCCGTCTTGTGTTTGGGCATCGGTACGGGCATCGGTGGCGCATATGTCGAGAACGGCCGCGTGATGCAGGGCTTCCATGGTGCTGCCGGCCATATGGGCCACATCGAGTGCTCGGCTGCCGCTGGCATTCCCTGCGCCTGCGGGCGTTCCGGCCATCTGGAGTCGGTTGCTTCCGGAACATCAATCGGGCGCATGTACGATGAGCGTTTTGGCCGCGTCGACCCCAGCCGTCCTTCGGTCGGCCGTGACGTGAACGACCTGTGCCGCGCAGGCGACACAAAGGCGACCGAGGTCATTCATGACGCCGGCTTTGCGCTGGGCGCCAGCCTGGGCTCGCTCGCTAACATCCTGGACCCTGAGGTCATCGTGCTTTCGGGCGGCGTGATTCACCAAGGTCCCGATTGGCGTTCACAGACGTGGAAGGACTCGGTGCACGAGGGCTATGCCAGCCAGGCGCTCGACCCGCTTCAGGACACGCCGATTCTCATCGGCTCTCTGGAGGGCGACGCGCCGCTCATCGGTGCTGCCGAACACCTTCTTGCGTCGTTGAAGTAAATATAACTACCAAGTGCGCCTTCTGAGGTGCCGCAGATTGACGTGAAAGAGGAGCGAAGCGTACTTCGGTACGCGAGCGACGGTTTGAACGTCAAGGTGCGGTGTCTCAGAAGGCTGTTTTGAGAAAGGTTGAGTCGAACATGACCGTCGATCCTTTGATCCAGTCCCTGAAGGGTAAGCTCGTCGTGAGCGTTCAGGCGTATATGGGCGAGCCGCTTCGTACACCCGAGACCATGGCTCAAATGTCCCGTGCTTGCGAGCTTGGCGGCGCCGCCGCCATTCGCTGCCAGGGCCTTGCCGACATTGCCGCCATTAAGGGCCGCTGTGAGGTTCCTGTTATCGGCCTGTGGAAGGATGGGCACGAGGGCGTTTACATCACGCCGACGCTGCGTCACGCTCGCGCCTGCGTTGCTGCCGGTGCCGATATCGTGGCGATCGACGCCACCGATCGTCCGCGCCCCGATGGTAAGACGGTCGAGGATACTTTCCGCCCGCTGCATGAGGAGGGTGTGCTCCTGATGGCGGATTGTGCCACCATCGAGGACATTCGCCGTGCGGTTGATATGGGCTTCGACCTGGTATCCACCACACTCTCTCACGGTGTCGCCGCCATCGACTGCACCATGGCCGATGGCCCCGACCTGCCGCTCCTGCGTCAGGCGACCGAGGAATTTCCCGGCCTTCCCATCATTTGCGAGGGTCGCGTGCATACGCCCGAGGAGGCTCGCGCTGCAATCGACGCCGGCGCGTGGGCCGTTGTCGTCGGCACCGCTATCACGCACCCCACGAGTATTACAAGTTGGTTCAAGGCTGCGCTTGAGGCGTAAGACGGGCCTTGTATCCGCTTGGGGCGGTATACTCAATAAAGGCAATTGATCGCGCGGGATCCGCTGGCCGGGTCCCGCGCTTATTTTAGGAGGCACACATGCAAAAGGGAGATGCCATGGATGCGGCGGAGCGCTCGGAGCGTATCCCCGATATCGTCATCATCACCGGAATGTCCGGCTCGGGCCGAACGCAAGCCATGCATGTGTTTGAGGACATGGGCTATTTTTGTATCGACAACCTGCCCCCACGCCTGATTGCCCAGCTTGCTGAGCTCGTTGGCATCAATACGGGCGTGGGCAGGCACCTTGCCGTTACCTGCGACCTGCGTAGCCAGGGCTTGTTCGATGAACTGCTCGATGCTGTTGCCGCACTGGAAGAGCGCGAGATGAGCTGCGACATTGTGTTTCTCGAGGCGTCTGACGAGGTGCTGATTCGCCGGTATAGCGAAAACCGTCGTCGCCATCCCATTGCAAAGCCGGGGGAGACCACGGCCGACGCTATTCAGCGTGAACGTCTGCAGCTGCAGGGCGTTCGCGATCGAGCGGATATGATTATCGACACGAGCCGCTTGCGCACTTCTGCCTTGCGCAACAAGCTGCGCATGGCTTTTTCCGAGCTGTCCGACCAGCAGCTTATGGATGTCCACGTGTTCTCGTTTGGCTTTAAGCATGGCATGCCCGTCGAGGCGGATATCATGATCGATGTTCGCTTCTTGCCCAATCCTTTCTACGATCCCGAGATGCGCACCATGACCGGTCTCGATAAGAAGGTCTCCGATTTTGTCTTGGACCACCCCAAGACCCAGGAGTTCTGGAAGGCCTGGACCCAGCTGCTCGATACGGTCATGCCGGGTTATATCGCAGAGGGCAAGCCGCAGCTTTCCATTGCTATCGGCTGCACAGGCGGACAGCACCGTAGCGTCGCCATTGCCGAGGCCACGGCCCGCTACCTGGAGGGTGCTCAGTATCATGTGAGCATCTCCCACCGTGACCTGTCGCGTGCCAACACGAAGGCATAGGTTTACATGTCGTTTACCGCTGAGGTGCGTGACGAGCTTGCGCGCTGCGAACCAGAATGCGAATACTGCGATTTGTCGACGCTTGCTGCGCTAACGCGTGTGAGCGGCACGCTTTCGCTGGCGGGCTCGGGACGGTACCGCTTGACGGTCGCGACCGAGACGGGTGCTGTGGCGCGCACGATGATTGCGCTGACGCATCGTATCCTTAAGCTCAAGACCGAATTCACGGTTCGTAAGTCGGTTCTGCACAAGGTACGAAACTATCTCATCACCTTGCCCGATCAGCCCGATTTGGATAAGGCTCTGGTGCTGCTGGGCATTCTCGACCGTAGGGGAGGGCTCGTCGCGGGTGTGCCGCGCCACATCGTCGCCCGTCCTTGCTGCAGGCTCGCCTATATTCGCGGTGCGCTGATTGCCGGAGGCTTTGTTGCCGACCCGCGTGGCGATTTTCATTTGGAGATCGCGGTTCAGGGCGAGGAGTATGCAAAGGGACTTTGCGACCTTCTGGAGCAGATTGGAGTTCACGCCCGCGTCAATGCGCGTCGCGGCTCGTATGCCGTGTACATCAAGAGTGCCGAGGAGATTAAACGTCTGTTACAGCTGATTGGCGCCAAGCGCAGCGTTGCCGAGATTGAAGAGGCCCGCGCGGTTAAGCTGGTGAAGAACGACGTGAATCGTCGCGTGAACGCAGAGCTTGCCAACCAGACCAGAAGTGCCGGTGCCGCCCAACATCAGCTTGCGCTCATCGATGAGCTTGATCGGCGCGGTTTGCGCGAAACGCTGCCGGACGCTCTGGCAGTTTTTTGTGACTTACGCGAGCGTTACCCCGATCTCTCACTGCGAGATTTGGGGGAAATGGCCGACCCTCCTTTGTCGAAGTCGGCCTTGTATCACCGTGTTTTGCGCCTTGAAAAGCTCATTGAAGCAAGCGGGTAGTTTAACGCAATAGCTTTTATGGTGGTTTAACTGCTGTTTTATACGTTAAAGCGTTTTAACGCAAATTTGATTTTCAATTTCGAGCATTCTCGTGAAATTCAAGCCAAAAAAAAGGTATATTAGGCGAGTGGTTAGTTTGTGGGCCTCAACGGCAGGCGCTGTAGCTTGCGGGGGCCTTACGAAAGGAGACACAATGGCAGTAAAGGTTGCTATTAACGGCTTCGGTCGCATCGGTCGTCTGGCCTTCCGTCAGATGTTCGGTCATGAGGGCTCCGAGATCGTCGCTATCAACGACCTCACCTCTCCCGATATGCTCGCTTACCTGCTGAAGTACGACTCCACGCAGGGCAACTATGCTCGCGATCACGAGGTCGTCGCTGGCGAGGATTCCATCACCGTTGACGGCAAGGAGATCAAGATCTACAAGGAGGCCGACGCCAACAACCTGCCTTGGGGCGACCTCGACGTCGACGTCGTTCTCGAGTGCACCGGCTTCTACACCAGCAAGGCTAAGGCTCAGGCCCACATCAACGCTGGCGCCAAGAAGGTCGTCATCTCCGCTCCGGCCGGCAGCGATCTGCCCACCATCGTGTACAACGTCAACCATGAGACGCTGACCGCTGAGGACAACATCATCTCCGCTGCTTCCTGCACCACCAACTGCCTCGCCCCGATGGCCAAGGGCCTGAACGACTTCGCTCCCATCGTCTCCGGCATCATGACCACCATCCACGCCTTCACCGGCGACCAGATGCCGCTCGACGGCCCGCAGCGCAAGGGCAACTTCCGTCGCTCCCGCGCCTGCTCCGAGAACATCGTCCCGAACACCACGGGCGCTGCCAAGGCCATCGGCCTGGTTCTCCCCGAGCTCAACGGCAAGCTCATCGGTGCCGCCCAGCGCGTCCCGACGCCGACCGGCTCGCTGACCAACCTCTACGCCGTCGTTGACAAGAAGGTCACCGTCGACGAGGTCAACGCTGCCATGAAGGCCTACGCCGAGACCATCCCCGATACCTTCGCTTACAACGAGGACCAGATCGTCTCCCGCGACATCGTCGGCGAGACCCACGGCTCCATCTTCGACGCCACCCAGACCATGTGCTCTGATCTCGGCAACGGCCAGACCCTCGTTCAGGTCACCTCTTGGTACGACAACGAGAACTCCTACACCTCTCAGATGGTCCGCACCATCAAGTACTTCGAGAAGTTCGTTGCTTAATTTAGCTTTTAGCGAATAGCTCGTTGAGCGTCTAAAGAAGGGCGCGGCCTTTAAGGGCTTATGCTCTGGGGTCGCGTCCTTTTTTATTGGAAACCGTGCGCACATACGTGCACACATGTACGAAAGGTAGAAGCAAACATGGCCTTTACCAAGAAGACCGTCCGCGACATCGATGTCGACGGCAAGCGCGTTCTCGTTCGCGTTGACTTCAATGTGCCTATCAAGGACGGCGTCGTGGGCGATACCACCCGCATCAAGGCTGCCCTTCCCACCATCAAGTATCTCGTCGAGCACAACGCTCGCGTCATCCTCATGAGCCACCTTGGCCGTCCTGCCGGCACTGGTTTCGAGCCCGAGCTTTCGCTCAAGCCGGTTGCCGCCAAGCTCGCCGAGCTTTCCGGTCTCGACGTCAGCTTCGTCCAGGACACCTACGGCGAGGAGGCCGCCAAGGCCGTCGAGGCTGTCGAGCCGGGCAAGGTCCTCGTTCTCGAGAACGTCCGTTTCGATAAGCGCGAGAAGAAGAACGATCCCGAGATCGCCAAGAAGCTCGCTTCCTACGGCGACATCTTCGTTCTCGACGCCTTCGGCACCGCTCACCGCGCCCAGGGTTCCGTCGTGGGCCCCGCCGCTTACCTGCCTGCCGTCGCCGGCTTCCTGCTCGAGAAGGAGGTCGACACGCTGACCGGCATCTTCGCCGAGCCCGAGCGCCCCTTCGTCGCCATCGTCGGCGGTTCCAAGGTTTCCTCCAAGATCGGCGTTCTCGATCACCTCATCGACTCCGCTGATACCCTGATCATCGGTGGCGGCATGGCCTACACCTTCTTCCTGGCTCAGGGCCTGTCCGTCGGTCAGTCCCTCAAGGAAGAGGACTGGGTCGAGCGCGCCGGTGAGATGCTCAAGAAGGCCGAGGAGAAGGGCGTCAAGATCCTGCTCCCCATCGACAACCGCGTTGCCGATCACTTTGGCGAGGACGCTGTCCCCGAGGTTGTCGCTTCCGACGCTATCCCCGACGACCGTGAGGGTATGGACATCGGCCCCAAGACCGAGGAGCTCTACGCCGAGGCTGTCAAGGGTGCCAAGACTGTGTTCTGGAATGGCCCCATGGGCGTCTTCGAGTTCGATAACTTCGCTCACGGCACCCAGGCTATCGCCGAGGCTGTCGCCGAGGCTGATTGCACCTCGATCATCGGTGGTGGCGACTCTGTCGCAGCCGTCAACAAGTTCAACCTGGCCGACAAGATGAGCTGGATCTCTACCGGTGGTGGCGCTTCCATGGAGCTCGTCGAGGGTAAGGCCCTGCCCGGAGTGGAGGCGCTTCTCGATGCCTAATCGCACCCTTCTTATCGCTGGTAACTGGAAGATGAACAACGACGTCGCCGAGGCCGCCAAGCTCGCCGACGAGCTGGCTCAGGCTCTGCCCGAGGTTCCGGCTGGCGTCGAGGTGCTCGTCTGCCCTCCGACCATCGACATCACCACGGTTCATGACCGCATTCAGGCTGCCCCCATCGCCCTCGGTGCACAGAACGTGTACTGGGAGGCCAAGGGTGCCTTCACCGGTGAGTCTTCTTGCGACATGCTCAAGTCCGCTGGCTGCACCTACTGCATCATCGGTCACTCCGAGCGTCGTGATTACTTCCACGAGACCGACGAGGATCAGAACAAGAAGGCCAAGGCCCTCGTTGCCGCCGGTCTTGTTCCTGTCTTCTGCTGCGGCGAGTCCCTTGAGGTCCGAGAGGCCGGCACCTATGTCGAGCACGTCGTGAACCAGGTCAAGGCTGGTCTCGAGGGTCTCGAGATCACTTGCCCCAAGCAGGTCGTCGTCGCCTACGAGCCCATCTGGGCCATCGGCACCGGCAAGACCGCTACCGCCGAGGACGCTCAGGAGGTCTGCGGCGCTATCCGTGAGACCCTCAAGGAGATGTTCGGTGAGGAGCTCGCCGACGGCATCCGCGTTCTCTATGGTGGCTCTGCCAAGCCCGGCAACATCGCCGAGCTCGTCGCCAAGCCCGACGTCGACGGCGCCCTCGTGGGCGGCGCTTCGCTCAAGGCTGCCGACTTCGCCTCTATGGTCGTCAAGGCAGGCGAGTAGGACATATGGCACAGCGTCATCTTCCTGCACTCCTGATCATCATGGATGGTTGCGGCCTGGCTCCGGCCGATGGCGAGAACGCCGTCGCCGCTGCCAAGACGCCCTTCCTCGATAGCCTGTACGAGAAGTACCCCCACACCACGCTCGGCGCTTCGGGCGAGGACGTGGGTCTTCCCGATGGCCAGATGGGCAACTCCGAGGTGGGTCACCTCAACATCGGTGCCGGCCGCATCGTGTTCCAGGAGCTTTCGCGCATCAACAATGCCATCAAGGACGGCTCCATCGCCAAGAACGAGGTCTTCGTCAAGGCTATGGACGACGTCAAGGCTGACGGCAAGACTCTCCACCTCATGGGCCTTATGAGCCCTGGCGGTGTTCATTCTCATATGAGCCACGTCGAGGCTCTGGTCAAGATGGCTGCCGAGCACGGTGTCAAGACCGTTCGCGTCCACGCCTTCATGGATGGTCGCGACGTTGACCCGCAGTCCGGTGCCGGTTACATGAGTGAGTTCTGCGCCTTCCTGGCTAAGATCTCCGAGGAGACCGGTTGCGACGCTCGCGTTGCCACCGTCTCGGGCCGTTATTGGGCCATGGACCGCGACAACCGTTGGGAGCGCATCCAGCGCGCCTACGATGTCATGGTCAACGCATCCGATGCCGATACCGACCCTGTTGCCGGTATCAAGGCCTACTACGAGAAGGATCCGCGCGGCGACGAGTTCGTCGAGCCCTTCGCTGCCCACAACGAGGGCATCCACGAGGGCGACGCGGCCATCTTCTTCAACTTCCGTCCCGACCGCGCTCGTCAGATGACTCGCGTGTTCACGGACAAGGAGTTCGACGGCTTTGAGCGCGAGCAGATCAAGCTTTCGCACTTTGTGACGATGACCGAGTACGACCCGACGTTTGACGTCGAGGTCGCCTTCCCCAAGACGTTCCCCGAGAACGTTCTGGCCGACGTTATCGCCGCCAATGGCCTGAAGCAGCTGCACACCGCCGAGACCGAGAAGTACGCCCACGTGACGTTCTTCCTCAACGGCGGCATCGAGGAGCCCAAGGAGGGCGAGGAGCGCGTGCTCGTCGCTTCTCCCAAGGTCGCTACCTACGACCTGCAACCTGAGATGAGCGCTCCCGAGGTTACCGAGAAGCTTGTCGCCGCCATCAACGAGGATCGCGCTGATTTCTACATCGTGAACTTCGCAAACTGCGACATGGTTGGTCACACCGGTGTCTTCGACGCTGCCGTTAAGGCCGTCGAGGCTGTTGACGATGCCCTGTCCAAGGTTGTCCCGGCGATTCTCGCTAAGGGCGGCTTTGCGCTGATTACCGCCGATCACGGCAACGCCGATCACATGTTTGACGTTGCTTCCGACGGTTCCAAGCATCCGTTCACGGCTCACACCACCAACCGCGTGCCGTTCATCATCGTTGATGAGAAGGCACAGCTCACCGGTATCGAGGACGGCCGTCTTTCCGATATCGCTCCGACCATGCTCACCATGGCTGGTATTGAGCCTTCCGCCGAGATGACGGGTCGCGTACTCGCCACCGAGGCCTAATAGAAAACAAATACCGTTTTCTAGTAAGGGGGTTGTCCACAACCGGACAACCCTCTTTTTTGCGCTATTTCTACCTCGTCACCAAATGGCTGATGGGGGAGTGCTGGGGGTTGTGGTACAGTACTGGAGTTTGAATTGTTCTATTAAGGAGCTTATCTATGGGTCCGTTTCAGATTCTTCTGTTTGTCGTTTGGGCTGTCTCTGCCGTGGCGCTGACGATTCTCGTCCTGATGCACTCTGGTAAGGGCACCGGCGTTTCGGATATGATCGCTAGCTCGCTGTATAACTCCAGCTCTGCCACGGGCGTCATGGAGCAGAACCTCGATCGCCTGACGGTAATTATGGCCGTCGTTTTTGCCGTGTGTGTCGTCCTGTGCATGTTCTTCTTCCCGCAGGGTATCGTCGGCTACTAAGCACGAGCCACATAAATACTTGAAAAGGGTTCCGCAAGTGCGGGACCCTTTTTGTTTACATATTTGTAACAGAGCCAAAATATCCCCACATACTTCGCCCAACTAAAGAAATTCTCGACCGTTGACCGGAATTAGCCCCAAATCGTGCATAAAATGCGCTACTGTATTGAGAAACGTTGGTTCGTTGTGCATAACCAGCCATAGCAACGGGCGGCGTTTTGATGGTTCGGATCGGATTGTCTCGACATGTGTCCGACTGAACATTTCTTTGTCCTATCTCATAAGGAGGATGGCATGGCTGATTCTATGTTCCACCAGCCCGTTATGGGTCGTCGCGCCTTTGTCGGCGGTACCCTTGCTGCGAGCTCCATGGCTTTTCTTGCCGCATGCGGCAAGAAGGGCGGCGACGCTTCCGGTTCTGAGTCCGGTTCGAAGCTGAACTTCTACATCAACAACCCGGTCTGCATCGACCCCTACAATGTCCAGGAGGACCAGGGCACTCAGGTCGAGTACCAGCTCTTTGATGCTCTGACCTCTTACGACGCCGAGAAGGGCGAGATTGTTCCGCTGGCTTGCGAGTCCTTTGAGTCCAACGACGACGCCACCGAGTTTACCTTCAAGATCAAGAAGGCCAAGTTCCACAACGGTGACGACGTTACCTCCAAGTCCTTCAAGCTCGGTTGGGAGCGTCTGGTCAACACCAAGTCGGCTGTCGCTACCGAGTACGGCCCTTCCGAGGTCTCCTATCACCTCTCCATGGTCGAGGGCTATGACGATCTGCTTGCCGGTAACGCTACCGAGCTCAGCGGTGTTACCTGCCCCGACGATGAGACCCTCGTCGTCAAGCTGGCTTCCGCTTACGCCGACTTCCCCTTCGTCGCCTCTCACCCGGCTCTGGCCCCGGTTCCCGAGTGCGCCGAGTCCGATGTCAAGAGCTTCTACCTTGCCCCGGTCGGTAACGGCCCGTTCATGATGGACGGCAAGTGGGAGGATGGCCAGGAGATCAACGTCAAGAAGTTCGACGATTACTATGGCGACAAGGCCAAGATCGATGGCATCCACTTCCAGGTCATCAAGGACATGGAGACCGCTTACAAGGAGTTCCAGGCGGGTAACCTCGATGTCTGCGACGTTCCCGTCGCTCAGATTGATGCCGCCAAGAAGGATCGCGGCGTGTCCAAGGACGGCTACACCATGGGAGACGGCGAGCGCATGCTGCTCGGCGCCGAGCCTTCCACGTACTATCTGACCTGCAACACCACGGCCGAGCCGTTCAACAACGCCGACCTGCGTAGGGGTATCTCCCTGGCCATCAACCGTGAGGCCATCTGCAAGACCATCTTCAAGGGTACCCGTACCCCTGCCGACGGCATTGTTCCTCCGGGCATCGATGGCTACAAGGAGGGCGCATGGGAGTTCTGCGCCTACGATGTCGACAAGGCTAACGAGTACCTCGACAAGGTTGCTCCCGCTGGCGCTAACGGCGATCGTGGCATTAGCGTGACCCTTTCCTACAACCAGGACGGCGGTCACAAGGAGATCATGGAGTCCATCATCGGCGACCTCGCCAAGGTTGGTGTTACCGCTGTCTCCGATACCCCCGAGTGGTCTGCCCTGCTCGAGCAGTATCAGAACTTTAACTATCAGTTCGGTCGTCTGGGTTGGATTGCCGACTACCCGATCATGGACAACTTCCTGTATCCGCTGTTCCACTCCGACTCCCTCGGTGGCGACAACCGCTCTGGTTACAGCAACCCCGAGTTCGACGCCAAGGTCGACGAGGCTCGTACTATTGTTGACGATGAGGAGCGCGTCGCCAAGATGCAGGAGGCCGACGCAATGGTCGCTGCCGACTGCCCGGTCATCCCGATTATGTTCTACACGCACACTGTCGCCGGCTCCGATCGCATCAAGCACCTCTATGTCGATCCGCAGAAGCACGCCGATCTGGGTACCGCTGAGCTCGCCTAAGAGTTTGCAGCTTCCGTGAGGGTCAAGTATTTACGTAGACCTCATGGGAAACATACAGTTCTCCCTAACCTGGGGTAAACTGGCTGATGGTAATTTTGGGATGCCGGTCTGGCGATCGGCATCCCATTTAGGTTAATCCCTAGATAGGGGAGTGGTATGGGTAAGTACATCGTTAAACGTGTGCTTCAGTTCATCCCGGTGTTTTTGGGCGTTACGCTGATTCTGTTCGCCCTCCAGAATATCGTGCCGGGAGATCCGATCAAGCTGATCGGTGGAGACAAGGCTCTGTCCCCCGAGGTGGAGCTTCAGCTTCGCGTCCGCTATCACCTGGTCCAGACGGACGAGGACGGCAACGCGATCCTTGACGAGAACGGCGACCCCGTTCAAACGTCGCTCGTGGACCGTTACTTGTATTACATGAACGGTCTGCTTCATGGCGATCTGGGCAATTCGTATCAGCGCAAGCTGCCGGTTACGGATATCTTTGCCCAGAAGTATCCGTATACGGTCAAACTTGCCGCGTGCGCCATCGTGCTCGAGGCAATTATGGGTATCGGTGCGGGTATCATTTCGGCGGTAAAGCGTTATTCCTTCTGGGATATTTTGGTAACGCTCACCACGTCGATCCTCGTTGCGGTCCCGGCCTTCTGGCTCGGTATGTTGCTGCAGCTGTTCTTTGGCGTCATCCTCAAGGACGCCACGGGCGGTGCAATCTCCATGCCGATCTCGGGTGCCGGCGGTTCCAGCTCTCAGTATCAGGATTGGATGCACTATGTGCTTCCGACCATTACGCTGGCTTCGGTTTCGACCGCTTATGCTGCGCGCATCATGCGCTCGCAGCTGCTTGACGTCATGAACCAGGATTACATCCGTACGGCAAAGGCCAAGGGTCTCTCCAATCGTGCGATCATCATTAAGCATGCGCTTAAGAATGCACTCATCCCCGTCGTTACCTATATTGGTGTCGACTTTGGCGGCATGCTTTCGGGCGCCATCCTGACCGAGACGGTCTTTAACTGGCCCGGTATCGGCTATGAGGTCTATCGCGCCATTAGCATGCGTGACTGGCCCATCGTTATGGGCGGCGTTACGCTCATCGTCGTCGTCGTCATGGTGATCAACCTGCTCGTCGACATTAGCTATGCATTCCTCGACCCGCGCATCCGCCTTGGCGGTCCGTCGGATAAGGCCTAAGGGAGGTACGTCTCATGCAGGAAACTGATTCTCAGTCTCAGGAGCAGGCTACCGCCACCAAGGTCGCATCTGCTCCCGCCAAGTCCCGCACGCTGTGGGGCGACGCTTTTAAGCGTCTTCGTAAGAACAAGCTCGCCGTTATCGGTGTCTGCTGGATCATCATCGTCGTTGTGGTTGCCCTGACCGCAGATCTGTGGGCTAAGCCCTGGCTCGGTTCGCCGACGGCTTCCGATTCGACCACCATGGCCGAGACATCGCTACTGGCTCCGTGTGCCGAGCACCCGTTTGGCACCGATGCCCTCGGTCGCGACATTCTCGTCCGCGTTATCTACGGTGCACGCGTTTCGCTTTCTGTCGGTATCATGGCCACCGCCATCTCCACATTGATCGGTCTGGTCATGGGCGCCCTGGCCGGTTTCTACGGCGGCATTTGGGATACGATCATCATGCGCTGTGCGGACATCTTCCTGGCGTTCCCGTACGTGCTGTTCGTTGTCGCCATGATCGCCGTTATCGGCCGTGGTCTTCAGAACGTCTTTATCGCCATCGGCATTCTTGGCTGGCCTTCGATTGCGCGCGTCTTCCGCTCTGCAATCTTGACGGTCAAGGAAAACGACTATGTTGATGCAGCGCGCGCGATGGGTGCATCTGATGCTCGTATCGTCGTGCGTCACATCTTCCCGAACTCCGTCGCCTCCATCGTGGTCTACGCGACCATGAACATTGGTGGCGCCATTCTGACCGAGTCCGCTCTGTCCTTCCTCGGCATGGGCGTTATTCCGCCTACGCCTTCGTGGGGCTCCATGATTCAGGACGGTCAGCAGTATCTTCTGACCGCTCCCTGGATGATGATCATGCCCGGTCTGGCAATTCTCTCGACGGTGCTCGCCTTCACCCTGCTGGGTGACGGTCTGCGCGACGCCCTCGACGTCAAGATGAAGGACGCATAAGGATGAAGAAGAACAAGAACTATGTGGACCTGAAGGACCAGCCGGTTCCCGAGGGCCAGCATCTGCTCGAGGTCGACGACCTTAAGATGTATTTCCACACCGAGGATGGCGTCGTTCGCGCTGTCGACGGTGTCTCCTACACGCTCGATCGTGGCGAGACCCTGGGTGTCGTCGGTGAGTCCGGCTCTGGCAAGTCCGTGACTGCCATGACCATCATGGGCCTTATCTCGATGCCTCCGGGAAAGATCGAGGGCGGTGACGTTCGCTATCGCGGCCGCTCCATCCTCGAGATGACCGAGGAAGAGATGCAGCACATTCGTGGCAACGACATCGCGATGATCTTCCAGGATCCTATGACCTCCTTGAACCCGGTCTATAAGATTGGCAAACAGGTGGGCGAGGGCCTTCGTCTGCACCGTGGCTACTCCAAGCAGGAGGCGCTCAAGCGCGCTACCGAGCTTTTGGACCTCGTGGGTATCCCCGAGCCCGAGAAGCGCGTCAATGAGTATCCGCACCAGTTCTCCGGCGGTATGCGTCAGCGTGTCATGATCGCTATGGCTCTTGCCTGCGATCCCGATATCCTGATTGCCGACGAGCCCACGACTGCCCTGGACGTTACCATTCAGGCTCAGATTATCGAGCTTATGCAGGAAATGCAGGAGAAGAACGGCAACGCCATCATCATGATTACCCATGACCTGGGCGTCGTCGCCGATATGGCCGATAAGATCATGGTTATGTACGCCGGCCGTCCCGTCGAGTTCGGTACTGCTGAGGAAATCTTCTACGAGAGCCGCCACCCCTACACCTGGGGCCTTATCCGCTCCATCCCGGAGCAGGCCATCGATGAGAAGAAGCCACTTACGCCGATTCACGGCAACCCGCCTTCGCTCATGAACCTGCCCGAGGGCTGCGTGTTCTCGCCTCGTTGCCCCTATGCAACCGATAAGTGCCGTAAGCAGCGCCCTGAGCGCGTTGTCACTGAGTCTGGCCACTATTCTGCGTGCCATTATTCCGGTGACCCCGAGTTCCTTAAGAACGCTCCCGAGACGTCTCGTACGCGCAAGGATTCCAAGAAGGGAGGCGAGGCGTAAATGGCAGACAATAACGAGCGCACTCCGCTGCTGAAGGTCGAGCACCTCTCTAAGGAGTTCCCCGCAGAGTCCGGCATGTTCGCCAAGCGTTTTTCCAAGCGCGTCGTCTCTGCTGTAAATGACATCTCTTTTGAGATTTATCCTGGCGAGACCTTTGGTCTGGTTGGTGAGTCTGGTTGCGGTAAGTCCACGACGGGCCGTACCATCATGCGTCTGACCAAGCCGACCGCCGGTAAGGTGTTCTTCCAGGGCAAAGATGTTGCCGAGATGAGCAAGCATGAGATCAAGGACATGCGCCGCGAGATGCAGTTTATCTTCCAGGATCCTTATGCTTCGCTCAATCCTCGTATGACCATCGGCGAGATCGTCTCCGAGCCCATGACCATTCACGGCGTGGGCACCAAAGAGGAGCGCATTGAGCGTGTCCGCGAGCTTCTCGACGTTGTCGGTCTGAACCCCGAGCACATTAACCGCTATCCCCATGAGTTCTCCGGCGGCCAGCGTCAGCGTGTCGGCATTGCCCGCGCTTTTGCGCTGAAGCCCAAGCTGATTATCTGCGACGAGCCGGTTTCCGCTCTGGATGTGTCCATTCAGGCCCAGGTTCTGAACCTGCTCAAGGAACTGCAGGACAAGTTCGGTACCGCATATCTGTTTATCGCGCACGATCTGTCCGTCGTGCAGCACATCTCCGATCGCGTTGCCGTTATGTATCTGGGTAAGATGGTCGAGGTTTCGGACTGGAAGACGCTCTATAGTGAGCCTCACCATCCGTACACGCAGTCGCTGCTGTCTGCCGTGCCGGTTCCCGATCCGGATATCCAGAAGACCCGTAAGCGCATCATTCTCGCCGGCGATCCGCCGTCACCGCTGGATCCGCCGACCGGTTGCCGTTTCCACACCCGCTGCCCGATCGCGCAGGGTATCTGCTCCGAGAAGCTCCCCGAGTTTAAGGAAGTCGCACCGGGCCACTGCTGCGCCTGCCACTTCGCCGAGCCGTTCCCGATCAAGGAATCGCACATCGACCTGTAGTCGGTTGTTTTCGTCCGGGCCCGCCCTGGTGTTACTTTTCAGAACGTCCTCGGACATGCAAGTAACCCCCGCTGCGCACTTCGTGCGGCGGGGGTTACTTGCGTCCTGCGGAGTGTTCTGAAAAGTAACACCAGGGCGGGCCCTACGTTAACTCGGCAGTGGGACGTGCGATTCCTTGATCGCTCACTTAATCTAATGGGAAAGTTTGTGAGGCCGGAGCTTTAGCTCCGGCCTCCTTATATAAGGGCTCGGCAAAGCCGAGCCACCAAATTTGCATCAGCCCCAGAACATGTTTGAGAACGGTGCCTGGAGTACATACCCCTAGGGCCGGAATGAGGTTGCTTTCCAACGCATTCCGCAGGGGGCGGCATTATTTTGTAGCGCGAAGCGCGGATCAAAATAATGCCGCATGCCCGAGGACGCGTTGGAAAGCAGCCTCATTCCTGCCCGAACTGGTCCGTCTATCTGCACATTTACAAATTCGTAAACTTTTTTCAAAAAAGTGCTTGCACAGCTCTCGAATCATAGGTTATTATCTTCCTCGTTGAACGCGCGGGTCCAACAAAACGAACTGCGAATCAACAACATAGCATGTCGGAGTGGCGGAATTGGCAGACGCGCTAGCTTGAGGTGCTAGTGACCGCTTTTTGGTCATGCGGGTTCAAGTCCCGCCTCCGACACCATCGCATTTGAGAAGCCTCTTCGGAGGCTTTTTTGTTACCGATAGACGGTGGGGTCCACGATGGAAACGCTTGAACGCAACGAGTGGGCAGACGTTGCCCAACTAGTCGAGATCACGAGCGATGCTGTCATCATCTGCGAGCTCGACGGAACCATTCTGCATGTGAATAATCGCTTACTTGGTTTGATGTGCGAGGAACGCGCCGACGTCATCGGTGGAGATGTTAAAGACGTTCTGTACTCATCCGCTTTTGAACGTGCGACGGAACATCGTCTGCCATTTGAAACAGATGGCTCCGAAAGCGAACTGATGCTCAAGCTGAGCGATGGCTCCTTTATTCCCGTCTTGGTTCGCGCAGGCTCCGTAACGCCTCCACGTATCTTTGGGCGCCGCGCGCCACGTGTCCTGGTGGCACTTCACAGTATTGAGGAACAGCATTCTCACGACCGTCAACTCAAGCGTGCGTTATCGGAGCTTAGAGTGGCAAATAAGCGTCTCTCTGGCACGCTCTCGGTCATTATGAGCACGGTGGGCTCCGATGAGCTGCCTAGTTTGCTTGATACCGTTTTGAACCAGCTTGTAGGAACCCTCGACGCCTCGGGTGCTGCCATCTATTTTTCTGAGAGCGGCGGTTTTAAGCTTCGCGGTGTTTCCAAGGAGCTGCATGACAGCTACCTGCCCGAGTTTATGCCGTATGGCGCGGGCATCCCGACGTACGTGCTTCGCGAGTCGCGCGCTTGCCGTCTGTCGATTCAGCAGGATCTTGAGGGCGATCGTGTCGCCTCTGGCATGTTTATGGATTTGGACAATCGTTCTAAGCACCTGTTGCGCATGCAGGATATGCCTCCGTACCGCAGCGAGATCTGTCTTCCCGTTTTTTACGGTACGCAGATCCTTGGTGTGCTGGAAGTTGGTTGGAAACGCCCTCAGGCACCGCTCGCCTATGACGTTAATGTACTTGAGGTCATTTGCGATTACCTGTCTATCCAACTGGTCGGCATGGCATCGAGTCTTCGCTCTCGTCGCACGGCCGAGCTTGGCCGCTCGCTCAATGTCTTACGTGATGAGTTGTTTACCTTTCTAGACGATTCCGCCGCGGCTACCCAGACTATATCGTCCGAGATCTGCAATATGCTCAACTGCCATTTTTGCCCTGTTGAGTATGACGCCAGTCTGGACTCCTATGTCATAGATTTTGAAGGCGGCAGTCGCGTTGCTTTGCCGGACGATCCCGAGAAGCTTTTCTTTTCTACGACGGCGCCAGCGGCACGTCTGGGAGCTGGCCCTGATGGCTTTGAAGCATCTGTTTTGGGCGGTACGAGTGCCGAGGACCTCAAACACGTCCGTATAACTCGCGTTGACGAATCGATGCCTATGGGAGGCTGGCTTAGGGCGCATGGCCTGCCTTGCCAGGGCCTCTACGTCGACTCCGGCATCGAGGCGGGGCGTCCGCGCTCTGAGGGTGATGGCAAGCACAGCAACGACGCGATTGTTCCTGCTTCTGTTGCGAAGGGCCCGACGACGCGCGCGCTGCTGCTTCGTGATGGCAGTCAAGAGCCGATTGATGACCTTGAATATGACTACTTGGTGCACTTGGCGCATGACTTTGAACTGATCTACGAAGGCGAATCTCAAAAGCGCGAGGAGCGCCATATCGCTCAGACGCTTCAGATTGGCATGAGAAATTCGCTTGGTGACGTTCCGGGCATCGCAACCGATTCGGTATACCTTTCGGCAACGAATTCGGCGTTGGTCGGCGGTGACTTCTATACGCTTGTCCGTCTTCCCGATGATTGCGCTGTAATGATTTTGGGCGATGTTTCCGGCAAAGGAATCGAGGCGGCGTCGATGTCAGCGCTCGTCAAGACGGCGCTGACGGCCTATGCCTGGGAGGGTGCGGGGCCTGCCCGCATGGCCCGCTCGCTCAATAGCATGCTCATGGGCTTTTCGAGGGTCGAGACGTTTGTGACGGCGTTTATCGCCAAGATTGATCTTAAAGCGGGTCGCGCTACCTATTGCTCTGCGGGACATCCTCCCACTATGGTCATTAGACCCTTGTCGACGCCGCTTGGCGGCGGAGAAACCCGAGGGGGAGAAGTGGAGCTCCTTGGGTGCCAATCGGGCGTGATCGGTGCCTTTGAGAGCATGGTGTACGAGACAGGCGTGTTTACGTTCGCTCCTGGTGACATGCTATTTATGTATACCGACGGAACAATCGAAGCACGTGATCGCTCGGGTGCTTTCTTTGGCGAGCAGCGCCTTCGTGACCTTCTGCTTTCTGTCTCGGGTGAGGGCGTATCGGGAATCTGCGGTAAGGTCTTGGGCGAGCTTGATCGCTTTACCGAGTCGGCGCTGGACGATGACATCGCGCTGGTTTCCCTTGAATTTCTACGAGGTCGATCGTAGATCGCGACGCTTGACGGGCAAAATCTTCGCAGTTACAGATACGTATGCATCGAGTGAACTCTTTTGGGGAACCATGGTCGTATGAATGAGTGGAATGACATAGCGGTTTTGACGCCACCGGGTGATGTCGACATCGCCTCGGTGTCCGTGCTGCGTCCACGGTTGGATAATCTGATCGACCGGGGCGTGCGTCGTGTTGTCATCAATTGCCAAGCCGTGGGCTTTATCGACTCGACGGGTTTGGCGTTTTTGCTTACACGTGCCAGAGAGCTCATGAGGCGAGAGGGCCTGCTTTCGCTCGTTAACGCTTCCGATGAGGTCATTCGCTTTTTGGAGATTGCCCGACTTGTCGACATCCTTCATGTTGCGGGTTCGGCGCGTGAATCGATTCCCGCCATTCCGGTGGGAGAGCTGCCGCGATGGAGCAAGAGCATCGAAGTGCAGCGAGGCATCGAGAACCTCCCGTATTATCGGCACCGTGTGGCCGAGCTTCTCGAATCGCTTCCCCTGAGGCGTGATGAGCGTTATGACGTCGCATTGGCGTTGGGGGAGGCATTGGGTAACGCGTATGACCATGCGGGCGGTGTCGGCTGCATCCTGACAGTTCAGGCCTACGGGGACCGTGTTGTACTCGAGGTGCTTGATCGGGGCGCTGGCTATTCTATCGATGGGGCGAGCGAGCCGGTGGCATCCGAGGAACGCGGACGTGGTATCAAACTTATGCGCATGCTCGTCGATAATGTGGAGGTTGCCCGTCGTACGGATGGTGCCGGCACACGCGTTCGGATGGTGAAGCTGTTTAGCTCAGCATTGGAATCGTGCGCTTAGCGCCTTGGGCTGACATGATTTCCCTGCGTGAACTTGCTTTGAGCAACTTTTTTGAAAAAAGTACTTGCGTCTTTTGGATAACTCGCGTAAATTAATAACCCGCAAGCGGACATGGCTCAGTTGGTAGAGCACAACCTTGCCAAGGTTGGGGTCGCGGGTTCGAGCCCCGTTGTCCGCTCCATTGCATTTCCGGACCGTTTAGGCGGTCCTTTTTCGGCGAAGTGGCCAAGTGGTAAGGCAGAGGCCTGCAAAGCCTTTACCCCCGGTTCGAATCCGGGCTTCGCCTCCAGGCAACATCCGGGCGCTCCGGCGCCCGTTTTGTTTTACATATGCGGACATGGCTCAGTTGGTAGAGCACAACCTTGCCAAGGTTGGGGTCGCGGGTTCGAGCCCCGTTGTCCGCTCCAAGTGCAACAGCCCGACTACTACGGTAGCCGGGCTTTTTCGTATCCATCGCATGGGCTCGAAGCCGAGTGGGAGTGAGGGTTTTGGGGCGTGGCTGTGGCGTTGTTTGCCGCGAATGTCCGCTTTGGGCGTATCATCGTGGGCATCTCGCAAAACCACGTTGCAAGGGAGACACACCCCATGGCCACAGAAAAGTCCTCTTCGCGCTCATGGATGTCCGACGCCGCGATCTATCAGATCTACCCGCGCTCGTTTAAGGATTCGACTGGTTCGGGTCTGGGCGATATCGCGGGCATTACCCAGCAGATGGACTATCTTGAGCGGCTGGGTATCGAGGCCATCTGGCTGAGCCCGTTTTACCCATCGCCTCTTGTCGATGGCGGCTATGATGTGGCGGACTACTGCGATGTCGACCCACGTCTCGGCTCGCTTGACGACTTCGATGACATGATCGCTGCGGCTCACGCGCGCGGCATCAAGGTCATCGTCGACATCGTGCCCAACCATTCATCCAACCAGCACCCCTGGTTCAAAGCCGCTCTTGCCGCCGGTCCCGGATCGCCCGAGCGCGCCCGTTATATCTTCCGCGATGGTCGCGGCGAGCATGGCGAGCTGCCTCCCACCAATTGGAATGCCAACTTTGGCGGCCCCGCCTGGACGCGTGTTGCGGACGGTCAGTGGTATCTGCACATGTTTACACCCGAGCAGCCGGACTTTGACTGGTCATGCCCCGAGGTTCATGCGTTCTTTTGCGATGTCCTGGCGTTTTGGAGCGATCGAGGCGTCGACGGCTTTCGCATTGATGTGGCGCAGGGTCTCGCCAAGGATCTCGACCGCGATGACCTCGACCGGTGGCATCTCGCCGAGGGCGATGACATGGTTGACGACGGCACCCATCCGCTGTGGGACCGCAATGAGGTCCACGAGATCTATCGCGAGTGGCGCCGCGTGTTCGACCGCTATAATCCGCCGCGCAGTGCCGTTGCCGAGGCGTGGGTGCTGCCCGAGCGCCAGTATCTCTACGCGCGTCCCAGCGAGCTTGGCCAGACATTCAACTTTGAGTTCGCCAAGGCCACTTGGACCTATGATGACATGCACGCTGCAATCGAGGAGGGCATGAAGGCGGCCATCGAATCCGATTCCGCCTCGACCTGGGTACTCTCCAACCACGACGTGCCGCGCGTGGCGACACGCTATGCCCTGCCGCAAATCAAGGCAACGCGCTACCATCAGATTGCGCTCGACTGGCTCTTACGCGACGGGTCGTCTTATGATGAGGACCGTGAACTCGGCGAGCGCCGCGCGCGGGCGGCCCTTTTGCTTGAGCTGGCGCTTCCGGGCTCGGCATACGTGTATCAGGGTGAGGAGCTCGGCCTTTTTGAGGTGGCTGACATCCCGTGGGCTGCACTCGAAGACCCCACTTCGACCAATACGCACGGACCGAAGCGCGAGAAGGGGCGCGACGGCTGTCGTGTGCCCCTGCCGTGGGTGGCGGCGGACGATCCCGCGCAGGGCGGATCGTTTGGGTTTTCGCCGGCGGACGCCGATGTGGCGCCCCATCTGCCGCAGCCTGCATGGTTTTCCGATTACGCTGCCGATAGGGAAGAAGCGGATCCGACATCGATGCTTGCGCTCTATCGTGACGCCCTCTGGCTGCGGCGCAAGCTGCGCGGGTGCGCCAACGATCTTGTGTGGCTCAATCTTGACGGGCGCACCGGCCTTGCGGATGGCGCCGAGGGCGCCGAGGGCGGCGTCATCGCCTATCGCCGCGACAACGGCTGGGCGTGTGTGACGAACTTCGGTGCAGCACCCGTGGAGCTGCCGGCGGGCAGGGTCCTGCTCACCTCATCACCGCTTGCAGACGGCAGGCTCGCGCAGGACAGCTCTGCCTGGATCCTGCTCGGTGAGATGTAGGTGCCTCTTGCGGAGAGTTTGCGTTTGCCTGTACCTTCCGCGGCGGCTGATGTCTTCGCGAGGCTCGCGAGGGCGTCGCAAAACTTTTCAAAAAAAGTTCTTGCATAGGATGCGGGCATCACGTAAGATTAATCCCCGTAAGCGGACATGGCTCAGTTGGTAGAGCACAACCTTGCCAAGGTTGGGGTCGCGGGTTCGAGCCCCGTTGTCCGCTCCATTTGGGCGTTTAGCTCAGGGGGAGAGCGCTTCCCTGACACGGAAGAGGTCAGAAGTTCAAATCTTCTAACGCCCACCAAATGTTCGCAGTCCAGAGGCTATGTCTCTGGGCTGTTTTGTTTTTTGCCACCAAGCGCGCCGCCAAATAAGTCATCAAATATTGATCCAAGGTCCGTACGCGATGGTCTTTGTATCCCGTAGGGGTGCCGGCAGATTGCATGTGTCCTGGCCCATCATGACCGCAACATGTTGGTCAAGGACAATCTTTTGGATTCTTTTGGCGCGAGCAGCTTGGTTTTGGTGCTATTTGGCGGCGGCACGGTTGAGGGGGTTTCAAAACTGCTGTGCAGGTAGTTGGGTTGATAACGTTTTAGCAGTCTGCCAAGAGGCCTTCATTTATAATGCGTCTGCAAATTGACCAATTGCTTTGACCTGCTGAAACACTATATGTTGTGTTTGACCTAAAAAAAGAATACAGGATATAGATGCCTCTTTGTCGTATGATAGATGGCGGACAGAGAACGAGAACCTTATTCGCCCCATTATTTGGATGGATCTTTGAGCCCCTTGATTGGCTGCGAGGATTGTCCGCATGAGGGCCTATGGTTATCGAAAACACAGATTGCGCGACGGCGCCGCAAGACAGGGTAAGCCCTGCCGGGCATCGTTTGGCTCTGAAGCGCAATGAGGCTACGATGCGAAAGAGGCAAGAGGATGAAGATCATCAAGCGCAGCGGCACCGAGGTTACCTTTGACATCGATAAGATCGTCAATGCGATCCGCGCCGCAAACTTGGAGGTCGAGGAAGGCTCTCGCCTTACCGACCGCCAGGTGATCTATGCGGCACAAAACGTCGCCGAGGCATGTGAGAAGGCCGGCCACACCGTATCGGTCGAGGAGATCCAGGATCTGGTCGAGGACGAGATTATGCGTCTCGACTGCTACGAGGTCGCTCGCCACTACATCATCTACCGCTATGTTCAGAGCCTGAAGCGCCAAAAGAACACGACCGATGACAAGATTCTGTCGCTGATTGAGTGCAATAACGAAGAGGTCAAGCAGGAGAACTCCAACAAGAACCCGACTGTCAACTCCGTTCAGCGCGACTACATGGCCGGCGAGATTTCCAAGGACCTGACGCAGCGCGTGCTGCTGCCCCAGGAGATCGTGGATGCCCACAACGAGGGCCTGATTCACTTCCACGATTCGGACTACTTCGCCCAGCACATGCATAACTGTGACCTGGTGAACCTGGAGGATATGCTCCAGAATGGCACCGTTATCTCGGGCACGCTGATCGAGAAGCCGCACAGCTTTTCGACTGCTTGCAATATCGCGACGCAGATTATCGCCCAGGTCGCCTCTTCCCAGTATGGCGGTCAGTCGATTTCGCTGACCCACCTGGCTCCGTTTGTCGAGGTGAGCCGTCAGAAGATTCGCGGCGAGGTTGCCCGCGAGCTCGAGGAGCTTGGCGTCTCTGCGTCTGCCGAGAAGGTCCGTGAGGTCGTTGAGGACCGTCTGCGTGACGAGATCCGTCGCGGCGTCCAGACGATTCAGTATCAGGTCGTGACCCTTATGACCACGAATGGCCAGGCGCCGTTCGTGACGGTCTTTATGTATCTCAACGAGGCCCGTACGCCTCAGGAGAAGCACGACCTTGCCATGATCGTGGAGGAGACGCTTCGCCAGCGCTACGAGGGCGTTAAGAACGAGGCTGGCGTGTGGATTACCCCGGCATTCCCCAAGCTTATCTACGTGCTCGAGGACGATAACGTTCACGAGAATTCCCCGTACTTCTACCTGACCCAGCTGGCTGCGAAGTGCACCGCCAAGCGCATGGTGCCCGACTACATCTCTGAGAAGAAGATGCGTGAGCTCAAGCTGTCTAAGGGTGAGACCGCCGGCAATGGCGATTGCTACACCTGCATGGGTTGCCGCAGCTTCCTGACGCCCGACCGTTCGGGCAACGGCTTTAACAATGTTGCCAACGCGCTGAACTATGACCCGACCAAACCTAAGTACTATGGCCGCTTTAACCAGGGTGTTGTGACCATCAACCTGCCCGATGTCGCACTGAGCTCGCATCAGGACATGGACAAGTTCTGGAAGATCTTCGACGAGCGCCTTGAGCTGTGCCATCGTGCCCTGCTGTGCCGTCATGAGCGCCTGATGGGCACGCTTTCGGATGCCGCACCGATTCTGTGGCAGTACGGCGCCCTGGCGCGCCTTAAGAAGGGCGAGACGATCGACAAACTGCTCGTGGGCGGCTATTCCACCATCAGCCTGGGGTATGCCGGTCTGTATGAGTGCGTCAAGTACATGACGGGCCACAGCCACACCGAGAAGGAAGGCACGCCGTTTGCCATGGCCGTTATGCAGCACATGAACGACAAATGCGCCGAGTGGAAGGCCGAAAGCGATATCGACTTCTCGCTGTACGGCACCCCGCTTGAGTCGACGACCTACAAGTTCGCCAAGTGCCTGCAGCGCCGTTTTGGCATTATTCCGGGTGTGACGGACAAGGGCTACATTACCAACAGCTACCACGTCCATGTGTCCGAGGAGATTGATGCTTTCGATAAGCTCAAGTTTGAGGGCATGTTCCAGCAGCTTTCGCCGGGCGGCGCCATCTCCTACGTCGAGGTTCCCAACATGCAGGACAACCTTAAGGCTGTCATTCGCGTGATGCAGTACATCTACGACAACATCATGTACGCCGAGCTCAACACCAAGAGCGATTACTGCCAGGTGTGCGGCTATGACGGCGAGATCAAGATTGTCGAGGATGACGGCAAGCTGGTGTGGGAGTGCCCCAACTGCGGCAACCGCGATCAGGAGAAGATGAATGTCGCCCGTCGTACGTGCGGCTACATCGGTACTCAATTCTGGAACCAGGGTCGAACCGAGGAGATCCGCGACCGCGTGCTGCATCTCTAATACCGCTCCGGGGCTGAACCGAGAGGGCCGCTTGGGCATTTGCTCGCTATTTCGGACAGTCCTGCGCAAGACGAAGGCCACATTAAGTGGCCTTCTTTGCGTGCGGAACTCATATCGAGCAAAGGTCCGGGGCCTCGCTACGGGGCAGCCAAGTTGACGTAGTTGAGATGCAGCATGCGGTCTGCTCACTCCTCGAAGTTCTTAGCGGAAATGAGTTGACTTGCAACAACGTTTTGCTTGCGATGACGGTTGAGCTGCAACAAAGTTTTTATTAGACCTCGAACCCTATACTCGATGTTCGCTTCGTTCATTGAGTTAACCTTTGCATGAGGCCGGGACATATCGTCCCGCCCGCAGTTTCGCAGGCCGCAGGCCGAGAATGTTTGAGGACGGGATGATATGCCCCGGCCTCCCGGGAGAGTTACCTATGAACTACGCGAACATTAAGTATTTCGACATTGCTGATGGGGAAGGTGTTCGTACTTCTCTGTTTGTGAGTGGGTGCCGTCGTGGGTGCAAGAACTGCTTTAACTCTGTCGCGTGGGACTTTGCTGCGGGCGAGCCGTTCGATCGCGCCGTCGAGGACAAAATTATCGAGAGTCTCGATCATCCCTTTATCGATGGCCTGACGATTCTGGGCGGCGAGCCCATGGAGCCCGAGAATCAGGCGGGTCTCGTTGACTTTATCGAACGCGTGCGTGCGGCCTATCCCGTGGAGTCGGGGAAGACCATTTGGTGCTTTACTGGCGACGTGCTCGAGGAACTTATGCCGGGCGGTCGTCACCATACCGAGGTGACGGACCGTATCCTTGCCTGCCTCGACATGCTGGTGGACGGTCCGTTCGTTCAAGATCTGTACGATATCTCGTTGCGCTTTAGGGGCTCGAGTAATCAGCGCGTGATCGACATGAACGCCACGCGCGCTCGTGCCGCGCGCGAGGGCGTTGCGCTTTGCAATGCTGTGGAGCTTTGGCGAGATGATCCGGTCTATTCGACCCATACTATGTAGCTTGTGGCCGATGCCGGAGGGCGTGGTACCATAGCGCGAACGCAAAATCGGAAGAGTGAGGCCCAGATGGTCGATCAGGAAAAAGTCGAGGCCGCCATAAGGCTGTTGCTTGAGGGCATAGGCGAGGACCCAACTCGCGAGGGCTTGTTGGAGACGCCGGCGCGCGTCGCCCGTATGTATGGCGAGATTGCCGGCGGCATGGATCAGAGCGCCGAGGAGCACCTGTCTAAAACCTTTACCGTCGCTTCGAACGATTTGGTTATCGAGCGCGACATCACGTTTTACTCGCTGTGCGAACACCATCTGCTGCCGTTTTACGGCAAGGCTGCGATCGGCTATATCCCTAACGGCCGCGTGGCGGGCCTGTCTAAGCTCGCTCGCACAGTTGAGGTCTATGCCCGTCGTTTGCAGCTGCAGGAGCAGCTGTGTGCACAGGTTGCCGACGCCCTCATGGAATATCTTGCCCCCCAAGGAGCGATTGTGCTGATGGAAGCCGAGCATATGTGCATGACCATGCGCGGCGTGCAAAAGCCCGGTACCAAGACCGTAACGCTTGCTCGTCGCGGTGTCTTTGAGACCGATTCGTCGCTCGAGGAGCGATTCTTTAGGATGCTGGGCCGTTAGCATGAGGGTCGTCAACGACTTTGCATCGAAGACCGATGAGGGGACGCCGCGTCGCGGCTTTATGGCTTCGGGCCTGACTCCCTTTGGTGCCATGCCTCGCATTGATTACATCTGTGCCAACGGGTTGTTCCGGCGGCACCTGGGCAACATTGCACAGCTGGAATCGGGGCGCATCTTTTGCCGCCACGGTATCGACCATCTGCTGGATGTCGCGCGCATTATGTGGATTAAGAATCTTGAGGAGCAGCTCGGATTTGACTGCGAGGTCATCTATGCCACGGCACTTCTTCACGATATCGGCAAAGATGAACAGTATGAATCGGGTATATCCCATGATGTTGCAAGCGAACGCGTCGCTGATGCGATTCTCGGCGGCATGCCCGATGACGTGGCGTTTGAGCCGGCAGATGCCGCAGCCATTAAGACGGCCATCCTGGGCCATCGAAAGCTGCGCGTGAACAGTCAACCGCTCGAGCGTCTGCTCTATGCGGCCGACAAGGCCTCGCGAGCCTGCTTTGCATGCCCTGCGCGCAATGCTTGCAACTGGAGCGATGATAAAAAGAACCTGTCGATTCGCGTGTAGTTAGTTTGCGCGGTCGGGGTTCTAAACGAAGGAGACGATCGCGATGAGCAACAAGAAACTGCCCGAGAATGCAACCAAGACTGAAGGCGCCGAGCTCGCCCGCCGTGGAAGGGGCGAAATATCCACCGCAACGGCGGTGCCCCACGTGAGCTATGACGATCTGCGCCATGCCGACCGCATTACTATCGACGGTCTCGAGGTCTTTGCCAATCACGGCGTGTATCCCGAAGAGAACGCGCTGGGCCAGAAGTTCATCGTGTCCTTGGTGCTCTATGCCGACCTGCGTGCAGCGGGGGAGCACGATAACCTGGACGCCTCGATTGACTACGGCTCGGTGTGCCACGATGTCGATGGCTATCTGCGCGAGCATACGTTTAAACTCATCGAGGCCGCAGCCGAGGGTGTGGCCTCGATGCTGTTGCGTCGTTATCCCTTGCTGCTTGGTGTGCGCATAAAGCTCGATAAGCCGTGGGCGCCCGTCGGTCTTCCCTTGACAAGCTGCGGTGTCGAGATCGAGCGCGTGCGCTAACCGGTTCTAATACGTCTCTATGGGTGGCTGCTTGAGCCGCTGCGACAGCGCTCTATTGTTGGGGCAGTACGTGTCGAGCAGGGCGTGAAACCGCTGATTGTGGCTTGGCTCGAGCAAGTGGACGAGCTCGTGGGCGACAACCATGTCGAGGCATTCGACGGGGTAGCCGGCAAGTTCTCGTGCGATGCGAATGGCGCCGGATTTGGGCGTGCACGAGCCCCAACGCGTTTTCATGCTGCGTACGGAAACGCGGGAAACGGAGACGCCCATTGCGATTTCGTACGCGTGCAAAATATCGCGCAGCGCCGATGTGACCTCGGACGTATAGAGCTGGTCGATGTGGGCTTGGAGCTCGTCGGACGTTAGACCGTCGAGGATTGCGAGCCGCTTGGCCTGTGGGCCTCCGTTCGACTTGTCGGCACCCATAAAACTTGCGAAGGTGGCCTGTTTGGGTCGCGGTGCGGGTGACGCAAAGTTGTGATCGAGTGCGTCCTGTACCGTGATGGGCATGCCCCAAAGCGCAATGATGGACGAGGGGCTGAGTGGCTCTCGTGACGTTGCCTGACGTTGCTCACGCTGGGCAAGTCGGCCGATAATCCAGGCGTTGTTGCGCTTCACAAACGCTTCGATACGCTCGCGGCTGGCGCCGAGCGGTGCGCTGGCGTGGACCTCACCGCTCGATGTGACGCGCAGGTTGAAGTTCTTGACGCGCTTTTTGGTAACGACGACGGGGATGGGCATCCCATCCGGTCGGGGTAGGAAAATCGCAAATTGCTGCGTCAAAAGTTATCCTTCAGATTGGGGGCGGGCCGGCATTTCGACCGTTCGGTATGCCGGCCCGCTCAAGGGATGTGAAATTAATAACGCTCGAAGAAGGCAAGGGCGTTATCGCTGCAGAGCTTCTGCATCACGGTCTTGCCAAAGTGCTTGGAGAGCATGTTCTGGAATTCGGGCATCTTGCTGGCATCGGAGAGGAAAGCGGGCACCTTGGCGCCGTCCCAGTCGCCGCCGAGTGCGATGACATCTTCGCCGCCCAGGTCGAGCCAGTGCTCGATATGTGCCGCTAGCTGGTCGAAGGTGACGTCTGCGGTGGTCTTGTCGGTCGCATCGTTGGATAGGAACTCGCTGCAGTAGTTGAGGCCGACGATGCCGCCCATGTCGCGAATGGTGCGGAACTGGTCGTCGGTGAGGTTGCGCTTGACGCCGCAAACCGCACGGGAGTTGGAGTGGCTGGCGACGAAGGGGCGCGTGGCGTGGGCGACAACCTCGTCAAAGCACTCATCGTTGAGGTGGGAGACGTCGAGTATCATGCCGGCGTGCTCCATCTGCGTAAGTGCCTCGATGCCGGCGGCGGTGAGGCCGGCGTGGGTGTCGTGGCCGCTCGCGAGCGGTCCCTGCGCGTTCCAGCTGAGTGACGACATAAGCACGCCCAAGCTCTTGAGCACCTCGATCAGCGCGGGGTCCTCGGCAAAGAACGTGGCGTTTTCGATGGTGTGGATACAGGCGATCTTGCCGTCCTTGAGCGCGGGGCGAATGTCTGCGGCGCTGCGCACGTTGACCATGCGGTCGTGGTTGAGCATTGCCTGGCCGCTCATATGCGCCATGATTTGCGCCTGGAAGCGCGCGGCGTGGGCGGTGGGGATCTCGTCGGGGACAAACGTAGCGAAGCACTGTGCCCACGGCGTGTTGCCGATCTTTGCGAGCGAGATGGCGCAGGCGTTACCCTCGATGAGGTCGAAATCTTGCGGATGCGTTTCGTCGCCGGGGAAATAACCGTCGGTGCCGGCGGTAAAGCGCAGGTCGAGATCGAGCGTGGCCCAGCCGATTCGGTCGGCGGTGTCGCAGTGTAGGTCAAATACGGGATATGCCATGGTTCCTCCGGTTGCAGCGTTTCTTTGCAAACTGTCTTCAAATTGTATGACTAGGGTATAGTTAGCGCCATATGTTCATGGCGGCCCGTGTTGTGCGCCGCCCTTATCACGGAGGTTTCCATGTCCAACCAGGGCAAGAAGGTCAAGACTCATTATCGCGGCACGCTCGACGACGGCACGCAGTTCGATAGCTCCTACGATCGCGGCGAGCCGCTGGAGTTCACCTGCGGCGCCGGCCAGATGATCAAGGGCTTCGACGCCGCTGTTGTCGACATGCAGGTGGGCGAGAAGAAGACCGTGCACATTCCTGCTGCCGATGCCTACGGCGAGCACAATCCCGAGATGGTTCTGACCTTCCCGGCCGAGCAGGTTCCCAACATCGAGCAGATCGAGAAGGGTATGAAGCTCTTCCTGTCCACGCCGAGCGGTATGCCCGTCCCCGCCGTCGTCATCGACGTGACGCCCGAGGCCGTGACGCTCGACGCCAATCACGAGCTCGCCGGCAAGGATCTCAACTTTGATATCGAGCTCGTTGAGGTCGAGGACTAGTTGATGTCCGTGGACCTGGTAGCTACGGAGCGCTTGGGAAATCTCAACGATCCGTCCTATGAACTCCTGCTTCGCCGGAAGTTGGGCGGCGTCTTTGAAGTTGACGAGCTACTGCTCGATTGGGACCAGGCTGATGTATACGCGTTTGTGGGCGTGACGGAGCTGGGGCGCACGGTCGATGTTCGGCTGGATACTGCCGACGGCGGTCGTCTTGCCGACGGCGACGTGCTCGCCATTGACCGTTCGGGCATGGTGCCCGTGGCGGTTGTCGTGCGCTTGCGCAGCGCCGAGGTTTATTTGGTCGAAGTTGACCGCATGGACCCGATTGCGCTCGCGCATTCGTGCTGGGAGATCGGCAACATGCATGCGCCGCTCTTCCGGGGCGACTCGGACGAGCATACTGTGCGCATGTATACGCCGGTGCAGCCTGTTTTGGGCCGCATGCTCCGGGGTGTCGAGGGTGTTCGGCTCTCGCTGGTTACCCGTGAACTCGATGCGGACCGGCGCTTTGCGTCGAGTGCGGCGGAGGTCGTCGTGAGCATGGCTCCCGACTTTACCATCGTAAAAAAGGCGCGCGGCTAAGCGCGCGTATGCGCAAGACGGGCTTTGAGGGGCGACCGATCAAGGTCCGTCTTGCTGTTGATATGAGGCTTTGGGGGAAGCATATGGGTCTTGAGGGAATCAAACTGATTGCATGCGATTTGGACGGCACGTTGCTGCATCCGGGGGAGCGCGAGCTGCGTTCCGAGGCCTTTGAGCTTATCGATGAGCTGCATCGTCGTGGTATCGTGTTTATGCCGGCGAGTGGCCGTCAATATGCGAGCTTGCGCTACCTGTTTGCCCCGGTGGCCGATGAGCTCGCCTATGTATGCGAAAACGGAACCCTGGTGATGAGCGAGGGGCGTGCCGTCGTCAAGCGTTCCATGGAGCGTAGCCTTGCTATGGTTATCGCGAATACCGTGGTTGCGTATCCCCATACCGACATGACCCTTTCGTGTGAGGGGCACATCTACACCATGAGCGGCAACGATGCGTTCGTCGACCATTTGCGCTATGTGGTCCACTGCGATGTGGCGGTGGTCGACCGTCCCGAGGACATCGACGAGGATGTCATTAAGATTGGCTTCCAGACGCCCGAGGTGGAATATCCGGCGGCCCGGGAGTATTTCGAGCGCCTCTTTGGCGACCGTGTCAATGTGATGACGTCAGGAACCGCATGGACGGACCTTATCGGTTTCGGTTCGGGCAAGGGCTCCGCGCTTGCCGATTACGGTCGTGTCCTGGGGATTTCGCCCGATGAGATGATGGCATTTGGCGACAATGAGAACGATCGCGACATGCTCAACGTCGTGGGCCATCCCTATCTGATGGAGAGCTGCAACCCCACCATGCGCGGTATCAACGATCGCGTCCGTTACGTGCACACGGTCGAAGAAGAACTGCGCCGCCTGCTCGCCGAGTAGGTTTTCGGGACATGCCTAGAAATGTACTGTTTGCTGTAACGGATGGGAAAGTAGATTTGCAGGCATGCCCCAAAGGCTACCGGCAGTCGGGGCAGAGTCCCTCAAAGATGGTGTAGTGCGAGCTGACGCTCCATCCGATTTGTTCGGATGCCCTGGCGTCGAGCTGGGCATCGAAGGGGAGCGGCACGTCGATGACGCGGCTGCACGAGGTGCAGATGATATGTGCGTGCGGCTCGATGGTGCGATCGAAGCGGCTGCCGCCCGGCGTCTTAATAGAAAGAATCTCGCCGGCGTCGGCTAAGAGATTGAGGTTGCGGTAGACCGTGCCGCGGCTGATCTTGTCATCCTGTTCGCGTACGACATTGTAGATTTCGTCGGCGGTGGGATGGTTATAGCTTTGGCGCACAGCGTCAAGAACCAGCTTTCGCTGCCTGGTATTCCTTCTTTGCACCGCCATGCGCCTCGCCTCTTTTCTGTAAACGGCATGAAGCAAATGATACCTTATTTAGAACACAATACTAATAGCGAGGGCTAAAACCATCCTCGTTGGCAAGCGGGGTGCGAGCTTGAGCGTCTACAAGGCGAAAACGTGTCCCCATGCGCTCATAGGAGGCATGAAGCGCCTCGAGCAGAGACACGATGTTTGCCGGCGTGCCCTGTAGCTCCATCTCAACCGAGCCGTCTTCCATATTGCGCACCCAGCCGGTGAGGGAGCGCGCCTGTGCGAGGTTGGTGTTGGTGAAGCGGAAACCGACGCCCTGGACTTGCCCCTCCCACCGCAGGAAATAGCGCTGCGGGGCGTCTTGAGTGGCCTCGTCGCTTGCGAGCACGGTGAGCCTGCGGCGCAGCTCGAACTCGACGCCAGAGAGCTTTTGGAGTTCGCGGCTGCCGCCGGCGACGCTGGAGAAGAACGTATCGAAGAAGCTCATCGCTAGGCCTGCTTGTCTGCGTCGGCCGGGAAGGTAATGCCGGCCTGCTGGCGTACGGCATCCATGATGCGCAGTGAGACGAGCGTGACATCGCGGTAGTGTCCGAGCTCGTGGCGTCCCGCCGGGGTCTCCCAAATCTCTTCCTTAACGTTATCGATACCGCCGATGGCGGTGATAAAGTCTGTGAGTTCGTATTCCATGGTGTTGCTCGATTTGGGAAGGTCGAGCACGCGGCCGTTGTCGCCCTGTTCGCGCGGTACCTCGGTCGCCGAGCCGCGTACGACGTCGCCGCGATAGTCGATGCGGACGTTGCGGGGCGTGGACAGATGGTCGATCTGGATAGTGCCACGCTCGCCTTCAATCTGCGAGGGCAGCAGGTCATTCGTAATTTTGGAGTGCGCAAGCTCGACGGAGATACGGCCACCGCCGTAGCTGGCGAGGATGGAACCGCAACCGTCGATGGGGCCGTGCGTGAGCTGTCGCGTGGTGGGGTCGAGCAGAGTAGCCATGCTCGTAAGGCCGGAGGGCATGCCGAAAATCTCGACCATGGGCTCGACGGTGTAGACGCCGATGTCCATGAGGGAACCCGATGCCATATTGCAGTCAAAGATATTGGTGGCGCGCCCCGCGAGAACCTCGTTGTAGCGCGAGGAATACTTGCCAAAGCGCAACGATGCACGACGAATGGGCGCAATCTCGCCCAGGGCGTCCTCGACGGCGTGGAAAGCGGGGTCATGGAGCGGGCGCATGGCCTCGAGGGCTACGACGCCCGCCGCCTCGGCTGCGCGAAAGACCTCGAGTGCCTGCGCCTCGGTGGCGCAGAAGGGCTTCTCGACGATAACGTGCTTGCCGCCGGCGATGCAGGCGAGCGCCTGCTCGTGATGGAGCGCGTTGGGGCTGCCGATGTAGACGGCATCGACGTCGTCGGCGGACGCGAGCTCGTCGAGTGCGGTGAAGTTGCGTTCGCCGCCGTGCTCGGCGGTAAAGGCGGCGCCACGATCTGCGTCGCGCGAGAGCGTGCCTACGAATGTAGCCTGGTCGTTGGCATTGACGACTTGGATAAAGTCGTCGGTGATCATGGATGTGCCGATGGTTGCGATGCGCAGCATGTGTCCCCCTTGCGTTGTTTGGTCTACAGGATGAGTGTAGCGCGTGGGGATATAAAGCTGCGCGAAAACGCCGCTACAGGTCGCTTTCGCTAAAGCCGGTGTCGATATCGAGATTGGCTCCGTCGGCCGCGGTGGTGGCGAGTTCGTCGCAGCGCTCATTGAGCTCGTGGCCGGCATGCCCCTTAACCCAGATGAATTCCACCTTATGCTTACTCTTTGCGGCAAGCAGGCGCTCCCATAGGTCGCGGTTTTTGACGGGCTGCTTGTTGGCGGTTTTCCATCCGCGCTTTTTCCAGCCGTCGATCCAGTGCTTGTTAAAGGCGTTGACGACGTATTGCGAATCGGAATGGACCTCGACCTCGCAGGGGCGGTTGAGTGCCTCGAGCGCCACGATGACCGCCATGAGCTCCATGCGGTTGTTAGTGGTCTTGGCGTAGCCACGCGAAAGCTCGGAGGTGAAGGTCTTGCCGGCGGGGTTGGTGTATTTGAGCACGGCGCCGTAGCCGCCGCGTCCCGGATTGGATCGAGCCGAGCCGTCGGTATAGATGATGACCTTCACATGGTTCCTTTCGTTGGGTACGCTTCGTGTGGGTGACCATTGTAGCGCCATGCCCGCCGCGGGCTAGCAATCTACGATTTCTACCCCGTCTTCCGACAGCTGGTCGGCATGGATGATGCGGTTGAGCTCGTCGAGGTATTGCCGCAAGAGGGGAGAGGGCTTGCGCTCGTCGTGCATGATATATCCTACGTGCATCGTTGGGGCGTCTGCTAACGGGATCGATGTCATACCCCACTGCATTTCATTGGAGAGGACACCGGTCGACAGGGTGTAACCGTTCGACGTGATAAGTAAGTTAGTAAGTGTTCCGCGGTCCGAGATTCGTATGTTGCGGTCGCAAGGGATATAGCTAAAAGGTTCCTCGGCGTAATAGAAGGAGTTTGAGGTTCCCTGCTCAAAGCTGTAGCGCGTATAGGGCGTGAGGTCGGCAAGGGACAGCTGAGGGTGGCGTGCGAGCGGGTGGCGTTCGCTGACGAAGACGTGGACCGTCGCGTCGAAGAGGGGATGGAAGCTCGCGCGGGCATCGGCGAAGGCCTTCTGCAGAACGCGGGCGTTAAAATCATCTAGATACAGAATGCCGATATCGCTGCGAAATGCGCGGACGTCGTCGATAATCTGCGATGTGGTGGTCTCGCGCATGATGAACTCGAACTTGCTGTCGCGGCAGCGCTCGACCACGTTGACAAAGGCCTCGACCGAAAACGCGTAGTGTTGGGCCGAAATGGCAAGGCGCGCCTGGGGTGTACCGCCGTCCTCGTAGCGGGCCTCGAGCATGTCGGCCTGCTCTACGACCTGGCGTGCATAACCCAAAAGCTCGGTGCCGTCGTTGGTGAGCGTGACGCCGCGGCTGGAGCGCGTAAAGATTTCGATATGAAGTTCCTGCTCCAGGCTTTTGACGGCATTGGAGATATTGGACTGCGCCGTATAGAGGCGCTGGGCTGCGGCGTTGATCGAACCGGACTCTGCCACGGCGATCAAAAAGCGAAGCTGCTGGAGGGTCATCGGCGCCCGTCCTTTCGAGTGTTATCTATAAAACCGATAACAAGTTAGCGCTTTTAAGTGATTGACCGAGGGAAACAATGCCCGTACTATTCAAAACACACAAAGGCGGTAGGTAATTAAGCCGACCATGAGAACGGGATGTCAAAAGGAGGACCGCATATGAACTGCTTACTAAGACGAATGCCGGGCTCCTGTTTGCGCCCGTCGGCGTGATCGGGAGACAGCGACTTACTTCTCTTACTCTTATTTACTTCTATTTGATCAAGGAGATCATCATGAGCCAGTTCATCAACAACCCCGAGCATACCTTTGGTTTCGATACCCTGCAGCTGCACGTTGGCCAGGAGAGCGCCGATCCTGCATCCGACTCCCGTGCTGTGCCTATCTATCAAACCACGAGCTATGTGTTCCGCAACTCCCAGCACGCCGCCGACCGCTTTGGTCTTGCCGACGCCGGTAACATCTACGGCCGTCTGACCAACTCCACCCAGGGCGTCTTCGAGGACCGTATCGCCGCGCTCGAGGGTGGCGTGGCCGGTCTTGCCGTCGCCTCCGGTGCCGCTGCCATCACCTATACCCTGCAGGCACTTGCCCAGGCTGGTGACCACGTGGTCGCCCAGAAGACCATCTACGGCGGTTCCTACAACCTGCTGGAGCACACGCTCTCCCAGTTTGGTGTCGAGACCACCTTCGTCGATGCCCATAACCTGGACGAGGTCGAGGGCGCCATCAAGGACAACACCACGGTCATCTATCTCGAGACGCTCGGTAACCCCAACTCCGACATCCCCAACATCGACGCCATCTCCGAGATCGCCAAGAAGCATGGTCTGCCGGTTGTCGTCGACAACACCTTCGGCACCCCGTATCTGTTCCGTCCGCTGGAGCATGGTGCCAACATCGTCGTCCACTCCGCAACCAAGTTTATCGGCGGCCACGGCACCTCGCTGGGCGGTGTGATCGTCGACGGCGGTAACTTCGATTGGAAGGCGAGTGGCAAGTACGCCCAGATCGCTGAGCCCAACCCCTCCTACCACGGTGTTTCGTTTGCCGAGGCTGCCGGTCCCGCCGCCTTTGCAACCTATGTCCGCGCTATCCTGCTGCGTGACGAGGGCGCCTGCATCAGCCCGTTCAACGCCTGGGTCCTGCTCCAGGGCACCGAGACTCTGTCGCTGCGCGTTGACCGTCATGTCGAGAACACCAAGAAGGTCGTTGAGTTTCTGACCGGTGACAGCCACGTCGCCAAGGTGAACCACCCGAGCCTGCCCGAGCATCCCGACCATGAGCTGTACCAGAAGTACTTCCCCAACGGCGGTGCCTCGATCTTTACCTTTGAGATTAAGGGTGGCCAGGAGGCAGCTTGGAGGTTCATCGATCATCTGCAGGTGTTCTCGCTGCTCGCCAACGTGGCCGACGTCAAGTCGCTCGTCGTGCACCCGGCTACCACCACGCACTCCCAGCTCTCTGCCGAGGAGCTCGCCGAGCAGAACATCACGCCCTCCACGATCCGTCTTTCCATCGGTACCGAGAACGCCGAGGACATCATTTGGGATCTGAAGCAGGCCTTTGCCGCACTGGACGAGTAAGGCGACTTGTGCAAGGACCCCTTGCGACTCGATAGGTATAACTGCATAAAATGCCTGCTCAAGGCGCCTGTGCGAACAATGGTCGCACAGGCGCCTTTTTTGCATAGAGAGGGTGCAAAAACAGGGTTTTTGGCACGCTTTATGCAATCGAGATGTGGAAAACTCCTGTTGAGAGGATGTGAGTTTTACGCAAATGACGTGCGCCTTTTGAGAAAAACCGCAGGTCGCGATTTGCTCGGGGTACTATGCAGCGCGATCGAATCACACGCAGCTCAAACGCAGCAAAAACGCACTACGGAGGTTTCCAGCTACATGAGGATTGATTCACGAAAACCGAAAGCCGCCGCCCTTTCCGCCGCTCTGACCGTGGCACTTTTGGCGGGCGCCGGCGCAACTGATGCCCACGCGGCAACACTATCCGATACGGTTGGATCTACGCCGTCCGAGGCGACGCTGGTGCAGCCCGTCGACTACCGCGGCGACGGTTATGGCTCTATGCAGGAGTGGAACGCCTCGATGGGGGCAAAGCGCGATTCCCTGGAGATGCGCGCTCAGATCATTATGAATATGTATGGCGACTACGCTACCGATGACGAGCGCGCTGTGTTGCAGCGTTGCATCGACGGTGCGGGCAGCCTGTTGACGATGGGGGAGGTCGACGCCAAGTCGACCGAGCTCGATGAGCTCCGCTCCACGCTTGAGGATGCCAAGCGCGAGGCGCTCGAGGCTGCTGCAGCCGAAGCCGAGGCTGCTGAGGCCGTTCAGGCTTCGTATTACAACGCCGGCTCCGGCTCGTCTTACGCGTCTGCTGTGTATTACGCGAACGGCTCGGGCCTGACGCGTTCGAGCGGCGTCAATAACTATAACGGCCGCCGCGAGACTTATTACAGCAGCAACGTGTTGTATCACCACCGCACGGGCGAATGGACGCAGGACGCCGAGGGCTTTTGGCGCGATTCCGATGGCTACTACGTCGTTGCCGCGGGCGATAAGGCCCAGGGCTCCACGTTTACCGGGTCCAAGGGCGAGTGCAAGGTCTATGACTCCGGCTGCGCTGCCGGAACCACCGATTACTATACCGGTTGGTAATCTGCCATAAGCCGATAGGACATGACGGGCGGGCGTCTTTACCGAGCCTTTGGGCAACGTAAGGGCGCCCGTTTTTTGTGCGTGCTTGAGTTAACAGAGCGCTTACCGTGGCAGTACGCCGCGCATATGGGCGCGGGGCACACTAAGTCACGAGAAACAAAGTCTTTCTCGTGGAGGAAGTGGTCTTGTGAACGCTCGAGATATCGCCGTTGCCGCCGTTGCATTGACGCTTGGTTGCCTTGGTCCTACGGCCGCGCTCGTCGCGGGTATGCAGGGGTCTTGTGGGGCTGCCTCTATCGTGGTCGGTGCGTTGATCGCGGCTGCGCTGCTGGGAAGTGCGGGTGTAGTTCTTTGCCGCGATGGCGAGGACGAGGTGCCTGAGTCGCAACGCTAACTGTTGTGAGGTTGCCGCCGGTCATAGACGAAGATGAAAGCCGCCGCAGGGGAAAGGTTCCCTTGCGGCGGCTTTGCTGTTGAGTCTGTTGACGTGGTGAGCCGGGCGCTACCAGCTTGCCTCGATATCGCGGATGCGCCGATAGAGCCACTCGTTTTGCGGTGCCTGGATATCGTGCTTGGCCGCCAGACGGCAGATGGTGCCCGCGAACTCCTCAACTTCGGTTTTTCGTTGCGCGATGCGGTCCTGCGCCATCGAGGGCATACCGGCGGGGTCGATTCCCTCGATGAGGTGCACCATCTGCGTCAGGTCTGCCTCGGTCAGCTCAACGCCCTCGGCGTTGGCGACCGCAAGCGTCTCGCGCATGGCGGAAACAAAGCAGCGACGCTGCTCGGAGCCCGGCTCCGTGGCGCTTCCGTAGGTCCCGCCGTAGGCCATACAGGTCTGGTTGATGCCGTCGTTGAGCATGAGTTTGGCCCACATGCGGTGCGCAATGTCGCTCTCGACGGTATGGGCGATGCCGCAGCGTGTGTAGAGCTCGTCGATGGCGGCGACGGTCGCGGGGTTGGTGCCGGCTGCCGCACCAAAGCGGATTTCGCCAGTGTTGGTAAAGGTGAGCGCGCCGTCGAGGAATACGGCGTCCATGCCCTGGCAGATACCCAGGACGGTGTGCTTCCAGCCAAAGCGCTCGGCAATCTTTTGTTCGCTTGTAATGCCGTTACACAGCGAGGCGATGAGCGTGTTGGGTCCCACGACGCGCTCCATAGTCTTGAGTGCCACATCGAGTCCAGTCGTCTTGACTGTAAGGATGGCCAGATCGGCGGGCGTTACCTCGCTGGCGCGGACGGACTTGAGCACACAGGGCTCGCCGTTGACGGTGAGCGCATCGCCCGCGTGACGCTCAAAACGTGCGTCATCCATAACGTATTCGACGGCGTCGCTGCCGAGCGCCCTGGCGATCATGCTGCCGTAGAGCAGGCCGACGCCGCCCTTGCCGATAAAGGCGACCTTGTTGATCTGCATGCGAATCATCTCCCCATATAAAAGGCGCCCGCGTAAGGGGCGCCTGATGGATTGTATGTCGCCGGGGCGTTTGGTAAGCGCGTGGGGCTGCTGTTATGAAAAAGAAACTATTGCACTGTGCGCTTATGCCGCGGGACAGATCGCAAAAACGCGCGCAGGGTATCCGACGCCATCGCGCACCTTGGGGAAGGTGCAGAAGATGACAGCGCCTGTGGCGGGAAGTTCGTCTAGATGGTCCATGACCTCGATCTGATAGCGGTCGACCGAGAGGATGTACTGCTCGCCGGGGTAGGGGTAGGGGCGTTCTCACGCGTGGTCACGCTTGCCTCCTTTCATCGGGCTTTTTGCTGATGTTAAAGCGGTGTCGTGACGGCTCGATTTCTGCTGCGTTACGATACGTTCTCGATTGCGATTCCAATGTGTTTTGATGGCGTGGCCGTTGTGTTTCGCCTCATTAGAGCTTCGAGGGGAGAGGAGGGGCAGTGCAATATCGCGTTGACCCCAAAAGCGGCAACCGTATCTCGGCGCTGGGTCTGGGCTGCATGAGGTTTCCCGGTGCGCCGGGACACCCCGATGCGAAGACAGCCGATGCCATCATTTCCCGTGCGGTGGAGCAGGGGATAACCTATCTGGACACGGCCTATCTCTACCCCGGTAACGAAGCTTGTGTGGGAGCTTCGCTTGAGCGCCTGGGTCTGCGCGACCAGATTTTGCTCGCGACCAAGTTGCCGCACGCTTCGTGTAAATGTGCGGAGGATTTCGACCGCTTTTTCGACGAGCAGCTGCGCCGTTTGCGGACTGACTATATCGACTATTACCTTATGCACAACATCACCTCGCCCGCGCAGTGGGAGCGCGTGGTAGCGCTGGGTATCGAGGACTGGATTGCGCACCAAAAGGCTGCGGGGCGTATTCGCCAGATAGGTTTTTCGTATCACGGCAGCGTGGCGGATTTCCTGACGATGCTCGACGCGTATGACTGGGACTTTTGCCAGATCCAGTACAACTATGCTGGAGAGCGCTACCAAGCGGGAGCGGCGGGACTCATGGCAGCCGCCGAGCGCGGGCTCGCGGTGTTTGTGATGGAACCGCTTTTGGGTGGACGCCTGGCGGGCAAGCTGCCTCCGCGGGCCCGCGCCGTGCTCGATGACGTACGCGATCCGTACCTGAAGACGCCGGCTGCTTGGGGACTTTCGTGGGTGTGGAACCATCCTCAAGTCACGATGGTGCTTTCGGGCATGACCGATACCGCGCAGGTGGATGAGAACGCGGCGCTGGCTGATCGTGCACTGCCGGATTCGATGACGACAGAGCAGCTCGATACCATCGCACGCGTGCTGGGAGAGTTTGAGAAATCGAATCGCGTGCCCTGTACGGGGTGCGGCTACTGCATGCCGTGCCCCAAGGGTATCAATATTCCCGGCTGCTTTGGTGCCTACAACGCGAGCTACGCACATAGTTGGTTTACGGGGCTGTCTCAATACTTTACGGCGAGTGCGGTGCGGACGAACGAGCCCAAGCTGGTGAGCAATTGCGTCAAGTGCGGCAAATGCGCGCGTCACTGCCCACAGCACATCGATATTCCCGAGCGTCTCGACGATGTGCGCCGACGTTTCCAGCCTGGGCCCGTAACGGCCGCGCTTAAAGCCTTTTGCAAAACTCGCTCCTGATGCCCCTTTTATAACTTGCGGTGGAATAGTTCCTGTTTGCGGCAGAATAGGGGCCAAACAGGAACTATTCCACCGCAACTGAAGGGGGCTGTCGTGGGCCATCGGGATTCATGTGATGATTTGCGTGAGGTTCGTTGGGGCGTTTTGGGCGCTGGGCGCATTTCGCATCGATTCGCATCGTCGCTCAAGGAGGTGGACGGGGCACGGCTTGTGGCTGCCGCCGGTCGCACTCCTTCGCATGTTGAGGAGTTTTGCAGGGCGTTTTCGATTGATGCCGCGCACAGTTATGCCACGGCTGACGATAGCGGCGATGCGGCTTATGATGCGCTGATTGCCGACCCCGATGTCGACGCAATCTACTTGGCTCTTCCGCATGGCATGCATGCGCATTGGGTCTGTCGGGCACTGCGCGCGGGAAAGGCCGTACTGTGCGAAAAGCCGGCCGTTTTGAGTGAGGAAGAGGCTCTCTCGATTGCCTCCACCTCTCGCGAGCGCGGCGTGCTGTTTATGGAGGCGATGAAAAATCGGTTTTGCCCGATGCGCACTCGCGTGAAGGACTTGCTTGCGTCGGGCGAGCTCGGCCGTATCGTCTCGATTGAAAGCGTGCAAAAACTCGATTATGGTGAGCCCCCTTCGAGTTATCTGCTCGACCCGTTGCAGGGTGGCTGTCTATATGACATGGGCTGCTATGCGGTCGGGTGGTTTGAGGATCTACTTGCGGGTGCGTGCGATGTTTCGTCTCGTGAAGTTCGCTGGCGTGACGTATCGGGCGGCCGCGTGGATTGGGCCGACGAGATCCGTATGAGCGTCGGCGGCATACCCATTCATATGGTGTGCGACGGCAAAGCAGCATATGAAAGCCGCTTAACGATTGCCTGCGAGCGGGGCTCGTTGGAAATCGACCGTCTCCATCGCCCCGAGCTCGCCCATGTGAAGTACTCCGACGGACGAATGCTCGAAATAAATGCCCCGTTTGAGGTCGATGATTTCTACGGCGAAATCCAGCATGCGACCCAGCTCATCCGGGCGGGGAAACTCGAGAGTCCCGTCATGCCTCTTGCCGCCACACAGCGCTGCGCGCGCATTATCGATGCAATCCGTCTAGCCCTCTAGGCTTGGCGCTGACGCGTAGGGGATCATGACGCTGGCGCCCGTAGCCGTAGTGCTTGGTGGCCCGCGCCTCTGATGCCCCTTTTATAAGTTGCGGTGGAATAGTTCCTGTTTGCGGCAGAATAGGGTCCAAACAGGAACTATTCCACCGCAACTGATGAGGGGGAGCTGGAGATGCTGACGATTGGGTGCCATCTTTCGACGACGAAGGGCTATCGGGCGATGGGGGAGACGGCGCTGTCCATTGGCGCCAATACCTTTGCATTCTTTACGCGCAACCCGCGCGGCGGCAAGGCGAAAGACCTTGACATGGATGATGTGGCGGCCCTGCGCGAGCTTATGGAACAAAACGATTTTGGCCCACTCGTGGCGCATGCCCCCTATACCTACAACCCCTGTTCTGCCAAAGAGCGGGCGCGCGAGTTTGCCCTGGAGGCAATGGCCGAGGACTTGCAGCGTCTGGAAGCACTGCCCGGCAACTATTACAACTTCCACCCCGGCGCGCATGTGGGGCAGGGGACTGATGCCGGCATTCAGATGATCGTCGACACCTTGTGCCAGGTGATGTTTGAGGGACAGCAGACGACGGTGCTGCTCGAGACCATGGCAGGAAAGGGTACCGAGGTGGGCCGTAGCTTTGAACAGCTGGCGCGCATTATCGGGGGTGTTGCTGCCAGACGTCCAGAGCTGTCGGCCAAGCTGGGCGTGTGTCTGGATACCTGCCATGTGAGTGATGCCGGCTACGACATCATCCATGATCTGGACGGCGTACTCGACGAGTTCGATCGCGTGGTGGGTATCGAGCGCCTGCGCGCCGTGCATATCAATGACTCCAAGAACCCCTGCGGTGCCCATAAGGATCGCCACGAGTGCATCGGCAAGGGCTACCTGGGTAGTGAAGAGTTTGGCGGCGGTATGCAGGTTATGCAGAATATTGTATCGAATGGCCGCTTGCGCGCATTGCCATTCATTTTGGAGACACCGAACGAACTTGCAGGTTATGCGGCTGAAATTAAACTGTTAAGGTCATTGCAGCAGTAATGACTGTCACAAAGTGGAGTGTTCCATTCACGTTATGGGTTTGTTTCAATCAGTTTTCTAATTGCAGTTTCGCATTTACGGGTGCATAATATCCAACAGTTTTTGCAGACCTCTGAATCAAACGGGGTCACCGGAAGGAGACTGATTATGAAGCTCAAGAAGCTTGCCGCATTTGCCGCCACGGGCGCCATGGCGCTCGCCCTCGCACTGACGGGCTGCGGCTCGTCCAACGCCACCTCTGGTTCTGATGCCGGTTCCAGCAGCTCTGACGACGCTAAGGTCGAGAAGGTCGACGGCTCCAAGGAGTACGCGCTCGTCAAGGACGGTACGCTGACCGTCGGCACCTCTGCCGAGTACGCTCCGTTTGAGTACAAGGATGACAACGGCGATTATCAGGGCTTTGACCTTGAGCTCATCAAGGCTATCGGCGACAAGCTGGGCCTGGATGTCGAGTACGTCAACAATGACTTTGACACGCTGGTTCCGGGCGTCGCTTCGGGCGCCAAATATGACGTTTCCATCGCGGCTATCACCGACACGCCCGAGCGTGAGAAGGAAGTCACTTTCTCCGATTCCTACTACATGGACGATCAGGCTATCGTGACCAAGGTCGATAACACCGACATCACGGCCGACAACTACAGCGAGAAGCTCAACAACGCCGACGCTACCATCATCGTCCAGTCCGGTTCGACCGCCGAGGCCTTTGCCCAGGAGAACTTCCCCAAGGCCAAGATCGTCCCCTACAAGGACGCTACCGAGTGCTTTAGCGCCCTGCAGTCCGATAAGGGCGACGCCGTAGTCACCAACCGCTCCGTTGCCAGCCAGCTGACCGCCGAGCAGTTCAACACCTGCCAGACCATCAAGCAGATCAGCACCGGCGAGGAGTACGCCATCGCCATCAACCAGGGCAACACCAAGCTCAAGGACGACGTCAACCAGGCCATCAAGGACCTGACCGACGACGGTACCGTTGACGCCCTCATGGCTAAGTACAACATCAAGTAAAATAGCTACTTGATTGTGCGCAGGCCCTTTCCGTTTTGGCGGAGAGGGCCTTTGCGCTTCTCTTGACGGAGAGCATTTCCGTCTCGTTTTGCCGGCAACTTCTACGATAGGAGCCACCTTGTCTCGACTGAACAAAGGGGCCGCGGAGCAGCGTTTTCCACTGCCCTCGATGCTCCAAAAGCTGGCCTGTGCCCTGGCTATGGCGCTCGCCCTGGTATGCGCGGGGGCCTGCGTGCCCACGACCGCCCAGGCGCTTGAGACCGCAAAGATTACCGCCCGACCCAATACCGGTTCGGGTAGCGCTGTGGTCGGCGGTACCGAGACGCGCATCACCTGGGAAGTTCAGGCCGATGCCGACGAGGAACTGAGCGGTCTTTCGCTGACGTTTGTCGACGGCACGACGTTTGGTACCGATGACACGCGATTGACGATGCTCTCGGGCGAGGACCTCATGGATCGTACGCCCATGAAGCCCACGTGCAAGGCTGACGGCCAGACGCTCAAGATCGACTTTGGCGAGACGGCGCCTGCCGGCGGCTTTTTCCGTGTCGAGGTTTACGGCGTGACGTTTCCCGTCGAGGGCGGCGATGAGGCCTTTAGCGGCACCTATACGCTCGCCGACGGTTCGACCAAGAAGATTTCCAAGATTCCTTCCGTCGAGATTAAGGGCGTGACGGCATTCGATAACTTCCTGGCCGATCTTAAGGAGCAGCCGTGGGTCGAGGCGTGGAATTCCAACATGTTCCTTCGCCTGTTCCTGAACCCGGTCATTTTGGTTCAGAGCCTGCCGATCGTCTTTAAGGGCTTCCTTATGTCGCTCTCGATCGTGCTCGTGGCATTTCCGCTGGCCATTCCCTTTGGCTTTGCGCTGTCGCTCATGCGCATTTCCAAGTCGCGCATCCTTCGTTGCCTTGCCGGCATCTATGTGAATATCATCCGCGGTACGCCGGCGTTCCTGCAGATTTACATTGCATTCTTTGGCCTGCCGCTTGCCGGCGTCAAGGTTGACGACTACGTCTTGGGCGTTATCGTCATGGCCATGAACTCGTCTGCGTACCTGTGCGAGATTTTCCGTGCCGGTATTCAGTCGATCCCCAAGGGCCAGAACGAGGCTGCTCGCTCGCTGGGCATGAATGCCTTCCAGACACTGCTCTACGTTATGATTCCGCAGACGTTCCGCAATGTTCTGCCTACGCTGACCAGCGAGTTTATCCTGCTTTACAAGGATACGTCGCTGCTCGCGGCCGTGGGCGTGGTCGAGATCGTCATGAACGCCCGCACCATCGTGGCAACGACGGGCTCCATTACGCCGTATGTGGTTGCCGCCCTGTTCTATCTGGTCATTACCCTGCCGCTTGCGCGCTTGGTGAGCGGTCTTGAGGCGATGCTGCTGGGTACGGCCGAAACCAAAAAGAAGCGTCCCACCAAGAGCGCCGGACAGGTTGTCGCGACGCCCGCCGACCATATCGCTGGTCTGTAAGGAGGTTCTATTATGAGCGAAACCAATAACTCGAACGAGGTCGTCGTCAGCATCAAGAATCTCCAGAAGGCCTTTGGCGATAACGTGGTCCTGCGCGATATCGATCTGGATGTGCACAAGGGCGAGGTCGTCGTAGTCCTGGGTCCTTCGGGCTCGGGCAAGTCGACGATGCTTCGCTGCATCAATCGTCTGGAGCATCCCACGAGCGGCTCGATCATCGTTGAGGGCGTGGATGTGTGCGCCAAGGGTGTCGACCTTAACAAGGTACGTACGCATCTGGGTATGGTGTTCCAGCAGTTCAATTTGTTCCCGCACCTGTCAGTCAAAAAGAACGTCATGCTCGCGCAGCAAAAGGTGCTCAAGCGCAGCAAGGAAGAGGCCGAGAAGATTGCCGTCGAGGAGCTGACCAAGGTCGGTCTTGCCGAGCGCATCGACTTTATGCCGAGCCAGCTCTCGGGCGGTCAGCAACAGCGCGTGGCGATCGCCCGCGCCCTGTCGATGAATCCGCACGTGATGCTCTTTGACGAGGCCACGTCGGCGCTCGACCCCGAGCTGGTTCGCGACGTTCTGGGTGTCATGCGCGACCTGGCACGCGACGGCATGACCATGATCGTCGTGACGCACGAGATGGGCTTTGCCCGCGATGTCGCCGACCGCGTGGTCTTTATGGACGGCGGCGTTATCGTGGAGGAGGGTACGCCGAGCGAGGTCTTCGACCACCCCAAGAGTGAGCGCACCAAGGCGTTCTTGGGCAATATCTCGTAGCGGCGCGTCGAGGTTATCGATATAACAAACGGGGATCGGATGTGAATATCCGGTCCCCGTTTTTGTTTGGGCATGAGCGACTGTTGTTGTACGGTACTCGGCTGTCAGTTGCCTTGCGACTTTCTGACTGCTTCGTTAGGCCAGCTCCGCTCCCAGGGCTTTGCAGGCCGCTTCGCCCTCGTCGTCGGGTGCGTCGTAGCAGATGACGGAATCTACGACGTTGACGCCGGCCTCGTCGGCGTCGGCCTTCCAGTTGTCCATCCATTCGCCCTCGGCCCACGAATAAGAGCCAAAGAGGACGACCTTCTTGTCGCCGAGAGCCTCCTTGACCTCGTCCCACATCGGCTGGAACTCATCGTATTCAAGCTCCTCGGAGCCCATGGCGGGGCAGCCGAAGGCAAAGGCATCGTAGTCGGCGGCCCTGTCGGCAGAGAAGTCGGCGCAGGGGATGATTTCCGCCTCGGCGCCCGCGGACGTGGTGCCTTCGGCGACAAAGTTTGCCATGGCCTCGGTGTTGCCCGTGCCGCTCCAATAGACGACGGCGATCTTGCTCATGTTGAGTCCTTTCGGTTGTGCGGCGTGCGGCCGCGGTTTGTACGTTCTATCGGGTCGCCTGGGCAAGGTGCGCCAAGCTGCAGCCCTGCTGATAGATAAAGGTGAGGTGTTGGGTGCAGGCACGGTACGCATCAAACGTCGCAAGTGCCTGCTCGACATTCGTATAGACCTTCCAGGCTCCAAAGATCTTGTAGTTCTCGCCACGCTGGGCGATGAACTCGTATACGTCGTCGCAGGGGTACCCCAGGAAGTAGCCAATCTCGTGTGGAAATTCGCAGGCGCAGTCGTTGTTGCAGCAGACTTGCTGATCCAGTGCGCATCGAGTCTGGCCGCAGGCGCATTCCGCGGCGTTATTGCTCGCGAGCGTGATGCGTGATGCCAGGTGCACAAGACATGCCGAGAGGTTGCCGGTGTCGTAGCCCTTCTTGGCGAGTGCCGTTTTGGCGCGCGGGTCAGCAAGGTAAGTGGCGAGGCTATTGGGCCGATATGCGTATACGAGCGCCCCGCAGGGGCGCCAGACCAAAACGCTCAGATGGATACCGAACGGATTAAGCTCGTGATTGCACCGGGCGATAACGTTGAGCAGGCGTGCTCGGCGATCCTCGATCGCCGCAGTTACGCTTGAGCCGTCTTGATCGGCATAGACTCCTGGATAGGTAAAGAGCGATGCCGGTTTGATGCCCGCGAGCGTGGGGGAGCAGTTGCGCACGACTGCCGCCTGAAACGTTGGGATGTCTATGGTTCGAGTCACGACGCTCCTTACGGATCTAAACTGTTAGCCTAGGAAAACTTATACACGAAAGTAAGCCTTGGTCAACTAAAAAGTTTGAATAGGGAAACTAATTGACCGAACGGACATGATTTTGGGTTAAGATGGAGACACCCCATGGGGGTATCTAGATAGTGCTACTTGAAAGGGGAACGCATGAGTGACTTGCTCAACCCTGCGAATCTCATCGTGCTGGCTGTCATTGCCGTCGGCATGTTTTTTGGACTGCGTCGCATTGCCGCTTCGACACACGGGAAGAGTTGTTGCAGCGATGGCGCGAGCGGCAAGAGGGCCAAAAAGGTTGTTGTGGTGGATACCGATGCATCGCACTATCCCTATAGCGACGAGCTGCTCATCGGCGGCATGAGCTGTGACGGCTGCGCTCAGAACGTAGCCAATGCCCTCAATACGCTTGATGGCGTGTGGGCTACGGTGACGTATGCGGACCACACGGCACGCGTACGCTCGAAGCGCCCGGTTGATCGCGACGCACTCGAGACGGCGGTGAGGGGCGCGGGCTATTACGTTATGAAAATGTAGGCGTTGCCCTCTCCGGTGGATACCGGCCTCCTGCCCATTGTGACTATCGGTATCCAAAAATTTGCGCAAAAAATAATCTTTAGATGCGGCGAAAGTGGAGTTTGGTGACGGTTTGCGCGGAATTCGCCACCAATCGAGCATCTATTAACCCGTCCAAAAAATTAAAGGTGTATATTTATACCCTGATTATTGCTGCGCCCAGATCGCAATTAAACGTGGACAGAGATGAGAAATGCTAAAACTGGGCTTTAGGACAGGGGAGGCTATAACCTTATGAGACGAGTGGGAACACTTGGCTTGGTGGCAGCGCTTGCCGCTATCTTGGTATCGCCGCTGCCGGCGCACGCCGAAGACGCTTCGGGTGCCGTTACCTACAATGCGGGAAATGGGTATTCCTTTGAGAAGCTCTCGCATCCTACGGTAGGAACGTCGCAGCCGGATGGAATCGTCGACTACCAGGGTAACGGTGCCGTTGCCGTTCCGGGTGCCGATGGTAATACGGCCAACAACGAAGGCGATCGCGGCCAGAGCTACACTTGGGCGGCTGCGAGCTATGGTGACTGGCTTTATGTAGGCACCTGCTATGCGGCGATGGGCAATACGCTGACGCTCATGAACGGCACGCTGGGCGATTCCTTTGATGCCGAGACCATGCGCCTGACGCTGGAGGCCATGTTTAACGGCACGTTCTTCTACGGACAGCAGAAGGAGGACGGCACGGCCGACAAGGACAGCGGTGGCATCTTGGTCAAGATCAATACCAAGACCGGTGAGACCAAGCTGCTACTTTCTGATTCGCTCAACGGCGTCGCTCCTTTGTTCCGCAATGCCGTGAGCTATAAGGGTAAGCTCTATTTCTGCGGCAGCGTCAGGACCAATGGCGGCAAAAGCGGCCTGCCTGCTGTATACGAGATCGATCCTAAGACGGATGAGTACAAAGTTGTCTATCAGGGCCTTTCGAGCATGCAAGATTACGGTGCTGCCTACAAGCAGGGCATTTCTACCGGTATCCGCGGCATGTGCGTCCATGATGGCCAGCTCGTCATCAGCAATGTGGGTAAAGACGCGAACGGTAATTTTGTGTCGACAATCCTGACGTCGTCTGACCCCTCGAAGGGCCAGGACAGCTTCACCGAGATTGCCAACTCGGAGACGCTGTTTGGCTATCCGGCGATTCGCTATCAGGACAGCATCTACGGCGGCGCCATTTGGGATATGGTCTCGTACAATGGCCATCTCTATGCGACCATCTGCACCGGTACGCCCGAGAACGCTCCCGATGATAATTCCATGCAGTCGTTTGCCATGGTCCGCGGCGACAAGAACGCCGACGGCAGCTATTCGTGGACTCCGATTGTCGGCGACAAGGCGGACCGTGCAAAGTACTGCTTTGGCATCGATCCTGTCCGTACCCGTTCTGGTGCTGCCAACCTCATCGTCTACAACGACTACCTCTATATCGGTGAATACAACGACGAGGAGATTGCTCTCGAGCGCATCCTGTTCAACAAATCCAACACCGAAGAGGGCGGCAAGAGCGGCATGGGCGGCGTTGACTGCTCGTTTGTGAATGCCAATCTTGAGCAGTCGGTCAACATCTATCGCATGGACAAGGACGAGAACATGGAGCTCGTCGTTGGTGATCGCACCGACATGTTCCCCGAGGGCGGTATTTCCGGCCTGACTTCGGGCTTTGGCCGAAACGAGAACCAGTACATTTGGCGCATGCAGAAGTTCGACGGCAAGCTGTATATCGGTACCTTTGATACCGCGAGCCTGCTTGAGCCGATCGGCCAGTTCTCCAATGGCGACATTATCGATATGACGCCCGAGGAGTGGGACTCTCAGGTTCAGCGCCTTAGGGACCTGCTCGATCACCTGCTCGACAAGAAATCGCCTGACGACCCCATTGTTCCCGTGAACACGCTTGCGGACGATGATTCAAACGAAGCTGCCGATGTCGATGACGAGAAGGCTGAGGCCGTCGAGGTCGACGACGAGAAGGCTGATGCCGTCGATGTCGATGACGAGAAGACCGAGGTTGCTAAGGGCTTTGGCGATCTAAGCGATGCGCTGGAGGATGCCACGGGCGATCTTTGCGATCAGGCCTCGACGATGTCCCAGGACTTTGAGGACGACGCCGCTTATGTCCAGAAGATCGATGGCGAGATCGCGTACTTCAAGTCCTTTGCCGACCAGTATCAGGACATGCTCGATAGCTATGAGAGCCTGAAGCAGCAGTACGAGGATGCCTATGGCACCGAGCTGCCGGGCGATATTCAGGATGCGCTCGATAAGCTGCTGAGCGAGGAGAACCTCAAGAAGCTGCAGAGCGTGCTTACGTGCATGTACTACCTGCGCGATGCCGAGCGCGGCTTTGATATGTATGTGACCGAGGACGGCGTGAACTTTACGACGCTGACGACCAATGGCTTTAACGATCCGTATAACCATGGTCTGCGCACCTTTGCGGTGACCAACCAGGGTCTGTGCCTTGGTACCGCCAACCCGTTCTATGGCTGCCAGGTTTGGATCCAGCGCAAGGAGAATTCGGAGAATCCGATTGATCCCGGTACTCCGGATCCGACGAAACCCACCAATCCTTCGCAGCCGGGTGGCGGCGATCAGCCTGGTGGCAGCCAGACGGGCGGCAACGACCAGTCGAGCAGCACCACGACCACCGTCACGACGGCCACTAAGAAGACTCCGAAGGACGGCTCGCTGCCTCACGCTGGCGACTCGACCCTCACGCTGGTCTTGGGATTGCTGGTTGCAGCTGCCGCGGTGCTTGGCATTGCCCTCGTCTTGCGCAAGCGTTCTTGTCGCTAGGCGCGTCCGCGCAGCTCGATGTTTTTGATATCGTCGAAGTCGATGGCGATATCCCTGAGTTTGAGCAGCTTGAATGCGGGTAACACTTCGTCGAGAATGCCCGTGCGGCTACGATAGCCGTACATATCGTAATAGGTGACGCGCACCAGGTCGCCGCGTTTGAGGCCCTCGAGCTTTTTCGAAAGCTCGAGGGCTTTTTCTTCCGTGAGTTCGCATTTGGGCTCAACAGTGATCTCTTGTTTGCGCACGAGCTCGTAGTATCCCGTGGGGGCGGCAAAGGGCATAAACTGTGCGGCACGGCCGGCGCGGACGGCGCCGTTGGCGGTGAGCTTGGGGTCGGCGGATCGACGTCTTCCCTCGGGGTCCGCTAGGCGTTCAAAAGGCGTCGGTGGCCGCATCGGCTGTTGTTGGGACTTAGGCACGATGTCCTCCTACCTGATCGTTGCGTTCGCGTGCGGTGGCGCCGGCGGTGAAGCTTAATCCCTTGACGAGCGCGTTCTTGCCGTACTTGCCCTTCACGGCCAGGACGGCGCGCGCCAGGTCGCGCTCGCGCTCATCGGCCTTAACATCGCTGAACAGGTCGATAGTGGCAAATTCCTCGGGCACCAGATTGCCAAATCCCAGGTTGATGCGCTTGACCGGTCGTTTGGGATCGACAGTCTGCGCCCAGAGCTCATCGAAATAGCCCATGATCTTCTTAAACGAATTGGTGCGCTCGGGCAGCTTGCGCGAGGCGTTGGAGTGCGCAAAGAGCGCGGCATAGCCACCACGCGGCTTGCCGCCGTGTTCGCCCACAAAGATGCCGTCAATCGCCTGTGCCTCTCGCACCAAACGTCGGCGTTCGTCATCGCGCTGGACGGGCTTGGGCGCGCGGGGTGCGAGCTTGGGGCCGGCGGTTGCGGCGGGTTCGATGCTCGACGTGCTCGAACGCAAATGCCCGCATCCGTCTACATATTGCGCTGTGCCGCTGGCGTCGAGGCGGCGTATGTCGGCGCGCTCGCTCGCGTAGCCTACAAAGAGCGAGATGCTGTTGCACACCACGTGCTTATCGACTAAGTCCAGCACAGCGTTGTCGACCATCTCGCGCAACACGGTGTAGGCTTGCTCATAGGCATAACCCTTCGATAGCACTTGCCCCGTGGTTGTTGAGGTTGCCTGCGGGCGATAGGCCTGAATATCGGCGATAGTTGTCGGCTCGCGCCCAAAGGCGTGGTCGATAAGATACTCGGCATTGACGCCGAGCTCGTCGTAGAGCAGGTTTTCGTCGAGCGCCGCGACGCCCATCAGATCGTAGACGCCGTATTTTTCGAGTCGTGCTGCCACGCCGGGCCCAATGCCCCAGATGTCGGTGATGGGGCGATGGGGCCAGATCTCCTTGCGAAAGGTCTCGTCGTCGAGTTTGCCGATGCGGCTGGGTACGTGCTTGGCGGTAATGTCGAGTGCCACCTTGGCCTGGAATAGGTTGGGGCCGATGCCAACCGTTGCCGTGATGCCGGTGCGCGCCAGGACCTCGTCGCGCAACATGCAGGCGAAGCCTTCAGCGTCGGTGTGATAGAGGTCCAGATAGGGTGTCACGTCGATAAAGCATTCGTCGATGGAGTAGACGTGCACGTCTTGCGGACTCACGTATTCCAGATAGATACCGTAAATTTGCGCCGACACCTCCATGTAGTGCTGCATGCGCGGTATGGCCTTGATGTAGTCGATGCCGTCGGGAATTTCGAACAGACGGCAGCGATTGTGAATACCTAAGTCCTTCATGGCCTGCGTGATGGCGAGGCAGATGGTCGTGCGTCCGCGCGATTCGTCGGCAACGACCAAGTTGGTGGTGAGCGGATCGAGCCCACGGTCGACGCACTCGACGCTGGCATAAAACGTCTTGAGGTCGATGCAGATATAGGTGTGCTGCTCGTGCGCCATCCGTGCCCTTCCATCAAACACATGTTCCTATCGAATATCTGTTCGATAATACCCGCTCGCCCGGACATCGTCAAAACCTGTCCCTTTTTGGTCGGTCGCCGTTTGAGGGCGGATTGGCAACGCTCGCTGATTGTAGTCTTGACCTGCGCTAGAATAGTGGCATCTGAATGTCCGGGCGCATGGAGACGTGCGCCCGTATGCTGAGGAGGACTTTATGGCAACTGTTGCCGCACCTATCGATGCTACGTCGACTGCCGCTTGGAAGGCGCTCGAGGCTCATCAGGAGAAGCTCGAGGCCGAAGGTATCGACCTCAAGGCCTGGTTCGCCGCCGATGCCGAGCGCGTGAACAAGCTGAGCTTTGACGCTGGTGACCTGCACTTCGATCTGTCCAAGAACCTTGTGACCGATGAGACCGTCAAGCTGCTGTGCGATCTTGCCCGCGAGGTGAAGCTCGAGGAGCGCCGCGACGCCATGTTCTCCGGCGAGCACATCAACACCACCGAGGACCGCGCCGTCCTGCACACCGCGCTGCGCCGCCCGGCAAGCGAGAAGGGCCAGCTCATCGTTGACGGCCAGGATGTCGTCGCCGACGTGCACGAGGTCCTCGACCGCATGTATGCCTTCGCCGAGCGCGTGCGCTCCGGTGAGTGGAAGGGTGTTACCGGCAAAAAGATCGAGCACCTGGTGTCCATCGGCATCGGTGGCTCCGACCTGGGCCCGGTCATGGCCTACGAGGCCCTGCGTCCCTACGCCGACGCCGGTATCGACTGCCGCTATATCTCCAACATCGATCCCAACGACCAGGCCGAGAAGCTCAAGGGTCTGGATCCCGAGACCACGCTCGTGATCATCGTCTCCAAGACCTTCACCACGCTCGAGACCCTCACCAACGCCCGCGAGGTCAAGACCTGGATGCTCGAGCAGCTCAAGGCTCAGGGCGCCATCGATGGCTCCGATGAGCAGAACGCCGAGGCCGTGGCAAAGCACTTCGTCGCCGTTTCCACCGCACTCGAGAAGGTCGAGGCCTTCGGCATCGACCCCGCTAACGCTTTTGGTTTCTGGAATTGGGTCGGCGGCCGCTACTCCGTCGACTCCGCCGTGGGCCTGTCGCTGATTGTCGTGCTCGGCCCCGAGCGCTTCCAGCAGTTCCTTGAGGGCTTCCATGCCATCGACGAGTACTTCTGCAACACGCCGCTCGAGAACAACGCCGTCGCGCTGATGGGCCTGCTCAACGTCTGGTACGTCAACTTCTTCGGTTCCAAGAGCCATGCCGTGCTTCCGTATTGCCAGTACCTGCACCGTTTCCCGGCCTACCTGCAGCAGCTCACCATGGAGTCCAACGGCAAGCATGTCCGCTGGGACGGCAGCGCCGTAACCTCCGATACCGGTGAGATCTTCTGGGGCGAGCCCGGCACCAACGGTCAGCACGCCTTCTACCAGCTGCTGCACCAGGGCACTGTGGTGGTTCCGGCCGACTTCATCGCCTTCGCCAACACTGCCAACCCTGCGACCGATAGCGGTCAGGACGTGCATGAGCTGTTCCTGGGCAACTTCCTGGCCCAGACCAAGGCGCTCGCTTTTGGTAAGACGGCCGATGAGGTGCGCGCCGAGGGCACGCCCGAGCAGATCGTCCCGGCCCGTTGCTTTGAGGGCAACCGCCCGACGACCTCGATCTTCGGCGACACGCTGACCCCGTTTGCGCTCGGCGAGCTCATCGCCCTGTACGAGCACATCACGTTTGTCGAGGGCACGGTCTGGGGCATCGACTCCTACGACCAGTGGGGCGTCGAGCTGGGCAAGCAGCTTGCCAAGCAGATCACCCCGGCCTTCCACGACGACGCCGCCAAGGCCGAGCAGGACGCTTCGACCCAGGCGCTCATCGAGTTCTACCGCGCTCACCGCAAGTAGTCGCTGCTGTTAACGCATTGCGCCTTATAGCCAGGGGCCCGTATCCCATCGGATGCGGGCCCCTTTGCTTTGCCGTGGTCCCGGGGCGCACGGCCTTTGTGGAACATCGCCGGGGCGCCGCGCGCTGCGAGAACCCTGCGCCTAGATCTCGGCCTCCGCATGGCCTCGCTGCGCCTCGGGCAGCTCCCCGTAGAGCGGATGGTCTTCGAGCCTAAAGCGCTCGACCTGTTCGGGAGTGCGACCGCGTACAAAGAGCCACGAGCGATCGATCGGCGTCGCCATGAGCGTGCTGGGGAGCGCGTCGGCGCGGTCGGAAAACACCCGGGCACTCTCTGGATCCTGGAATGCCAGCACCAGATGCGTGTCGCAGTTGCCCATGATGGAGCGAGCGCGCGCCTCGCCATAGAACGCATCGAGTTGGTTGGTCGACTGCAGCAGCAGCGTTGCCCAGATGTTGCGGCTTCGGATAATCGAGAGCACGTTGTCGATCTGGGGGATCTGCAGATTTGCGAAGTCATCGAGCATAAAGCGCACGGGCATGGGCAGGCTGCCGTCGGGCTGCCTATCGGCCTCACGAATGAGGCCCATAAACGCCTGCGAAATAAAGAGGCCGGTCAGCGGATCGAGATTGCGGTCAATATCGCTTACGGTTACAAACAGGGCGCAGGGGGTGTGTCCCATGGAAGCGAAGTCCACCTGATGGCACTCACGATAGAGCTGTGCCGCACCGTCGAATCCCAGACACATGACCTTTTCGGCAAGGATGCCGACGATGCTCGCGTGCATGCGCTCGGCATTTTGCGTAATGGCGTAGCGCCGCCATAGCGAGAGGGCATAGCTTTGGGGGTCGGTCGTGATCAGGTCGTCAAACAATCGACCCGTGGCACCGTCCTGCAGGTGCTCGATCAGCTTGATGACCGAGCTGATCGTCTGCTCGTCGGCGGGTAGCTGTTCGGTGACGTAGGCGATAAGACACGACAGCAGGTTTGCCGCCGCATGATCCCAAAAAGGCTGGTTGTTGTCCTCGATGGGGCAGATGGCCTTTGCCACCGAGAGGATGTCCTGCTGGTTGGGCCTGCCGTCCGCCTTGCGGCGAATGTGCCTCAGGGGGTTGTAGCCGCAGCGCTCGATGCCGGGCGCAAGGGCCGGGACGGTGTTGAGGTCGGCGAAGTTGAGACATTGCACGCGGTAGCCGTGGGCTGCCAGCACGGGTCCCACTTCGCGACAGAGCGTGCCTTTGGTGTCGAGCACGATGTAGCTTGCGTTCATTTGCAGCAGGTTGGGCTTGAGGACGTTTCGGGTCTTGCCGGCTCCCGAGGGGCCGATCACAAGTGCATTGTTGTTGAGTCCCGTTTGGCGGGTGTCGCAGGAAAGCGTTCGATCCTTGGCGAGGATGGTGGACGATGCGGACTCAGATGCGGCGAGGCGGCTGGCGAGGTTAGACATGGGCGACCTCCTTGGTGGTCGAGAGGATTTCGTGGACAAAGCCGAGCTCGACGGCGCGCTCGGCCGAAAGGTAGGTGTCTTTTGCGGTGAGGGACTGGATGCGCTTGGGCGTGAGGCCGCTGCGGTCCGAGAGGATTTGCGTGAGGGTCTTGCGGGTCTGCATGAGACGCCGGCTGGTTTCCTGCAGCGCAAGTGCCGAGCCGCCTGCCCCCTGGGGGATCAGCGGGTCGTGAATCATGAGCTCTGCATGGGGCGCCATACGGCGATTGTCGCCGCCCATAAAGATCACGGCGCCCATGGACGCGGCGAATTCCAGGCAGACGGTGCGGATGGGGCACGATGCGAGGCGTATGGCGTCATAGATCGCAAGGCCCGATCGCACGCTTCCGCCGGCGCTGGCGACAAATATGGTGATGGGGCGGCTGGGGTCGGTGGCATCGAGCAGGCGAATCTGCTGGCATAGGTCGTGGGCCATCGGGGTTTCGATGTTTCCCATGACGGAGAGCTCGCGACGGGCGAGCATCTCATCGTAAATGCTGGTGAGCGTGATACCTCGGGCGGATTCACGCATGGTGAGGGGGCTGATGATGGGGGAATGATTGGTGTCCATGAGGACTCCTTTCTGTTGGTTGTGTTGTGGAATAGGATTGTTGCCCGCGGAGGGGCTGGCGGGCTACAGGGTTCGTCCGAGCCTGAGATCGAGCTCGGTTGTGGGGTAGGCTGCCTGTTCGTGCGGCTCGCAAGCGCCAAGGGCTCCAAAGCGATGGAGCGTTGCGGTGGGCGTGGTGTAGGCGAGCCGCAGCTGATGCTCGACAGGGGCACATCCGTCATTTTTGTAATGAGCCGCGTAGTACTGCGCGATGCTGGCGTTCATCTCGCTGCCATTGCGATGGCGCTCAAACTGGCGTCTGCAGGTCTCGATGATCTTTGCTACCGACTTGGGTGCCGTCGCGGGAACAAGGGCGAGATAGCCCTCAAATAGCTCGTTGATGCTCAGGAGGCACAGCAGATCGATCAGCGTCCTTATGGCTGCTCCCTCGGCGGAAAAGTGCGCGGTTATGCGGTTATATCGGTTGCGGTCGACGATGGCCGCATGGGGTCTTGGAGTTTTCTGCCCCGTGGTCCCGGGCTTTTGCCGCGCCTGTGTATTGAGCTCGACGTTGCAGCGCTTGAGGCCGTCCAGCGGAAGGAACAGTGCGGTGCGCAGGGTGTTCCGCTTGCTTTCGAGTTCATGACGCTCGTCGGGTTCCCATTCGAGCTTGAGTTTCGTGTCGAGCGCCGTAAGCATATGGGCTAGGCAGCCTACGGTAAGAACGTACGAATCGTTGTCGCGTTTTGGGGCATAGGGGTCTGTCAGCTTGCGAATGTCGGGGTCGCCCATGATCTTTGTGCAGCGCTTCAGCAGTTGAGGGTGGTCGGCCAAGATCGTCGCGAGCGGTAGCGACGCGTAGTTCTTGATGGTCGCGGCGGCAAAGGCGGCGTCATATTCGTTTGCATATGCTCGCTCAATGCGGGCATCCAGAATGCTTTTCTTATCGCCGTCTTCAGCGTGGTGGTTTGTCATAGCTTCTCCAATCGGTTGATGTTCGTGCTGTTTGTTGATGTGTTGGTTGTCGTGAGTGATGTGCTTGCCGTGGGTGATGTGCTGACGTTGGGGTGCTATGCGGTTTTCAATGAGCCCGTGAGGCAGTTGCTGCAGGGGCGGGATGGAACGGCCCATGCAGGGCGGAAGGCATCGTGCTCAAAATCGAGACAGCAATGCCCTGGGCGCCTCACATGTGGCAGTTTCCTCATTAAGTTGTCATTGCGTTTGGGGTTGTACTTTGCCGATCTTCTTTCTCTTACACGCTGAAAACTGAAACTGAATATGCTCGATCTACTTAAAACCGCAACAGCGATCTTTTATCAACTTATATGTCGGAACGCGTCTTTGCAAGTACTTTTTTGCCTTTGTTTCAAATGGGGTGGTTTTGCAACCGTCATACGCGCGCTGTGCGAACGTGCCCCGGCTCGGATAAGATAGTGCGCGATAAAAACGATGCAAGGAGGCACATATGGCAATCAAAGCCATCGCGATGGATATCGACGGTACGCTCACCAACGACCAGAAAGTGATTAGCTCGCGTACGCGCGAGAAGCTGCTCGCGGCGCAGGAATCGGGCATTAAGCTCATCTTGGCTTCGGGCCGTCCCGCATGGGGGCTGCACGCCTTGGCGCAGGAGCTCGACCTTCAAAACCATGACGGTCTGCTGGTGGCCTTTAACGGCGCGCATGTGGTCGACGCTCAGACCGACGAGGTGCTGTTCGATCAGGCTATGCCTGCCGACGAATTGCATCGCCTGATTGATCACCTGCGTAATTTTGACGTGATCCCTATGATTTCGCTCGGTCGTGATTTGCATGTCGAGGACTCGTACCATTGCATGATCACGCTGCCTGACGGCTCGCAGAAGAATATCGTCAAGTATGAGCGCGACGCGTGCGATCTTAAGATTCGCGAGGTGGAGAGCCTGCATGAGGTCGCTGATGCTTATCCCGTGGACAAGCTACTCACTGCGGGCGACCCGGCATACCTGCAGGCGCATTACGAGGAGATGTATGCGCCCTTTAAGCAGACGCTTTCGGGCATGTTTACGGCCGACTGGTACTTTGAGTACACGGCGCCCGGTATCGACAAGGCCTGCGCGCTCGAGGGTGCCCTGCCCAAGCTCGGCATCGATGCCAGCGAGGTCGTATCGTTTGGCGACGGCCAGAACGACAAGTCCATGATTGAGTGGGCCGGCACCGGTGTTGCCATGGGCAACGCCGTCGATGAGGTTAAGGCTGTAGCCCAGATGGTGACCGCCAATAACAACGAAGACGGTATTGCGGTGGCGCTGGATAAGCTGCTGGGTTAGAATCGCCGATAGTGCATGGTTCGGGCGTCTGCTTGCGGGCGCCCTTTTGTTAGGGAGGGTGCCGTGTCCGCATTTCCGTTCGACGCCGTTATCTTTGACATGGACGGCGTGATTGTCGATACCGAGTATTACTACCTGGGCGAGACTGCCGCGTTTGCCAAGGAGCTTGGGCTTAACCTGACTCAAGAGGAGTTGAACGGGCAGGTCGGTACCTCGCATCAGTTCTTCCTGCGTATGCTGGTCGATTGGTTTGAGCGCGCCGGTAAGGGGCATTTAACTGGCGAGGAAGCGTTGGCCCGTTGGGACGAGTGGGCGCATAAGCGTCCGCGCGACTATCAGGCTTTGATTAACCCAGGCGCCGTGGATACGATTCGAGAGCTGCCGCGCCGTGGCGTTCGCGTGGCGCTTGCCAGCTCGTCTCCCATGGATAGCATCGAGGAAGTGCTCAACGCATGCGGGCTGTCGGATGCCTTTGAGCATGTGGTGAGTGGCGAGCAGTTTAAGGAGAGCAAGCCCGAGCCCGACATCTACCTGCATGCGCTGGACCTGCTGGGGCTGCCCGCGAATCGCTGCTGCTGCGTCGAGGATTCGGTGCCTGGCATCACTGCCGGCAAGCGAGCCGGCCTGACAGTCATTGCCAAGCGCGAGGAACGCTTTGGCTTTAGCCAGGATGCCGCGGACAAGATTATCGACCAGCTGCCGGAGCTGCTCACGCTTTCTTAGGAGTGCGGTAGTTGCGCGTTTTTCGGGTCTGATGAGTAAATAGCCAACATTTTGGTGCGACACCTAGCATACTTTAAGCTAATGCGGGCTTAAGGGCTTGTTGAATGCCCTTAAGCCCGCTTTAGACTTAATTGTGCTGGGAGAGGGTATATGCCACCGACTGAAGGGCTAACTGACGGTAAAGCAGCGATACCGCTGTACCAACAGGTTATTGATATCATCAAAAATGAAATCAACTCCGGCGCCTACAAGGCGGGCGCGCGGATACCCAACGAATTCGAATTGGCTGAGAGCTATAAAGTTGGCCGCGTTACCGTGCGGCGCGCTATTGAGGAGCTCGTCCAGCAGGGCTATCTAACGAAGCGACAGGGGAAAGGCACGTTTGTCAATGCCCCCAAGCTCAAGCGCAAGATTCGCCAGAAAGTTGACGTCCAGAGTTTTTCGGACGCATGCCGCGTTAACGGAATGGAACCGGGGGCGCGTGTCATTTCGAGAAAGATACTGCCGGCGGATTCCACCGAAGCACAGTTCTTTGGTGTTCCCGTTGGAACTGACTTGATTTGCGTTGAGCGCGTGCGTACTGCCGATGGCGTCCCTGTCATGCTCGAGAACAACATATACGTTTACGAGGACAACGCCTATCTATCAACGGCACCTCTATCTAACCAATCCATTTTTGAGTTCGTGCGCAACCGGACGGGCCGCACGCCCGCGTTTACCGACCCGTGCACGCTCGAGATCGCGTGTGCATCGCCCGAGGTCGCTCGGCTGTTGGCAGTTCCCGTTGGCGAACCCTTGTTTTATATGGAAGCCTTCTTTTTCGATGAGCAGCGGCGGCCGTTTATCATCGGTCGTCAGCGGATCGTTGGGTCTCGCTACGTTTTTGACATCTAGGACATTGCGAATGGAAACGCCCGGTTGATCATCTCACTGGGCGTTTCCATACCGTTCACGGCGCAAACGCAACCGTTCAACCGCGTTGCGGCAATCAGTTTGAAATTATCTTGATGAAGGAAAAAGCTGCTGGTAATCTATGGGACGTCATAGATCGTTTGCATTGTGCAAACGTTGAAGCGAGATGCGATGCAGTCTCGAGTTCTTTGGAGGTATCTATGTCAGATACGAAGGCGAAGAAGACAAACAGACGTTTTAAGTTCAAATTACCGCATGTCTATACGATCATGTTCTTGCTGATCGTTGTCTTTGCGGTCCTGACTTGGATCGTTCCCTCTGGTCAGTATCAGCGCAAGACGATTTCGACGGCGGCGGGCGAGCGTGAAGTCGCCGTTGCTGGAACCTATGAACAGGTCGATAAGAACTACACCGATTCCGAGACCGGCGAGACCATCAATCTGGGCCAGGATATCTTCGCGGTTCTGCAAGCGCCCACCAAGGGTATCCAAGAGGCTGCCGACGTCGTTGCGTTCGTCTTATTGATTGGCGGATCGTTCGCGATCATCACCAAGACCAACGCTTTGAATGCCGGCATGAGCCGTGTGATTAAAAAGCTCAAGAACAAGGACATCCTCATCATTCCCATCACGATGACGTTGCTGTCCATTTGTGGCACTACGTTTGGTATGTCTGAGGAAGCCCTGCCGTTCTATGCCATCTTCATTCCCATCATGATGGGTATCGGGTATGACTCGATGACGGCATTCATCATCTGCTTCCTTGGTCCTAACCTGGGATATTGTGCTTCGACCATCGACCCGTTTAATGTTTTGATCGCCCAAGGCATCATTGGCATCGAGGGTAATCCGCAACTGTGGCTGCGTGCCGTTTCTTGGGTCATCTTCACTGCCGTCGGTATCGCATGGGCCATGCGCTACGCCGTGCGCGTCAAGAAAAACCCCGAGTCGTCCATTGTGTACGAGGACGATAAGCTCAAGCGTATTGAATTTTCCGTGACCGATGCCTCCATCGAGGAAGATTTCACTATCCGTCAGAAGCTCGTGCTTATCGATTTTGCTTGCGGTATGGGCATTATCGTCTGGGGTCTTGTTACCCAGGGCTGGTACATGAATGAGATTTCCGCCGTGTTCCTTGGCATGGGCTTGCTTGCCGGTATCCTGGGCGGCCTTGACCAGCAGACGATCGCAGAGGAGTTCGTTAAGGGTCTCGCCGACTTTGCGTACGCTGCCGTCGTTATCGGTATCGCTCGCGGTATTCTGGTCATCGCCGAGGGCGGCATGATCATCGACACCATCCTCCAGGCGCTCGCTACCGCGCTCGCCGGTGCACCCGCCGCCGTCTACACCACGTTTATGTATATCGTCCTTGGCCTGCTCTCTTTGCTGGTTCCCTCGAGCTCTGGACTTGCGGCGCTCACCATGCCCGTCATGGGTCCGCTGACCGAGCTTATGGGCCTCAATCCCGAAGCCGCCGTTACCGCGCTCCAGTTTGCTAATCAGACCATCAACACCATCAGTCCCGTGGCGGGCATGACGGTTGCCGGTCTTGCCGTGGCAAAGATCTCGTTTGGTCAATGGTGGAAGACCATTTGGAAGTTCTTCATTTTCATGGTCGTCTTTGGCCTGATCGTAACGGCAATCTCTGGCATGCTTCCGGTGTAGGTGGTTGTGATGTCTGATCGTTTAACGGTCCTGACGTCTAAGAGCGTCTTTACCGGTACGGGGGACCTGCCGTTTGAAGGTTTCGTAGCGGTCCGTGGCAATCGAATTGAGGCTGTTGGCACCAAGTGTGAGGTGGCTTCGTATTTGACCCAGGCGGACGAGGTAGTTGATCTGGGCGACCGCACCGTCATGCCTGGCCTGACCGATGTACATACCTTCTATACAGGCTGGGCGCTGCGGACGTTGGGGTCTGATCTGTCCGGCATCGATGATGCCAAAGAGGCCGTGTCGCTCTTGCGTGCATGGAAAGAAGATCATCCGGATTGCGCGGCGGCTTTTGGCCATAACCTACCCGAAACGTTGGCATCGGATGCCGAGAACGCAAATACGGCAGCTGTGTTTGATGATTGTTTTGGCGATATCCCCGTCGTCTGCTTTACACCGGGTGCGGAGACCTGCGTTCTCAATGCTGCCGCCAGTGCGCGATATGGCTTTACACCTCAGGCATGCTATGCCGAGAAGATCTGGCGTATGATGAGCGATTTCCTCGCGCTGCCCGAGGTGCGTGCGGGGTATTCGGACTACATGAGCATGCTCAACGAGCGCGGCGTTACCGCCATCAAGGAGATGGCGTTTGATGACTACTACGGCTTTGCCGACGAAATGGCTCGCCGTGAGGAATCTGGTGAGCTGACGGTTCGCGTCTCTATGATGTCGCAGCCGGTGGGTGCCGGTGCAAATCTGCCATATGCTCGCGGGGCACGAGAGCGCTTCCGGGGACCGTTCGTTCGTTTTTCTGGCTTCAACCGTATGACCGATCGCGGCGTATGGGCGGGGCTTGCCGAGATGATAGACCCCTATGAGGACTCGGCCGATGCGGGCGCTGCCGGCAAGACGGTCGTCGAGGAGCCAGAGTGGGATCTGATTGAGAACGAGCTGCGTGCAATTGATGCTGACGGCTTCCGATATTCCTTGCATTGCCAGGGCGATGGCGCCGTTCGTCGCACCGTGGCGCTCTATGCCTCGCTGCCTCGAGACGAGCATGGACGGATGCTTCGCCGCCATGCGATTACCGATCTCGAGAACTCTGACCCGACCGATCTTGTCGAGTTTGGCAAGTTAGGTGGAATTTGCGAGGTCTATCCGCAGATTCTGACGCTGGACCGGCGCGAGGATTGCCTGTCGATGATGCGTCGACAAATTGGCGAGACGCGACTTTTGCACAGCTGGAATCGCCGCGGCATGGAAGATTCCGGATGCACGGTGTGCTGCGGCACGGATTTGCCGCTGCTGATTCCGAGCCTGGGCGAGTCAATCTACAGTGCGTGCGGCGGATACTTCGACGACGGACTGCCCGTGAATGAGGTCAACACGCTGACGCTTGTTGAGCTCTTGCGCGCTTGGACTGCCGGGGGCGCGTACGACCTGATGCGCGAAGATGAGCTGGGTACGCTCGAGGTCGGCAAGCTTGCCGATATCTGCGTGCTCGATCGGGATGTGTTTGACCTCGATTATCGCGACGCACGCGATCTTGCGATCGATATGACGATGTCGGACGGACAAATCGTGTTCGATCGAAATAAGGAGGCATAAGATGTCTGAATCCAAGCCGACGCTGCGCCGCGAACAGATTGCGGGCATGAATATCCACTACATCATGTGGTCGCTCGATTACTTCCTTGATGTGCAGCAGCGTTTGGGCTTTGAGTCCATTGAGCTGTGGTGCGCAGAGCCGCATGTGACGCTCGACCATACGGGCTACTTTGAGGCTGAGGTCCTGGCGAAAAAGGCTGCAGACCGTGGGCTTAGGTATCGTACTCTGTGCCCCGAGAATGTTGTCTATCCTTGGCAGTACTGCGCACGCAAGCCGCTGCATGAACAGCGCAGCCTGGCGTACTTTAAGCACGGCATTGAGCTTGCCGAGGTACTTGGGTGCGACCGTATGTCCGTCAACTCGGGCTGGGGCGACTGGGACGAGGACCGCGAGGAAGCCTGGAAGCGCAGCCGCGAGCACTTGTCCATTCTGGCGGAGTATGCCGGCGAGCACGGTCTGGTGCTTACGATGGAAAGCCTGCGTCCCGAGGAGAGCAACCTTGTGACGACGGTTTCCGATGCGAAGCGCATGATTGACGAGGTCGCGAGCCCGTATTTACAGCCCATGGTTGATACAACCGCGATGGGCGTTGCTGGCGAGACGCTCGAGGACTGGTTTGCCACCTTTGGTGATGGGGCAATTCACGAGATGCACTTTATCGACGGTGACCCGTATGGCCATCTGGTGTGGGGCGATGGCAAGCACGATATGGACGCCTTCGTTGCCACACTCAACGTCCATGGTTTCGACGGCATGCTGGGCCAGGAAATTACGGACGGCCGTTACTACGATGACCCGGCGGCGGCTGATGCCAAGAACATGGCCGCATTCGAGAAATATCTGATTGACTAAAACAACTATCGGCCACGCAACCAACGTCATTGATTGCGGCCCAAACAAGAAAGGAACTGGATATGAACGCACGCGATCTGATCAAAGAGGCAATTGCCGAGAAGGGCAAGTTCGACAGCGTCTACTGGATTGCTTGCGGTGGCTCCATGATCGATTTGATCCCGGCTCATGAGCTTCTGCAGCGCGAGGCAACCACCTTCACTTCGTATATCTATACCGCGCGTGAATTCGACATTATGCGTCCGCGTCGTCTGGGCGAGAAGTCCCTGGTCATCGCTTGCAGCCACAGTGGCAATACCCCGGAGGTCGTCGAGGGCTGCGAGATTGCCCTTGCCGCCGGCGCTACGGTGATCGCCCAGACCGACAACGCTGGATCCAAGATCGACTCCGGCAAGTGGACCACGTGGGTCTACCCATGGGGCGAGGGTGTGCCGCAGGCCGAGGTCCCCGCTGGCATTTCGCTGTCGCTTGCGGCCGAGCTGCTCGATCAGCAGGAGGGCTACGCCGATCTTGCCGATATGTATGCCGGTATCGCCGAGATGGATAAGATTCTTCCCCCGGCACGTGAGAAGGTAAATGCCGAGCTGGGCGATCGTTTTGCCAAGCTTTGCCAGGAGCACGAGTTCTTCTATATTCTGGGCAGCGGTCCCAACTTTAGCCAGACCTACGGTTTCGCTATCTGCTCTCTTATGGAGATGCAGTGGCAGCACTGCAGCTACATCCACTCTGCCGAGTACTTCCATGGCCCCTTCGAGGCTACTCAGGATGGCGTTTTTTACTTCCTGCAGATGGGCTCCAGCGAGTGCCGTGCTATGGATGAGCGCGCCCTGGCGTTCCTTAAGACGCATACCGATACGCTGATGGTGCTCGATGCCAAGGAGTACGGTATGGAAGCCGTGCCGGCGAGCGTCCGTGCCTATCTGGACCCGGTGCTGTTCTACGCCATGAACTGCGAACTGCGTGCTGCACGCGGCAAGGTGTTTGATCACGATCCCGATTTCCGCCGCTATATGGGTGTTGTCGAGTACTAGAAGGGACAAAGGCCATGGCATTTAACGTTAACGCGCTCGGATTTGGCGACAACGTCGTCGATCGCTACGAGCATATCCACACCATGTATCCTGGCGGTAACGCGGTTAACTTCGCCGTTTATGCCAAGAAATGCGGTGCCGCACGCTCTGCATACATGGGCATTTTTGGCAATGACGCCGCTGCCGAGCATGTCATTGCAAGCCTCGAGGATGAGGGTATCGAGCTTGACAAGTGCGAGCAGATGATTGGCGAGAACGGAGCGGCTCGCGTGACCGTCGTTGACGGTGACCGTGTCTTCCTCGGCTCCAACGAGGGCGGTATCCGTGGCGATGCGCGCTATGTCCTCGATCGCTTTGACCTTGCGTACATGAAGCAGTTCGATGTGGTTCATTCGGGCAACTATTGCTTTACCGAGCGCGAGCTGCCCAAGCTGAAGGCTGCGGGCGTCACGGTCTCTTTTGACTTTTCGGACGACTCCACCGACGAGTACTACGAGCAGATTGCGCCCTACGTCGATTTTGCTTTCTTTAGTGCGGCGGATGCCGCGAGCGAGGACGAGATTCGCGAGCGTCTGGCATGGGTGAAGGGCCTGGGTCCGCGTTTTGTGTCGGCTACGGCGGGCGCCGAGGGCTGCATTGCTTACGACGGCGAGCGTTATTACCGCCAGCTGGCTAAGCCGGTAACGGACATGAAGGACACCATGGGGGCGGGCGACTCGTTCCTCACTTCGTTTTTGATGTGCTATCTCGATTCCGCCAAGCGTGGTGAGGATGGTGCCGAGGCCATCGAGCGTGCGCTCGACTTTGCTGCCGGGTTTGCCTCGACCGTGTGCGGCATGGAAGGCTCTTGGGGCCACGGAGCACCAATCGTCGAATAGCCGAGCGGTCCCGGGGAGGTGCAGGCGCCTCCTCGGGACCCGGTGTGCAAAAAATGCCAAATATGAGTACTGTGACTAATTTAGTCGCAGAAAAATCAACCCCTTCAGACGTGATTTGAGCGTCTGGAGGGGTTTAAGATTTGTGAAAACGCAGGATGAATGACTGTAAAAGCTTTAATTAGCGGACAATCGAGGATTATTCTGGCGGTTGGAAAGTTAAAAGAAATGTATCCATTCCGGTAGCAGTACTCATATTTGGCATTTTTTGCACACCAGGGGTTAGCGAAGGTCAAAAACAGAGCGCGCATTTGTTAAAACTATCGACTCGATGCGCTTTGCGTCGCAGTTTTTGAGCGAGGTGATGCGTTCTGAGGTCCTTGTGAGCGACCTGATGAGCGACTGCGTGCTTGTTTCTGTGTTTGGCTCGGCCGGCGCATCGGTCTCGAGCAGTAGGCGGTCGAGTGGAATCTGTCGTGCGTATTCGCGACAGCGCTTGGTCGCGAGCATGCGTTCGTTGACGGAAAAATAGCAGCCCGCATTACGCGCGCGGGTGAGTTCGTCCGAAGTGCCGCTAAACCAGTGGAAGATGATAGCGGGGGAGTCGGGGTTTGGGATGAGTAATCCATGCGATTCGAGGACGTCCAGTACGGCTCCTGCCGAACGAACGGCGTGAATTGATATCACGCGCCCGGTAAGAGGATGCTGCACGAGCGCATCGCAGAGCCGGTTAAGTGCCTGTATTTGTAGCGGCTCACTTCCAGCAAAGCGCGCGGAAAAGTCGAGTCCGACTTCGCCGATGTAGCGTTCTTGGGCAGCAACTTCGCAAAGCAGATTGACTTCGGCAAAACCGCAGTGGCCATCGGCGAGCCACCAGGGGTGAAGCCCAACGCCGGCGATGATGCCCGGGTGGCGACGAGCGCGCTCGTTTGCGGCCGAAAAGTCGCGTGGATCGACGCCGCAATCAAATAGACCCAAGCCCAGCGCCGTTGCCTCATCGGCAACGGCGTCCGGGTGAGCCATTAAATCAAGATGGCAGTGTGCATCAAATAACCGGGGCTCCATCTCGGCGCGCTCCGCTAGTCCAAGCGCTGGCCATCGGCGCGCACGCGCTCGGTGCCGCGGCCACTGATCTGGCGGATAACCTCGCCGGCAATCATCTGGCCCATGATGGGCGGCATAAAGCTGGCGGTTCCGAGCTCGGTGCGCTCGTGGATATTGGAAGGGTCGCGGGGCTGTGTCTTAACCGATTCCTCGCAGCTAAACAGTACATGTAGACTCTTGATTCCGCGCTTCTTGCATTCTTTGCGCATGATGCGGCTCATGGGGTCACGTACCGTATCGAAAATGTCGGCAAAGCGGAGGCACTCGGGATGGAGCTTGTTGGCCCCGCCCATGGAGCTAACCAAACGAATGTCGTGGTCCTGAGCATATTTGGCAATGGTGAGCTTGGCCGAGATGGTGTCGATGGCGTCGACGACGTAGTCGAGCTTGCCGTCCGTCTGCTCCAAAACGCGCGCGAAAAATTCGTCGATATTGTCGCTCAACAGGTATTCGGTGCGCTTGATGACGGTAGCGGCTGGATTGATGTCGTGGATCATGGCTTCCATAACATCGACCTTGCGCTTGCCGATGGTGCTTTGAAAGGCGATGGCCTGGCGATTGATATTACTGGGCGCGATGATGTCCTTATCCAGAATGACGAAATGACCAATGCCGCCGCGGACAAGTGCCTCGCAGCAATTGGAGCCCACACCTCCGCAGCCGAGCACCAGCACCGTGGCGGCGGCGAGTTTGTCGAGTGCCTCGCGGCTCATGATGATCTCGAGCTTGGTGTCGCGTGTCTCGTTGGGGGTTGCGGCTGTGGTTTCGGTCATAGACATCCTCCGATGGGGAAGCGAATCGTGTTTTAGCTATCGTCATTATAGGTATTATCGCGATTCCATTTGAGCCCTAGGGGCTTGTTGAAATGAGGCAGTGATTCGCATAAGATGAAGCAGATGGCACCCGTTGCCGCGGGTTGGCCAACTCCCAAACACGTTTGTAGCGTGAGAAGTGGCCGTCTTCGCATTACGCGGGGGCGGCTATTTCATTCGACCTCCAATGTGGATGCCGAGCTCCACAGCCGCGATTACAAGCAATAACAACGTCAGGACATCGTCAATACTCATAGTCCATCTCCTTCTCGGGTAGAGGGAGCTGGCCCATCTGCTTCAACTTCCATTGTAGCTAAATACGAACTAATGTTCTATAGATGTTCCTGTATTAGATAGTTAGACAAACATCTAAATATCGAGTATAGTGTGCGCGTCATGAGAGATGATGAGAGGAGGTCTTATGCCGCGAGAGGGCTTTAAGGCGCTTGCCGATCCAACGCGACGGCGCATTTTGGAGTTGCTGCGCGAGGGCAATTGCACGGCGGGGGAGCTTGCCGAGCATTTCGATATCAGTAAGCCGTCGCTGAGCCATCACTTGGCGACGCTCAAAAACGCCGGGTTGGTGACCGACGAACGTCATGGCCAAAACATCGTTTACAGCTTAAACACCACCGTCATGCAGGACTTGATCGGTTGGTTTATGGGCTTTACAAACACGGAAGGTGATAAGGATGAATAACGAAAACAAGGGCATTCACGCCACGGGGGTATCGCGGCGTGTGTGGATTGCGCTGATCGCTCTGTGCGTCGCCAATGTCGTAGCGCACCTCATGGTGATGCCGAGCTTGCCCGCACAGATTCCCACGCACTGGGGCGCGAACGGTGCCGTCGACGGTTGGGGTCCTAGCTGGATGGCCTCCGCGCTCGGCGTGTTGCCTCTGGCGCTTCTCGCAATGTTCTGCGTGGTGCCGCGCATCGACCCCAAAGGTGAGGCATATCGAACCTCGGGCAAGTTCTACCAGGGTTTCGTAATCGCCTTCATCTTGTTCATGTGCGCCATAAGCTGGCTGGGAGAGCTTACGGTCTGGGGCGTGGTGCCGGCGGTCGGTTCGGTTAACGTGCTGATTTCCGGTGTTGTCGGTTTGCTGTTCATCGGCGTAGGCAACTACTTGCCGCGTGTGAAGCAGAACTATACGCTCGGTATCAAGACACCTTGGGCGCTTGCCGATCCCGAGAACTGGCGCCGTACGCAGCGTTTTGGCGGCGCCTGCTTTATGGTGCTGGGTATTGGCCTGATTGTGATGGGCGTGGCAGGCAGCGTGCTTTCGAGTGAAGTCGTCGCCGCGGTGATTGCGGTTCTGGCGTTTGGTTCGGTCGGAGCCGTCTACGTCTACTCGTATCTGCTGTGGCGCAAATCTCAGCGGGCTGTTCGTTAAGGTTGCGGAAAACTAGCGTACGCAGTTCATAGTGTGTCCCGGGGGACTTTTCCCAGGTAGTATTAGGGGGTGTGGGCAACCATGCCCCTTTTTCGCTAAGTTTCAGAGCCGGTTTTTCCATTTCGTTTCCACTAAAGCGAAACAAGAATAGGAAAACAGCAGGTAGAAAGGATAAAACAGACAAATGGCGGAGTTTATCTACCAGATGTATCAGGCTCGCAAGGCCCATGGCGACAAGGTAATCCTTGACGACGTGACCCTGAGCTTCTACCCCGGTGCCAAGATCGGCGTCGTGGGCCCCAACGGCATGGGCAAGTCGACCCTGCTCAAGATTATGGCCGGTATCGAGGAGGTCTCCAACGGCGATGCCAGGCTTACCCCCGGCTACACCGTGGGTATCTTGCAGCAGGAGCCGCCGCTCGACGACGACAAGACCGTCATCGAGAACGTGCGCATGGCATTTGGCGACATGATCGCCAAGGTCGATCGCTTTAACAAGATCGGCGAGGAGATGTGCGACCCGGATTGCGACATGGACGCCCTCATGGCCGAGATGGGCAAGCTCCAGGACGAGATCGACGCCGCCGACGGCTGGGATATCGATTCCAAGCTCGGCCAGGCCATGGACGCCCTGCAGCTGCCCGATTCCGACATGCCGGTCAACGTGCTCTCCGGCGGCGAGCGCCGCCGCGTGGCCCTGTGCAAGCTGCTGCTCGAGGCTCCCGACCTGTTGCTGCTCGACGAGCCCACCAACCACCTGGACGCCGAGTCGATCCTGTGGCTCGAGCACTTCCTGCACAACTACCAGGGCGCGGTGCTTGCCGTCACACACGATCGCTACTTCCTGGATAACGTTGCCGAGTGGATCTGCGAGGTCGACCGCGGCCACCTTTATCCCTACAAGGGCAACTACTCCACGTATCTGGAGACTAAGGCCGCTCGTATCGAGGCCCAGGGCAACCGCGACGCCAAGCTCGCCAAGCGCATGGAGGCCGAGCTCGAGTGGGTACGCAGCTCGCCCAAGGCTCGCCAGGCAAAGAACAAGGCCCGTCTGGCTCGCTACGAGGAGATGGAGGCCGAGGCCCGCGCAAGCCAGAAGCTCGACTGGACCGACATCCGCATCCCTGTGGGCCCGCGTTTGGGCAACAAGGTGCTCGAGGCCCATCATCTGCACAAGGAGTTCGATGGCCGCGTGCTCATCGATGACCTTTCGTTCACCCTGCCGCGCAACGGCATCGTGGGCGTGATCGGTCCCAACGGCGTGGGCAAGACCACACTGTTCAAGACGATTGTGGGTCTGGAGCCGCTGACTTCGGGCGAGCTCGAGGTGGGCGAGACCGTCAAGATCTCTTACGTCGACCAGAACCGTTCCGGCATCGACCCCGACAAGAACCTATGGGAGGTCGTCTCGGACGGCCTGGACCACATGATGGTCGGCGAGACCGAGGTTCCGAGCCGCGCTTATGTGGCGAGCTTTGGCTTTAAGGGGCAGGACCAGCAGAAGCGCGCTGGCGTGCTCTCCGGCGGCGAGCGCAACCGTCTGAACCTGGCGCTCACGCTCAAGCAGGGCGGTAACCTGCTGCTCCTCGACGAGCCCACGAACGACCTCGACGTCGAGACGCTGTCCTCGCTCGAAGCGGCGCTGCTCGAGTTCCCGGGCTGCTCGGTGGTCATTAGCCACGACCGTATGTTCCTGGACCGCGTCGCCACGCACATCCTGGCGTGGGAGGGCACCGATGAGAATCCGGGCAACTGGTATTGGTTCGAGGGCAACTTCGAGGCCTATCAGGCCAACCGCATCGAGCGCCTGGGCGAGGACGCAGCCCAGCCGCATCGTATTCACCGCAAGCTCACGCGCGACTAGTCGAGCTCAGGTGGCCTAACGAGAAAGGGACGATAACCTTGAGGGTTGTCGTCCCTTTTTGTTACTTGGTAGAAGGCTCGACTTTATCGATGGTCCAGGCAGCTCCGAGGCCGCCGGTGGTGTTGCGGCGGATGCGCACGGTAACCTCGCGGCGCTCGCCGGCCTGCGTGTAGCGCAGGGGGAAGCTTGCGCGGTTTCGCGCGACCTCGATGGTACCGCGCTCGCGGGCGATCCAGTAGTACTCGCCGACGATGCCGAGGGTGTCGGCGCCGTAGGGGAGATAGGTTGACAGCTGGTGCAGAAGCGGGCCGGGGCAGAAGATCTCGGTTGTGAAATCGACGGGGAAGTCCTTGGGGATGGCGGGCGCTGCAGGTGCGGGGGTTGGGGCTGCTGCGGGTGCCGAAGCCGGTGCCGGTCCGGGAATTTGGTCGCAAGCAGCGGTGGGCACGGACTCGATGACGGTCGCGGGCTCCGGCGTCGAGTCCGGCTTGGTCGTGGAATCTGCGGGCTCCACGGTGACGGGCGCGTCTGCAGCGGCAGTTTCAACCTCAGCCTGCGTCGCGTTCTCGTTCTCGACGCTCGACTTTGCCTCGATGGGCGTGGATGCCATGGTGGTGATGCCGGCGTTGGCGTTCTCGGGGTCATAGACGACCGTGAGCGAGATGGCAGGCTGCGGTACCTCGGGCTCCGATGCCGCCTCGGCAGCGTCCTGTTCTGTGGGCTCTTCGGGCTGATCGTCCTCAGCCTCGTCGCCAAAGACATCGCTGTTTTGGAACGCAGGCGTTTCGGATAGGTTAGCGGCTTCTTCGGCTGTCGACTTGGGAGCCTCGTTGAGCTCAGCAGTGGCTTCCTGCTCGGATATGACTACGGGCTCGGTCGTGGCAGCGATTTCGGTTTCGGCTTCTGCCGTTACCTCAATAGCGACTTCGATCTCTGTCTCGGGCTCGGGTTCCGGCACGACTTCAACCATGGCTTCGGGCTCGGGACGCTTAACGTGCTTGGGGCGCACGGCCTTGAGGTCCTTCTCGCCGCGCTTTTTCTTTTTGTAGGACTGCTTGGCGCCCTTGGCAGCTTTGGGCTTGTCCTCGCCTTTGGCAAGGGCGGCATCCCAAGCCTCGTTGGCGATGACGGTGGCATACAGGCGACCGCCCTTAAAGACAGTCAGCTTAATGCAGTCGTCGAGCTCCTCGAGCAGCTCGCGCGTGGACTCAAAGCCCAGGTCATATGCGACCATGTCACCAGCGGCGAGTGCCTCCTCGACCTGCGTCATAAACGTTTGCTTGCCGCACCCAATCGCGTCGCGCAGCAGGCGATACAGATAGATGTGGTTGCCCAGCGATAGCGTGGGCTTAACTATTGTCTTGCTCATGGCAAATCTCCTCTTTACACACCAAGGCATCTTACCATCGCGCGGGGCTTGCCATCTCGTCGCCCAAGGCAAACGGGCGCGACCGTTGCCGGTTCGCGCCCGTTATGCAGGTCGGTTATCTATGAGGGGCAAACGTGCTTAGTTGCCCGATGCCGTGCCTTGGCTCGAGCTGTCAGATGCCGTGCCGGACGCGGTTCCGCTCGAGCTGTCGGTGTTGTTATTGTCGGTGGAACTCGTGCCCGATGTATTGCCGCTCGTCTGGTCATCCGTGCTCGGCTGAGAGCCGTCAGTCGTTTGGCTTGAGTCGGTCGTGCCGGATTGCGTGCCGCCGCTGTTCGCAGAGGAATCAGCGCTCTGCGACTGATCAGGGGTGTTCGAGGACGAGTCGGTGGATGCGGAGGTGCCCTGCGAGTCGTCCTGCTGGCTTTGCGATTGACCAGTGCTATCCGCGTCGTGCTCGGTCGTGTGCGACGAAAGGATCGGCTCGGGGCGCTCGCCCAGGCCCTCGCCGGCGGTGGTGATAAGGATGGCACCGGTGCAGGTGATGACCGCGACGATGGCGATGGCGATCGAGAAGATGATGACCTTCTTTTGCGTCTGGCTGCGCTCTGCCGCCGCCTTGGCGCGCAGGCTGTTGGGAGCGACGCGTGCCGTGGTCGCGCGTCCTGCAATCTGGCGCATCTCCTGGGTAGTCGCGGCGCCGCCTAAGTGCTCCTCGGCATTAAACTCAACGGGCTCATAGGCGCCGGCGGGGTAGTCGACGTCGGCGTGCGTACCTTTGAGGGCTTTGGCGCTGGCAGAGATAAAGTGGCGGTAGACCTGCGAGGACACAACGGTGATGACCGAGCTCACGGCGGCGCCGATCACCGATCCGGCGATACCGATTTTGGAAGCAAGCGCGACGCTCGTGGCGGCGGCTGCAGCGCCGGCGATGATTTGGGGAATGGAAATGTCGTCGAACAGGCCCTTTTTGGGCGCGATGGCCATGGTCTGTCCGATGGAATGGTTTTCGTGAACGCCGTTGTTGAGCGCGGCCGGTGTCATGACGCGTGTGCGCGGCGCGTCGGTGTACTTGGTTGTCATGCGGGACCCTCCCGGTGTAAATCTGCTTCGTTTCATGTAGCCATCAGGGTACCCACCAGATGTGAATCGTACGTGACATTTAACAGATACCATCAACTCATCAATAGCTCACCAAGTTGGTGGGATGCGGTTGCACCCGGCGGTTGAACTACAATAGGGCTTGCTAATTGTTGTGAATGGCGTCTACGCACGGGAGCATTCTTATGAATCTTCACCTTTCTCAGTCTGATGGCTTTTTGCGTGTGGCGGCGGCGTCGCCGCAGATTCGCGTGGCCGATGTCGAAGGCAATGCCGAGGTTGCGCTGGCGGCTGTTCGCGAGGCTACCGAGCGCGGCGTTCGCGCGCTGGTGCTGCCCGAGCTCAACTTGTGCGGCTATACCGCGGCCGACCTGTTCCATAACCGCACGCTGCTGCATGCCTGTGAGGCCGCTCTGGTACATATCCTCGACGAGACTCGTGAGCTGCCGATTGTCTTTACCATCGGTCTTCCCGTTGCAGTTGCCGAGAATATCTACAACTGCGCCGCCGTGTGCTGCGCGGGCGAGCTTTTGGGTCTTACGGCCAAAAAGTATCTGCCCAACTATGGCGAGTTCTACGAGCGCCGCTGGTTTGCTCCGGCGCCTGCGGATCCCGTGTGGGTTGAATTTGCCGGTCAGGGTCCGGTTCCGCTGGGTTCGGGGCTTGTCTACCGCTGCTGTGATGAGGGCGCCGAGGACCTGGTGCTGGGCGTTGAGGTCTGTGAGGACCTGTGGGTGCCGGCGCCGCCTTCGACCGAGATGGCGCTTGCCGGTGCGACGGTGATTCTCAACCCGTCGGCCTCGGATGAGATTATCGGTAAGGCAGACTATCGCCGCAGTCTCATCTCCAATCAGAGTGCGCGCCTGTACTGCGCCTATGCCTATGCGGATGCGAGCGAGGGCGAGTCCACGACCGATATGGTCTTTGCAGGCGAGAACCTTATCTACGAAAACGGCTCCAAGCTCGCCGCCACCAAACTGCTTACCTGCGATATGGCCGTCGCCGATGTCGATCTTGACCGTCTGGTTGCCGAGCGCCGCCGCTCGACGACGTGGGCGCGCACGGACGATACACCGGAGGCCACGACCGTTGAATTTTCGTTTGAGGGCGTGCTGACAGACGAACCTGTCCTGCGCGATGCGTTCGACATCGACCGTGTCTTCCCCCGCGCTCCCTTTGTGCCGGCCGACCATGGCGACCTGGCCGAGCGCTGTGAGACCATCCTCGACCTGCAGACCGCCGGCCTCAAGACCCGCCTTGCCCATACGGGTACCAAGGCTGCAGCCATCGGTCTTTCGGGCGGCCTTGATTCCACACTCGCGCTGCTCGTGACAGTTCGCGCCTTCGATGCACTGGGGCTGCCGCGCACCGGTATCACGGCCGTGTCCATGCCCGGCTTTGGCACGACGCATCGCACCAAGTCGAATGCCGAGTCGCTCGCCCGCGACCTGGGCGTGGGCTTCCGTGAGGTTTCGATTCACGCGGCCGTGGAACAGCACTTTATGGATATTGAACACGACCCGGCAGTTCAGGATGTGACCTACGAGAACAGCCAGGCGCGCGAGCGTACGCAGATTCTGATGGACCTGGCCAACCAGGCTGGCGGCTTTGTCATCGGCACCGGCGACCTGTCGGAGCTGGCGCTCGGCTGGGCTACCTATAACGGCGACCACATGAGCATGTACGCCGTCAACGCGAGCGTGCCCAAGACGCTTGTGCGCCATCTGGTGCGCTATGCGGCTGATGTCTTTGGCGGGCGTATCGCCGAGGTCTTGCTCGACATTCTCGATACGCCGGTGTCCCCCGAGCTTCTGCCGCCCACGGGCGACGGCGAGATTGCACAGAAGACTGAGGATTTGGTGGGTCCGTACGAGTTGCACGACTACTTCCTCTACTACCTGCTGCGTTTTGGCTTTGAGCCGGGCAAGATCTACCGCATGGCGCTCAAGAGTTTCGAGGGTGTCTACGACGCCAAGATCGTCCACACGTGGCTGCGCACGTTCTATCGTCGCTTCTTTGCCCAGCAGTTTAAGCGCAGCTGCCTGCCCGATGGTCCCAAGGTGGGCTCGGTGACGCTCAGCCCGCGCGGCGATTGGCGTATGCCGAGTGACGCTAGCTCGCGTCTGTGGCTTGCGCAGATCGACGCACTCAATGCAATTGACTGAGGTTGGCTAAATTGAACCAATACGGGGTTTGTAAGCGTTACACTTTTGCAATCTGATGGCCCGTATCGCGCGGCGCTCTTGTCGGAGCGCCGCGTTTTTTATATCGAAAGGTGGCACCATGCAGGCATCGCAGCGTCTCGAGCGCTTTGGCGCGGAGGTCTTCGCCTCGCTCAACAACAAACTGCTTGCGCTGAAGGCTCAGGGCAAGACCATTTACAACATGAGCGTGGGCACGCCCGACTTTAAGCCGTACGACCACGTGGTCGATGCGCTCACACAAGCCGCCCAGGATCCCGAGATGTGGAAGTACGCCCTGCGCGACCTGCCCGAACTCAAGCAAGCCGTGTGCGATTACTATGAGCGCCGCTTTGGCGTTTCGGGCATTACGCCGTCCATGGTGCAGTCGTGCAACGGCACACAGGAGGGCGTGGGTCATTTGGGCCTGGCTCTGCTCGATCCGGGTGATACCATCCTGGTGCCCGATCCGTGCTATCCGGTCTTTGAGGCGGGCGCTAAGATTGCCGATGCCAAGCTCGAGTACTATCCGCTGGTTGCCGAGCACAATTACTTGCCCTATGTGGCGGGCATCGATCCCGAGGTGGCCGACCATGCCAAGTACATGATCGTGTCACTGCCCGCCAATCCGGTGGGCTCGGTGGGCACGCCCGAGATCTACGAGGAGATCATCGCTTTCGCCCACGAGCACGACCTGTTGATCGTCCACGACAACGCATACTCGGACATTGTGTTCGACGGCGAGCCGGGCGGCAGCTTCTTGCAGTATCCCGGCGCGCTCGAGGTGGGCGTTGAGTTCTTCTCGCTTTCCAAGTCGTTTAACGTCACCGGTGCGCGCATCGGCTTTTTGGTCGGTCGCGAGGATGTGGTCTCGGCCTTTGCCAAGCTGCGTGGCCAGATCGACTTCGGTATGTTCTTCCCGATCCAGAAGGCTGCTATCGCTTGCCTGAACGGTCCGCGCGATGAGGTCGAGGCGCAGCGTTTGAAGTACCAGGAGCGCCGCGATGCCCTGTGCGACGGTCTTGAGGGCCTGGGCTGGGAGCGTCCCAACGCGCATGGCTCTATGTTTGTGTGGGCCAAGCTTCCTGGCGGTCGCACCGATTCCATGGCGTTTTGCGAGGAGCTCATGGAGAAGGCCGGCGTTGTGGTGACGCCGGGCGCGAGCTTTGGTCCTTCGGGCGAGGGACACGTGCGCATGGCGCTGGTCCTGCCGCCCGATCAGATCGCTTTGGCTGTCGAGGCCATTCGCGAGGCGGGCCTGTATTAGAAAGTTGTCTCGGCTCGTCAATAGCTCGAAACCGATTTCGTGCAGTTATTTTACGAATTCTGCAAACAATTTCGGCAAACGGTCGATTTTTGGCTGCGAATAGGAGCATAATCAAAGTCCCGATTGGATGTATTGGGATTACGGCAAGCCGCTCGGGTCGTTCCCGGGCGGCTTGTTTGTGGAGAGAGATGGGAGTTTCTAATGGTTAACGAGAAGAAGGTCGCTATTGTCGGCTGCGGTTTCGTCGGTTCGTCTTCGGCGTTCGCGCTGATGCAGAGTGGTCTGTTCTCTGAGATGGTCCTCATCGACGTGGACAAGAACCGCGCCGAGGGCGAGGCCCTGGATATCGCGCACGGCATGACGTTTGCCGAGCCGATGAAGATCTACGCCGGCGATTATTCCGATGTCGCCGACGCCGCCATGATCGTCGTCACCGCTGGCGCTGCCCAGAAGCCCGGTGAGACCCGCCTGGACCTGGTCAACAAGAACGTCAACATCTTTAAGTCCATTATCCCCGAGATTAAGAAGTCCGGCTTTGACGGCATTCTGCTCATCGTCTCCAACCCGGTCGATGTTCTGACCTATGCCGCCATCAAGATGTCCGGCCTGCCCGAGGGCCATGTCATCGGCTCCGGTACCGTGCTCGACACCGGTCGCCTGCAGCAGATGCTTGGTGCCCACGTCGAGGTTGACCCGCGCGACGTTCAGGCCTATGTCATGGGTGAGCACGGCGACTCCGAGTTTGTCGCTTGGTCCAGCGCTCAGGTTGCCGGCGTTCCGCTGAACACCTTCTGCGAGCTTCACGGCCACCTGGAGCACGAAGCCGCCGAGAAGCGTATTGCCGAGGACGTCAAGAACTCCGCCTACACCATCATCGAGAAGAAGCACGCCACCTACTATGGCGTCGCCATGGCCGTCAAGCGTATCTGCACCGCCGTCATGCGCGATGAGCAGACCGTTCTGCCCGTCTCCTCGCTCATGGTGGGCGAGTACGGCCTGTCCGATCTGGCCATCTCCATGCCGACGGTCGTTGGCCGCGACGGCGTCGTTTGCCGCGTTCCCGTGCCGCTGAACGATGACGAGCAGCATGAGCTCACCGTCTCTGCAAAGGCCCTTAAGGACATCATCGACAGCGTCGACTTCTCCTGCTAAATCAAGCTCGCTAGAGCGAAAAGCTACAATGAAGGCGTCCGGGTCCACACGGCCCGGGCGCCTTTTTGGTGCAAAGTAACCTGACCCCAATGCACCATCCCTATACACCATGGTTGATGGGAGGGCCATGTCGGATTCGCCTAATTTTTTGACCTATGCCCAGACGGCGTTTGATCCGTTTGAGGAGCGGCCGTTCTGCGCGGTGGATAGCCTGGTCTTTGCGTGGTTGTCCTATTTGCGTTTGCCGGGTGATATGGCAGAGCTGACGAACTGGCAGGGCCTAGACGTACGCGAGCTGCTGCGTGCCGAGTGCTACCGGGACATGATTGACGACTTGTGGGATCCAGAGGGGAGCAGGGCCTTGTTGGAGGCCGTGGCAGCAAGCCCTCGCTACCGTGGCGTGCACGTTTGCGGCTATCGTGCCGTGAGCGATGTGGTGGCGACAGAGCAGTTTGCAGCCATGGCGTTCCGGTTTCCGGCGGGGTTTAGCTATCTTTCCTTCCGAGGGACCGACAGCACGATTGTGGGCTGGAAAGAGGACTTTAACATGGCGTTCCGGTATCCTGTGCCGGCCCAGGAATCCGCGGCGCGTTATGTGGACGAGGCGGCGGATGCGATTGACGGGCCGCTCTTGTGCGGAGGCCATTCCAAGGGCGGAAATCTGGCTGTGTATGGTGCAGCGATGTGCTCAAGCGGTGCTTGCAACCGGATTGAGCGGGTCTTCTCCCACGATGGCCCTGGCTTTGTCGAGGAGTTTCTGAACGGAGACGCCTTTGCGAGCCTTTCTGGTCGTATTGATAAAACCCTGCCCCAGTCTTCGATCTTCGGCATGATGTTCGAGACGCAAGAGGACTACGCTATCGTCGAAAGCACCGAGTTTAGCCTGCTGCAACACAATCCCTTTAGCTGGGTGGTCGACGGCTGCGATTTTGTGTATTGCGAACGCCTGTCTGCTGGCGCGCGATATGTTGATGGCTCTATTCGCGAGATGCTGCTTGCAGTTTCGCCTAGCGAGCGCGAGCGTTTTGTAGATGCGTTGTTCTCCGTGTTTGAGGCTACGGGCGCCGAACGTTTTGCGGATATCGCCGGGAACATGCGCGAGAACCTGCCTGTGATGCTCCGGGCCGCCCAAGGCTTTGACAAGGATACGCGCCATTTTGTTTCGCAGACCATCGCGGCAATCCTTAGATGTGCATTGCTGCCCAAACGCCCTCAGATCGACATGTCCGCTGCCGGTAAGAGTCTGGCAGAACAACTCGAGGCCTGGCAGTCCGAGCTCCTGCGTTAACCATTGGTGCAGAGAAACCTGGCCCCAATGCGGCAATCTTCGATGCGCTTGGGGCGGGCTCGACCGCTATACTGGTTCGTGCCGAAATCGATCTAGAACGGAATGCCGTATATGAAAATCAATCACGCGATTCTGCATATCCTGGACTTTGACTCTGCCGTTAACGTTATGAGCCAGCGCGAGCTCGATATCGAAAGCCGTACCGTGCGCAACTTCGTGACCACGCATCTGCGCCGCGCACGAACCTCGGCCGACAATAAACGTGCCACGTTTGCCGAGAACTCTGCGTTTGGCGGCGAACTCAAGGGCTATTTCTTTGGCGAGCGCGAGTTCGTGGACCTGTCGCAGCAGATTGCGGAGTTCATCTCTTCCGAGCTCACCAAAGCCGAGAAAGCCGAGTCCACCGACGTGCTCGTGGCCGATTTTGACGACGATGAGGATGCCCGCTGGTTTGCCGTGATGCTGCTGGGCTCCAAGCAGGCTTTTATGCACGAAGTGGGCCGCGAGGAGGGGGAGGTACGCAACGACATCGCGCGCCACTACGCCATTCTGCCGAACCCCTCGCAAAAGGTGCCGAGCTATGCCATCGTGCGCGCGAGTACCATGGAGATCGGCTACGTGGACAAGAAACGCAAGATTGCCGGCGAGGACCGTATGCTTATCCCCGATGGCCTGCTGCAGTGCGACACGGGCGTGTCGGGCAAGGAGGTCATCGACACCGTGACGCGTGTGGTCGAGGAAGTCGCCGAGGAGCACGGTGCCAACACGGCCGTGGCACTCGCCAAGGTTAAGGCTGCCGTTGCCGAGAAGGTTGAGGATGACGAGGAGCTGCCGCCTTGGGATATCGTCGATGAGGTCTTTGAGGACGAACCGGTCATCAAGGAAAGCGTGCGCGCGGCACTGACCGAGGAGAAGGTTCCCGAGCGCGCTGCCGTGCGCAATCACAAGATCCGTACCGACACGGGTATCGAAATCAGCTTCCCGGCCGAGATGGGTTCGAATTCCGAGTACATCGAGTTCGTCAACGAGCCCAACGGCCTCATCTCCATCGAGCTCAAAAACATCGGTAGTATCGAGAATCGATAAGTTGCGTTACGCCTACAGCGAGAAAGCAAAGGCCGAAGCTCCTAGGGGCTTCGGCCTTCTTGTTTGGGGATGAATTGCCCCGCAGGTTGAGCATAAGTCAGCGAAAACGCGGTTTGTCAAAACCGCGTAACTATTAAAGCTGGCGCAGACCCTCTTCCAGGCCGGTCTTGCTGTCGGTCTTCTCGTCGCGCATCTTGATGACGCGGGCGGGGACACCGGCCACGACGGCACCGGCGGGGACGTCCTCGACGCACACGGCGCCGGCGGCAACGACAGCGCCCTTGCCTACGTGCACGCCCTCCAGGACCACGGCATTGGCGCCGATCATAACGTCGTCCTCGATGATGACGGGCGTGGCACTGGCGGGCTCCACGACGCCTGCCAGCACGGTGCCGGCGCCGATGTGGCAGTTCTTGCCCACGGTGGCGCGGCCGCCCAGCACGGCGCCCATGTCGATCATGGAGCCTTCGCCAATGACGGAGCCGATGTTGATGATGGCGCCCATCATGATGACGGCGCGATCGCCAATCTCGACACGGTCGCGGATGATCGCGCCCGGCTCGATGCGGGCGTTGATACCCTTGAGGTCGAGCATGGGCACGGCGGAGTTGCGGCAGTCGTTCTCTACGTCGTAGTAGTCGATGGAGTCGGCGTTGGCGTCGAGGATTGCCTTGAGCTCATCCCAGTCACCAAAGACGGTCTTGCCACGACGACCGCCGTAGACGTGCGCATTGCCCCACTGGACCTTCATGCCCGGCTTTTCGCGCACGTACAGTTTGACGGGCGTTTTCTTGGGCGCGGTTGCGATGTAGTTGATAATCTCCTGTGCATCCATCTCGGCTGCATTACTCATTTGCTGTCTCTCCTTTGAGTGGATCCGGTTGATACCTGGTTAGGCAAACATGACCTGGTCGAACGTATAGAAGCCAGGCTCGCGGGTGACGAGCTTCTGCGCGGCTGCCAGGGCGCCGTTGACGAAGATCTGACGGCTCGTGGCGCGGTGCGTGAGCGTGACCTCCTCGTCCTGGCCGAAAAAGCCTACCTCGTGCACGCCGGCGACGGTGCCGCCGCGCAGCGAGTGCATGCCGATCTCCTTGGGGTCGCGCGCGCCGCATATGCCCTCGCGGCCATAGACGGGGTGGTAGCCTGCCTCTGGTTCGGCTTCGACGACGGCATCGAGCAGCAACTTGGCGGTGCCGCTGGGGGCATCGACCTTTTGGTTATGGTGCGTCTCGACGATTTCGCAGTCAAAGCTGGGCAGCTCGCGTGTTGCCTGTGCTACCAGATGACGCAGGGCTGCGATACCGATGGAATAATTGCCGGAGTGCATGACGCGGGCGTTCTGGCCCAGCTCGCGCAGGCGGTCCATCTGCTCAGGAGAATAACCCGTGGTGCCCGAGACCAGCGCCGCGCCCGTGCGCTCGACATAGGCGACGACGGCGTCGAAGGTCACGACGTTCGAGAAGTCGATGATTACATCGGCCGTCGGTGCGCTCTCGAGCTCGGACAAGTCGAAGCCGATCTGGGCGACGATGTCAAAAACGGGCTCTCCAGCGGCGTCGACAACGCCCTCGGCGGTAGTGCGGATGAGCGAGCCCATGCGACCCGTTCCCATAATGACGGTCTTAATCAAGCAGACCAGCTCCCTTCAGAGCATCGGTAAGTGCGGAGCGCGTGTCGTTGGCCATGGGGCATAGCGGCATGCGGTAGTTTGCCTCGATCATACCCATCTGAGCGAGCGCTTCCTTGACGGGGATGGGGTTGACCTCGCTAAAGAGGGCATTGATGAGCGGCTGGCCGGCAATCTGGATATTGCGGGCGCGCGCCACGTCACCGTCCAAATAGGCGCGGCACATGTCATGCACAAGCTGCGGCTGAACGTCGGCCCACACGCTGATGGTGCCCGAAGCGCCCAGGCTCATGAGCGGCACGGTGAGGGCGTCCTCGCCCGAGTACATGCGGAAGTCGTCGGACAGCAGGTGGGCAATCTTGGCCGCGTAGGCGACGTTGCCCGAGGCTTCCTTAATACCCATGATGTTGGGATGTGCGGCCAGGCGCTCTACGTTGCGCTCGCTGATGCCGCAGCCGCAACGGCCGGGGATGTTGTACAGGATGCAGGGGATGTCCACGGCATCGGCGACGGTCTTAAAGTGCTGGTAGATGCCCTCTTCGTTGGACTTGTTGTAGTAGGGGGTAATGAGCAGCAGACCGTCGGCGCCCAGGCCCTGGTAAGTGAGCGACTTGGTGAGCATGGTCTGCGTGGAGTTGGAGCCCGAGCCGGCGATGACGGGGATGCGTCCTGCAACTTGCTTGACCACTGCGGCGACAACGGAGTTGTCCTCGTCGTCGGTCATCGTGGCGCTCTCGCCGGTGGTGCCCAGGGTGAGGATGGCGTCGGTGCCGTTTTGCAGGTGGAAATCGATAAGGCGCTCGAGTGCGTCAAAGTCGACGCTGCCGTCCTTTTTAAACGGCGTAACAAGGGCGACGATTGAGCCCTCAAGATTGCGGATGTCCATGTTCTTCTCCTTCGCGTCCGCGATCTGGATGCGTTTGTTCCATTGGGCGGCGACTGCCAGGCGCTCGTCTTGGGTGCGACGGCGGGCACTTTCGGCGCGCGACTTGGCCAGCAGCTCTCGGCCGCTCGGCAACACGTCGAGCGTGGCAAAATAATCGCCCGGGCGCTCGGCGCGGCGGATGAGGTCGGCCGAGCCATCGGGGCGCAGCAGGACCTCGGCGGAGCGCAGCCGCCCGTTGTAGTTGTAGCCCATGGAGTAGCCATGCGCACCGGTATCGTGGATCACAAGCAGGTCGCCCATGTCGATATGCGGTAACTCGCGATCGATGGCGAACTTGTCGTTGTTCTCGCATAGGTTGCCCGTGATGTCGTAGGTGTCCGTAACGGGTACTGCGGTCTTGCCGGCGCCACCCGGCTGGCCCATCACCGTAATGTGGTGGTAGGCGCCATACATGGCAGGGCGGATCAGATCGACGGCGCTTGCATCGACACCGATATAGTCCTTGTAGATCTGCTTCTCGTGGATGGCCTTGGTGACCAGGCAGCCGTAGGGGCCCATCATAAAGCGGCCCATTTCGGTGCAGATGGCCACATCGCCCATACCGGCGGGAACCAGGATCTCGTCGTAGGCCGCGTGCACCCCCTCGCCGATGGCGTGAATGTCGTTGGCCTGCTGCTCGGGTAGATAGGGGATGCCGACGCCGCCGGACAGATTGATGAAGGCAACATGTGCGCCGGTCTCGCGCTCCAGGCGCACGGCAAGCTCAAAGAGGATGCGCGCGAGCTTGGGGTAGTAGTCGTTGGTGACGGTGTTGCTGGCAAGGAATGCGTGGATGCCAAAGTCCTCGGCGCCCTTGGCTTTGAGTATGCGGAAGGCCTCGAAGAGTTGCTCGGTGGTCATGCCGTATTTGGAGTCGCCGGGGTTATCCATGATGCCGTTGGAGAGCTGGAACAGTCCGCCCGGATTAAAGCGGCAACTGACCGTCTTGGGGATGGGTCCCGCAACGCGCTCAAAGAACTCGATGTGGCTGATGTCGTCAAAGTTGACGATGGCGCCCAGTTTGTCGGCGAGCTCAAAGTCCGCTGCCGGCGTGTCGTTGGACGAGAACATGATGTCGTGTCCCGTGATGCCCAGCGAACGGGCAATCATGAGCTCGGTATAGCTCGAGCAATCGCAGCCGCAGCCGTATTCGTTGAGAATGGAAATGAGCGCCGGGTTGGGATTGGCCTTGACGGCAAAGTATTCCTTAAAGCCCGGGTTCCATGCAAAGGCATCGCGCACCTCTTGCATGTTGCGGCGGATGCCCGCCTCGTCATATAGATGAAACGGCGTGGGGAACTGCTCGACGATATGTTCGAGCGTCTCCTTGTCCACAAACGGCTGCTTGGCCGCATATGCCTCGTTGGGGGTCAATGCCATGTCCCGTAAACCTCGCTATCCAGACGGCGCCATCTGCGCATCGAATCCGCATAGCGTGGACCCAATGTCCGGATAGCGCTCCCGCATTGCTGCAGACAGTCCTGTGGGTGTTTCCCGCAGGCCCACCAGGTTGTTCGTGCCCGAAAAGCCCAGTTCGGCGGGTTTCGCCTCCCCACGGGGTCAAAGCCTGCCGGCTCGCCCGCGGTTCTTCGTGCCCGCGCCTCTATCAAGTGGTAACGACCCTACCACGTTGCACTTTACCAAACAAGAGTATTCGTATATAACGTTTAAAAAATGCAGCAATATGCTGGAAACATGTGTGCCACAATCCTGTATCACAATAAGTTGCAACAGATATGCCTCACGAAGGGATCCTCTATGACCGAGCTCCAAGAACTCCGTCGCTATCGCCGCGATCTCCATCGCATTCCGGAGCTCGATTTCGATCTTCCGCAAACCATCGCTTATATCGAGGGCGTACTGGCACCGCTCGCTTGCGAGGTGACCCATCCGTGCCCCAGCTGCGTCTGCGCTTTCTTCGATGCTGGCGTTGGCGCCGCACATGCCACGGCGATTCGGGCCGACATGGACGCGCTGCCCATTGCCGAGGCAACAGGGGCAGCGTTCGCCTCGACCCATCCCGGCAAGATGCACGCTTGCGGACATGACGGACACATGGCTATGGCACTTGCCGCCGCGACGCATGTCGACCGTACGATTCGCGAGCGGCCGGGCGCCATGAGGCGCAACGTGCTTTTTGTGTTCCAGCCGGCCGAGGAAACGACCGGTGGTGCCAAGACGGTATGCGAGAGCGGTGTGTTCGAGCGCTACGGGGTCGACCGCATTTTTGGCTTCCATGTGTGGCCCGATCTGCCTGCCGGCATGTTGACGAGTTGTTCCGGTCCGCTGCTAGCGCGTTCGAGCGAGACGCATATCCATATTCACGGTACGAGTATTCATATCGCTAAGACCTATGGTGTACCGGTCGAGGAGTCGCACGATGCGGCACTGGCGGCAGCAAAGTTTTTGGTTGCCGAGCGCGAGCTGATGGACGATTTGGGCACCGACGAGCCCTGTATCGGCAAGTTTGGTCTGCTGCAGGCCGGTACGGTTTGCAATGCGGTGGCGGGGGAGGCCCATGTTGCCGGCAGTCTGCGTGTGTTTACGGACGACATGTTCGACCGTGCGCGTGAGTGCGTGCGCCGCGTGCTTGATGAGGCATGCGCTGCAACGGGCTGCACGTACGATCTTGACTTTGCCGAGGGCTATCCGCCGGTCGACAACGACCCCGAGTTGTTTGTCAATGTCGCGCCCGCCTTGCCCGAGCTACAGCTCGTAGATGAGCCTTTGCTGATTGCCGAGGACTTCGCCTTCTATCAGCGCCATCTGCCGGGCGTGTTCTTCCTGCTGGGCACGGGCGTGCCGGAGGCGCAAGAAAACCCGATTGACGCTGATGGCTGCCCAGCCTATGCGATGAGCGCTCTTCACACTGATACCATGCTCTTTGATGAGGAAATTTTGCTCAAGGGCCTCGATGTCTACAAACGATTACTTTTGCTTGGTTAATTGACGTGGACGTTTGTTCTCGAAAGTACGAACAAATGTACGCTATAATAGGGATGTAACTCTATAGAAACGTTTGACGTTATTAACGTAAGGCGATACTATGATTGCATCATATAAAGATGAAGACACTGAACGCTTTGCAATGGGTGTGCGGATTAGGAAGTTCATTCCTTTTGAGCGGGTCGCCTTGAGGAAGATTCGCCAACTGCAGATCTGCGCTTCGCTTGATGATCTTCGCGTTCCGCCAGGCAATCGTCTTGAAGCGTTGAAGGGCGATCGCGCCGGTCAATATAGTATCCGTGTCAATGAGCGCTATCGGGTCTGTTTTGAGTGGAGACAGGGGATGGCTTGGAATGTTGAAATCGTCGATTATCACAAGTGACAAAACTGATGCTGGCTTGTTGTCGCCGGTGGCCCCCGGCGAGCTTCTCAAAGAGGAATTTCTTGTCCCTATGGGCATTTCTCAATATCGCCTTGCTAAGGAGACCGGGATTCCGGCTCAGCGTATTGGGCAGATTATCTTGGGAAGGCGTCGTGTTACGGCCGACACCGATCTTCGTCTTTGCCGCTACTTTGGCCTGACGGATGGCTATTGGCTTCGAGCCCAGATGGCGTTTGATCTCGAGGCAGAGAAGAGGCGCATCGAACCGGAACTGGATAAGATCGTTCCCGTTCAGCAGGCCGTTGCGCTGTAGCGCTCAAAGATGTTGAGGTTGGAGTGACGATGGAACGACGCCGGCAGTCTGCCGTGTTTAGTCCTGGTGGGTGCGGGTGCGGCTTGCTGCTGCTCCCGGTTATTGCTGTGAGCATTGGCGTGATGTTTGCGCTTGCTGGACTGGCAGCAGCGGCACTTGCGCTGTTGATTGTGGCCATTGGCGTGACGATTTGGCTCTGCCGTTCTCGCGAGCAACGCCGTGCCGACGGCAAGACCAATGTCGGATGGGCCTTCTTTTTGGTTGTCGCCTACCTATTGAGCATCAGTTATCTGGCGTTCTTTTTCTTGTTGCTTGTGAGCACCTTTACTGGGGAATCCGTCACGGTGGGGTAGGCTTCGATTGCCTTTTTGAGGATGAACCGAAAAGGGGCCGGATGGGCACTTTGCCTATCCGGCCCCTTTCGCTCGGTAGTCAATTCGGTCTTACCCGGCTGCCTCGCGGCGAGCGACCTCGTCGATCAAGATGGCATCGCCGTGCTTGGCGGCGGCAATGCTCGCGGCCATAATCATGCCCATTGCCGTGATGTAGGCGAAGAGCATCGACGGCGCCACGTCCATAACGATGCCGGAGAGAATCGGCGTCGCCACCTGAGCCGCCATGCTCACGGTGTAGTAGTAACCGGAGTAGCGGCCCACGCTTTGGGAGCTGCAACACTCCAGAATCATCGTGTACACGCACAGGTCCACGCCGCCCAGCGCGACGCCCATCAACAAAAAGACCCCGTACAACACGGGCGAGAAGCCGGGTGCCAGCCAAAGAAGCGTGGGGCACAAAACCATGATGACGGCGGTGCCCAGGGCGACCTTTTTGCGGCCGATTTTGAGCGAAAGGTTTGCCAGGGGTACGTAGCTTAGCAGCGCGCCTGCAATCGTCACGATATTGATGATGGCATAGGAACCGCCCTCCATGCCATAGAACAAATCGGCATAACGGCTGATATTGGTGGTCATGGCGTTATAGCTCATGTAGTAGAAAAACGTTGCGGCGAGCAGCATGATGATGGAGCGACGCACGTCGGTGTCTGCAACGCGTTCCTTACCGCCGGCCTCGGGGGAGTCGTCTTTGTCAATCTGATCCTCGTCGATGCCCATTGACAGCGATTTCTCGCGCATCTTTTCGACGAGGGCGGGCTCACGGACAAAGATGCCGTAGACAACGGCTGACACGAGGATAAAGGCGGCCTGCAAGATAAAGAGCGGAAGATAATCAGGTTTGTCGGCCTTGGGAACCATGACCGAGATGGCGACGAGCATAAGACCCGTTCCCGCATAGCCGACGATCTTTTCGATTGAGTCCGCCTTGGTTCGAAGTGGGCGAGGCGTAATATCTGCCACGATGGCGACCGTCATGGTGCGGTAGGCGCATATTGCCAAAAGCGTGAGGATAATCGCGCCAATGAGCAGAGGTAGGCTGCCCATGTTGTTGGCGATCGCGATGAGCGGGACGGAGAGCATTGCCACCGCGGAGCCGCCCAAGATAAAGGGCGTTCGGCGCCCGAGTTTGCTTGCGCAGCGGTCCGAGAGGATGCCAAAGAGCGGAAGCAGGAACAGGCCAAAGACATTATCGATGGCCATGATCGCGCCGGTGAGCGAGTTGGATAGGCCAAAGGTCCCTGTGAGCATCTTGGGAACGATGCCGTCGTAGACCTGCCAAAAGCTGATCATGCCCATAAAGAGTAGGGAGGCGAGGGCGACGGCCTTGGTGTCGAGCCGGGCCGCCCGCTTAAGATTTGGTTGGGTCATGCTGGTTCTCCTGGTCGGTAAAAGCGGGGAGGGGTGCTATCGGCCCCCGTTCTACAGTTGTTCAAGGTTTGCGAGAAACGCCACATAGAATTCGATGCCGCGCTTGTAGACGTCGACGCCGATGCGTTCGTTGGCGGCATGGATGAGCTTGCGCGCCTCGCCCGAGTAGATAAAGCCGCAGAAGCGGTAGACGCGATCGCAGATCTCGTTGAACTCGCGCGAGTCGGTACAGGAGTTCTGCACGTAGGGAGCAAAGCCGGCCTCGGGATAGACACCCGACACGCAGCGATGGATGTAGTTGAAGGCGGCATCGTCTTCGTAAGGCGAGATGGGCGCGGGCTCGGTGTAGGGAATCGCCTCGTTGATTTCGACGGTGACATGGTCGGGGCTTACGCCCGAGGCGCGGCACTGCTGGGCGGCGAGCTTGCGGGCGCGCTCAACGGCATCGGCGATGGTCTCGAACGGAGCGATGCGCACGTTGAAGTTGGCGCGAGCAACTGGTGGCAGCACATTGTGCGCATTGGAGCCTTCGAGCTGCGTGAGCGCATAGGTTGTGCGCAGCATGGCCGAGGTCTCGGGGCTGGCGGCCATGATCTTGGTAACCGCGGGGCGCGTGAGCCACAGGTTGCCAAAGATTGCCTGATACGTCGCGCTGCTACGGGCACCCAACTCGGTCAGTGTGGCCTCGACGGCGGGCGTGAGCTGCGGCTTGCCGGGGTTGGCCGAGATAGTCTCGCATACACGGCAGAGAAGACGGCAGGCATCGTTTGCCGCAGGCGTAGAGGCATGGCCGCCGTCGGCGCGCGCCGTGACGGTAAGGTCGACGTGGCCCTTCTCGGACACGCCTACCATGGCAACGGGTTCGGTGACGCCGAGCGGGGCGTCGGTTGCCACGGCGCCACCCTCATCGAGCACCATGTAGGGATGGATGTTATGCTCGCGAAGCCACTGCACTGCATGGGTTGCAGTAGGTGCGGCGATTTCCTCGCCATCGCTCGAGAAGAACCAGACATCGCGCGGGGGAACGAAGCCCTGGGCAATCAAATGCTCGGCGGCCTCGAAGAAAGCCGAGACGATGCACTTGGTGTCGAGTGATCCGCGGGCCCAGATCTCGCCGTCGAAGATCTCGGCTCCAAAGGGATCGTGCTTCCAGTCTTGGCCCTCGACGGGCACGACGTCCTGATGCGCCATCATGACGATGGGGTCCAAGGCGGAATCGGCGCCAGGCCAACGCAGGAGCATGCCAAAGTTGTCGACGCGTGTGAGCTCGGCGACTTTAAAGAAATGCGGATAAAGTCGCTGAAGCGTGGGAATCCACTGGCTGAAGGGCTCATCGTCGCGCTCGGCGATGTTCTCACGCGAAACGGTGAGGATGCGCAGCAATTCGCAAAAGCGCTCGACGGCTGCCTCGTCTGCCTTGTAGGTGCCTGCTTCAAGAGGCGCGCCCTGTGCGACCGATACCGATGCTCCCATGGTGGGACTCCTTTCGTGTTGTATATCGAATACGTCAAGATTATCGCCCGCACCGCGCGTGGGAAATGGCGAAACACGTTGTTCATCTGCGGGCGGCGGGTCGGATAGCCTTAGCCGACGATGACCGTGCCGTCTTCGGTCACGGTGATGGCGTCTCCCGTCGACACAGCATCGAGAAACTCATCGCCCAGGTTGTCAATGGTGGGCATGGGGGTGTCGGTCCATACGCCCGAGAGGATCGCGCCAGCGGCGGCAAGGCTGTCAATGGGTTTGGAAAACAGCAGGCATGCGGGTTGGCGCCCCATTTTGGTGGCGCAGAAGAGCACCATGCCGCCTGTGGTGGAGCCGATAGTCTGCGGAAGACACAAGGCACATCCCGCCAAAGGTTTGCCGTACAAGTCGGGATTGTTTTGGTCGGAACACGTGGCCTTTTTGTCGCCAAACATCAGTGCCTTCTGAAACGATGCGAGTGTGTTGAGCCCTCCGTGAGAGACAAGTGCCTTGGCGTGGGCAGTTCCGGGGACAACGACGCGGCCGTGAAAGATTTTTTCCATGAGGAGTCGCCTTCCTATTTGATTGGTTTTCCGGTGGTGACGTAGGCGAGCACCTCGTCGTCGGTGTAGTAGCGCGATGCCGAGTACGTACGCAACTTGTTGGAGTTGGTGATGATGGGCATGCTGCCGCACAGCGGGTTGTTGGTGTACATAAGCGGGCAGATGCTCGAGACGACGGCGCCGGTAGTCGAGAGGCGTCTGTATGCCGCAGTCTTGCGGAAGGCGTCTGCCACGGATGGGGCGGCGGTCAGTACGGTGGGTACTTGCACGCGGCACTTGCCGGAGGCGCTCAGCCCATCGCAGATGGCGTCTGCCCAATGGGCGAGTTGTGCAGACGAGAGGTGGGGGCAGCCGATGAAGGCAAGCTTGGGGCGCGCGCCCGGGTTCTTCCACATAACGGGGTAGCTCGAGCGGATGCGTTCCAGCTCGGCGTCGTCAATGCGATAGATTTGGGCGTCTGGTGCTATGAGGTGTTCGCCTTGTTCGACGGCCTCGGGCGTGATGCCGTCCACGTGGTAGAGCCCGACAGCGCCGTTCGATGCGCTGGCGGCGCCCATGTCCTTAAGGTAGTCCTGCGTGCCGGGTGTGAGTTCGCGGCCAAGCCAGCGGTCGAGGCCTTTAATGTAAGGGACGTCTTCCATCACCTTCATGCCAATGGCGCTGCCAAGCACTTGCGCTTCGGGCTTGCGCTTACAGTCGACTTCGATGATCCAGGTCGCCTTGCGGCCCTCATCGGTGAGCAGGCCGAATTCCGGGACAAAGCCGGCAATTGAGCCGAACATCTCGATGATGCCGGAGTTGCGATTGCAGCGAGCGCCCAGCACGGAGTTGGCAAAGACCACGGCGCTGCTTTCTGCCCAGCTTAGGATGTCGCCACGCCGAGGTCGATTGCCAACCTCGGGCTGGTAACAGGTGCAGGTGAAAGCATCGTTGTCCAATAGACCCATGCTGCGCAGCTGTGCCTCATAATCGTCTTGTTTGGAATACATAATCTTGAACAGCAGCTTTTGCAGCGGGTTGGCCGGGACGGCGGGGTCGAGGGGCCTCGGGTCGACCGAGAATGACTGACCGGACAGGGCGCCGTCTTTCAGCAGCTCATCCATAAGGTCATAGACTGGACCGAGCATGGAGAGGCCAAAACTTGTGACAAGATGACCGTTTGCGCCGGTCACGGGAACCATACGCTCGGCGCCAAAGCATTCGCCGTACATAACGAGGGTCTTGACCACTTTGGCCATGGCGGGGCCCTTGGCGCCGTCGAGCAGGGCTTGTTGTTGGGAGGTCAGGTTCATCTGTGAGCCCATCCTTTCGTGTTAGATATTGGTGCCGAGTCGGTATGCCGCACGGACCGCTTCGAGCACACGGCCGGGCGCAAACCCATCGCCGATGTTATGCAGCTCGTCAGCGGCGTGCGTCTGCTGCAGTTTGTAGAACAGCGCGTCGTCGGGGTGTCCGCCGCAGGCAATGATTACCAAGTCGCAGGTTAGCTCGAGTGACTTCCAGTCGTTGCCGATTTTGGGTGCAAGCGGGTTTTCGACGTTCTCGGGCAAGACCGGTGACCACGAGACGTAGGGGTCGGGAACGTTTTTGTGGCAGTTGCGACTCAAGTGGAGACGCGCACACCTCGATGGGGCTCCAGACTCGCGTTTGCCGCCGACTTCCGCGCGCTCGACGCGTGTCATATTGAGGAGCCGCACATTGCGTCCCCTGAGCGTATGGAGTAGGTGGCCGCGATTTGCCGTGCAGGCGCCCTGCATCATGTGAGGCAGCATTTCAATTACGCTGACCTGTGGTATGCCGTGTTCGACGGTGAGCCATTGGGCAACCTCGCAGCCCACGGCCCCTCCGCCAATGATGGTGACGGTTTTGGCGTTGCCAAGCAGCGCGGGTTGGCGCAGTAGCTGCGTTGCCAGCACGGCATGGCCCGATGCTGCAAGCTCCGTAAGACCGGGGATGGGCGGTATTGCATTGGAAGTGCCTGTCGCGCACACGATTGCGTCGAAGCCTGCTTTTGCAAGATCTTCGGCGCGTGCTGCCCGTCCAAGTTCGAGTGTCAGGTTCCCGTTGGGTTTTTCTGCCTGCTCGCGCACCTGTCGAACAAGATATGATCGGTAGTTATCGAGGTCGAACTTGATCCGGGCGGCGCTGGCGGAGAGGAGTTTTCCTCCAAGTTCATCTTCGGCATCGATGAGCTTTACGTCGTGGCCACGACGCGCGGCGATTAGCGCACAGACCATCCCAGCGGGTCCGGCTCCTATCACCGCTATGCGTTTGGGTTCTTTGGCGGGAGCGGGTGTCTGGGGCATGAGGTATTCAAAGCTGCAGCGTGGATTGACGGCACACTGCGGATGGCCCCCTTCGACAAACTCGTTGAGGCATCCTTCCTGGCATCCGATGCAGGGGCGAATATCTGCCACGCGACCGGCGTACGCCTTGTTGGGCCACTCGGGATCCGCAAGCAGCGGGCGTCCGAGCATGATCATATCGGCGTCGCCATTGCGAAGGGCGCGTTCGGCAATGTCGGGGTAGCCCAACTTACCCACCGCGACAACGGGTACGGGAAGGCCGGCATTGGAGCGGATATTGTCGGCGGCAAAGCGCTCTCGAACGGCGCGCGCCACGGGAACGAAGCAGCCTGCGGGCATGCTCGCAGGCGGGTGGGGCATCCACCAGTTGTCATAGCAACCAAGGTCGACGTCAAAGATGTCTACTCCCGCCGCCACGAGCTCTTCCATATAACCCAGGGTCTGTTCGACTGTACGGCCGCCGCGCATGCGTCCCAGATAGGTCGAATTCATGACCTGCTCGTCATAGGTTTCCTCGAGTGCAAGCGAAAGGTCGATGCGGTACATGATGGGGTAGTCGGGCCCAACGCGGCGACGGATTTCTTTGATCATATCGAGGCCAAACTGACGCCAATCGGCATAACGTCCGAGCTTGCGATGGTTAAAGGCGGGGTTTCCGAGCTGCTCGATAAGATAACCCTCGTGCCCGTGCAAATAGACGCCATCGATGCCCATGGCATGAGCATCGGCCGCCGCTTGGCCGATATTGTTTACGATACGGCGCAGCTTTTGGTCCGAGAGGCGCATGCATGGAATGGCGGGGATGTAGTAGTTAGGCAAGAAACTCGCCGAGACCGGAAACTTCTTTTGCGTGATGAGGCATTGCGGGTTGCCCACGCGGCCGAGTCCGGCCGTAAGCTGGACAAAAATGCGTGATCCGAAGGCATGGACACCTTGGGCAAGGTCGCGCCAGCCTGCCATAACGGTTCGGCTTCGATCGATGCGCGGGAAATAGGTGAGCTTGTCCAGCTCGGTGACCGTGGTATCGATGCCGTGGCTTACCGGTACGAGTCCTGTTGTGATGAGGCCGCAGCCGCCTTTGGCGCGGGCGAAAAAGTACTGCAGCATCATGTCGCTGGGGCGGCCAGTTTCCTCGCACATGTCGATATTGCCCATCGGCGCCATGACAATGCGGTTTTTGACGGTGAGCTTGTTAATTTTGATGGGAGAGAAGAGCTTGTCAAAAGGATAGAGCTCTTGTGTCATGCGGGACGATCCGCAACCGGAATTTTTGGCGGGCCAGCTGTCGAATGAGTCGACGAGTTGCTGCACCAGTACGTCTTTTCCCAATGAGGTTCCTTTCAGATGTTGACAAGGTAACAAAGCAGTTTACGTCTAAATGTTTAATAGTCAACAACAAAGGCATGAGTTCGGTGAAGGAAAAAAAGACTCAATGAGTGCCAGATGGCAAACTGTGTTGCGACATTAGCTCCCAGCTAATGAATTTGAGTTCGCTGCCTCCTACGATGTGCTGTGTGCCGGCACGGTAGCCGGATCGTGGGAAGGATGCATAATGGCAAAAGAGGGAAAGAAGCCGATCGGCAAGATCGTTTTGGGTGTCATCGTGGTGCTCGTTGTTGCCGGCGTCGTAGGGTCTATGGGCGGCAACTCGTCTGATTCGTCTACGGGTGATGCAGCAAAGCCTGCCGAACAGACCCAGCAAGTCGAGGAGAAAAAAGAGGCACAAGAACCCTATACGGTTTCGGATGAGGCCGGGGATACGTCTAATCAGTTCGCGTATAAGATCACTGGCACGTTGACCAATAATACGGATAAAGAGCAAAGCTACATTCAGATTGAGTATGTTCTGTATGACGCAGACGGCAATCAGGTGGGAACGGCTCTTGCGAACACCAACCATCTCAAAGCGGGCGGCACCTGGAAGTTCGAAGCGATGAGCACGGTATCTCCCGACCAGGTTGCCAGCTGGGAACGTTCTGACGTGAGCGGTTTTTAACTAGAATTAAAAACATGGTTACTATGCGAGCTGGGGGGTGAGGCCATATGCCTGATAAGAAGCTAACCGAAGAGTTGCTCAACGAGCTGCTCGATGCTCCGAGTATCGAGGGCTATATCAAAGAGCACGACTTTACCGCCCCGTCGCTTTCGGAGTATCTGAAACAGCTTTTGGAAGAAAAGGGGCTGGAGCGCTCGCGCGTGGTGCGTATGGCCGACCTCAACGAGACGTTTGGCTATCAGATCTTTACCGGTGCGCGGCATCCGAGCCGCAATAAGGTGCTGCAGATTGCCTTTGCCATGGCGCTGACGCTCAAGGAGACCAACCGCGCCTTGTCGGCGGCGGGCGCCAATGTCCTCAACTGCAAGGACCGCCGTGACGCCATCATCATTTTCTGTATCGATCGTGGCTGCAGCCTGCAAAAGGTGAACGAGGAGCTGTATCGCTTTGGTGAGGAGACGGTGAGCTAACGGTTGGCTGCCGGCGGAAGCGCCGTTCACGATATTTAGAACGTGCAGGGCACGGGCGTCATGGGGCGTCCGCGCCCTGCGTTATTATGGACGCTATGGATACTCAGAGCCCAACATATTCCGATGATGAGCTGACCGCTGCGCTCGCCGGACACCTGGCGTCACTTGAGCGTGATGACAGCTATCGCGTAGACCGTGTGCTCAAGCACTCCGACGTCGAGACGACCGAGCTCGTGTACTTTGAGGGCTCCGGCGGAGGATCTCTTGGCCCCTTTGTTCGCAAGCGCATCGACGCGTCGGCCCAGATTGGCGGGGCGTATGAACGCCTGTTTGCGGCCCAGCATGCTGGGCGACGTTACGAGCACTTGCCTCGGATTGTCGATTGCCGCCGCGTGGGCGACGAGCTTTGCGTGGTCATGGAATACATCGAAGGCGAAACGCTCGGGGCCCTGGTGGGGCGTTTGGGTGCGACGCCCGATTATGCCTGTGAGCTGTTTGGCGCCCTTTGTGATGCAGTTGCGGAGCTCCATGCCGGCTTTGCGTCGGCGGGGGAGATGGCTGCGCCGGTGATCCATCGCGACCTAAAGCCCTCGAATATCATCGTATCGGGCGCAAACTATACGCCCGATACAGGCATGACATTTTCATCGCTGGTGATTATCGACTTGGGAATCGCTCGCGTGTGGCGCGAGGGAGCCGATGCCGATACCGTTAAGTTTGGCACGCGTCCCTATGCGCCGCCCGAGCAGTATGGTTTTGGCCAGACGAGCGTGCGCAGCGATGTCTATGCGCTCGGTGCCCTGCTGTTCTTTTGTCTGACGGGGGCCGACCCCAAGCCGGGTCGGAACATGCGCGAGCAATGCGAGGCATATGATATCCCCGCCTCGCTTGCCGATGTTATTTGCATGGCGATGGCGCTCGATCCGGACAAGCGCTTTGCAAGCGCGAAGGCGCTAGGGCACGCTGCGCGTGCATCCTATGCGTTGTCCGCACCGACGCCGTCGTCCGCGCCGAATGCTGCTTCCTTCCAAGAGCCTCCGGAGCGGCGAGCCGTGTGCCCTGCGCCCGTGCTCCCCACGGATCAGTCTCAGGGCGGATTGCCGTTGGTGCCTGAGCGCCCGAATTTACTCTCCCGCATTCCCGACACCGTTGGGCGCATTTGGAACGCATTCGTCTATCTTTCGCTACTTGTTTTCTTTGCCGGAAGCCATTTTGCCGTTTTTCATCCTACGGGCGCCAACCAAAACTACCCGATGTGGTTTCTCGCGATTGAGTATTTTATCTTCGTCGACGGTCTCGTAGTGCTCATCCATTTTGTGATGCTCGACAAACGCCGCCTTCGCCGGCGGTTTGAGCTACTCGATAGATACCGCGGTAAAAAGCTTGCAAAGCTCTGGCTCAAGGCTATGGGTGTGCTCTTGTTGGTAATGACTATCATTGTTGCCATTGCAAACGCGACTGGCGTCGTCGATACCTCCGTCGCGTAAAAGAAAAAGGGCCCCAATTGGGGCCCTTTGACGTTGATCTTAGATGCGGTTCATCTGGGTTGCAACCTTGTTGTACCAGTCCTGCCACGTGGGCGGGCAGTACTTTTTGGCGGCTGCCGGGGTAAGCGTGGAGCCATAGTTGGCGCCCAGGTAGGCAACGTGGGCAGAGACGCCCTCGCTCCAGCTACCAAAGCTCCGCCAGCCGCCGCCGCGGGCGCTCCAGCCCCAGGCGTTATAGGAGCCGGCACAATAGAGGCCCTTGCTGCTCTCGATGCAGGCGATGGCGGGAGACCAGCGAGGGTCAACACCGGTGTTCCAGGCTGCCACGGCAAAGTTGTAACCCTGGCCTGCCATGGGGGAGCCGGCGAGGTAGTTGTCGATGCGACTCGTCCACTCGTTGATAAACGAGTCGTAATCGGAGTTGCCGGTATTGGAGTTGTTCACCGTGGTGTCGATAGTGGTGTTGGCGTTATTGGCCTGGCTGTTGGAGTTGTTGCCGCTCACGCCCTCGCCCGAGAGCTTCTCGGCGGCAGCGGCCTTGTCGGCCTCGAGCTTGGCCAGCTCTGCGGCATTCTCCTGCTCGGCCTTTGCCTGGGCTTCGCTGCGAAGCTGCTGGGCCTGTGCCAGTGCGTCCTCGGCGGTTTTCTGCTCGGTCTCGAGTTGGGACTTCGCCTGCTCGAGCTCGGTCTTGTTCTGCTCGAGCTCGGTCTGCATCTTGTTGAGCTCTTCGATCTCGTCGACGCTCGAGCTCGTGATCTGGTTGGTGTACTTGCAGGTGGTGATGAACTCGCCCAGGCTCTGCGCGTTGACCAGGAAGCTCACGATGGGGTTGGTGCCCTTCTGGTACTTATACAGATCGCGCATGGCGGAGCTCGCCTTGGCCTGTTGATCGGGAAGTTCGGCTTCGATCTTCTCGATGCTTGCCTCGTTAGTGTCGATTTGCTTCTGCAGATCCTCGAGCTTGGTGCGGGCTTCGTTGTAGGCACTCGTGGCGGTTTCGATTTTCTGCTGGGCAGCGGAAAGCTGATCCTGCGTTGCCTGCGAGGCGGCATAGGCTGCGACGGGGGAGAGCATCGGCGCGGCCGTCAGTGTAACGGCAAGCGCGGCGCTCGTGATGATACGAGCCGGCTTCGACGCGATGAGCGCTGCGGTGCGATGGTTCGAATGCTGCATCCAGTCCCTCTGCAATCAATCGTAGGTTATAGTTCGAAAGGTATTCTACTACTGCTTTCGACTTCAACTTGAACCTTAAAGGTTCTAAAGGGTCAAGTTGAAATTGAGGTTTTGGCCTTGACCTGCAGTTATAGTGAATTGTTAAGAAACCATAGAGTTCAACTTTAACGTTACGGAACCCTGCGGGCTCGATCATAAGCGCCTGCTTGCCATAGATATGGTGGAACTTTGGGAAGCGACGGTTTGGCACGCTAGAATAAACCAGTTGCATAAAGACCGCCCATCGTACGGGCAGTTGATGATAGGAAGTTTCCATGGCATTGCAGTTTACAGAGCGCGAGTTTATACCCGTGCTGCTCGGCGGCGATATCAACGCCTATTCGGTGGCGCGCGCCTTCTACGAGGAGTATCAGGTCAAGAGCCTGGTCTTTGGCAAGTATCAGACGGGTCCTGCATACCGCAGCCAGATTATCGACTATACGCCCAATGTGGATATCGACACTATGCCGGTCATGATCGAGACCGTCAACGGCATTGCACAGGCCAATCCCGATAGGAAGATTATCCTCATGGGCTGCGGCGATAACTACGTCGCGCTTGCCGCACAGGCTCAGGATGCCGGCCAGCTTGCCTCCAACGTCATCGCGCCCTATGCGCCCTACAGCATGCTCGAGCAGTGCCAGAAGAAGGAGATCTTCTACGAGCTGTGCGAGAAGCACGGTGTGCCCTATCCGCACACGTTTACCTTTACCATGGCGATGCTCAACGCCCAGGGCGAGGCTTCCGCCGAGGTGCTCGACCAGATCGACTTTCCCTTCCCGATGATTCTGAAGCCCTCTGACGGCATCATGTGGTGGGAGCACGAGTTCGAGGGCCAGAAGAAGGCCTACGAGATTGCCGATCGCGCCGAGCTGGAGCAGGTCATTCGCGATGTGTACGCCAGTGGCTACACCGATGACCTCATCTTGCAGGACCGCGTGCCCGGCAACGACGAGTACATGCGCGTGCTTACCAGTTATTCCGACCGCAACGGCAAGGTTCGCATGATGTGCCTGGGTCACGTGCTGCTCGAGGAGCATCAGCCCCATGGTGTCGGCAACCACGCCTGCATCATCACCGAGCCCAACGACGAGCTCATGGGTGGCGTGCGCAAGCTGCTTGAGGACCTTAAGTTCACGGGCTTCTCCAACTTCGACGTCAAGTACGACCAACGCGATGGTTCGTTTAAGTTCTTCGACTTCAACACGCGTCAGGGCCGCAGTAACTACTACGTCACCAACAGCGGCTTTAACGTTGCCAAGTACGTGGTGGATGAGTACGTCTATAACCGTCCGTTTGAGCCGGAATTTGTGACGGCGCAGGACGAGGCTCTGTGGATGGTCGTCCCCATGGGTGTCGTTGACAAGTATGTCAAGGACCCCGAGCTGCGTGCGAAGGCGCATCGTCTGGCCAAGGAGGGCAAGGCCGCCGATCCTTCGTTTATGAAGGGCGATTTTGTCTTTAACCGCTGGTTGCGCATGTGGCACACCAAGCTGCGTCACTTTAAGCTGTTCAAGACGTATTACAAGTAGATGAGCGCGGCGCCCGCCCGGTTTGCAACGGACGGGCGCGGGCATGATACGAGCAATTGCATGGGCGTCACCAAGGAGGCGGCGATGGAAAAGCTGGGAGTTATCGGCGGCATGGGCGCTGAGGCCACGTCGTATTACTACGACCAGGTCGTGCGTCATACGGCTGCTGCCTGTGATCAGGAGCATATCGACATGGTGGTGCTTTCCAAGTCGACCATGCCCGACCGTACGCTGGCCATCAAGACCGGCGAGCATGCCGAGCTGCTGGCGACCATGAAGGAATGTGCACGGGCACTCGAGGGGCTGGGCTGTGCCCATATCGCCATTCCCTGCAACACATCGCACTACTTCTACGACCAGATTCAGTCGTTTACCAAGGTGCCGATTATCCACATGCCGCGTGAGTCGGTGCGCTATGCCCTGGCGGGCGCGGTGATGGGGGAGTGCGAGTTCGATCCCAACCTGAGCATGCCGTCCGAGCCGGTGCGCAAGATCGGCATCATGGGCACTGACGGCACCGTGGGTGCAGGCGTCTATGGGCGCGAGTGCGAGGCCGCGGGCGTCGAGGTCGTCTATCCCAGCGAGAAGCGCCAGGCCGACGTGATGTCGCTGATTTATGATGACGTGAAGGCCGGACGCGAGCCCGATATGGACAAGTTTGACCGCGTGATGTGGGAGTTCGCCCGCAGCGGCTGCGACCGCGTCATTCTGGCCTGCACCGAGCTCTCGGTGCTGCAAAAGTACCGGGAGATGCCCGAGATTACCCTTGACGCCATGGACGTCCTGGTGCGCGAATCCATCATCCGCAGCGGCGCCCCCTACCGCCTGTAGCCCTCGACCTGCCAAAAAAGGGACAGGTTTATTTTGGTAGGTTTTATCTGGGTAAACAGTAAGGCCTCGGCTCGTTTGATGCGGGCCGGGGTCTTTTGCATTTGTCGGTTGCCGGGGGCGATGGGTTAAAACAGGAAGCCGAGGACGATGAGGGCAATGCTGACAATAAGTATGGCAATGTCCAGGCTCTTGATGGGGTAGCGCTTGTACGAGCTCGCGCGCGTGCGCAGGTAGAAGCCGCGCTGCTCGGCTGCCAGGGCCGTGGCATCGGTTTTACCCACGCTCGAGATCAGTAGCGGCACGCACAGCGGCAGCATGAGCTTGAGCTTCTTGATGGGGTTCTTGGTGTCATACTCGATGCCGCGTGCGGTCTGCGCCTCCATGATGGCGTTCATCTCCTGGCCAAACACCGGCACAAAGCGCAGCGCCGTGGTAAAGGTGAAGGCGTAACGATACGGAACGTGCAGCACCTCGACGCAGGCGTTGGCAAGGTCGTTGAGCTTGGTCACCATGAGCATCAGGATGAGCGGTAGCGCCACGCCCAGCAGACGCAGGCAGGCCTTTGTTCCGGTGATGAGGCCTTCATCGGTGACAAAGCTCCACACCACGTTGCCATCGCGCATAAAAGCCAGCTGCAGCACCAGCATGATGAGCGCGAGCGGAATCAGTAGCTTGAGCAGCGCGAGCAGGCGGTCGACGACGCCGGCGTAGGCTCCCAGCGCGAGCGTGAGTGCCAGAAAGCCCAGCAGTGCCACATAGGTGTCGGACAAGAAAATGCCGATGATGATGGCGGCGGCGAGGCCCAGTTTGATGACGGGGTTCAGGCGGTGTAGCAGCGTGTCGCCCGGCATGTAGTCGATGACGTTAACCACGGCGGACCATCTCCTCGGTAATGCGAACGATATCGGTGACCTCACTCACCTGCGTAAAGGAGGGCGAGACGGTGGATGCCAGACGGCGCGAGAGTTCGATGACCTGGGGCGGCTCAACGTAGGCACGCTGCATGAGTTCGATGTTCGAGAATAGCTCGTGCGTGCGGCCGCGGTCGAGGATGCGACCGTTGGCCATCACCACGATGCGCTCGGCAAAGTCGGAAACGACTTCCATGTCGTGACAGACCATGATGACGGCGCAACCGCGCTCTGCCATGGTGTGCACCGTTTCCATGACGGTCATGCACTCGCGGTAGTCCAGGCCGCTCGTGGGTTCGTCGAGCACCACGATCTTGGGCTCGATCACTACAACGGATGCCAGCGCCACCATCTGGCGCTGGCCGCGTGACAGCGAGAACGGTGCCTCGTCGGCGGGCAGGCCAAAGCGGTCGATGACCAGCTGGGCGCGACGCAGGGCTTCGGCGCGGTCGATGCCGGCAAGCTCTAGACCAAAGGCGACCTCGTCGAGCACGGTGTCTTTGCAGATTTGGCGGTCGGGGTTCTGGAAAAGCGTTGCCACTTCGCGTGCGATGCGGCTCGTGGGAACCGATGCCGTGTCCAAGCCCGTAACGCGTACGCTGCCCGATGCGGGCTTGAGCAAACCCGTGAGCAGTTTGGTGAGCGTGGTTTTGCCGGCTCCGTTTTGGCCGACAATGCCCACGAGCTCGCCGGGGTAGAGCGTCAAGTTGAGGTCGTGGACGGCGGCGCCTCCATGGGGGTAGGAAAACTCGACATGGTCAAAGGTGAGCACCGGCTCGGCGTCTTTCGCATGCGGGCGCAGCGACGGCGCGTGCGGGGAGCCTGCGGGAGCCTGGGTATCGCTTGTCGCACGGTCGGGGTCGACGATTTCCGTTATCAGGCGTTCTGCCTCGTCGACATCCAGACAGGGCGTGCCGCTTACCAAGCCATCGGCCTCGAGACTGTTGAAGATGCGCGTGACGCGCGGACAATCGACGCCGATGGTGCGAAGCTCGTCGGTGCGTGCGAAGACCTCGTGCGGCTCACCTTGCAGCGCGATCTGGCCGTGATCGAGCACCAACACACGGTTGCAGTACTCCGAAAGCAGAGCGACCTTTTGCTCAACGACGACGATGGTGATGCCGAGCGCGCGGTTTGCCTCGCGCAGCGTCTCGAAGACCAAGGTGGAACTGGCGGGGTCGAGTGCTGCGGTTGGCTCATCGAGCACTAAGACGCGCGGACGCATGGCGAGGATGGCGGCGATAGCTACCTTTTGCTTTTGGCCATCCGAGAGGGTGGCGATCTCGCGGTCGCGCAGGTCGCTAATGCCGACGGTCTTAAGCGTCTCGCACAAGCGCTGCTCGATCTGGTCATGCGGAACGCCAAAGTTCTCGAGACCAAAGAGCATCTCATCCTCAACGACCGAAGCGACCATCTGCGTGTCAATGTCTTGCAACACGCTACCGACGATTTGCGATATGTCGGTGAGCGAGACCTCGCAGGTGTCGTGGCCGTCAACTAACACGGAGCCATAAAAGGCGCCGGTGTAGTGGTGAGGCACGGCGCCCGACAGGCAGGCGGCAAGTGTGGACTTACCGGCACCCGAGGGCCCGATGATGCCGATGAAATCTCCCTTGTTCACGCTAAGCGAAACGTGGCTGAGCGCCTGCTCGGTTTGCGTGCCATAGGAGAACGAGACATCGTCGACGTTGATGATCGTTTCCATGGATACCTTTCATAATCATTGGGGACGTTCTTACATGACTAGTCGTTTAAGAACGTCCCCAAAAGCTCGTTGTTTGGGACAGTCTTTGGTGGTGAAGCACGGATACGGCTTTACGAGGTGCCCCAGGTTGGCGCGAAAGAGGAGCGAAGCGTTCTTGGGTATGCGAGCGACGAATGAACGCCAAGATGGGGTGGCTCGTAAAGCCGAGCGGGTTAGTTGAGCTTCAGGGCCTTCTGGATGGGCAGGTAGAGGGCGCCGACCAGAATGGCGTTAAATACGGCGGTCATGGCGACGACGGGCAGCATGGCTGCGGCGAGCTCGCCCACCACGCCGAGCATGGCCATCTTGATGACCATGAAGATGACGCCCGAGACAAAGGTGGTCACGAATGTTGCGACGATGGCGACGACGGGCTTAACCTGGCCGTCCTTGGCGGCGGCGTTGACAATGACGGCCATGAGCATGGCGGCGATACCCTCGGCGGCAAAATCGACAAACGGCGAGGTGGTAGTGATCTGGATTACGGCCGCCGAGATGAGACCAATGACGAGCGCCTGGCCAATGTTGGGACGAATGACCAGGATGGTGAGGCAGAAGGCCGAGATAATGAACTCGGGGCTGATCATACCGCCCGAGATGCCCGAGATTGCCTTGCCGACGGTGAAGTTGAGGATGAAGCCGGCGGCAAGCAGAATGGCGAGCAGGACAAGGGCGCGAATATCGAGTTTACCGCGGTCGGCGGTCTGGACGGTGCGGGGCTGGGCGGTGGCGGTGGTGTTCTGAGACATGGTGAAAGTCCTTTCAAAAAGGGGAGTGTAAGAGAAAAACGGAGGCGCGTGATGCGAATGCGATCGGGCTCGAGATAGAAAAAGGCCCCCGGTCGAAACCGGAGGCCTTCCAATCACCTAGAGCGCAAAACAGGCGTGAGGGACTCACTTTCGACCGATCGTATTCGCATCACGCCACCACCAGTTGTTGAGAGACTTCATCGTGTTCATCATCTTGGTGGCTCCTTTCGTGATGCCTTGGCGCGGTCGCACCTCGTTGCTGTTGTGCTGCACTATAGCACAGCAAAGTGTGTGCGGGGAAATCTTTTTTGAAAAGATTTCGGCGGCGTTTCCTGCCGGTCAAAAGGGCAGGCTGAGCGGGCGGGATGACTCATGCGACCCCGCCCGTCTCTTGGAACGCAAGGGCCTTAGGCCTTCTTGCGACGATAAAGCACGAAGCCGCAGACACCGATGATGACGACGGCGCCAACGGCCATGGCGGCCATGTTGTTGCCCTCGGACTTCTCCTCGGTCGCCTCTTCCTCAGCCTCGGGCTCGGCAACGTCCTTATCGGAGAGAGCCTCGTCGGCGTAGGTGATGGACTCGACCAGGCAGTCGTTGTCGGCATCGTAGTCACTCGGGACGAACTCCTCGGAGAAATCGCCCTCCTTGAGGTAGTCGCGCATCTCCTCGAGCATGGCCTTGCACTTGACGTAGGTGTTCTTGGTCGCTGCCTTGCCGGCCTTGTTGGCCAGGGCGGTGCGGGCCTCGGTGTCCTCGGCGGCCTGCATGGCCTCGTCGACGGTTAGGTTCTGCTCGATGAGCTCCTTCTGCAGGGCGTCGAGATAGGCGCGGACGCCGGTGGCGCAGCTGTCGCGGTTCTCATAGGCGAGTGTGTTGATGTCCATGAGAACGTAGTTGATGGAGTTCTTGGGCTCCTCGTTGTTCACGACGTCTTCCTCTTCACAGTGATCGAAGGAGACGTCCTGATCGCTGAAGTAGGGGCTGACCTCGGTGAGCAGTGCGGAATAGAGAGGGATAGCGACGGAGAACTCGGCGTTGGAGAGCATCTCCCACTGGATGGTCGCGATCTCGGGGTCCATGCCGTGACGGATCTGGAAGGTGTGGATCTCGGTGTTGCGGTTGGAGCCGATGGCATAGGCGCCGTCGGTGTTGGCGTTGAGGCCGGCGACATTCTCGCCGCGAGCGGCGAAGGAACGAATCATCTCAAAGGTGTTCCAGTCGGACTTGCCGGGCTGGAAGAACAGCGGCTGCATCTCGTGGACCAGGGCGCCGGTTGTGGCGCGAGCCTCTTCGCGCTCGTCCTTGACGATCTCGTAGTCGGTGCCCTCGGCAAGCGGAGCCATGAAGTAATCGCGGCCCTGGACATAGCGCGACCACTGGTGCATATCGGCCTCGCTAATCTCCTCGCCGTAGGTCTTGGCGACGTCGAATTTGCCGTCGGTGTACTCGGCAAAGCCCTTCTCCTTAGGCATGGACTCGATGCCCTCGGAGTGGAGGCAGTTCTCGGTGTCGTCGAGGTCGACGTCATAGGTGAGGTTGCCGATGTTGGGATTGAGCGAGGCGATATCGTCGGTGAGTCTCATGGCGATCCACTGATGGCCGGAAAGCGCTGCAAACAGCCAGGTCTCGTTGTTGTCGGCAATGATGATCTGGTCGTTGGAGCAGACGCCCTGCTCGTCAATCAAGCTGCCGAGGAGCTCGACACCCTCGCGGGCCGTGGCACTCTCGCCCAGAATGACGCTGGCGTAGTTGTACTCGCCGATGCCGGTCTCCTCGGTGACGGGGTCGGCTTCCTCTGCCTTCTCGTTATAGGAGGTGCTCAGCGTGGCAGAGCAGGAAACGCCCTTTTCGTTGATGCCAGCCTCGGAATATGCGTCGTAACGATCTTCCCACTGAGAGGGGTTGTCGCGAACGAAGGTGTAGCGGTAGGTTGCGCCCTTGGACTTGTACTCAAAGCCGGACTCGACCGAGGTGTACTTGCTGCCGTCCTTGTGTGCGGGCTCGATGCCAAAGTGCTTGATGTAGCGCGGGCCGAAGTCCTCGGAGCGTCCGTAGTACGTGTTGCCGTCTGCCGTGAGCTGGCTGCCCATGTAGATCTGGGTGCAAGCGAGCGCCGAAGTCGGCATGGCCATAATGGCCGCTGCTCCAAATGCAAGGCCGCAGCCGAGCTTCTTGAGCGTGTTGACAGGATGAGTAAACCTCATGATCCCTCCCAACTGTTGAAACCCCGCGAAACCGTACGGAGTTTCAGCTAATAAATACATCTACTAGCCTAAAGGAAGTGTAAAGAGTATTCATTCGACAACAGCTTTTACTCGATGAGCGTGAAGAAATATACGATGAGCGGATAATAATACTCATTTTATTGCTTTAGTTAAATAAAGGCACCCTGCATTTACTGTAGCTGAATAAAGCGCCAGACAATGCTCAAAAAGAAAACTCTCCCGCTGTTTAGGATTTGCATAAACAACGGGAGAGTCGATAACTGGATGAATATCATACCAATGTGGATTTACTTCTTTCGGCGGTGGATCACATTGATGGCGTAACCAACGAGCATGGCCAAGACGATGACGATAAAGCCAATCAGGGGATTGTCGTTCATGGGGTCCTCCTATTTTCCGAGCGGTGAAAAATCGTCGACGATGAGGTCGAGACATTGCGGCAGCGCGCGAGCGCCAAAGACGCCGGAGTTGCTGGAGATGATCTCTCCATCGAACTGCATACCCAGCGATGGCGTGCAGGTGATCTTGGCTTCCTTGGTCTGGATGATCTTAAACTGCGGACGGCCGAGCACTTTGCCAGCGGGGTCGAGCGCGGCGGTAATTACCGTGGGGAGCAGCTGCATCGTGCGCACGGGCTCAATAACGACGATGTCGACCATGCCGTCGTCCATGCGGCAGTTGGGGAACAGGTTGATGTCGTTTTGGATGACCGAGGTATTGCCTGCCATGCAGCAGATGCCGTCGAGCTCCTCGACAATGCCGTCGTGCTCAATGGTAAAGTGCGCCACCGTGGGGTTGGGCGTGGCGAGCGCGGAGAGGAAGTAGGCGATCTCGCCAATGTCGTTTTTGGTGGGAGCGGCCTTCATCATGATCTCGGCGTCGAAGCCCGAGCCGGCGATGATGATAAAGCTGTGGCGCTTCTCGTTGCCGTTCTCGTCGAGCCAAAAGAGCTCACCCATGTCCACTTTGACCGTGCGGCCGTCGCGGCAAGCCTTGGCGAGTGCCGCCGCCTCGGGGGCATTGCCGATGTTGTTAAAGAACAGGCAGGCCGTGCCGGAGGGGAAGACAAGCGTGGGGACACCGCACCCGCGCATCTGGTCGAGCACGTTGGAGACGGTGCCGTCGCCGCCCGAAACGACCACGCGATCGAACTCGCGAACGTCCGCTACCGCGTCCTCGGGCTCCATGCCATCGCCGATAAAACGCATCACGACCTCGTCGCCGCCCTGCGCGAGGGCGTGCGTGAACGCGTAGATTTCATCTGAGCTGGGGCCCGATGCCGGGTTGTGGATGATAAGGCAGCGCATACTTACGTTCCCGTTCTGTGACTAACCGAGTATAGTTGTAGAGCAATGCCGATATCCTACCCGTGTTTTTCGGGCCTAACCTTATTCGATGGGTTGATATGTACATTTCCACACATCAGGCTCTGGTCGACTTTTGCCAGCGCGCCCGCGAGTTCGACGCGATCGCCGTCGATACCGAGTTTTTGCGCGAGCGCACGTTTCATCCGCGCCTGTGCCTGGTCCAGATTGCCACCCCCGCCGAGAGTGTCGCTGTCGATCCGCTGGTGATCGACGACCTGTCGCCGCTTGCCGAGCTTATGGCCGACGAGGGCGTGGTCAAGGTATTCCATGCTTGCTCACAGGACATGGAAGTTATGCTCCATACCGTGGGCGCACTGCCGCGACCGATTTTTGACACGCAGGTTGCCGCCGCCTTTTTGGGCGAGCGCCAGCAGATTTCGTATGGTGCGCTCGTTCAGACGTTCTGCGGCGTATCACTGCCCAAGACCGAGTCGCTGACCGATTGGTCGCGCCGCCCGCTGAGCGATAAGCAGATCGAGTACGCGATCGATGACGTCAAGTACTTAATCGTCGCCTATACCGAGATGATGAGCCGCCTGCGTGAGCTGGGCCGCGTGGACTGGGTGCTCGACGAGTTGCGTCCTTTGGCCGACGAGTCGCACTACCGCGCCGACCGCCATGAGGCATTCCGCAAGGTCAAACGCATCAACTCGTGTAGCCGCCATCAGCTGGGCATTGCGCGCGAGCTTGCCGCTTGGCGCGAGGACCGCGCCGAGCGTCGCAACATCCCGCGCAAGTGGGTCATGTCCGACGATACGCTGCTGGCCCTGGTTAAGCGCAATCCCGTGCGTGTCGAGGAGTTCCGTAGCATCCGCGGTACCGACCAGCTGGGGGAGCGCGACGTGGATGGCGCGTTGATGGCCATCAAGCGCGGCGCAAGCTGTCCGCACGATCGCCTGCCGCTCATGGTGCGCGGGCATCGCCAGATTTCGCCGGAGCTTGAGAGCGTGACGGATCTCATGTACGCGCTCATCCGCCTGGTTGCCGAGCGCTCGGGCGTGGCGACCTCGGTCATTGCCTCGCGCGATGACCTGGCCGACTACATTGAGCATCCTGAGCAAAGCCGTTTGCGCGAAGGTTGGCGTTTTGAGCTTGTGGGCTCGCGCCTGGACGATTTGCTCTCGGGCAATATGGGACTCACCGTGAAGGACGGCAAAATCGAGCTCCTGTAGGTATATAGTTACGCGGTTTTACCAAACCGCCTAACAGCTCGACGCTGCAAACGGCCGAGAGCGGCAATCTGACGTTCAATCGTCGCTCGCGTACCAAAGTACGCGTCGCTTCTCTTTCACGTCACCTTGCTCGCTTTCGACCGTTTTCGCTGACGGTGCCAAAACATCGATGCTGATTTGCTTGCCAGCTGAGTGGGTAGAATGCCTCCAACGTGTAATTCGATTCGGAGGAATTCGCATGCCCTATTACTATGGTTACGGCTTTGGCATCGACCCGCTGTACCTGCTGGTTGTCCTTGTTTGTACGGTGCTTGGTCTTGCGGCGCAGAGCTATATCAACTCGACGTACAAGACCTGGTCCAAGGTTCGCTCGGACGGCGACACGGGTGCCACGGTCGCTCGCCGCATGCTCGACGCCAACGGTTGCAACGCCGTGGGTATCAAGGGTGTTGCCGGTGAGCTCACCGACCACTACAACCCGCAGGATAACAACCTGTATCTCTCGGACGCTAACCGTTCGGGCGGATCGGTCGCAAGCGTTGCCGTGGCCTGCCACGAGGCGGGTCATGCCGCCCAGCGTCAGAGCGGTTACGCCATGATGAAGGTTCGCACCGCCCTGGTCCCGGTCGTCAACTTTACCCAGAACACCTGGACCATCGTGTTGCTCTTGGGCCTGTTTATGAACATCGCCGGGCTCACGACCCTCGCATTGATCTTCTTCTCGTTTAGTGTGCTGTTCCAGTTGGTTACGCTGCCGGTCGAGATTGATGCCAGCCGACGTGCTGTGGCGTACATCGAGCAGTCGGGTATGAGTTCCAAGCAGGTCAACGGCGCCAAGAAGGTGCTGACGGCAGCGGCGCTTACCTATGTGGCCGCAGCGCTCACTTCGATCATTCAGCTGCTCTACCTGATGGCCCGCTACAACAGAAACTCCAACCGATAACAAATTGGCTTGACAGGCGCCGTGGGGGTTTGTGTCCCTGCGGCGCTGTACTATGAGTTGGACTTAAATTTGCACGGGGCCGGAGCCCTTGTGCACGATGACGAAGGGGGGGCTGCGTGGCAGGCTGGAATCTAACCGGCAATGCCGTTTCCGCCGAGTTCGACGGTTCGGACGAGCAGGAGCGCAAGGAGCTCAGCGTGAGCCAGGCGGTAGAGATCGCTGCCGGTGCGCTCGATGCCATTCCGCAGCTGAGCGTTCTGGGCGAGGTCACGGGTTTTCGTGGTCCTAACGCCCGAAGCGGCCACTGCTATTTCCAGATCAAGGACGACTCGGCCGCCGTCGACTGCATTATCTGGAAGGGCGCCTATCTCAAGCGCACCTTCGATCTGCGCGATGGCATGCAGGTGAGCTTTAAGGGCAGCTTCAATCTCTATAAGCCCACGGGTCGCATGAGCTTTGTTGCCCGCTCGTTTTCGTTGGCGGGGGAGGGTCTGCTGCGTCAACAAGTGGCGCAACTGGCCGAAAAGCTACGCCGCGAGGGCCTGATGGACGAAGCGCGCAAGCGCCGCATCCCGGTGTTCTGCTCCCGCGTGGCGGTCGTCACCTCGCTTTCGGGTGCCGTAATCGACGACGTCAAGCGCACGTTGCGTCGTCGCAACCCGCTCGTCGAGCTCGTCTGCGTGGGCGCCAAGGTTCAAGGCGAGGGTGCGCCGGCCGAGCTCATCGAGGGCTTGCGCCGCGCCGCTTCCATTACGCCGGCGCCCGACTGTATTTTGCTGGTGCGCGGCGGCGGCTCCTTTGAGGACCTCATGACCTTTAATGACGAGGAGCTTGCCCGCGCGGTGGCGGCTTGTCCTGTGCCCGTGGTGACCGGTATTGGCCATGAGCCCGATACCTCGATTTGCGACATGGTGAGCGACCGTCGCGCCTCCACGCCAACGGCAGCGGCAGAATCGGTGGCGCCGGCTATGACGGAGTTGGCCGACGTGCTCGAGACGCGCCATCAGCGTCTGGGCGCCGCGATGGCTTCGATGATCGGGTCGGATCAGGTCGATCTGGAAATGCTCGACCAGCGCGGTCGTCGAGCCTGGGATGCCTATACGGCTCGTCTGGGCGACGCGCTCGATGCAGCCGCATGCCGCCCGTGCCTCAACGACCCCACGTTTATGGTCGAGCGTCGCGAGTCCGAGCTTGCCCTGACGGCCGATCGTCTGTCCGGCGCCATAACGCGTTCGGTTGGGGCCTTCCGCTCCAACTTCGAGCGTCTGCCCGAGCGCTTGATCGCAAGCACCTCGGGGCTCGATGGCAAGCGCCATGCGCTCACGCTTGCGAGTTCCCGTCTGGAGCATCAGGGGCGCACGATGCTCAGCAAACCCGCGTCCGACCTGGGCCGTGCGGCAGCCTCACTCGATGCCCTGTCGCCGCTCAAGGTGCTTGCCCGTGGCTATTCCATCGCGTACAGCGATGATGGGGTGGCTACGAGCGCCAAGACCTTTAAGCCCGGCGACGCCATACGCGTGCGCATGGCAGACGGCAACGTGGCGGCAACGGTCGATACGGTCGAGTAGACCGCGTTTCACAGCGATAAACCTTTAGGAAAGGAAACAGATATGGCAGAGAAGACCCCGGTCGAGCAGCTTACGTACAAGCAGGCCTCGCAGGAGTTGGAACTCATCATCCGCAGCTTGGAGTCGGGCGATATGGAGCTCGAGGAGTCGCTCGAGAGCTATACCCGCGGCGTCGAGCTCCTCAAGAGCCTGCGCACCCGCCTGTCCGATGCCGAGCAGAAGGTCTCGGTGCTCCTTAAGGACGTCGACGGCAACGACGTGCTCGCCGACGGCGAAGCCGCCAACACCGACGACAACCTCTCGTTCTAACCATTCCGACCAAATATAATTACCTTGGTCTGTGAGAAAGGAACCAGCCATGTGTGATTGCATCTTCTGCAAAATTGCCAACCATGAGATCCCCTCGACCGTTGTCTATGAGGACGACCAGGTCATCGCCTTCGACGACCTCAACCCCCAGGCGCCGGTCCACACGCTCGTGATCCCCAAGAAGCACTACAGCGACATCGCCGACAACGTGCCGGCCGAGACCATGGGCGCCATGGCTCGCGCCATCCAGGAGGTTGCCAAGGTCAAGGGCCTGGAGGACGGTTTCCGCGTCATCTCCAACAAGGGCGTCAACGCCGGCCAGACCGTCATGCACTTCCACATGCACGTCCTCGGCGGCAAGAATCTGGGCGAGAACCTCATCTGAGGGCGCTTCTTCCGCGCAATGAAACGGAAGCTCTGGCACCGATAACTTATATATCAACGCAATAAACCCGAGCGCGAGGGCGTTTGGGTTTATTATTGAAACGTATGTAGCCTGGCGGCGCCACACCGCCTGTTAGTAGGGAGACACATGAACGTTCTGGTCGTCAACGCAGGATCTTCGACCCTTAAGTATCAGGTCATCGATACCAAGTCCCACAAGGTGTCCGCAAAGGGCTCCTGCGAGCGCGTTTGCTTTACCGGCGGTACCTTCACCCACGCTGCCAACGGTTCCAAGAAGGTGACCGAGAACATTGAGTTCCCCGACCACAAGGTCGCCATCGAGGCCGTCCTGAAGGATCTCGAGGCCAACGGCGTCAAGATCGAGGGCATTGGCCACCGTATCGTTCAGGGCGGCTGGTACTTTGGCGATTCCTCCCTTGTCGACGAGGACGTTCTCGCCAAGATCCGTGAGGTCGCCCCGCTCGCCCCGCTGCACAACAACCCCGAGGCCAACGTTATCGAGTACTGCCTGGAGCAGTATCCCGATCTGCCCAACGTTACGGTCTACGACACCGCTTTCCACTTCAACATGCCCGAGGTCGCCAAGACTTACGCCCTTCCCAAGGATGTTTGCGACAAGCTGCACATCCGTAAGTACGGCGCCCACGGCACCAGCTACCGTTACATCTCCAAGAAGGTCGCCGAGATGACCAACGGCGAGGCCCGCAAGGTCGTTGTGTGCCATATCGGCTCCGGCGCTTCCCTGTGCGCCATCGAGGACGGCAAGTGCATGGACACCACCATGGGTCTCACCCCGCTCGATGGCGTCATGATGGGCACCCGCTGCGGCTCCATCGACCCGGCTACCGTGTGCTACCTGCAGCGCGAGGGCGGCTACACCTTCGACGAGGTCGACGAGATGATGAACAAGAAATCCGGCCTTTTGGCTGTGACCGGTGGCAAGACCAACGACTGCCGTAACGTCGAGGAGCTCGCCGCTGCTGGTGACCCCGAGGCTCAGCTCGCCTTCGATATGTTCGTCTACAAGATTGCCGCCAAGGCTGCCGAGATGGCCACTTCCATGTGCGGCATGGACACGCTGGTCTTCAGCGCCGGCATCGGTGAACACGCTCCGGCTGTCCGCGCTGGCGTGGCCGATCGTCTGGCCTTTATGGGCGTCAAGATGGACCATGCCCGTAACGCCCTGCGTGGCGACGGCGCTTGGTGCCTGTCTGCCAAGGATTCCAAGGTCAAGATCTTCGTCATCCCCACGGACGAGGAGTTCATGATCGCTTCCGACGTCGAGCGCATCGTCAACGGCAAGTAATTGCAAGAGGGGAGGGGCTGGACGACCAAGTGCCGTTCAGCCCCTCTTTTGCGCTCGTCGGGCGACATTCTGATAGCTATTTATCAAGATATGATAACTTCTTATTAAAATGCGGTCGCCTTAAGGGGTCTGCGTGGACCGTATTGCACTGCAAAGGAGTCTCATGAACGTACTTGTTGTCAACGCCGGCAGCTCAAGCCTTAAATTTCAGCTTTTGGATACCGATACCCGCGAGGTTTTCGCCAAGGGCAACTGCGAGCGTATCGGATCGGACATGGGCATCTTCGGCCACTCCGAGAACGGTGGCGCCAAGCAGACCGAGGAGGTTCCTTTCCCTGATCATCGCTCTGCTATCGCTCGTGTGCTCGAGGAGCTCGAGAAGACCGACTTTACGATTGATGGCATTGGGCATCGCATCGTTCAGGGCGGCTGGCACTTCGATGATTCCGCGGTCGTCGACGACGAGGTCATGGCCAAGATTCTCGAGGTGGCACCGCTTGCTCCGCTGCACAACTACGGCGAGGCCGCAGCAATCGAGTATTGCCGCGAGAAGTATCCTGAGCTGCCTAACGTCGCCGTTTTCGACACCTCGTTCCACATGACCATGCCCGAGGTCGCCTACACCTACGCCCTGCCCAAGGACGTGTGCGACAAGTACCACGTGCGCAAGTACGGTGCCCACGGTACGAGCCACCGTTACGAGTGGATGATGGCCAAGGAGATCCTTGGCTCGCGTTGCCACCGCCTGCTCTCGTGCCATTTGGGCAACGGCGCCTCGCTCGCTGCCATCGAGGACGGCGTGTGCCGCGACACCACGATGGGGCTCACGCCGCTTGACGGCCTGATGATGGGAACCCGCTGCGGCTCCATCGACCCGGCTACCGTGTGCTACCTGCAGCGTGAGGGCGGCTACAGCTACCAGGAAGTCGACGACATGATGAACAAGCAGTCTGGTCTGCTTGCTATCTCGGGTATCTCCAACGACGCCCGCGACATCCGCACGCGCGCCTCCGAGGGCGACGAGCGCTGCCTGCTCGCCTTCGATATGTTCGCCTATAAGGCTATGCAGCAGGCCGGCTCCATGATCGCTTCTATGGCGGGCGTGGATACCATTACCTTCACTGCCGGCATCGGCGAGAACGACTGGTCGATTCGTAAGGCCTTCTGCGACTGCTTTGAGTGGCTGGGCGTGCGCATCGACAACAACAAGAACCGCGAGGCTGTGGGCAACGGCCCGCAGGTCATCAGTGCCGCCGGTTCCGCCGTCACGGTCATGGTCATCCCCACCGACGAGGAATACATGATCGCCCACGACGTCGAACGCCTGACCAAGAACAACTAACGCACCCGTTTGCATGTAAACGAAAGGCCTCCAGAGCAACAGCTCCGGAGGCCTTTTTGCTGGCAGGCGGAAATTCCAGTTCCAAAGTGATCGCCACCAGCAACGCCTGCGCTCTCGGCAACGACACCCATCCATTCAGATCCTCAGCCCCAGCCCGTAGCCAAGCCGCCGTCCACTCCAGATGCCCTGAATACTACGTAGTGGTAGAAGGCCGTACGGGCTAGCCCCTGAAAACATCCCGCAGACCAGAAACGCCCCCGTTCGTAGCTCCGAAGGAGCAGAACGGGGGCGTTTCATTGGTCGAGGACGTTTTCAGGGGCTAGCCCGTACGGCCTTCGGGGGAGTGCGTCCGCTACTCAGCCATCTGAGCCTGGACGGCGGTGATGGCCACGACACCCACGATGTCGTCGGCAGAGCAGCCACGCGAAAGGTCGTTAACCGGCTTGGCGATGCCCTGCAGGATGGGGCCGTAGGCGTCGGCGCCGGCGAAGCGCTGGACCAGCTTGTAGCCGATGTTACCGGCCTCGAGGTCGGGGAACACCAGCACGTTGGCCTTACCGGCGACGGAGGAGCCGGGAGCCTTGAGCTGGGCGACGGTGGGGACGATGGCGGCATCGAGCTGCAGGTCGCCATCGATGGCGAGCTCGGGAGCCTTCTCGTGGCAGAATTTCACGGCCTCCTGGACCTTCTTGGCGACCTCGCCGCCGGCGGAGCCCATGGTGGAGTAGGAGAGCATGGCCACGTGCGGCTCAACGTTGCCCATGAAGGTGGACCAGGAGTGAGCGGAGGCGATGGCGATCTCGGAGAGCTCATCGGAGGACGGGTTGATGTTGAGACCGCAGTCGGCGAAGATCAGCGTGCCGTCGGTGCCGAACTGCGGGGTGTCGGTGCACATCACGAAGAAGGCCGAGACCAGCTTGGTGCCCGGGGCGGTCTTGAGGATCTGCAGCGCGGGGCGCAGCGTGTCGGCGGTGGAGTGGCAGGCGCCGGAGACCAGGCCGTCGGCGTCGCCCATCTTGACCATCATGGTGCCAAAGTAGGTAGCGTCCATCACCTGGGCGCGAGCCTGCTCGATGGTGACGCCCTTCTTGGCGCGGAGCTCGGCAAACTTCTGCGCGTACTCCTCGTGCTTCTCGGCATTGCGCGGATCGATGACGGTAGCGCCGGGAACGTCGATCTCGTCGGGGTTACCCAGGATGACGATCTTTGCCAGGCCCTCCTCGATGATCTTGGTGGCCGCGACGATGGTGCGCGGATCCTCGCCCTCGGGCAGGACGATCGTCTTAAGGTCGGCCTTGGCGGCAGACTTCATACGGTTTAGGAAATCGCTCATGTTACTCCTTACAAGCGTTTCGCTAAGCTCCAGGCGCCCGGCTGCTCACGAATAAACCCGCTGCTAGCGGGTTTACCTTTCAATTATGTACGCCGCGGTGCTTGAGCTTTCCTTGTGTGGCAAGCTCATTATAGGACGCATTAGCGCTATAATCGCTCTGATAAATATGTCTCGAAGAATGTTCGAGAAAAGCCCAGCTAACGAGCCCGTGGCTTTTGACAAGGAGTATCGATGCAGATTACCTCAGGCCTGCCTGAAGGCTTTAACGCCGGCGCATACGACATGATTGTCGTCGGTGCCGGATATGCCGGTGCCGTTTGTGCCCGCCGTCTCGCCGAGACCATCGGCTATCGTGTTGCCGTTCTGGAGCGCCGTAGCCACATTGCGGGTAACGCCTACGACTGCGCTGATGAGGCCGGAATCCTGGTCCACGAGTATGGTCCGCACATCTACCATACCTTTAATGAGCGCGTCCACAATTTCCTGTCGCGCTTTACCAAGTGGACGGACTACCAGCACAAGGTGCTTGCCAACATCAACGGCACCCTCATGCCCGTGCCTTTTAACCACGCGAGCCTCAAGCTTGCCTTTGGCGATGAGCGCGGCGAGGAGCTGTACCAAAAGCTCGTGGAGACCTTTGGCAAGGACGTCAAGGTGCCCATCATGGAGCTGCGCAAGAAGAACGACCCGGATCTTGCCGAGGTCGCCGATTACGTCTACGAGAACGTCTTTTTGCATTACACCATGAAGCAGTGGGGCCAGACGCCCGATCAGATCGACCCCTCGATCACCGGCCGCGTCCCCGTCTTTGTGGGCGATGACGATCGCTACTTCCCGCAGGCTCCTTTCCAGGGCATGCCGCAGGACGGCTATACCGCGCTGTTCGAGCATATGCTCGATCACGATCTGATTGATGTGTTCTGCGACGTGGACGCCCGCGACCTCTTCGAGATCGACGAGACCACCGTCAAGATCGACGGCAAGGTCTATGGCGGCGAGATCGTCTACACCGGTCCGCTCGACGAGCTGTTCAACCTCGACCTGGGCGCGCTGCCGTACCGCACGCTCGATATGAAGTTCGAGACGCTCGATATGGATCAGTTCCAGCCCGTGGGCACCGTCAACTACACCACGAGCGAGGACTACACGCGTATCACCGAGTTCAAGAACATGACCGGTCAGGTTTTGCCCGGCAAGACCACCATCATGAAGGAGTACTCCAAAGCCTATACGCCCGGCTCGGGTGAGACGCCGTACTACGCCATTCTTGAGCCCGAGAACCGTGAGCTCTACGAGCGCTATCTTGAGCGCGTCCAGAACCTGACGAACTTCCACCCGGTGGGTCGTCTGGCCGAATATCGTTACTACGATATGGACGCCGTGACCAATTCCGCCCTCGATCTTTCGGATGAGATTATCGCCTGCCATGCATAAAGTCATAACATTCGGTATTCCCTCATACAACGCCGCCAAGGACATGGACCATTGCATCACCTCCATCTTGGAGGGGAGCAATTACGCTACCGATATCGAGATTATCGTGGTGGACGACGGCTCCAAGGACGAGACGGCCGCCAAGGCCGACGAGTGGGAGGCCCGTTATCCCGGTATCATCCGCGCGGTACACCAGGAGAACGGCGGCCACGGTATTGCCGTCCTTTCGGGTCTGCGCGAGGCGCAGGGCACCTACTACAAGGTCGTTGACTCGGACGACTGGCTCGACGGTGCTGCGCTTTCGACCATGCTGTCGATTCTGCGTGGCTTTGAGGAGCGCGACCAGCGCGTCGACCTGTTTATCTCGAACTACGTGTACGAGAAGGTTTACGAGGGCACGCATACCGCTATTGGCTACAAGTTTGCCCTGCCGCGAAAAAAGATCTTTACCTGGGACCAGATTGGCCATTTCCGTCTGGACCAGAATCTGCTCATGCACAGCCTGTGCTATCGCACGGATGTGCTGCGCGCGTCCAATCTGCCTATGCCGCCGCACACGTTCTATGTAGACAACATCTACGCCTACGTGCCGCTACCGCGCTGCAAGACCATGTACTACGCCGACATCGACCTCTACCGCTACTTTATCGGCCGTGAGGGCCAAAGCGTCAACGAGGCCACGATGGTCAAGCGTCTGGACCAGCAGTTTCGCGTGACGCGCATCATGATGGAGTCGTTCCACCTGTACAGCGATGTCGAGTCGTCGCGTCTGCGCTCGTACATGATGGGCTATTTCACCATGATGATGGCAATCTGCTCGGTGCTCACTAAGCTTTCCGACGAGGATTGTGCCGACGAGCGCCTGAAGACGTTGTGGAGTGATTTAAAGGCCTATGACGAGCGTATGTATCGTCGTGCACGCTACGGTGTGGTCGGCTTCTTCACCAACCTGCGCGGTCGTGCCGGTGACAAAACCACACTCGGCCTATACCGTCTTGCCTCAAAGATCTTCAAATTCAACTAGCTGCTGAGTAATCGCTGCTGATGGGTTGACTGGGCCCCTTGGCCTTTAGTTTGCTACTGCGAACAGTCCTGCTCGCACGGAAAGCACATTAAGTGCTTTCCGGCTCGTGCGGAACTTGTATCAAACTAAAGGCCAAGGGGCCTCTGCCATAAGAATCGATTGTCAGGCTGCCTGAATTTGAAGATCTTGGACGCGCGGTACACAGGGGCCTGGGCTGAAAAGAATTAGGTTGGAAGTCGGTCGGAGGCGGGCGGGCGTTACGTTTGTCGCGAGTTCCGCATGCAAAGAAGGCCACTTAATGTGGCCTTCGTCTTGCATAGGACTGTAGAGCAGCAAACGTAACGCCCGCCCGCCTCCGACCGATGGTCGAGTGAGATTACTTCGCGGCACCGGGGATGCCGTGGGAGGTTTTGGCGGTTTTGGCTCCGTTTACGATGGCGGTCTGTAGGGCCCTTACGGCGAGCATGCCCAGCAGGTCTAGGGGAACGGCGGCACTAGCCTGGGCGCCCAACTTGCCGCTGGCGAGGGCGTAGATGGTGTCGCCGTCGTTGGTGGTGTGTGTGGGGCGGATGGCGTGCGCGTAGGCGTCTGCGGCCATCTGAGAGACTTTGGTGGCCTGGGCCTTGGTGAGCTCCACGTTGGTGACGATACAGCTGATGGTGGTGTTGGTGCGGTCGAGCGGCATCTGCATAGAGCCTGCGGCGGCAAAGGCGGCGAGTTCCATGTCGACGATCTGGTCGCTATCGGCTGCGGCGCGCATGCCGGCGACCCATTCGCCAGTGGTCGGGTCGACGACGTTGCCGCAGGCGTTGACCGAGACCACAGCGCCCACCTTGACGGGGCCGAGTGCCACGGCGGCAGCTCCGAGGCCGGCCTTCATGCAGGTGGCAGGCCCCATGAGCTTGCCTACGGTGGCGCCGGTGCCGGCGCCCACGTTTCCTTGCTCGAGCGTGGTAGGGGTGTGGTCGAGCGCCTCGCGCACGGCGGCGATACCGGCCTCAATGTCGGGGCGCACGGTGGGGTCGCCAAAGGCGAGGTCGAAGATGCAGCTGGAGCACACGATAGGCACCTGCGTGGGACCGACGGGAAGGCCGATGCCGCGGCTCTCAAGCTCGCGGGCGACGCCGCTTGCGGCTTCGAGGCCAAAGGCCGATCCGCCCGAAAGGCAGACGGCGTGGACCTTATCGACGGTGTTCTCGGGACGCAGCAAATCGGTCTCGCGCGAAGCGGGGGCGCCACCGCGTACGTCAACGCCACCAGTGGCACCCTCGGGCGCCACGATTACGGTACAGCCGGTGCCAGCCTCCTCGTCCGTATAGTTGCCAAAGCAAAAGCCATCGACATTGCAAACATCGATGGCTTCGAGCAGCGTGTCCATATTTTCTCCTATCGGTTTTCCGCCGGGCCTTATGCCCGGTCGGGATCCGTACGGTACGGCAAAATTGTAGGCGCTGGGGGATACCCAGCGCCAGATGCAATTACGAGAGTTTTTGAATCGCGCGTGCGACGCGAGCGATGGGCAAGCCCACCACGTTGTAGAAGTCACCCGAAATGTCGTGCACGAGCATGCGGCCGCCTGTGCCCTGGATGCCGTAGGCTCCGGCCTTGTCCATGGGCTCGCCGGAGGCGACATAGCGCTCGATCTGCTCCTCGGTAAGCTCATAGAACGTCACGTCGGTCACATCGACAAACGACAGGCTCTCGGCGGCATGCGGAGCTGTAGCGTCGCCGGCTTTAACGATGCAGACGCCGGTCGCCACCTGGTGCGTGCGGCCCGAAAGCTCGCGGAGCATGGTGCGCGCCTCGTCTTCGTTTGCCGGCTTACCCAAAATCATGCCATCGAAGGTGACGATGGTATCGGCCGCGACGGTCAGCTCATTGGGTTCGGCATGCTCGGCGGCGACGGCAGCGGCTTTGGCACGCGCCAAGCGCTCGACGAGCGTAAGCGGAGCTTCGCCATCAAAGGGCGTTTCGTCGATATCCGCGGGAATCACGCGAATGTTGTAGCCCGCCTCGCGCATCAGCTCTATGCGGCGCGGCGATTGCGAAGCCAAAATCATAGTTGGATGCCCTCGGCGACCTTCTCGACGGCCTTGTCGCCGGCGAGCGTGCGCAGCAGCTCCAAGGCAAAGGGGAGTGACTGTGCCATGCCGCTGGCAGTGATGATATTGCCGTCTTGCGTGACCTTCTCGCCGGTATAAGCTCCCTCGGGGAAGCTCTTCTCAAAGCCGGGGAAGCACGTGGCGCGGCGTCCCTCGAGCAGGCCAAGCTCGCCCAGGATAAACGGGGCGGCGCAGATGGCGGCAACGTGCTTGGTCGCGGCGAAATTGCAGACTACGTCGCAGACACGCTGGTCGGCGCGCAGGTTGGTGGCACCGGGCAGGCCGCCGGGCAGCACGATGCAGTCGTACTCGTCAAAGTTGATTTCGTCAAAGAGAGCATCGCAGGTCACGGGAATCTGCAGTGAGCTCACGACCTCGCGCGTGGGCATGATCGAGACGAGCGTGGCACGCACGCCGCCGCGACGCATGACGTCGACCATGGTCAGGCATTCAATCGTTTCAAAGCCATCGGCGGCGAGAACGGCAACGCTGGGCATGAGAGTTCCTTTCGTAAGGCGGCATACAATTAGCCGTCTTATACCCCGAAGACATACGCTTGCCACGCTCGATTTCCCAATGTTTAAAAAGGGACGGGGCTATTTTAGCTACCCCACTTGCAGGGTAGCTAAAATAGCCCCGTCCGAATTAGCTACCCTCACCCATCCTCAACAATCTCAATCTGTAACATCTAGACCCACTTTTGACCCCTAACTGTTACAGATCAAGACAAACGGAAACCGCCCCGACAAAACGTCTAAATCTGTAACATCTACGGACCAAAACCGAGTCTTACTGTTACAGATCGAGACAGTCCCCAACAGCACCGCCCCGTTCGGGGAACGACTGCCACAGGTACGGCGGGCAGAGGCTCACTTTTTTCCTCGGTTTTTCTTGACGGAATCTCACCTGTTGTAGTACTTTGTCTCAGTCTAAAAACGCGTGGACTTTTCTGGGCGCTAGCCACCTTTTTGCCACGCAACCGAGCAGTCGGTTGCGTGGCTTTTTTCGTCTTGGCAGCAGGTACCACATGCACCGCCAGAAGACCGCACGAGCCCACCTTCCGACTGCAGGGAACAGACGCACGAGACGTGCATCTGCAAGACAGCAGACGGAAGGGAGCCTAATGGCAGGAACAAACACAATCAAGCAACAGGCCGCCGGGGCAGGAGCCACGGGCGCGGGACAGGCCAAGGCGGCGCTCCAGGTCTTTGCGGGCGGCGCCTGCTACGGCGCGATGGCCACGACCTACAAGCTCGCCTACGCCGCGGGCTTCACCTCGGCACAGGTGGTGGCGAGCCAGGCGTGGTTCGGCTGCCTCCTCTTCGCCCTCGCCACGCTCGCAGGGCACGCACTCGGGCACCGCTGGCAGCGCGTGGGCTGGAAGCTCGCCCTCAAGCTCATGGGCCTGGGAGCCCTCACCTGCCTCACCTCAATCCTCTACTGCTACGCCATGAGCGTGCTGCCCGCCCCGGTGGCGCTCACGCTCCTCTTCCAGTTCACGTGGCTGGGGCTCGTGTGGCAGACCGTCATGACGCGCCGGCCGCCGAGGCTCCTCCAAGTGGCCTCCGCCCTGGTCATCGTCTTCGGAACGGTGTTCGCCAGCGGCGTCTACAAGACCGGCATCACCGGGTACGACCCCGTGGCCCTGCTCTGCGCGCTGGGGGCGGCCGTGTCTTGCTCCCTCTTTGTCACCCTCTCCGGCAAGGTCGAGGCCCCCTGCTCGTCCGAGCAGCGTGGCGTCATCGTGTGCGCGGGCTCCGTGGTCATGTCGCTCACGGTATGCCCGGACTACGTCGTCTCGGGCGTCCTCGCCCAAGGCATCCTGCCCTTTGCTGTCATCGCCGGCTTCTTTGGCATGCTCTGCCCGGTCCTGCTCTTCGGCATGGGCTCTCCGCACCTGCCCGCAGGCCTCTCCACTGTCATGGCCGCCGCGGAACTCCCCGCCGGCCTGCTCATCGCCATGATCGTCCTCGGCGAGCCGCTCGGCGTCGTCGAGTGGCTGGGCGTCGCCATCATCCTCGCCGGCGTGTGCCTGGCACAGGTCCCCTCCCTGCTTGGAGGCCGGGAGGCACGTCGCGCCGCTGCAGGACAAGCCGTCAGCTAGTCACCCCTTCACAGACGGCCCGCGCGCATCAGGGAAAGGGCCACGGGCCCGGCGCGCGAGGCCGCAAGGACGTTATAAAGCGTCCCCCGCAGAGATGGGGGCGCCAGAGAGAAGGAGGCACCATGCCATTTCCAAAAGGGTTCCTTTGGGGAGGAGCCACCGCCGCCAACCAATGCGAGGGAGGTTATGACGAGGGCGGCCGCGGCCTTGCCAACGTCGACGTCATCCCACACGGGCCGGAACGCAACGACGTAAGCCGCGGCCTGAGGCGCATGCTCGACTTTGAGCCCGGGTACTACTACCCGGCCCAGACGGGCATCGACTTCTACCACCACTACCGCGAGGACATAGCCCTCTTCGCGGAGATGGGCTTTAAGGTCTTTCGCCTCTCCATCGCCTGGAGCCGCATCTTCCCCAATGGCGACGAGGAGGAGCCCAACGAGGCCGGGCTCGCCTTCTACGAGGACGTGTTCCGCTGCTGCCGCGAGCACGGGATCGAGCCCCTCGTGACCATCACGCACTTCGACTGCCCCATCCACCTCGTCAAGAAGTACGGCGCCTGGCGAAACCGCACCCTTATCGAGCTCTACAAGCGGCTTGTGACGGTGCTCTTCAACCGCTACCGCGGCCTCGTGCATTGGTGGATCACGTTCAACGAGATGAACATGATCTTGCACCGTCCCTTCATGGGTGCCGGCATCGTCCTCGAGCCCGGGGAGAATGCCCGCGAGGCCGAGTACCGCGCCGCGCACAACGAGCTCGTGGCGAGCGCCTGGGCCACCAAGATCGCCCACGAGGTCGACCCGGAGAACAAGGTAGGCTGCATGCTCGCCGCGGGAAGCTACTACCCCTACTCCTGTCGTCCCGAGGACGTCCGCGCAGCGCAGGTCAAGAACCAGGAGGACTTCTTCTTCGTGGACGTGCAGGCACGCGGGCACTACCCCGGCTACGCGCTCAAGATGCTCGAGCGCGAGGGCATCGACGTGGGCATGACCGCCGAGGACGAGCGCATCCTTGCGGAGAACACTGTCGACTTCATCTCGTTTAGCTACTACTCCTCGCGCTGTACCGCGGGCGACCCCGATTCCGTGGGCGGCGTCGCCGAGGGCAACGCCTTCGCCGGCGTGGAGAACCCCTACGTGCGCACGAGCGACTGGGGCTGGGTCATCGACCCGCTGGGATTCCGCATCACGATCAACGACCTCTGGGACCGCTACCAGAAGCCGCTCTTTGTGGTGGAGAACGGCCTCGGCGCCTATGACGAGGTGCTTCCCGACGGCACGATCGAGGACGACTACCGCATCGCCTACCTGCGCGAGCACATCGAGGTCATGCGCGACGCCATCGAGCAGGACGGCGTCGAGATGCTCGGCTACACCACCTGGGGGCCGATCGACCTCGTGAGCGCGGGCTCCGGCGAGATGGAGAAGCGCTACGGCTTCATCTACGTGGACCGCGACAACCTGGGCAACGGCACGCTCGAGCGCAGGCGCAAGAAGAGCTTCTACTGGTATCAACAGGCCATCGCCACCAACGGAGGCGACCTGGGCTAGCCGCCCGGGCAATATCACTAAGGAGAAAATAATGGCTGAAAAATACGACGACCTGGCCAGATCCATACTCGAGAACGTAGGCGGCGCCGAGAACGTCGCCAGCGTCGCGCACTGCATCACGCGCGTGCGCTTCAAGCTCAAGGACGAGTCCCGCGCCAACACGGCCAAGATTGAGACCCTCAAGGGCGTCATCCAGGTCATCCAGGCCAACGGCCAGTACCAGGTGGTCGTGGGTAACATCGTCGAGGACGTCTACGACGCGGTCATGGAGGCCGGCAACTTCTCGAGCGGCGCAAGCGCCGACGACGAGCCCCAGGGCGATAAGACCGTTGCCTCCGTCATCATCGACCTCATCTCCGGCATCTTCCAGCCCATCCTGGGACCGCTTGCCGCCGCAGGCATCATGAAGGGACTGCTTGCCCTCATCACCTACTTCGTCCCGGCCTTTGCAAACGACGGCCTCTACACGCTGCTCTACACCGTGGCTGACGGCTTCTTCTACTTCCTTCCCGTCGCCCTGGCGTTCAGTGCCGCGCGCAAGTTCCGCATGAACGAGTTCACCGGCGTGGCAATCGGCGTGGCGCTCCTCTACCCGACGATGGTCGCCCTGACCTCGGGCGAGGCGCTCGGCAGCATCGACCTCGGCGTGGCCGGCACGTTCTCGTGGTACGCCACCGCCCTCGGGGTCCCCATCATCATGCCCGTGTCCGGCTACGTGAGCTCGGTGATCCCCGTCCTTCTCATGGTGTGGTTCGGCTCTATCCTTGAGCGCTGGCTCAAGAGCTGGATGCCGACTGCGCTCAAGATGTTCCTCGTCCCGCTCGCCACGATGACGGTCTCCATCGTCTTGGGCTACCTCGTCATCGGCCCGGTGGCCACCCTCATCACCAACCTGCTGAGCGCGGCGTTCTCGTTCATCTTCCAGCTCCCCGTGGTTGGTTCCGTCCTGGGCAGCGCCCTGGTCGGCGGACTGTGGATGTGCCTCGTCATCTTTGGCTTCCACTGGAGCCTCATCCCCATCTCCATCATGAACCTGAACACCCTCGGCCACGACAGCGTGCTCGCCGCCACCATCGGCCACGGGTTCGCGCTCGGAGCGGTCATCTTTGCCATGTACCTCAGAAACAAGGACGAGCGCTTCCGCGGCATCGCCCTTCCCGCGATGATCTCTGCCTTCTTCTTCGGCGTCACCGAGCCTGGCATCTACGGCATCGCCCTGCCCAACAAGCGCGCGTTCGTCGTGGCATGCCTGAGCTCCGCCGTGGGCGGCGCCATCGTGGGAATGACGGGCGCCCTCATGTACATCTCGGGCGGCCTCGGCGTCTTCAACCTGCTCAACTTCATCGACGGGACCCCTGGTGGCGCCGGGATCTCCCACATGATCTTCGCGATCATCGCCTCACTCGTCTCTGCCGTCCTGGCCTTTGTTATCGAGTTCATCACCTACCGACCCAACGACGACGAGGAAGGCGCCCGCTAGCTTGTGCCCTCCTCAATCAGCTCTATGTAATTGAGGAGCAGTTGAGGTGGGCGAGGGCCGAGGTCGGTCGAGGCGGCCGCCCCGTGTCCGGGATAACCTGCCCGAAGGCGTCTAGCTTTCTCAAACGGCGCTGAAATGAACTTCGCCCCGATACTTGGACGGGTCAATTAGCGACCTATGTCGCACATGGGGACTGATTCCGGAACTCCTCCGGGGTCAGTCCCTTTTGCTTAACCCGCCTCCTCTTGTTCCAGTGAACGGTATAGGCGTCGAGGTCCCGCTTGAACTCCTCGAAGCTCCGCCACGTCCGGTTCCTGTAGAACTCGTCCTTCAGGCGCCCGGGCAGCAGCTCCGTCGCATGAGCTTGCCCTCGCACGCCGCTGGCCCCGGCCGGGTCCGGGCACCCTTCGGCCTCCCGCCGGCCTTCGGCGCGCCCGTACCCCCTGTCGCAAAGCTCTGCTGCAAGAGTCCTCAGCGTGGCGTCGTGCCTGACTCTCCCGTCCATAAAGAAGCCCCCATTTCTAATGTTCAAGAAATGAGGGGACGGTTCAATTTCGGGACGGGGATTAAATAATCATTCGGAGCAAATTTATTTTTATCCCCGTCCCAGAAAAATCATCGGGCGTGGTCTTGGGCAAACAGTCTAGTTGCGTTTGAGGTGGACGACGGTTTCGCAGTGGAAGGTTTGCGGGAACAGGTCGACCGGCGTGATCTTGACGGGGGAGAAGGTGCCTTCCTCGACAAAGCGCTTAAGATCGCGTGCCAAGGTGGCCGGATCGCAGCTCACGTAGGCGACATCGCGAGCGCTCGTGCTGGCGATGAGGTCGATAGCCTCGGGCGCCAGACCTGCACGCGGCGGGTCGACTACCAGAACATCGGCATCCTGGTCGGGGAACTCGCGCACGGCATCGCCGCCGATGACGTCGACGTTATCGAGCTTGTTGATCTCCAGGTTGCGACGCAGGTCGCGCACGGCCGGGCCGTAGGCCTCGACGGCGGCGACGTAATCGCAGCGGCGGGCGAGCGGCAGGGTAAAAGTGCCGGCGCCGCAGTACAGGTCCACGGCGAGCTCGTCTTCTTGTGGGTCGAGCGCCTCCATGACAAGCTCGATCAAAATCTCGGCTCCCTTGGTGTTGACCTGGAAAAACGACGGGGCGGACAGGCGCATCTGGCCTTCGGCGATATTCTCGGTCCACGAGCCCTCGCCGGCGAGCATCTCGACTTTGGAGACACGGCGGGCTTTCTTTTCGCCCTTGCTCATCACGCGCACGATGCTCGTGGGATGAGCGGCATCTGCCAGCACGCGGGAGACCTGCGAGCGCGGAAAAGAGCCCGTGGGTGTCCAGAGTGCGACCTCGAGCGCCTTGGTGCGGCGCGATGCGCGAATGCCCACGCGCTCCAGACCCAGGTCGTGGCTGCCGCTCAGATAGTTGAGCGCGCCGACGACCGATTTGAGCGCCTTCGGGAAGCGCTTGTCGAACAGCGGGCACGCATCGACGGTCACGATCTTGCTGGGGTCGACGCCGTGCATGCCAAGGCGAACACGGCCGTTAACGAGAGTGGGCTCCAGCTCAATCTTATTGCGGTAACCCCAGTCGTCCTTGGTGTGGCGGATGGGCTGGACAAGATCGTTGACCTGGTCAGGGGTGAACTTGCCAATGCGCTCGAGCGTGGAGCGCAGGTTTTGCTCTTTGGCGGCAAGCTGAGCGGTGCGCGAGAGGTTGCCCCACGAACAACCGCCGCAGATGCCCACGAAGGGACAGGGGGGCTGAATGCGATCGGGGCTTGGCTCCAGAATCTCGGTCGTGCGGGCGCGCATAAACGACTTGCCGTCCTGTACGACCTCGGTCTCGACGGTGTCGCCTGCCACGGCGCCCTGCACAAAGACGGCCTTGCCGTTGTCGGCATGTGCCAGACCGTCGGCGCCGTAGGTCATCGATTCTATGGTGAGCTTCATATTCCTGCCTGTCATTCGCGGTATTGTCCGCAACCATGGTAGCAGGGAAAAGCGCCCCGTATCTGGGGCATTTCTCAAATACGGGGCGCTTCTACAAACGTCTATTTCGTCTTGCCGGTAATGAGCGTCTTAAGGCCTAGGCCGATCAGGCCCAAGCCCATGCGCACGCGGCCGGGGCGATGGCGCTCGATGGCCTTGGTCTTGCCAGTGGGCTTCTCGCGGCGAGCGCTCTTCTCGGACGCGGGCTTAGCCGCCTGCGGTTGGGGCCGAGGAGCAGGCTCGAACTCAGGCTCTATGACGGTTGCCTGGACCTTCTGAACCTCGGGCGCTTTCTCCACGGCGGGCTCTGCGGCCGCCTCGGGCTCATTCACCGGGGGAGCGGTAACCGCTTCCGGTTTGGCAACTGCCCCATGTTCAACCTCGGCCTGAATAGCCTCTTCGGCCATGCGTTCCTTCTCCTGTGCGCGCAGCTGCGCGGCGGCCTCGGCGTTGCGATACGCGCGCTCCAGCAGAGCTTCCTGCGAGTTGAAGGGTTTCTCGTCCTCTTTGCGCTCAACCGGAACCCAGGTGCCGTCACTCGTCAGGCTGCGTGCCTTCACGTTGTCGCGCAGCTGCATGCCCATGTACTCGTGCACCAGGGCGCGGCAGGTGGGGTCGAGCACGGGGAAGGCGATCTCCACGCGGTGCTCGGTGTTGCGCGTCATCATGTCTGCCGAGCTCAGGTAGATCATGTCCGAGTCCACGCCAAAGGCATAGACGCGCGCATGCTCCAAAAAACGTCCGACGATGGAGCGCACGTGCACGTTCTCGGTCTTGCCCGGAATACCGGGCTTGAGACACGAGATGCCGCGGATGATCATGTCCACGCGCACACCGGCACACGATGCCTCGGCGATCTTATCGATAACCTCGCGGTCGGTCAGCGAGTTGAGCTTAAAGAACACGCGGGCGGGCTCGCCGACAAGGGCGCGCTGAATCTCGCGGTCCAGGCCGCGCATGATGAGCGGTTTCAGTCCGACGGGCGCCACGCCCAGGAAGCGGTAGTCGCCGCGCAGGTTGCCCAGAGACAGGTTGCGGAAGAACAGGTTGGCGTCTTCGCCGATACCGGGATGGGCGGTCATGAGCATAAAGTCACTGTAGAGCTTGGCCGTCTTCTCGTTAAAGTTGCCGGTGCCCAACAGCGTGAGACGGGTGAGCGCCATGCCCTCGCGATAGGTGAGCTGGCAGATCTTGGAGTGGCACTTAAAGCCCTCGGAGCCGTAGATAACGGTGCAGCCGGCCTCTTCCAGACGCTCGGCCCACTCGATGTTGTTCTGCTCGTCAAAGCGTGCGCGGAGCTCCATGAGCACCGTGACCTCTTTGCCGTTTTCGGCAGCATCGATGAGCGACTCGCACAGGCGGCTCTGTTTGGCCACGCGGTAGAGCGTGATGCGCAGCGAGATGCACTCGGGGTCGTAGGCTGCTTCGTGCACCAGGTCCAGGAACGGATTCATGGCCTCGTAGGGATAAAAGAGCAGCTTGTCGCCCTGCAACACTTGCTCGCGAATGGAGCGGGACATATCGATGGTGGGGTTGGGCTGCGGCTTAAACGGCGTAAAGAGCAGCTCGTTGCGTAGATGCTCGGGAATCTTGCCCTCAATGCCAAAGACGTAGCTCAGGTCAAGGGGGATATCGCAGGTAAAGACCGAGCGGCGAGAAAGCTCGAGCGCCTTGCGGATGGTCTTGAGCGTTGGCTTTTCGAGGGAGCCCGATACGGCGAGCACCACCGGCTGCAGGCGCAAGCGCTTCTTGAGGATGCGCTTCATGTGCTGGCGGTAATCCTCTTCCTCCTCGACGCCCTCGCCGTCCGGGTCGATATCGGCATTACGGGTGACGCGGATCAGCGCGCGATCCAGCGGCTTATAGGAGCCAAAGCAGCTATCCAGGCAGGCGAGGATGACGTCCTCGAGCAAGATGTAGGAGTAGGTGCCGGTGGGCGAGGGGATCTCGACCACGCGGTTCATCGAGGCGGGAATCTCGATAAGGCCCAGCAGGCTCTCCTCGTCGGTGACGCCGTCCAGGCCACAAGCCAGATAGAGTGCGCCGTTGCGCAGGTTGGGGAAGGGGTGGCGCGGGTCAATGACCAACGGCGAGATGACCGGCGACACGTAGGCTTGGAAGTAGCGGGTTACGAAGGTGCGCTCCTCGGGCGTAAGCGAATCGATGCGGGCGCGGTGAACGCCCAGAGCGTCGAGCTTGCCCTCGATGCTCTTAAAGATGGACTCCCAACGGGTAAGGAGCCCGGGCAGCTCTTCCATGACGGCATCGACCTGTTCGGAGGCGGTCATATTGCTCTTGTTGTCGACAGGCTGTTTTTTGAGCTCCGCCAGATCGGAAAGGCCGCCCACGCGCACCATAAGGAATTCGTCGAGGTTGGACTCGAAAATCGACACGAACTTTAGACGCTCGAACAGCGGAACGGTTTCGTCGAAGGCTTCGTCAAGCACGCGGTTGTCAAAGCGCAGCCAGCTAAGTTCTCGGTTTTGCGTGTACGAGAAGTCGCGCGGCGGCTTGCGCAGCTTAGCGGCCTTTTGCTTCTTTTCGATTTTGCTCGGCATATGCATCTGTCCGTTCAGTCCCCGCAGGGGACGGTAGCCTAACTCTAATTCACTATTGTCTCAATTTAGCCGACCGCCGGCACGGACGTATCTCGTGAACGGTATCTTTACCTACTTCTTACGCTGACAAGTCATAGGACTGACGCCCTGCTCGTTCGCAAGCGATCCATATCCTCACTCAACTGGTGAGAATGTATGAATAAGAATGATAGCAAGCTGAATATAATCGAATGTAGGTCGAATCGAGGGCAAGCGTCATTTATATGCAGAAAACCGTTTTCACTATGCAATTTTGAATCATGGATAACTTTGAGTGTTCAAGCTTGATTTCCTAGAAAAATAACGTTTACCTAGGAAAATCTGCTTTACGAAACTGAAGTGCATCATGGGGAATCATATGCGATATACCGTTCATCGCACTTTGTTGACCGTTCGGGGGCGAGGTAGCATTACGAATGGAATTTGGATATAACTAGAGCTGTCAGCAAGCAGCGTCCCATATGGAGGGGCGCTGATACATTCGGCCAGTAAGGCCCGAAAGAAAGGTAGGAGGCCATGACGAAAGGTCTGCACGTGCCTTCCGAGATCGGCAAGCTCAGGAAGGTCTGCCTGCACCGTCCCGGCGACGAGCTCCTCAACCTGCCGCCCGACGAGCTCGAGCGACTCCTGTTCGACGACGTCCCGTTCCTGGAGGTCGCGCAGCAGGAGCACGACACCTTCGCCCAGATCCTGAGGGACCAGGGCGTCGAGGTGCTCTACCTCGAGAACCTCGTCGCCGAGGTGTTCGACCAGGTCCCCGGCGCCCGCGCCGAGTTCACCGACCAGTACATCGCCGAGGCCGGCATCCGCGGCCAGCACATGCCGCAGATCGTCCGCGAGAAGCTGGACTCCATCGAGGACAACCTCGAGTTCGTCAAGAAGACCATGGCCGGCATGACCAAGGCCGAGATCGACATGCCCCTCACGGCGTCCACGACCCTCGACTCCCTGGTCAACTCCGAGTCCGAGTCCGACCTGATCATCGACCCGATGCCCAACCTCTACTTCACCCGCGACCCGTTCGCGGTCGTCGGCGAGGGCGTCAACCTCAACCGCATGTACTCGGTCACCCGCAACCGCGAGACCCTGTACGGCAAGTACGTCTTCAAGTACCACCCCGACTACAAGGACGTCTCCCTGTACTTCCGCCGCGACTGCCAGTTCCACACCGAGGGCGGCGACGTGCTGAACATCAACGAGAAGACCCTCGCCGTCGGCATCTCCCAGCGCACCCAGGCCGCCGCTATCGACGTCATGGCCCAGAACATCTTCTGGAACTCCGACTCCAAGGTCGAGCGCATCCTTGCCTTCGACATCCCGGTCTCGCGCGCCTTCATGCACCTCGACACGGTCTTCACCCAGATCGACGTCGATAAGTTCACGATCCACCCCGCCATCATGGGCACCCTGCGCGTCTACGAGCTGACCGCCGGCAAGAACCCGGGCGACGTGAACATCCGCCTGATCGAGGACACCCTCGAGCACGTCCTGGAGGACGCCACCGGCGTCGACCAGGTCAAGCTGATCCCCTGCGGCGGCGGCGACCCGATCGCGGCCTCCCGCGAGCAGTGGAACGACGGCTCCAACACCCTGTGCGTCGAGCCCGGCAAGATCTGCGTCTACGCCCGCAACACCGTCACCAACGACGTGCTGTACAAGGAGGGCCTGGACCTTCTCGTCGTGCCCTCCGCCGAGCTCTCCCGCGGCCGCGGCGGCCCGCGCTGCATGAGCATGCCCTTCTGGCGCGAGGACCTCTAAGGTTTTCAAAGATCCGTACGGGTCTTAATACAAACATCTAGCTGCCATTAGATGTCTCCAAATGGGGCGGTGCGGGTTTTCGCACCGCCCCATTCTTGTCTAATAAGCTAAATTAGCATCAGATAAGGTGTCCATTATGTCTAGAGGCGGTCACGTTGATACCCCAACGGTGTCGGCTTCTTTGCCTTTTGGGCATCATCTCGATTCCCATGACCTTTGCCGGCATCATCCCCGTGTTCTAGCGATTGGAGCTTAGTCATGGATATCAAGACAATTGGCGTTGAGGAATGGCTCAACGTTTGGGAGAAGAGCGCTACGTGGGACATTGCCCAGTCGACGATCTCATCGCTGACCATGGGCGAGCTTCGCGCGCTTGACGAGCAGGACGGCGCTACGTTCTACGAGCGCCTGGATCGCGAGAAGATGAACTACGGCTGGATCGAGGGTTCGCCGGAGTTTAAGGCCGAGGTCGCCAAGCTGTATCGTCGCGAGGTCAATCCCGATCACATTCTGCAGACCAATGGCTGCACGGGCGCCAACCTCAACGCCATCATGGCCGTTGTCGAGCCCGGCGATCATGTGGTTGCCGAGTGGCCTACCTATGCGCCGCTCTATGAGATCCCGCGTACGCTTGGTGCCGAGGTCGAGTATTGGGAGCTTGCCGAGGAGCTCGGATGGAAACCCGATATCGAACAGCTCAAGCGCCTCGTTCGCCCCAACACCAAGCTCATCTGCATCAATAACGCATCGAACCCCATCGGTACGGTGCTTGATGCCGATACGCTCGGTCAGATTGCCGAGATTGCCCGTTCGGTGGGCGCCTACGTGCTGTGCGACGAGGTGTATCTGCCGCTCGAGAACACTGAGTCCTTTATGTCGATGGCCGACGTGTACGAGAGGGCCATTGTCACCAACTCGGTGTCCAAGACCTATTCGGCGCCTGCAGCCCGCGTGGGCTGGGTCGTTGCGGACGAAGAGGTGTCCAACCGCATCCGCACCTACCGCGACTACACCATGATCTGCGGTGGCGTGTTTAACGATGCTTTGGCGACCTACGTGCTCGAGCACAAAGACAAGATTCTCGAGCGCAACCGCAAGATCGTGTTTGGTAACCGCGATATCGCACAGGCTTGGATCGATACGCAGCATCGTGTTTCCTGGACGGCCCCGCAGGGCGTGTCCACCTCGTTTATCCAGCTGGATATTCCCAAGGATGACGAGGAGTTCTGCAAGCGCCTGCTGGCCGATAGGGGAGTGCTGTTGGTCCCCGGTAGCCGTTTTGAGCTTCCCTGCGGAGCGCGCCTGGGCTACTGCGCGAGCGAAGATGTTCTTCGCGAGGGCCTGAGGCTTCTGGGCGAGGCGCTGGCCGAGTTCGATCGCTAGTTCCTTGAGGTTCTCGAAGGCCTAAACCTTACTGGGCCCTAGGTGTACCGAATGCAGACCCGCTCCCTTTTGGGGAACGGGTCTGTTTGTCTTTGCCGCCGAAAAAGACAAGTTGTTACAAATGGAGACGCAAGATCAATCGGGTATTCGACGGGCCTTATACTGAGCTTCCGGTGAACGGTATCCAACGTCTGGTAAACGGTAATCTGTTTGCCAAAATGAATAGGACGAACTTTATTCTGAATAAAAATCAAAATGGTTGAGACACAGCGAGAATTGCGAATTATATTCATATCGTTGCGTGAAATATGCAATTTGAGGGTGGTTTAACAAAGGTTAGTTTCAATTGATCCTGCGGTTAAAAAGCGTTTAAGCACGTAAATCCACTTTATTTAATCAAAGTATGCCGTGCGTGAAGTATATGTGTATGCCGTTCACCCCTCATATAAAACCGTTCGGGGGCAAGGTGGAAGTATGGACTGATTTTGGATATAAATATGTCGTCAGCAATAACGCCTCACACGGAGGGGCGCTAACGAATCGGCCCTGACAGGGGCCCGAAAGAAAGGTAGGAGGCCATGACGAAAGGTCTGCACGTGCCTTCCGAGATCGGCAAGCTCAGGAAGGTCTGCCTGCACCGTCCCGGCGACGAGCTCCTCAACCTGCCGCCCGACGAGCTCGAGCGACTCCTGTTCGACGACGTCCCGTTCCTGGAGGTCGCGCAGCAGGAGCACGACACCTTCGCCCAGATCCTGAGGGACCAGGGCGTCGAGGTGCTCTACCTCGAGAACCTCGTCGCCGAGGTGTTCGACCAGGTCCCCGGCGCCCGCGCCGAGTTCACCGACCAGTACATCGCCGAGGCCGGCATCCGCGGCCAGCACATGCCGCAGATCGTCCGCGAGAAGCTGGACTCCATCGAGGACAACCTCGAGTTCGTCAAGAAGACCATGGCCGGCATGACCAAGGCCGAGATCGACATGCCCCTCACGGCGTCCACGACCCTCGACTCCCTGGTCAACTCCGAGTCCGAGTCCGACCTGATCATCGACCCGATGCCCAACCTCTACTTCACCCGCGACCCGTTCGCGGTCGTCGGCGAGGGCGTCAACCTCAACCGCATGTACTCGGTCACCCGCAACCGCGAGACCCTGTACGGCAAGTACGTCTTCAAGTACCACCCCGACTACAAGGACGTCTCCCTGTACTTCCGCCGCGACTGCCAGTTCCACACCGAGGGCGGCGACGTGCTGAACATCAACGAGAAGACCCTCGCCGTCGGCATCTCCCAGCGCACCCAGGCCGCCGCTATCGACGTCATGGCCCAGAACATCTTCTGGAACTCCGACTCCAAGGTCGAGCGCATCCTTGCCTTCGACATCCCGGTCTCGCGCGCCTTCATGCACCTCGACACGGTCTTCACCCAGATCGACGTCGATAAGTTCACGATCCACCCCGCCATCATGGGCACCCTGCGCGTCTACGAGCTGACCGCCGGCAAGAACCCGGGCGACGTGAACATCCGCCTGATCGAGGACACCCTCGAGCACGTCCTGGAGGACGCCACCGGCGTCGACCAGGTCAAGCTGATCCCCTGCGGCGGCGGCGACCCGATCGCGGCCTCCCGCGAGCAGTGGAACGACGGCTCCAACACCCTGTGCGTCGAGCCCGGCAAGATCTGCGTCTACGCCCGCAACACCGTCACCAACGACGTGCTGTACAAGGAGGGCCTGGACCTTCTCGTCGTGCCCTCCGCCGAGCTCTCCCGCGGCCGCGGCGGCCCGCGCTGCATGAGCATGCCCTTCTGGCGCGAGGACCTCTAAGTCTTTCCGTTTCCGGTGCGGTCCCCCTACAACCGCACCGGTTTCGCCCGTCAAACGGGCTACACTAATTACTTACGTAATTCATTTCTTCGAAAGGAAACGAACCATGGGTGTTAACCTCTCCGGCCGTAGCTTCCTCAAGCTCCTCGACCTCACCACCGAGGAGATCGAGTACCTGCTCAAGCTCTCCAAGAACTTCAAGGATATGAAGCGCGCTGGCGTTCCGCACCGCTATCTCGAGGGCAAGAACATCGTTCTGCTTTTCCAGAAGACCTCCACTCGTACCCGCTGCGCCTTCGAGGTCGGCGGCATGGATCTGGGCATGGGCGTCACCTACCTCGATCCGGGTTCGTCGCAGATGGGCAAGAAGGAGTCCATCGAGGACACCGCCCGCGTTCTCGGTCGCATGTATGACGGCATCGAGTTCCGCGGCTTTGCCCAGGACGACGTCGAGGAGCTCGCTGCTAAGTCCGGCGTGCCCGTGTGGAACGGCCTGACCACTGAGTGGCATCCCACCCAGATGCTCGCTGACATCCTGACCGTCCAGGAGAACTTCAACTACGACATCAAGGGCAAGACCCTCGTCTTTATGGGCGACTGCAAGAACAACGTCGCTCGCTCCCTCATGGTTGTCTGCTCCAAGCTCGGTATGAACTTCGTGGCCTGCGGCCCCGAGGAGTGCATGCCCGCTGACGACGTCATCGAGGCCTGCAAGCCCATCGCCGAGGCTAACGGCTGCACCATCAAGCTGACCACCGACGTCAAGGACGGCGTCACCGGTGCCGACGTTATCTACACCGACGTGTGGGTCTCCATGGGCGAGCCCGACGAGGTCTGGGCCGAGCGCATCGCTCAGCTCACCCCGTATCGTGTCACCTCCGAGGTCATGGCTATGGCCAACCCGGGTGCCATCTTCCTGCACTGCCTGCCTAGCTTCCACGACACCAACACCACCATTGGCGCCGAGAAGTGCGAGCAGTTCGGCATCACCGAGCAGGAGGTCACCGACGAGGTCTTCGAGAGCCCCGCTTCCAAGGTCTTCGACGAGGCCGAGAACCGCATGCACACCATCAAGGCTGTCATGTATGCCACGCTCAAGTAAGAGCATCTAGCATCTCGCTCGGGGTGTATTGTTGAACACCCCGAGCGGCTTTATCTGGTAAAAATCTCGCATCGAGCGGCAGGCACGGCACGGAAGAGCCGCTTCGGGCGAGATCAGTAAATGATTTATGAAGGGGGGATGAGAACTATGACTGAGACCGCTAAGAAAAAGCGCGGTATGCCTTCATCGTTCACCATTCTTCTTGCTCTGCTGGCAATTGTTGCAGTGATTACCGTTATCGTCTCCGGCACGTCCGGCGGCGCGGTTACTGCTGCCCGTCTGAGCGATTTCTGCACCGCCCCGATCAAGGGCTTCGCTGACGCTCTGCCCGTCTGCCTCTTCGTTATGATCCTGGGCGGCTTCCTCGGCATGATGACCGAGACCGGCGCTCTGGACAACGGCATCGCCGTCCTGGTGCAGAAGCTTAAGGGCAACGAGATCATGCTCATTCCCGTGCTGATGCTCATCTTCTCCCTCGGTGGTACCACCTATGGTATGTGCGAGGAGACCGTTCCCTTCTACGCCCTGCTCGCCGCTACCATGATGGCTGCCGGCTTCGACCCGATGGTCGGCGCCGCTACCGTCCTGCTCGGCGCTGGCTGCGGCTGCCTGGGCTCCACGGTTAACCCGTTCGCCGTCGGCGCTGCCGTCGACGCTCTGACCGGCGTTGGCATTGAGGTCAACCAGTCCATCATCATCGGCCTTGGTGCCGTCCTGTGGATTGTTACCACTGCCATGTCCATCTTCTTCGTCATGAGCTATGCCAAGAAGGTCAAGGCTGACAAGGGTTCCACCATCCTGTCGATGCAGGAGCTCAAGGACGCCGAAGAGGCTCACGGCAAGGCTGCTTCCGAGGTTCACAATGAGGTCAAGCTCACCGGTCGTCAGAAGGGTGTTCTGATCGCCTTTGCCTTCACCTTCGTCGTCATGATCGTCGGCTTCATTCCGCTGGCCGACCTCAACGAGGGCGTCGCCAACTTCTTCGACGCTGGCGCTGTCTACGATGCCGACGGTAACGCCGTCGTCCAGGGCTGGTCTGCCCTGATCACCGGCCTGCCCATTGGTCAGTGGTACTTCGACGAGGCTTCCACCTGGTTCTTCCTCATGGCCGTCCTGATCGGTATCATCGGTGGCCTGTCCGAGAAGCAGATCGTTAACACCTTCATCACCGGCGCTGCCGACATGATGTCCGTTGTTCTCGTCATCGCCCTCGCCCGTGGTATCTCCGTCCTCATGGCTAACACCGGCCTCGACGTCTACGTCCTCGACGCTGCCGCCAATGCTCTGGCTGGCCTGTCCGGCGTGATCTTCGCTCCCATGAGCTTCCTGGTCTACTTCGGCCTGTCCTTCCTGATCCCCTCGACCTCTGGTATGGCTACCGTCTCCATGCCTATCATGGGACCGCTGGCTGTTAAGCTCGGCTTCTCGCCCGAGGTCATGGTCATGATCTTCTCCTCTGCCATCGGCGTTGTGAACCTGTTCACCCCGACCTCCGGCGCCATCATGGGCGGTCTCGCCCTGGCCAAGATCGAGTGGACGACCTGGCTCAAGTTTGCCCTTAAGCTCATCGTCGCTCTCTCCGTTGTCTGCGCCATCATCCTGACCGTCGCTTGCGTGATGCTCTAAGTACCCAACGGGTACCCCACGGAAACCTTGACGATCCTGTAAAGGATCACCTGGTCATCGTCTGTCCGGTGGGGTCAACCCACCGGTAGACTCCTACCTTTAGCCCCCTCCCGTTCCGTGCGCGGGAGGGGGCGCTTTTTTGTTCCGCGGTTTTACCAAACCGCGGAACCGGTCGACGCTGCAAACCCGCCAGAGCGGCAATCTGACGGGCTTTCGCTGACTTATGCTCCACCTGCGACGTTCCCCTTGTTGGTGCAGGGGGAAGCTTGCTCGCTCTGGTGCCCGTTCGCTGGCTTCAGCTCTGCCTGCGATGTTTTCATTGTTGGTGCTGAGTGACTTGTTCCCCGTTCCAAACGAGCTGCCCCGGGTCCCCGGTGGTTGTGATGAGCGTGTTTGGTTGGTGCCTGTTGATGGTCTGGGTATCGGGGAGGGCGGGCTCCGTTATAATCGCCTAGGACATTAAATGGAAACGGGACGGGAGCCACACATGCGCCAGGGTTTCGACAACGCGAAGTACATCGAGCTGCAGGCTGCTCACATTAAGGAGCGCATCTCGCAGTTTGGTGGCAAGCTCTATTTGGAGTTTGGCGGCAAGCTGTTTGACGACTATCATGCGAGTCGCGTGCTGCCGGGTTTTGAGCCGGACAGCAAGTTCCGCATGCTCAAGAGCATTGCCGACGACGTCGAGGTCATCATCGCAATCAATGCAAACCATATTGAGAAGAACAAGGCCCGTGGCGACCTGGGCATTACCTATGACGAGGACGTCTTGCGCCTGGTCGACCTGTTCCGCGGCAACGGTTTTGCTGTCGCGGCCGTGGTTATCACGCAGTATGCCGGTCAGCCCGCTGCCGACGTCTTCCGCAATCGTCTGAATGCACTCGGCATTCCCGCCAAGCTGCACTATCCCATTGAGGGCTATCCGCACGACGTCGATCTGATCGTTTCTGACGAAGGCTACGGCAAGAACGAGTTCGTCGAGACCACGCGTCCGCTCGTTGTCGTGACGGCGCCCGGCCCTGGCTCGGGCAAGCTCGCCACCTGCCTCTCACAGCTGTATCACGAGCATAAGCACGGCACCGCCGCCGGTTATGCCAAGTTTGAGACCTTCCCGGTCTGGAATCTTCCCCTGACGCATCCGGTCAATATTGCCTACGAGGCCGCCACGGCGGACCTCGACGATGCCAACATCATCGATTCCTTTCACCTTGAGGCCTACAACAAGACCACGGTCAACTACAACCGCGACGTCGAGGCCTTCCCGGTGGTCCGTGCCCTGATGGAAAAGATCCTAGGCAAGAGCCCCTACCAGAGTCCCACGGACATGGGCGTCAATATGGTCGGCTTTGCCATCACCGATGACGATGCCTGCCGCGACGCTTCCAAGATGGAGATCGTCCGCCGCTACTTTACCGCGGTCGAAAATGTGCGCCGTACCGGCGTGGGCGATGAGCAAGTCGACCGTCTCAAGATTATTATGAAGAAGGCCGGCATCGATAAGAACTACTCACCGGCGCGCTCGGCGGCCTTAACCAGGGAGCAACTGACGGGAGGTCCTGTGGGCGCCATGGTCATGCCGGACGGTTCCGTGGTGACCGGTAAGACCTCCACGCGCCTGGGCGCCGCAAGTTCGCTCATTATGAACGCTCTCAAGCATGTTTCGGGCGTCGACCTTGAGCTTGAAGTCATCAGCGACGAGGCGATCGAGCCCATCAGCAAGCTCAAGACGCATTTCCTGGGCAGCAAAAACCCGCGCCTTCACACCGACGAGACGCTTATGGCGCTGTCGATCACCTCGGCTACGAGCGAGACGGCCGCTCGTGTCCTTTCGGGCCTGGAGCAGCTGCGCGGTTGCGATGCCTTCTTTAGCGTGATTATCTCGCCGACGGACGAGACGGTGTTGCGTAAACTGGGCATCAACGTGTGCTGCGAGCCCAAGTTTGAGCGTCGTGGTTTCTTCCATCGCTAAGTTTGAAGTACCGCGGTAATTGCATCGCATTTTGGCCGTATCGGGTTAGCGCCCGGTACGGCTTTTTGATCAATAAAGCGTCTATTTCGGCGAAAAATAGCCGTTTACCTGCCTAAAAATAATTTGGGCGGTATACAATAATCGTAACTGTTTCATCCTTAGCGGGATGCCGCATGATGGATATTACCTGCCATCGTGAGGTGTGTCGGTCGTGCACGGCGCGCTGGATGCTCGTGCTCGGTTAGAGGAGGCTGCCATGGCGGGCAAGGGTCGTGCGAGTGTCAACGATATGAAGCGTGTCGAAGTGCTGGTGTTGATGGAGATTGCCCAGCAATCCGAAAGTGGCGGGACATATGGCTTCTCGCGCAAAACGCTTGCGGAGCACGTTGGAGTGTCTCCGTATCGAGCCCGCGCCGCAATTGAGCGCTTGGATTCTGACGGTTTGATCGAGGTCGTTTCGCGTTATAGCGAGGATGGCGGCCAGCTTGCAAATGGTATTTGCCTTACCGAGCGTGGCGGGTGGTATCTGAAAGGCATCCGCGCGGGTATGCTCGTTCGGGATATGCTCAGGGACGAGCTTGCCGATCGGTAACGTTCTGCCGCCTAAGATGTTGTTACGCCGCTCGGGTCCCGGGCGGCGTTTTGTTTCGAGATGGAGAAATGCAAGCACTTTGGTGAAAAATGGCGAACTGCTTCTTTCTCGAGTATTACAATGAAGACCCGTAAGATGTGTATGGACAACTTCTACGGGAAGCGCAGGTAATTCAATATGACTAAGCATGTGTTTGTGACCGGCGGCGTGGTTTCGTCTTTGGGCAAGGGCATTACCGCGGCATCGCTGGGCCGTTTGCTCAAGTCGCGCGGCTACAAGGTGACGATGCAGAAGGCCGACCCGTATCTGAACGTCGACCCCGGTACCATGAGCCCGTTCCAGCACGGTGAGGTCTTTGTGACCGAGGACGGCTACGAGTCCGATCTGGACCTGGGCCACTACGAGCGCTTTATTGACGAGAACCTGACCCGCGATTCTAACTTTACGACGGGCGCCATTTACAAGAGCCTGATTGCCCGCGAGCGTCGCGGTGACTTTTTGGGCGGTACCGTCCAGGTGATCCCGCACGTCACCAATGCTATCAAGGACAAATTCCGCCGCATTGAGGAGCAGACTGGCTCCGACGTTGTCATTACCGAGCTGGGTGGCACGATCGGCGACATCGAGTCGCAGCCGTTCGTGGAGGCTATCCGCCAGTACCGCAAGGAGGCCGGTCCCGAGAACGTCTGCTACATCCACGTATCGCTCGTTCCCTATATCGCCGCCGCCCACGAGGTTAAGACCAAGCCCACGCAGCACTCCGTCAAGGAGCTGCGCAGCTTTGGTATCCAGCCCGACATTATTGTGCTGCGCTCCGATCACCATATTGATGACGCTATCCGCGGCAAGATCGCGAGTTTCTGCGACGTCGACACCGACTGTGTCTTTACCAACGAGGATTGCGCGAGCATTTACGACGTGCCGCAGCTGCTCGCGGAGCAGGACTTTGACCTGCGCATTTGCGAGCGCCTTGGCCTCGATCCGCGCGAGCGCGATATGAGCGCATGGAATGAGTTCCTGCGCAAGCAAAACCATGCCAACCATCACGCCGATAAGGTTAAGGTTGCCGTCGTGGGAAAGTACACCCAGCTTCCCGATGCATATCTGTCGGTTATCGAGGCCCTGCATCACGCGGGCGTTTTCTACGATCGTCACGTAGATGTGCAGCTGGTCGATGGTGAGAGCCTCGATGCCGAAAACGTCAATGAGGTTCTGGGCGACGCATCGGGCATCCTGGTTCCCGGCGGCTTTGGCAAGCGCGCCCTGGAGGGCAAGATCCTTGCTGCCGAGTTTGCTCGCGAGCACAAGATTCCGTATCTGGGCATTTGCCTGGGTATGCAGGTTGCCGTGTGCGAGTTCGCCCGCAACGTTGTCGGCCTTGCCGGTGCCAGCTCCTCCGAGTTTGATCCGGACGGTCCGTTTAGCGTAATCGACCTGATGAGCTCGCAGGAGGACGTGACCGAGAAGGGCGGCACCATGCGCCTGGGCGCCTATCCGTGCAAGCTCGCTGCCGATACCCTCGCGCGTGAGGCGTATGGCGAGGAGCTTGTCTACGAGCGCCACCGTCACCGTTTTGAGTTCAACAATGCCTTCCGCGATCAGCTCGAGGACGCCGGTCTTGTCATCTCGGGCCTTTCACCCGACGAGCGTCTGGTCGAGATGGTCGAGCTGCCGCGCGATGTGCACCCGTGGTTCGTGGCCACCCAGGCTCACCCCGAGTTTAAGAGCCGCCCCACCAATCCTCAGCCGCTATTCCGAGAGTTCGTGCGTGCCTCGATTGGCCAGCATGAGGGCATCGATCGCCTACAGGTGACGCCCATGAATCGTGCGACGGACTAAGGTTGCCGGCGAACCGGGAACATATCGGAGAAGCTCCTTCGCCGCTCGCTGTGGCGGCGGGGGAGTTTCTTGATTACCTTGCAGTCGAGCGGGGTTTGGCGCGCAACACGATTGCCGCCTATCGCCGAGACCTGACGACCTACTGTGCCTATCTGGAGCGGACGGGCATTGCGTCCTTTGAGGACGTGAGTCGGCGGGTCATTGAGGACTTTATCGCCGATCGGCGCGATGGGGGCTATTCCGATGCCTCGGTGGAGCGCGCGCTCGCTGCCGTCAAAGGCCTGCATGCCTTTTTGGTGCGCGATGGGGCCGTGACCCAAAATCCTACGGCGGCGTTGCGTTTGCCAAAAAAGGCCGAGCGCCTGCCGGAGTGCCTTTCGGTGGAGGATGTTTCGGCATTGCTCGACCAGGATTTTCCGGATGGTGAGATGGGTCTGCGCGATCGCGCTATCTTGGAAGTGCTGTATGGGTGCGGCCTGCGCGTGAGCGAGCTGGTGGGGCTCGATGTGAGTGATATCCATGCCGATGACGGCTTTGTGCTGGTTCGCGGCAAGGGCTCCAAGGAGCGTCTGGCCCCTTTGGTGGGAAGCGCGGCGCGTGCCCTGACGCACTATATATGTGATGGGCGCCGACTTCTGGCGGCTCATGCTCGTGGGACAGAGACGCCGGCGGTCTTTTTAAACAAGAACGGCGGGCGTCTGTCGCGTCAGGGTGTTCACGTCATATGCGAGCGCTACGGACGCCAGGTGGGGTTGGTGGGACTCCATCCGCACGCGTTGCGCCACTCCTTTGCCACCCATATGCTCGCGGGCGGCGCGGACCTTCGCGTGCTGCAGGAGATCTTGGGACACGCCGATATATCGACGACGCAGGTCTACACGCATGTCGATCGTACGCAGCTGACTGAGGTTTACCTGGCGGCCCACCCGCTGGCACATCGCTAATACGCTGCTGAGCTGCGATTACATGTTATTCGAGGACGGACCCCCGATTGCTGGAACGTGCTGTTGCGCACGTTTTGGCAATCGGGGGTCCGTCCCATTTTGCGCCACCGGCCAATGGCGCGGCGGGGTGCACATGCCGCGCGTGGGAGAGTTTGGGGGCGATGTGAACGGCATGTAAAGGGACATAAAATCGCCTCAAGGTCAACTTGAAGGTTGAGGTTGAAAGGCGGGGTGCTACAGGTGGCATCCCGCCTTTGCGTTAAACACAACATATTGTGTTTTCGAACATATGCTCGGGGGTGGCGCCCAATAGTTAGGGGGTGGAGTGGTGGGG
>CALEBN010000066.1 GCA_937943045.1 uncultured Collinsella sp. | reverse complement strand
GAAATGAAAGGGCGCTGACCTTCTGGTCGCGCCCTTGAAATTGAACGTCAGATTGGCGTGAATGCGGCTCGCGCAGCGTCAACGGGTCCGCCGTTCGTTAGAACGGCGGAACATACACCACGTTGTCGCGGCGAGGCTTGGCCTTGGGAAGGGTGTCCTCGGCGTAGCCCAGAATGCAGTTGCCCACACCGCGCAAGCTTCCGTCGGCGGGCAGACCCCACTTGGCCAGCAGTTCCAGTCCCTCGGGTGAGTCAAAGACCTCGTGCGCGCGGTGGATCCAACACGAATCGACGCCCAGCGCATAGGCTGCGTTAAGCAGGTTGCCCATGGCGAGCGAGCCGTCTTCCAGGTGCGTGGGCACGCTGCGGTCGACGAGCACTACCACAACAGTCTTGGCCCCGTAGAAGGGATCGCCATCGCTGCCCATAACTTGGGCGTTGAGCTGCGAGAGACGCTCGACGGTCGCGGGATCGGTAACGGCGACAAACGTGACCGGCTGACGTCCCATGCCGCTCGGCGCGTACTGGCCTGCCTCGATAATGCGTGCGAGCTTTTCTGCCTCGACGGGGCGATCGCTGTAGTTGCGGCAGCTACGGCGATGGATGAGCGCTTCGATGGTCTCCATGGGTTCTCCTAGCGATGACGTTGCAGATGCTCCGTTCTTACCCGTCGTGCCGTAGCCGTAATCGTGCAGAGGGCCCCAAACAGCAATAGCCACCAATCGGAAAAGTCGGCTTGCATAAAACTGCGGCAAGAATGTGAGAAGCTAATGAGATGGTTAAACGTTTTATCCCGTCTACCCTGCGGTTTTTTACCACTTGCCTAAAACATGGGCGCATATCCGTTGATAAAGGTTTTACTAAAGGGGTACCAATGTTTATCAATGCGCTGTGGTGGCGCTGGGCCAGGAGGTAACTATCATGTTCCAGGCTGGAGATGTCGTCGAGACTGACTTCGAAGGATTTCTGAAGCTGCTGCGTTCCAAGACGCGCGCTTTCGTGTCGATCAACGATCACGAGTACTACATCACGCACACCGATGGCTATTGGCGTGTTCAGGATTGCGAGACCCTCAACGATAAGGGCCACTTTACTGATTGCTCTGAGCTGGTCAACACGGTCTGCGAGGTCGTCGAGCTGCCTTGGATCTGCGGCAAGAGCCTGCACGACAGCTTTGCGGGCGCTACGGTCTACGAGGCCGTCGCTGCCTAACGGGCAAATACATCGCTATTCTCGCGTGACCGCCTGCGCCGCCCCCGCGCCGGCGGTCTTTTACTGTCGATGTGCAATGAAGAGCCGACCATATATATCGAGCTTATTGACGATAGTCAAAATTCGGACTAATCTAAAAACAAATTAGTCAAAACTCGGACAATCGAATGGCGGGATAGATGAATAGCGCGGTTACGCTGGTCGATTTCGACCGGATGCTCAATGGACTTGAGCATATCTATTCGGAGTTCTCACGCGCCTGCGGTCTTTCGGATTGCGCCTACTGGGTGCTCGTCGACACCAGCACGGCCGGCGGCAGCATCGCTGTGAGTCGTCTGACAAGCGAATGGTTCTATAGCAAACAGACCATCAACTCGGCCATTAAAACCTTGACGGCGCGGGGTTTCGCCACGCTGGAGTTTGCCGAAGGCAGTCGCAAGAACAAGGTTGTGAGCCTGACCGAAGAGGGCAGGCGATTTGCCGAGCGTTATGCGCTGCCGGCGCAAGGGGCCGAGCAGAGAGCCTTCGATGCCCTCGAGCCATGGGAGCAGCGCGAGATTATGCGCTTGATCGGCAAATTTTCTCAAGTCCTGGGTGACGAGTGCGAGGCATTTAAGCGGCAGGTGGCAGCCGAAGATCAGTCGGAGAATCAACGTGAGGGGGAGCCGTGCGACTGCTAATGAGGTTTTTGAAGCCCTATCGAGGACTTGTCGCAGTGACGCTGTTTGCGGTGCTGATAGATAACGTCGGTACGCTGTTGGTTCCCACGATGCTGGCGAACATGGTCAACACCGGTATTACCACGGGCGATGTCGACTATATTTTACGTAACGGCCTGTACATGCTTATCGCGACCGGCATGGCCAGCGGCGGCACGGTGCTGGGCTGCTATCTTTCGGCGCGCCTGGCCGCCAACGTGGCCTGCGATATCCGCAATGCCGTGTACGACAAGTCGCTCGAGCTGTCCGCCAGCGACTTTGAGCGCTTTGGCACGGGTTCGATGATCACACGCTCGCTCAACGACATCAACGTGATTCAGCAAGCTGTCCTTCAGACGATTCAGCTGGTGTTGCCGGTGCCATTCTTGGCCGTGGCAGGCATCATTTTTGCTTGGTTCATCGATCCCGCCATGGGCACGCTGCTGGGCGTGGTGGTTGCGATCGTGCTGGTGGCGGCGGTCTTTACGGTGGCTAACGCCGCGCCGATTTTTATGCGCCTGCAGAGCTTTATCGACCGCATGAACGTGGTGCTGCGCGAGAACATCGTGGGCGTGCGCGTCATCCGCGCATTTAACAAGGAGCGCCACGAGGAGCAGCGCCTGGACGAGGTGTTTAGCGATTACGCGGCCAACGCCATCAAGGTCAACCACCTGTTTGTGGGCCTCGACAGCTCCAGCTTCTTTTTGATGAACATCGCCGAGGTGGCGGTGCTGTGGGTGGGCGGCAACCGCGTGGGCGTCCACGCCATGCAAATCGGCAGCATTTCGGCCGTGTTGGAATACGCGATCCTGATTCTTTTCTTTGTGATGATGGCGCAGATGGTGATTCTGACGCTTCCGCGCGCCGCGGCGTGCCTCAACCGTGCGCAGCAGGTGCTGGAGATTGAGCCGAGCATCGTCGATGGTGAGGGTGCGCTCGACGCGGGCACGTCCGACTCAAAGGACGGAGCCGGCGCGGTCGCTGTGTTCGATCATATGTCGTTTCGTTTTGACGATGCCGACGAGGACACGCTGTGCGATCTGAACTTTACCTGTCGCCGCGGTCAGACGACCGCGATCGTCGGCTCGACGGGTTCGGGCAAGTCGACGGTGGCCAAGCTCCTGCTGCGCTTCCACGACGCCACCAAGGGCGCCATTCGCCTGGACGGCGTCGACCTGCGCGACCTTTCGCAAGACGAGATTCGCGGGCGCATTGCCTATGTGCCGCAAAAGGCATGGCTGTTCTCGGGCACCGTAGCAAGCAATCTGCGCTTTGGCAACGAAGACGCGACCGAGGCCGACATGCTTCATGCACTCCAGGTTGCCCAGAGCACCTTTGTGCTCGATCAGCCGCAGGGACTCGATACCCCGGTGGCGCAGGGCGGCACGAACTTTTCGGGCGGCCAGCGCCAGCGTCTGGCTATCGCCCGTGCGCTCATGAAGCATGCCGATCTATATATCTTCGATGACAGTTTCTCGGCCCTGGACTTTAAGACCGATGCCGCCCTGCGCCATGCGTTGCAAGACGAGACGCGTGACGCTGCGGTGCTCATCATCGCGCAGCGCATTTCGACGATCTTGCATGCCGACCAGATTGTCGTGCTCAAGGACGGCGAGGTTGTGGGACTGGGCACGCATGGCGAGCTTATGGAAACCTGCGAGGTGTACCGTGCCATCGCGGAATCGCAAATGAAGGGAGGTGAGTAGCATGACCGAGGAGCTCGAGAAACAGGGCGGTGTTGTTGATACCGCCGCTGCGGACGCTGCCGATAAAACGGTCGACCAGGCTGCCGTAGCACCCGAGCTGGATGAGGCCGCCAAGGCTGCAGCCGCGCGCGAGGCTCGCCGCCAGGCGCTCTATGAGGAAAATGAGCGCGCGGAGGATGAGCGCGCCCGAGCCGAGGCGGAACGCATGCGCGATGTGGACGGCGAAGACGAGGACGAGACGCCTCGAGATACCTGGGCGACGGTGCGCCGCCTGTGGAGCGAGGCTGCCGGCGACCATTGGCGCTTCTATATCGTGTTCGCGAGCATTGTGTTCTATGCCATCTTTAACACCGCTGCGCCGGCATATAGCGCCCGCGTGATCGATGAGCTGTGGAGCCACATTCAGGTGGCGTTTGCCAACGACACCACCTTCAACATCACCTGGGAGAACTGCGGCAGGACCATCTTCATCTACTTTATGATTTGGACCGCCGCTGCCTCGTTCTACGCGCTCCAGAGCTTTTTGATGTCGAGCGTGGCCGAACGCCTCAACCTGCGCCTACGCAACCGCATCGCACAAAAGCTCAACCGTCTGCCGCTTGCCTTCTTTGACGCGCATCGTCCCGGCGAGGTCGTCAGCCGTGCGACCAACGACCTGGACAAGATGTCCGAGAGCATGCAGCGTGGCTTGCTGCAGCTTCTGGTGTCGATCGGTACCGTGGTGGGCGCCGTGAGCGTGATGTTCGTGTTTAGCGTGCCGCTCACGCTCGTCTTTTTGTTCTTTACGGCGTTGTCGCTGCTGGTGACCAAGGTGGTCTCGCGCCGCACGCATGACGTGACCGGTGAGCGCCAGGAGTGGGTGTCCAAGATTACGAGTGCGGTTGAGGAAGGCTACTCGGGCCGTCTGGTGATTCGCGCGTTTAACCGCGAGCGTCAGAGTTCTGCCGAGGTGCACCAGGCCTCGGGCGAGCTGGCGCGCGTGAGTGCCAAGGCCGACTTCATGATTAACGCCGTCGGCCCCGCGGTGCGCTTTATCGGCCGCCTGGCACAGATCGTGATTGCGATTGTGGGCTGCAGCATGCTGGTTGCCGGCCACATGACCGTCGGCGTGTTCCAGGCGTTCTTCCAGTTTATCTACGAGGCATCCGAGCCCATGACGCAGCTGTCGTTTACCTTCAACTCGCTGCAGAGCGCGCTGGCGAGTGCGGAGCGCGTGTTCGACCTGCTCGATGAACCCGAGATGGAGGCAGATCCGCGGCCGGGCGAGGCTGCCAAGCTGCCGGGTCGCGTGGAGGGCCGCGTCGCTTTTGAGCATGTGCGCTTTGGCTACGCGCCCGACAAGCCGCTCATGCGCGACGTGTCGTTTACCGCCGAGCCGGGCCAGAAGATCGCCGTGGTGGGAACCACGGGCGCGGGCAAAACCACGCTCATCAATCTGCTCATGCGCTTCTACGAGATTGACGGCGGGCGCATTACGCTCGACGGCGTGGACACGAGCCGCATGGATCGTGGCGAGCTGCGCCAGCAGTTTGGCATGGTGTTGCAGGATGCCTGGCTGTTCGACGGAACGATTGCCGAGAATATCGCCTACGGCTGCCCCGAGGCAACGCGCGATGAGATCGTGGCGGCCGCACGCGCCGCGCAGGTCGACTTCTTTGTGCGCACCATGCCGCAGGGCTACGACACGCGCGTGGCCAACGATGCCGAGAGCATTAGCCAGGGCCAGCGTCAGCTGCTGACCATCGCGCGCGTGCTGCTCAACAACCCGGCGATTCTCATCCTGGACGAGGCGACCTCAAGCGTGGACACGCGCACCGAGCTTGCCATCGGCCGCGCCATGGACGCTCTCATGCATGGGCGCACGAGCTTTGTGATCGCGCATCGCCTGTCGACGATTGTGGATGCCGACCTGATTCTGGTCATGGACCACGGCAACATTATCGAGCAGGGCACGCATAAGGAGCTGCTCGCGGCCGAGGGCGCTTACGCCGACCTCTATCTGAGTCAGTTCGCATAATGTGACAAAGGGACAGTCCCTTTGCCACATCACAAATAAGGCGCGCTGGGGGTGAATCCTCTGGCGCGCCTTTGCGTTGGCGTCAATGTTGTCGGTGGCCGTCCGGCTCTAGCGCTCGTCCACGAGCTTGGCGACGAGGGCCTTGAGCTCGGCCACCTCTCGCTCGAGTTCCTTGACGCGGCGGGCATTCTCGGTGATGCCCTGGCGGTTGAGCGCGGACTGCTCGGCGGCATCGTCGGGCATATACTCGCGGTGCTGCTTGGCATCGAAGCTCTCCTCGAACACGCGGCAGCCGTTGCGCTTGATGATGCGTCCCGGCACGCCCACGACGGTGCAGTTGTCGGGCACGTCCTTGACGACAACCGAGTTGCCGCCGATTTTGACATTGTTGCCGATGCGAATGTTGCCGAGCACCTTGGCGCCCGTGCCCACGGTGACGTTGTTGCCCAGGGTGGGGTGGCGCTTGCCGGTCTCGTTGCCGGTGCCGCCGAGTGTGACGCCCTGGTAGAGCACGCAGTTGTCGCCCACGATGGTGGTTTCGCCGATGACGACGCCCATGGCGTGGTCGATAAAGAAGTGCTTGCCAATCTGCGCGGCAGGGTGAATCTCGACGCCGGTGATGTGGCGGGTGATTTGAGATAGCACACGGGCGAGCGAGCGATGACCGTGCTCCCAGAGCCAGTGTTCGGGCACGTGGTTCCACTTGGCGTGCAGGCCAGGATAGGAAAGGAAGATGACCAGACCGTTTTGCGCGGCGGGGTCCTGCGCCTGGACGGTCTTGATGTCCTCGCGAATGGTATTGATAAAGCTCACTGGCCGCCCTCCCTTAGCGCCATGGCAATGCGATTCAATAAAGTATAGCGATTCGCTAGGGATTAGGAAGAACAATCTTGGCGGCTTTGCGCGACAGGTGTCAGTTATGCAAACTTGCTGGTAATGGAGTCATGCTTTTGTGGGGTTGCGCACGAGGGGGCGCCGCAACCGTATACTGGTCAACTTGGACGTATCCGCGCCCACAACTGAGAGGTTTTACTTCATGGGTTTCATCAATTTTATCGCCGAGCTGCTTAAGGATCCGCGCACCGCGATCGCCAGCTGGATCGCCGCCGGCCCGCTTATGGCCTACGGCTGCGTTTTCCTGATCATCTTTATCGAGACGGGTGTGGTGTTCTTCCCGTTCCTTCCCGGCGATTCGCTGCTGTTTGCCTCGGGCTTCTTTGCCCACAACGGCGGCTTTAACATCGTGGCGCTTCTGGCCACCGCATGGGCCGCAGCCATCCTGGGCGATCAGTGCAACTTTATGATCGGCCACTTCTTTGGCCGCAAGATCATCGCCTCGGGCAAGGTAAAGGCCATGACGCCCGAGCGCATCAAAAAGTCCGAGGACTTCTTGGATAAGTGGGGCCACCTGGCCATCTTCCTGGGCCGCTTCTTTCCGTTTATCCGCACCTTTGTGCCCTTTATCGCCGGCATGGGCGGCATGCACTGGCGCAACTTCGTTGTCTTTAACGTGCTGGGCGGCATTACCTGGTCGACGGTCTTTACGCTGCTGGGCTACTTCTTTGGCGGCATTCCCTTTGTGCAGGAGCACTTTGAGCTGCTGATTATCGGCATTGTCGTCGTGTCGATCATCCCGACCGTGGTCGGCTTGGTTAAGGCTAAGCTGGGCAAAAAGAACGCATAGCTCGAGCCGGCGCACAAATCGTGTCGTTGAGGCCCGTCACCGTTTACGGTGGCGGGCCTCTTTAGTTTCAGTCAAATGAAAATACTTTAGTTAGTTAAAGAAAAACGTTTTATCCGACGCGCGTGCGGAGTACAATCTCGTGCATGCGAATCGACGTGCCATCGGCTTTGATGCCGTTTGCGTGTCCCGTCCGGCTCTACGCTCCGGGCGTGCGACGTTGCGACGCGGTCGGCCTCGGTCCTTGCGTGCGAGTTCGCGAGTATGCAACTGTGTATGTAAGGAGCGACATATGACTGTCGAGAAGAAGGATATCGATTGGGGTAGCCTCGGCTTTGGCTACATGAAGACCGATTACAGCTACGAGGCTCATTGGAAGGACGGCGAGTGGGACGAGGGCGGCCTGACCACCGACCACACCTTGCATGTCTCCGAGTGCGGCGGCATCTTCCATTATTGCCAGGAGGTCTTTGAGGGCCTGAAGGCCTACACCGCCGAGGACGGCAGCATCGTCTGCTTCCGTCCCGACATGAACGCCGAGCGCATGTATAACTCTGCCCAGCGCCTCGAGATGCCCCCGTTCCCCAAGGATAAGTTTGTTGAGGCCGTCAAGCAGGTCGTTTCTGCCAACGCCGCTTGGGTTCCGCCCTTCGGTTCCGGTGCGACCCTGTACGTGCGTCCGTTTATGATCGGCTCCGGTGACGTGATCGGCGTGGCTCCCGCTCCTGAGTACACGTTCCGCATTCTCGTGACCCCGGTCGGTCCGTACTTTAAGGGCGGCCTCAAGCCCGTCAAGCTGCGCGTTTCCGAGTACGACCGCGCCGCACCGCACGGCACTGGCAATATCAAGGCCGGCCTGAACTACGCCATGTCCCTTAAGCCCACGATGGAGGCCCATCGCGAGGGTTATGCCGAGAACCTGTATCTCGACTCCGAGTCCCGCACCTATGTCGAGGAGACCGGTGGCGCGAACGTTCTGTTCGTGAAGGAGGACGGCACGCTCGTCGTTCCGCAGTCTCACACCGACTCCATCCTGCCCTCCATCACCCGTCGTTCGCTCGTTCAGGTTGCCGAGGATCTGGGCATGACCGTTGACCAGCGTCCCGTCGAGTGGGCTGAGGTCAAGGCCGGCACCTTTGTGGAGTGCGGCCTGTGCGGCACCGCTGCCGTCATCTCTCCGGTGGGCGAGATCGACAACAAGGTCTACGGTGCCGACGAGACTGTGACCTTCCCGGCTGGCTACACCGAGATCGGTCCTGTGATGAAGAAGCTTCGCGAGACCCTGACTGGCATCCAGTCCGGTGCTGTCGAGGATAAGCACAACTGGGTTTACACCGTGGCGTAACCTGGCTTCGTAATTCCCATCAAGCCCTGACCGAGGCGGACCGGCCTATCTCCCGGCGCGTCCTCGGACATGAAAGAACCTCCGCTGCGCACTACGTGCGGCGGAGGTTCTTTCGTCCTGCGGAATGCGCCGGGAGATAGGCCGGTCCGCCTCGGTCGAGTGCTCTGCATTCCTTGCCAGGAGGTTACTGGGCTGTAGGGGAGATGGCGCGCGGCCTATTGGCCGCGCCTTTTATTTGGCTGTTAGGGCTTTGCCGTAGTTGCAGCCGAAGAGGGGACGTGCACGTTTTTTCGGTTGCCGCTCGCCTGGGGTGGGGCGGGGCGTGCATTTTTGGGAGTTTTCAGCAGTCGAGGATGCCTGCATACTGGTTTTTGGACGAAAGTCAGGCGCCATGAGCCGCATCCTGTAAAAAATGAGCGATCTCTGAGGCGCTGAGGGCTCAGAATCAGGGTTTTCAACGCGGTTCTGTGGGCCCGTTCCTGCCCTGTGGGTTCCGGGATGCAGAAAACTCCAAAATTTGCACGCCGCCCCTGGGGGTACCTTCGGGCAAAAAGCAACCGCCCCGTCGAAGTATGCATTCGACGCGGCGGTTTATGCAAAAACGGTTGTGGATGCGTCAACGGCTCACTAGAACTTGACGGTCGGTGCCTGGCGGGCGGCCTCGGCGGCCTCGAAGCCCTGGCGCTCCTTAAACTGGAAGATGCCGGCAAAGATAACGGCCGGGAACGTCTGGATGGCGTTGTTGTAGCTGAGCACGCAATCGTTGTAGCTCTGGCGCGCGTAGCTCACCTTGTTCTCGGTGTCCTCGAGCGTGGACTGGAGCTGCGTAAAGTTGGTATTTGCCTTAAGGTCGGGGTAGGCCTCGGCGACGGCAAAGAGCTGGCGCAGCGCACCGGTCAGCACGTTGTCCGCTTCCATCTTGGCCTCGGGGGTGGTGGCGCTCACGGCGGCGTTGCGCGCGTTGACTACGGCGGCGAGCGTGTCCTGCTCGTGCTTGGCGTAGCCCTTGACGGTCTCGACCAGGTTAGGGATCAGGTCGTTGCGGCGCTGCAGCTGCGTGTCGATGTTCTGCCAGGCATTATCGATGCGATTGCGCTTGGTGACCATGTTGTTGTAGATGCCGGCGATGGCGCTGGCGATCACAACGACAACAACGATACCGATGATGACGGGAAGCATGATGTCTCCGTTTCGAATGGCAGCGGCGTTTTGCGCCGGCTGCCGTTGGTGTAACGCTACTAGTATACCCGCAACCTTTGGCGATACCGAACTTTCCGGTAAGCGTTATGTTTCCGCCAAGGAGGGGCCGCCAATATGGAACGGGTGGTACAGGTGTAAGATATGCGACAAATTAAGGAATGCTGTCTACACCTTGAGGATGGCGATATGGATGGACCTTCGCATCAAGAAAACCTATCGTGCCCTGTTCGATGCTTTTACCGAGCTCTTGGAAGAGCATCGGTTTGAGGATTTGACGGTTGCCATGCTTTGCGACCGGGCCTTGATTCGCCGCACAACGTTCTATAAGCATTTTCGTGATAAAAACGATTACTTTGCCTTCTATATCGATGAGCTTATGACGGGCTTGCCGCAAAACCGGACCGATGCAGCGGACGCGGAGCCGTTTGATGACGTACAGGCGCTTCGTCATGAGGTCTTTGACGATGCCATGAATATGATTCTGGCGCATGAGCAGCTCATGGATAACCTTTTGGCCAGCAGCATGTCGGGCATGCTGACCGGCATGATTTGCGACCGCATTGCGCGTTCCATCCGCGAGCGTGTGATGAGCTCGCTTGCCGAAGATGCCCTGGCGCCCGTTTCGCTCGAGACGACATCGGAGTTTATCGCCGGTGGCATTATTCGACTGTTCACAAATTGGTGGGAATCGGGCCACGATCTTGAGCGTCGACCCGAGATGGCCGACGTGGTCGATGCGCTGTTCGAGCGAACCATGACGCCGGTACATCACTAGAAGTGGCGGAGAGAGGGGGATTCGAACCCCCGGAACGCTCTCGCGCTCAACGGTTTTCAAGACCGCCGCATTCAACCGCTCTGCCATCTCTCCATGAGTCGTAATGATAGCATCGTTTTGAATTTGCAACAGGGAAGGCGAACGATGACGAGCACCGAAATCGACGAGAAGTTCATGCGCGAGGCGCTGGCCGAGGCGCGCGCCGCCGCTGCGGTGGGCGAGGTACCGATTGGTGCCGTGGTGGTGCGCGCGGGCGAGATTGTCGCGCGGGCACATAATCGTCGCGAGCTCGATCAGGACCCTTCGGCGCATGCAGAGTTCGCGGCCCTGTGCGCCGCCGCTCAGGCGCTTGGACGCTGGCGCCTTTCCGATTGCACGGTCTACGTGACGCTCGAACCCTGCTGCATGTGCGCGGGGCTTATGGTTAACGCGCGCGTGGGGCGCTGCGTGTACGGCGCGGCCGATGCCAAGGCGGGTGCACTGGGCTCGCTGTACGACCTCAATGCCGATTCGCGCCTGAACCATCGGTTTAACGTACGTGCCGGCGTGCTGGCGGATGAGTGTCGTGAGGTGTTGAGCAGCTATTTTAGTGGGCTGCGTGGCACCGATTGTGCTGGCTGCGGTTGTGGGGCCGATCTTGGGGCACATACCGCTCATGCCGAGGCGCTCGCGTGTGCCGAAGAGGATGCTGGCGCAGCGGTTGACTTTGGCCCCGTGCAGCGCCGGCCCCGCCGCGTGCTGCTGGCGATTGATTCCTTTAAGGGCAGCGTTTCGAGCGCGCAGGCGGAGGAGGCCGTTGCCGAAGGCATACGCCGTGTGTGGCCCGATGCCGAGCTGAATGCTTTGCCACTGGCAGATGGTGGCGAGGGAACGCTCGATGCCATCGCCGCATGCGGCGGTGAGCTCTCGACCTGCGAGGTTACAGGCCCCTTGGGCGACCGCGTGTCTGCCCGGATGCTGGTGGACGGTGAGCACAAGTCAGCTGTAATTGAGATGGCCGAGGCGGCGGGTATTGGGTATTCGTCCTGCACGGAGTCGGCGGCGTTGGCGGCCACAACCTATGGCGTGGGCGAGCTGATGCTCCGTGCGGTTCGTGCCGGGGTAAAGACGATCTATATCGGGTTGGGCGGCAGTGCCACCAACGACGGCGGCGCCGGCATGCTGCAGGCGCTGGGCGCGCGCGTGGTCGATGATCAGGGCTGCGATGTCGCCCCCGGTCTTGCCGGCCTTGAGCAGGTGGCGAGCGTTGATTTGGCGCCAGCGCTGCAGGCTTTGGATGGCGCTCGTATCGTTGTGCTTTCTGATGTCGAGAACCCACTCGTGGGGCGTCGCGGCGCGCTGACAGTGTTCGGTGGGCAGAAGGGTCTGCCGACGGATGACGCTGAGGCGCTGCGCAGGTACGACAGCTGGATGGTCGGTTACGGCCGCCTGCTCGATGCGGCGATTACCGGGGTGCGGGCTCAGGGGTTGTTGCGCGTGCCCGAGGGTGCACGGACATTTGGTTCGGTGCTCGGCGTGCCCGGTGCCGGTGCTGCCGGCGGCCTGGGTGCCGCGCTGCTGGCGCTCGGTGCCGAGTTGCGTTCGGGCGTGGAGACGGTGCTCGATCTGATTGGGTTTGACGAGCGCGTACGCGATGTCGACCTGGTCATTACAGGCGAGGGTAATATGGACGAGCAATCCGCCGCCGGTAAGGCACCGGTGGGCGTGGCCCGTCGTGCGAAGCGATATGGCAAGCCGGTGGTCGCCGTCGTGGGCGGTCGTGCGGACAACTTGGATGTAGTGTATGAGCAGGGTGTCAACCTGGTGCTGCCGATATGCCGCAAGCCCATGAGCCTTGAGGATGCGCTTGGCATGCAGGAGGCTGTAGCCAATTTGGCGTGTGCAGGCGAGGGGGCTGCCCGAGCATACGATCTTGGTCGCATATAGATATTAATATCCAATCCGATTTGCCTGCCTAGCTCGTTATTTGTAAATATATGTTAATTTCGTTGGCATTTTACGGTCTATACTATTGCCGTATCACTAGCGTCGTATCCACCCGTCTGCAAGCGGGAATTACATGAGAGGAGCTAGGATGCGCAGATTGGGGAGTGCGCTTAAGCGCGCGGTTACGGTTGGTGCGGTGTTGGCGCTGACGTTAGGTATGGCCACCCCGGCGACCATGTCGTTCGCAGACAATGCTGCGGGGGACGCCGAGCAATCGTCCACGTTGGAGCAGAACCAAAAGGCTGCGACGGATCTTGACGAGAACCTGGAGACAAGGGTCACGCTTTCGTTCCCGGGCAAGCGCGAGGCCGAGCCGTCCGACGTTGTGTTTGTGCTCGATAAGTCCGGCGCCTCTGCGCAGATGGACATCTACAACCAGGCCAAGTCCTTCCTTGAGGTAGTCAAGGCGAAGGCCCAGGCAGACGGTCTGGATATTAAGGTTGGCGTGGTCCTCTTTAATAAGGTGGGCAATATTCAGCAGCAGCTGACCGATGTCGTTACGGGTTATGACGACATTCTGACGGCGATGAACTCGAGCGTTCGCTCGGGTACCAACATGGATGCCGGTCTCCTTGCCGCCAAGAGTATGCTCGATGCGGACACTGCCGTTAAGGCCGAGAACAAGCACGTCATCCTCATTAGCGATGGCGCCACGTACCTCTATTGCAAAAATGGCGATTACACCACGCCGTATACGAGGTCGTTCGGCAATCCAACCAAGCAGACGAATCCAGAGACCGGCGCTGCATACACGGGAACGAATGCAATGGGCGGCATCTGGGAGTCCCAGAGGCGCGAGTACAACACCGATAACGCTTGGAAGAAATTCTCCGATGGCTCTAACTTCATCTTCTCGCAGGCTATGACCAGCCCGCAGAAACTCGGCGAGTACCTTGCGTACTATCGAGAGCAATACCAGAACTCCGACAAGAACTGGGCTCAATACGATTACGAGTACACCGCATTGGCGTCCGCAGCCGGAACCTCGAATCCCATTCCCATCGATGTGACTGCCCCCTGCAACATAGATGTCGCTTTCTGGAGCACCGACGATACCTTCCAATCGATGGTTGCTGCCGGTTACGACATGAACGTCTACTACAAGAATGCCGCCGACTTTGACGGCAGGGTCTTCCTGCAGTATCTCGCCAGGAATTCCAACAGCGGCGAGCTCGATACCGACTTCGCCGAGATCAAGGCCAAGCTCGTGGACAAGATTGCTGCCGGCTCGACCGTCGAGGACTTTATCGGCGCTGATTTTGACTTCATCAACGATCCCGCAAAGATCAGCCTGACCGCCAACGGCGAGAAGCTCTCGCCTGAAAAGATCGGAGACGAGTCCTATGGCTTCGGCAAGCTTGAGGATGGCTCCTATAGGTTCACCTTGGACTACGTGAATGGCGACCGGGAGATGCTCAAGCTTACGCTGAACGAGGCTGCATCTCCGAGCAAGCCCGTCGTGCTCGAGTACAGCGAGCGTCTGGTCAACGTGCCCACCGAGCCTGGCACCCATACTCTTAAGGTCAACGAGAGCGCAATTCTGCAGCCCATTGACGGCAACGGCATACGCGGCGATGCGTATGAGTTCCCGGTTCCGGCGGTTACCTACACGGTTGCTGCTCCCGAGCCTAAGCCGGAGCCTAAGCCCGAACCCGAGGTTAAACCCACTAAGCCGAGCGATAAGAAGCCCGTCAAGACGACGAAGGGCAAGAAGGGCACCATGCCGATGACGGGTGATACCTTCTCAATTCTGCCCGTCATTGGGCTGGTCGTAGCTGGTGCAGCCGTTTGCGTTGTCGGCATTATCCTCAAGCGCCGTAATCGCTAACGGCGTTGACGTCGAACGACGTTTCGCTTCCCAGCGCTTACGCAACGCTTGAATGCTCTCTGCGAAGCAACTGATGGGGCGCGGTCGCACACTTGCGACCGCGCCTTTTTGCTTCCGTGCACTCATGTGGTTTTCCCTTTGACCGCGGGGCATCTTGCTCTGCTGGACGGGAGCGGGTAATATATATCGAGCGCCTAGCGCATTCGATGGGTTCGGATGACGACATGTTCCGAATCTGGTCAGGTCCGGAAGGAAGCAGCCATAAGGAGCCTCTGTCGGGCATCCGGATCCATCGAGCGCACGGGCGCTTTTTGGTGCCGCGGCTACCCGCGAGTGCCGGCAGGGCGCTTGGTGTCTCGCTGGTCCTCGGCTTCGCCTGCGGGATCGCTCGACTACCAAGCGCCCTGCCGGCACTCGCGGGTAGCCGACCAAAACCGCCTGAAGGGTCACATTTATCTGATAATTGAATCCCTGGCGTTATGCCGCTCGCTGGCGTTGCCAAAACATCGGCTGCTACATGCCTTGGGCGCTAGCGAACGTCGCCCTTACATCTGTAACGAGTTGCTTACGCATCTCCAGGACTCGCCGTACTATCATGAATCAGATTGAAGAGAGATGATGATAGGGAGCGCCTTCTATGATTGAGTTGCTTAGGCGTTTTGGTGGTAAGTTTCGCCGGTATATGGTGATTGGCCCTGCGTGCAAGCTGATCGAAGTGATTTTTGACCTGCTGACGCCGCTGGTGATTGCCCAGATGATCGATAAGGGCATCGGCGCGCACGACGCGAACGCCGTTATCCACTACGGCATGGTACTTGGCGCCATGGCTGTGATCGGCATCTCGTTTACGCTCGTCTGCCAAAAGATGGCGGCGCTCACCTCGCAGGGCATGGGCACCGACATTCGCGGCGCGCTCTACGAGCACATCAATAAATTGAGCTACGCCGAGCTCGACCGCTTTGGCACGCCGTCGCTTATCACGCGCATCACCAACGACGTCAACCAGGTGCAGCTTGCCGTGGCGCTGGGCGTGCGCATGCTCATTCGCTGGCCCTTCCTGGCGGTGGGTTCTATGTGCGCGGCTCTCGCCATCGACCTTAAGCTCGGCATCATCTTTTTGATTTGCACGCCCGCCATCGGCTTGGTGTTTTGGTTTGTCATGGCGCGCTGCGTTCCATATTACAAGCAGCTGCAGGCAAAGCTCGACCGTATTGCGCTCATTTGCCGCGAGGGGCTTTCGGGCGCCCGCGTGGTTCGCGCCTTTGTGCGCGAAGATCACGAGCGTGAGCGCTTTGCCCAAGCCGCCGATGATCAGGCCCATACCGCCATCGCGGTGGGCAAGCTCTCGTCGGTCCTCAACCCCGTAACGTTTCTTGTGATGAACCTGGGCGTGTGCGCCATCCTGTGGGTGGGCGGCATCCAGGTCAACGTGGGCGAACTCACACAGGGCCAGGTCATGGCGTTTGTGAACTACATGACGCAGACGCTCACCTCTATCGTGTACGTCGCCAACCTGGTCGTGGTCTTTACCAAGGCGAGTGCGAGCGCTTCGCGTATCAACGAGGTGCTCAACTGCGAGCCGAGCATCACCGACGAGGACAACCAGCTGGTCGCGCTGCCCGAGCCGAGCGAACTGGCGGGTGGTGCTGCTCCAGTCCCCGCACTGAGCTTTGACCATGCGAGCTTTTCGTTTGGCGCGGGCGCGGCAAATGCCGTGAGCGATGTGACCCTGAAGCTGCCGCTGGGCAAAACGCTCGGCATTATCGGCGGTACAGGCAGTGGTAAGTCCACGCTTGTCTCGCTTATCCCGCGCCTGTACGATGCGAGCACCGGCAGCGTGTGCGTGATGGGCGCCGACGTGCGCGCTTGGCCACTCGACCAGCTGCGCCATGCGGTCGCGACCGTTCCGCAACGCGCATCGCTGGTGAGCGGCACTATCCGCAGCAACCTGACCTGGCGTGACGAGTCGGCGACCAACGAGGAGCTCTGGGCGGCGCTCGATATGGCGCAGGCCAGCGAGTTCGTGCGCAACAAGCCGCAGGGGCTCGACGCCCCGGTCGAGGCGGGCGGCAAGAACTTTAGCGGTGGCCAGCGCCAGCGCCTGACTATCGCGCGTGCCTTGGTGGGCTCGCCGCGGGTTCTGATCATGGACGACTCCGCCTCGGCGCTCGACTTTAAGACCGACGCGGCGCTTCGCCATGCCATTCGCGAGCGCAGCGCGCGCGGTGCCGCCGAGGGTGGGCTGCCGCTCACGACCGTCATCGTGAGCCAACGTGTCTCGACCGTTCGCGATGCCGACATGATCTGCGTACTCGACCACGGCTCGGTTGCGGGCCTGGGCACGCATGACGAGCTGTACGCGACCTGCCAGCTCTATCGCGAGATTTGCCAGTCGCAGCTGTGCCGCGAGGAGCTCGAGGGCCAGCAGGGGAGCACGACGCCCGCGTCCGCTCCGACCGCCCCCGCATCCGTCTGCGCAAAGGAGGGTTGCTAAATGAATCCGTACACTTCTTCCGGTTCGGTCGCCACGATGACGGCCAATGTGTCCGGCAACGATAACCTCAACGACCTGGGCGACGGTCCGCGCCAGCCCGGCGATCCCGAGCGCTATCCCGCCGGCGCGGTGACCCGCCGCTTGCTGGGCTATGTTCGCCCGCATCGCGTCTCGTTTACGGCGTCGTTTGTGAGTGCCGCCGTCTCGGTGATCTTGCAACTCTATACACCCATCCTCATTGGCGAGGGCATCGATCTTATCGTCGCCGCCGGGCAGGTGGATTTCGATGCGCTGCTGCCGCTTGTCACCAAGCTCGCGATCGTCGTGGTGGGCGCGGCGGCCTTTCAGTGGCTGCAGGGCTATTGCGTCAACCGTCTGTCCTACGAGACGGTGCGCGACATGCGCGTGGAGGCAAGCGACAAGCTCAGCCGCATGCCGCTCAGCTTCATCGACAGCCATGCCCACGGCGACCTTATGAGCCGTGTGGTCAACGACGTCGACCAGGTGGGCGACGGTCTGCTGCAGGGCTTTACCCAGCTTTTCACCGGCGCTATCACCATCGTTGGCACGCTCTCGTTTATGCTCTCCATCAACCTGACCATGACACTTGTGGTGGTGCTCGTCACGCCGCTTTCCATTTTTGCAGCCGGTGCCATCGCCAAACTCTCCAACAAGAGCTTTACGGCGCAGCAACGCATTCAGGGTCAGCTTGGCGGCCATATCGAGGAATACGTGGGCGAGCAGAAGCTCGTGGACGCGTTTGCCTATGGTTCCAACGCCCAGCAGCGCTTCGATGCTCTCAACGCTGAGCTCTACGCGGCAGGTGAGCGCGCGCAGTTTATGGGTTCGCTCTCTAACCCCGGCACGCGCTTTATCAATAACATCATCTATGCCGTGGTCGCTGTGATCGGCTGCGTGGGCGTGATCACGGGCGTGCCGGCGGCGCTTACGGTGGGCGGCGTGCAGATTTTCCTGTCCTATGCCAACCAGTACACCAAGCCGTTCAACGAGGTTACCAACGTCATTACGCAGATCCAGACCGCGTACGCCTCGGCGCGTCGCATGTTCGCGCTGCTCGATGCACGCGAGCAGGAGCCCGACGCATCGGACGCCGTAGAGCTTGCCGCCCCGCAGGGTGAGGTGACCTTTGAGCATGCGGACTTTAGCTATGTGCCCGACCGCAAGCTGCTGCAGGATATCTGCATCGAGGCCAAGCCCGGCATGCGCTTTGCCCTGGTCGGTCCCACGGGCTGCGGAAAGACAACGCTCATCAATCTGCTGCTGCGTTTTTACGATATCGATGCCGGCCGCATCATGGTCGATGGTCGGTCTTCGCGTGACTACACGCGCGCGAGCCTACGCCGCGCCTTTGGCATGGTGTTGCAGGATACGTGGCTGTTCGAGGGCACGGTGGCGGACAACATTGCTTACGGTTGCCCAGGCGCCACGCGCGAGCAGGTTATCGAAGCCGCCAAGCGTGCGCACGCGCACAAGTTTATCGTGCAGCTATCAGGCGGCTACGATACGGTCATCGGCGAGGACGGCGGCACGTTTAGCCAGGGCCAAAAGCAGCTGCTGTGCATCGCACGCGTTATGCTCACCGACCCGGCTATCTTGCTGCTGGACGAGGCGACCTCTAGTATCGACACGCGCACCGAGCTGCAAGTGCAGGCGGCATTCGACGAGCTCATGGCCGGTCGTACGAGCTTTGTGGTGGCGCATCGCCTGAGCACGATTCGCAACGCCGACTGCATTCTGGTCATGCGCGACGGCCAGATTATCGAGCGTGGCACGCACGACGAGCTGCTGGCGGCAGACGGCTTCTACGCCGAACTCTACCGCAGCCAGTTTGCCCAGTGAGCAAGTCCGTGGGGCAAATTAATCAGGTTTGTTCGTACCATAGAGCGATCGTGTTATATAGCGTTCTACCAGCGCGTGAAACAATTTGACGGTATTTCGTGAAACAATTTGACGGCGTTTTGTGAAACAGTTTTTCGGCCATTCGTGAAACGTTCTGTGGCGGTTTCAATCCGAAGCACATACTGTTCGTAATCTGTCCAAAGATGTCGTCTGCGTCGCCAATCGACAGACGGTGGTTTACATCTGTCACGTTAGTACTAAGATATTCATCTAATAAATTGCATTAATGGCTCGAGTTTCGGGGGAAACGAGGCAACGTGACTATGACGTGCTCTTTGGTGGTTAACAGCAAGAGCGGTAATACCAGGATGGTTTCGGGCGCAATCAAGCGTGCCCTGCAGGCTGCAGGCGTCGAGTTTGTCCACGCCGCGGCGTTGAGCGACGATGCGGATGCAGATCAGGTTGCGCTCGAGGCACAGGGCGCCTGCGCGGCCGACACGGTGCTCGTCGGTTTTTGGTGCGACAAGGGTGCGTGCACGCCTTCGGTCGCGACGTTGCTCTCCGCCTTGCACGGCAAGCGCGTCTTCCTGTTTGGCACCTGCGGTTTTGGCGCCAGCGAGGAGTACTTTAGGCAGATTATCGACCGCGTGACCTCAAATCTGGCCGAGGATGCCGAACTTGCGGGCTGGGCGGTGTGCCAGGGCAAGATGGGTCCCGCGGTCAAACAACGCTACGAGGCCATGCTCGAGCAAGATCCCGACAATGTCCGCTTTAAGATGCTGCTCGATAACTGGGTCGCCGCAAAGGATCACCCCACCAAGGAAGATCTGGACAACATGGCTGCAGCCGCCAAAAAGGCCGTGCTGGGGGAGTAGCTCCCATCGCTGACGGCGGTCGGTCCATCTTTCTAAATGAAACGTCCTCCCGGGCGTCGGGGCACGAAGTTCCCTGCTCTACAGTCCTGCGCAAGACGAAGGCCACATTAAGTGGCCTTCTTTGCGTGCGGAACTCGCGATGAACTTCGTGCCCCGCCGTCCGGGAGGACGCCTCTTTATTGATGGGAGGCCTGATAGGTCGATGGTTCCGTGCCCGGATGCGTCCAAAGTGGGACGGGCTTTCCGGATGGGCAGGCTTTCGAAAAATGCGTCCCGGAATTTGCCTTTGGAATGGGACGTAGTTTCCCGTTGAGGTGCTTTGCGGAAAGTGCATCCCACTCTGGGCGGTCGAAGTGGGACACACTTTCCCAAAGGCGCTCCAACGGGAAATTGCGTCCCATTATTCGGTCAAGAAACGGGATGCATTTTCCCAATGAGAGCAAAACCGGAAAATGCATCCCACAATCAGCCCTCAAAGTGGGACGCCGTTTCCCAATGAGGCTCAAGCGGAAAATGCATCCCGGAATTTGCGCTCAAAGTGGGATGCGGTTTCCGGTTGAGGGTCTAAGGGGAAAGTGCGTCCCAGAATCGACGCTTGAAATGGGATGCAGTTTCACGATGAGGCACTCGATGGAAAATACATCCCAGAAATGGCCTTTGAGCTGGGATAAGATTTCCGCGGCATCTCGGATTCTCAAAAATGAGACACGCCGTTGGCGAAAATGAGACACGTGATATCGGGCATTGGATGTATCATTTGCAAAAATGAGTCCACTCCACTCGAATAAAGCGAGGTCCCTCATGTACGTTCCACACCCCCGTATCCGTAGGCTGTCGAAAATCCCGCTTGTTGGGACGGCGGCGCTTGCTGCGTTGATCGCCACGAGCGTCGCCTGATTCACGGCCACGCCCCAGGTTGCCCAGGCGGCAGACGCGCCCGCAATCACCGATATGACCGAGCAGGATTATCAAGCCCTGGGTCTGGGCACGAGCGAGGACATTCCGGCCGATACCGTTGGCCCCTATTCCACTGATACCCCCACGACGTTTGCCACGCGCAGCGAGGTCTATATGGCAGCTAACGGTAGCCATGGCAATCGCTACACTCTGCGCGACAAGCTCGAGAACGTCGAGCGCGGTGACATTGGCGGCAGCAGCAAACTCTTCGATGGCTATGGAAGTGTGTGGGGCGCCGCAAAGTTCTGGCAAAACGTCAACAACTTCGATACGAACAGCGATCTCTACAAGCATAGCGACTACGGTGGCGGCACCTGGTCGTACCTAAGCAACAATGAGTCCTCAACAGTACTCGCCAACGACAACAACGGTTTCTCGGGCATTCACGCCACGAGTGTTGAGTTCTGCAGCGACGCCAGCACGGGCAAAAAGAGCCGCGTTGCCGAGCTCCGTGCCTACGGCGACAGTTCCTCCACGACGATTGACGGCAAGTCATACGCCGGAAAGGTTGAGCTGGTCCTCTACTCGTTTAGCAACGGGCGTACGCGCACTCTCGACACACACCTGCCGGTGACGGTCAACACTAATATGATGTACGAAGGCCGTTTTAAGTACCTGGATGCCGGTTACCTGCAAGAGCACGACGCCGTCTTTGATGTCGAGGCGGGCGATGTCGATGGCGACGGCGTCGACGAGCTTTTTGTCTACGCGGGCTGCTATGTCGACGAGAACGGCGTGCGCAAGGCTGTAGTCGACATGTATGACTTGGAGGGCGGCAACTGGAAGCAAAGCGTCGTCAAGATCGATGCCGGTAACGCCGCGGACTACACCACGCACAACAAGGGCGGGAACGACTCCTGGACGCAGCTTCAGTCAGCTCCTGTCGTTTCGCTAGCGGCCGGCGACCTCGATCGCGATTTTTGCGATGACCTCGCCATCGTGGTCTCGGCACCCTACGGCAAGAAGAATATTGATAAGTCGACGCATTGCGAGCTGTTTTCGTGGGATGCATCCAAGGGTGCGCTCGTCCATGTCGATGCTCTGGGCGACGCGGGCGCAATCTCCCTCTCCGCGAACGGCAAGACCATGGTCGCTGCGAATGCGACGTTCGGCACGTTTGCCGCCTACGATGAAGAAGGAAAGAAGACGGGTGAAACCGTCACGGGCCTTATTCTTGCGGGCTATGACTGGCAACGCAGCGCTTTTGATTACGGCGCTTCTGACGGCAGCAAGGGGCTGTACGGCGCGCTGTACCGCTACGCGTATTTTGACTCGGAGTCTGGCGAGTTCAAGCTTTCCGATTGCAAGGAATACAGAGACGGGCTCCTCGCCTCCTATGGGCTGATGCATGTGCCCAACAGCGCATGGAAGGATAGCGCTCAGGATAAGCGCTATCCGTGCACCTTGGCGCCTATTGCCCTTGCCACTGCCAACCTTGACGGCCTGTCCGAGCAGCTGGCGGTCGACGAGGTGCTCGTGGGCGGCGATGTGTTCCGCGACTTTGCCTGCAACACGGCACAGAGCGGGGCTCAGGGCTTGGGGTCCATGGTCGGAACCATGAGCATGAGCGGTCAGCAATACAACAGCAGCAACAAGCATGACCATAAGGGTATAGAGCAGGTGTGGATCAGCGACGTCAAGGCGGGCAGCGTCTCGGGTTCGGACCGCTATAACGAGAGCTTTATCGCTGTGGTGGGCAAGCACCGCGACGAGGACCTGCGCAAGAACGATGACTACTATTGGATGACCGCCTCGCATTTTTCGCTCGACGAGAACGGAAAGGTGCGCCGCGGCGAGGAGCAGGTGATTAGCGAGAGCAACCGTCGCGGCACTACCTACGGCACATTTATCTCGCTCGCGCTGCCCGATGTCGACAACGACAGCGTCAAGATCACGTACAAGGACCGCTACAAGGTCTATACCAACCCGCGCGTGCTTGCCGTGCTGCAGGATGCGCCCTATGTTGAGGATCTGGAGTAGGCATACGGCTATCTGGTGTTGGGCGGCACGTCATACGGAGAGGAAAAGGGCACGGGGACATCCCAGGGCTATACCATTGGCGCCGAGTTGGGCGTTGCCGTCGAGGTGCAGACCGGTCCGCCCCTGGTCGCGATGAATGCTTCAGTCGATTTTGCCGCCGAGGGATGCTATGACTACCGGAGCGAGCGCACGGTCAGCGCAAGCGTAAGCTATGAGTCGCATGCCGGCGAGGGTGACAAGGCCGTGCTCTACACGATTCCGATGGTCTATTACGAGTATGAGATCGAAAATGAGGAAACTGGTGGCAAGGGCGTGATGGCGGCGCCCGTGTCGCTCGGCGCGCAGACCTCGGTCGTTAATGCCGAGGCCTATGACCGCATTGCCAAACAGCACAATATGACACCGCTCAGCTACTTTTTGACCAACCGGTCGGGAGAACCCGGAACCTATCAAACGACGCTCAACGGCGAGACTCCCGTTGGGGATTCCTTTGGCCTGGGCAAGCCCGGCGTAACGCGCGCCTACACGCACGATGGGTTTAACGGCGCCGCCGCGCAGTCGGGGGCGAGCATTGAGCAGACCATCGAAGTCGAGGAGGGCAAGGAGCAGGAGCTCGAGCTCGGCTTGACGCTGAACGGCAGCGTTGTCATGGGCGCGAAGCTCGCAAAGCACGAGTTGTTTGGCGGCCTGTGCTTTGGTGCCAACGCCGGCTTTACGACGGGTAACTCCTCGAGTGAATCGACCGAATACGGCGGCACCGTCGACAACCTGCCCGAGGCCGCGCAGGGCAAGTACGGTTTTGTGTGGCGTCTGGGCGTCAACGCGGTGGATGTCGACAAGTTCGAGGCAGACTCGGGCGACAAGCTCGGCACCAAGGACACCGATCAGTTCTGGATCGTGGGCTATGACGTTAAGGACGTCGAGATGCCCGACGCGCCGGCCGTGACGGGCTTTACGGCAAACGCCGTTGACTCGAAAAGCGTTACCTTTAGCTGGGACGACGTGCTCGCAAACAAGGGTGGCTTTAGCTACGGCGTAGGCATGCTGCAGAGCAATGCGGCAGACGCGGTCGTGAACAGCTGGAAGATCGCCGACAATACGCAGACCTCGCTTACCTGGGACGGGTTGCAGCCCAATACGGAGTATCGATTTGCCATTGCCGCCGTTAAGAATGGATCCACGACCGAAACGGGTATTCGATCGGCGATCATCACGGTCAAGACCATGCCCGACGGCATGACGATGAGCGTGAGTGGACCTGCGGCGGATACAGCGGAGAGGTCGGCCCTCGAGTATGACTCTTCGGTTGAGTGTGCGGAGGGAGACAAGCTGACGCTCTTGGCGATTGGCCATGTGACGCAGCGCAATGCCGACGGCAGTGAAACGGAGCTGGCGCCGTCATATATCTGGTACCGCAAGGGCCGTGGCGAGACCGCGTTCCAGCGCGTGGGCGCCGATGGCAACCTCCCAGCCGGAACGGCCTCAACGCTTAAGCTTGACCTGACTACAAACGATGACGGTGCGCAGTATTACTGCCACGTGGGATACAACAACGTGGGCCTGGACACTGGCATCACGCTGGTGAACATCGCGCCCAAGGAGACGGCGCCCACAACGGTGAACGCCACCCCGATCCGCACACGCCGCCTGTTCTCGCAGGCAAGCGCGGGCGCCAAGAAGTTCCTGGACCATACGCTGGTAAACACTGCCGGCCCCACCGACTCCGAAGGCTCAAAGGATCCCGAGACTCCTGAGACCCCGACGAACCCGGACAAGCCCAAGTCCGACAACGGAGCTAAGGCCGACACCAAGGTCAAGACTACGACCACAGCGAAGAACCTCGCAAACACCGGCGACCAAACATTCGCCCTAGTCGCCACCGCAGCAGCAGCGGGAGCAACGCTCGTAGTGATAGCCCTCATTATGCTGATCAAGCGCCGCAAGACCCACTAGTAGCCAGTCGAACATATCGACAACCCAAAAACCCGGGTAGCCAAAAAACAGGCCACCCGGGTTTTCTGTTGAGTGGAGACTCCGCAAGCGGAAACTGCATCCCACAATTAGCGCCCGGAACGGGACACATTTTCCGTCAAGCCCTCATCCGGAAAATCCATCCCATTCCAGACAAGAATTCCGGGACACACTTTCCGCAAACAAAGAAGGCCACATAACGTGGCCTTCAACTTATATATGTTCGGCGATACACCCAAGACAAGCCACGCCCCAACATCAGGGCGTCTGTCCAGGCGGAGGCATATAAGGTTCATCGCGAGTTCCGCACGCAAAGAAGGCCACTTAATGTGGCCTTCGTCTTGCGCAGGACTGTCCGAGCAGGGAACCTTATATGCCTCCGCCTGGACAGACGTTTCAGTTGTGGCTCAGCAGCTAGCAGCTACTTAATCTTGGTCGTACCCGGCGCCAGGTTGGGGTCGGTCTCGTTGGCCTCGGTCTGGAAGTGCTCGGTGTACACGTTCTTGCCGTCGCGGAACATCTCGTAGTATTGCATCTTGGCGTAATCCTCGCGTGCCTTGGTGGCGGCTGCTGCGGCGGCGTCGTCACCGGTGACGTTGGAGGAGAGCGCCCAGCGCAGGCTGGAGTCCTCGTAGCCCACCGAGTTGATGGCGGGCAGCGACTCGCGCAGCGTCATGTGCGCTTTCTGGTAGTCAGTCAGCGGGGCGCCAATCAGCTGCATGAGCTGCGTGGACAGGTAGTTGGTGGACAGGTCGTCGACCTCACTCGTCTGGTCGCAGCCGGCAACGTCGTAGTTGGCCCAGATGATGTAGTCGGTCTGCCACAGACGTTCCTGGTGCGTGGCATCGTCTTCGCCGGTAAACCACTTATCGTTGAACTTGGACGGGAAGAACGGCTGGTGGTCGCCCCAGAACACCACGACCACCTTGCGGTCGAGTTTGTTCAGGGCGTTGAGGAAGTAACGCAGCGCCTGGTCGGACTGCTCAATGCACGAGACGTACTCGTCGACATCGGAGAGCGTGCCGTCCTCGATGGTCTTGGCGTCCAGGTCGGTCGTGTCGATGTTCAGGTGCATCTGCTTGTCGGCCGGCAGCAGACCCGTATCGTAGCCCGAGTGGTTCTGCATGGTCACGTCGAAGATAAACTGCGGATCGGCGTTCTGGTCGAGCAGCTCAAGAATCTTGTCGTAGGTAGCCTGGTCGGTCACCATGCCGCGCAGGGTGTCGGCTCCCTGGAAGTCGTTGATGGACAGGAACTGGTCAAAGCCAAAGTCCTTGTAGACGTTATCGCGGTTCCAGTTGGTTGCGTGGTTGGGGTGCATGGCCGTGGTGGAATATCCGAGCGACTTGAACTGCTCTGCCAGATTCCCGGTCGTTTCCATGTTGTAGATGGTGTAGGGGTACACGCCCGAGCCAAGGCTTGCCATGGAGTTGCCGGTCATAAACTCAAACTCGGTATTGGCGGTGCCGCCGCCGTAGGCGCTCACGTAGAGCTTGCCGCGGCTGAGGCAGTTGGACAGGCTCTTAAAATACTGCGGGCCCTCGTAGCCGGCGCGCATGTTCTGGTAGATCGACAGATCCGAGAACGTCTCGTTCATGATGCCGATGACCGTGGGCTTCTCGCTGTCGAATTGGTCCTTTGCGGCGGCGCGCTCGTCGCTCTTGGCCGCGTCGGACTTGTCGTAGGCCTTGGCGTACTTTTTGAGCGTGGCCTTGGCATCGTCGACGGAGTAATCGGCGGGCTTGGGCGGCTTGATGGACTGCGCTGCGCTAATGAAAGCGGGCATGTAGCCCTCGCGCCAGTAGCTCTCGAGCGGGCGCCAGGTGTAGACGGTGATGCCGAGGGTGTTGTAGTAGTCGATAAGCGTGACGTGCGCGGTCACGCCGCCCAGACACAGCACGGCGACAAGCAGGTTGGTGAGCAGCATGCGCTTGGCATTGACGGCGCCCTTCTGGCGATGCGGCGCCACGATGCCAGCGTACTCGCACAGCAGCATCGAGATGGCGGTAAAGCCCATGGACAGCACGCAGAACAGCGAGATCGAGAAGGTGTAGCCGTTGCCGGCGACCGCGGCGGCGGTGGAAATGGCCGAAAGGTCGCCCGGCTGGATGGGCATGGATTTAAACGTAATGACGAAGAACTCGGCAACGCCCAGGACAAAGAGGGCAAAGGCCAGGACCGCGGGAGCTGCACCGTGGCGCTGGAACAGGAAGAACAGGCCGCTCATGAGCGCGGTGATGATGGCCCACTCAAGCAGGATGCACAGGGGGTAGACCCAGGTAAAGTCGTGGTTGGACGAGACCTCCATGCCCAGCAGCGCAAAGACGCCGGCGAGCAGCAAGCACAGGACGGCCGCGACGAGCGGTTTGCCCACGAAGGCGCCGCGCAGGCGGGCAAGCTTGCCGGTGGGGGCGGGGGCATCGGTAGCAGCGAACGCAAAGACGCGCGGGGCGATGCGGTCGCGGGCGATGCTGGCCCAAGCGCATCCGGTGAGGATGGCGTTGGTCAGAATGAGCATCACAAAGGCGAGCGGCTCGTTTTGGGCGACGAGGCCAATGGCGCCCCAAATGGTCAAAAAGAGCTGGAACAGACCGAAGGCGACGCTCCACCCAAGAGCGCTTTTGGTAACGGTGCCCGACTGAGCGCGAATGGCCTTGGCCTCGCGCAAGACAAGGTAGACGGTCGCCGCAAGACCGACGAGCGAGATGGCGGCAGCGAACATGCTGAGACTCCTCACAAACTTAAAACCTACGAAAGCGGGGGTTTACCCGATTGTTACCAAGATATGCGCTGCAATTGGTGACTGCGCACAACAACCAGCCATATTAACGCGCGTGTGGCGGTGTGGCGCAATGTAGTGGCGACCTGCGCGATAATGGACGGGAATTACACGGAAACGTAAAGGCTTCTTAAAGAAATGGCAGGGATGGGGCTATGAGCGAGCAGGTTTGCACCAAGGCTGTGGATACGTACGGCTATCCGGTCGAGACCACGGGCAACGCGGTGCTGGACACGTTGGAGCACCGTTCCTCCACGCGTGCCTTCGCGCGTGATGACGACGACCGTCCCGTGGCGGTGACCGACGAGCAGCGGGCGGCGATTCTGCACGCGGCGAGCCGTGCGCCGTCGGCGGGTGCCATGATGATGTATTCCATCGTGAGCATCCGCGAGCAGGCTACGCTCGACCGCCTGGCCGACCTGTGCGACCACCAGCCCATGATCGCCAAGGCGCCCTGGGCACTAATATTTGTGGTCGATTATGCCAAGTGGATCGATCTGTTTGAGCACGTGGGCTGCTTTGAGCCTGAGTTTGTCGAGCGCACGGGCAAGGCACCCCGCCGCGCGCCGGGTTTGGGCGACTTTGCCATCGCGGCCCAGGACGCCGTGATTGCCGCGCAAAACGCCGTGGTTGCCGCCGAGGCCCTGGGGCTGGGGAGCTGCTACATCGGTGATATCGTCGAGAATGCCGAGGAAGTTGCCGAGCTGCTCGATCTGCCGCCCTATACCATGCCGCTGTCGATGCTCATCATCGGCACGCCCCGTAAGGAACGCCCGGCAATCGCGCACCCCGTGGTAAACCTGGTACACGAGGAACGCTACTGCCGTGCGGATGCCGCGACCATGGACGCGCAGGTGGCCGAGATGGATGCGATGTTTCGCCCGCATGCCCGCGAGGTGGGGGAGCGCGTCGTGGACATCTATACCCGCAAGCACACGAGTCCCTTTATGGCCGAGATGAGCCGATCCATGGAATGGTGGTTCAAAAACTGGCTTGGAAAATGACGAATGTGACAAAGGGACAATCCCTTTGTCACATTCCATATCGCGGCGGTGGCCTAAAGGCCGTATAAATGTTTATCTAGCTGGGAAAACGGTGCCATTCAAACATGGGCCGATTACCTATAATTCCTTCGAACATTAAAGTTGGGAGGAAACCGGCTTATGGAACAAAAGGCCAAGGAGGCAGCCTCGCACGCTGCGATTCCTGTGAGCATCTCGGCGATGCTCGTCACGCTGGGCGTGGTGTACGGCGATATCGGCACCAGTCCTATGTATGTAACCAAGGCGCTCGTTGCCGGCAACGGCGGCATCGGAAGCGTGACGGAGGAGTTCGTGCTTGGCGCGCTCTCCCTTGTCGTGTGGACGGTCACGCTGCTGACCACCATCAAGTACGTGCTGATCTCGCTGCGTGCCGACAACCACGGCGAGGGCGGCATCTTTGCCCTGTACAGCCTGGTCAAGCGTTGTGGCAAGTGGCTCATCATCCCCGCCATGCTGGGCGGCGCCGCGCTGCTCGCCGATGGCATCCTGACGCCGGCCGTTACCGTTACCACGGCCATCGAGGGCCTGCGCACCATCCCGGCGGTCCATGCCGTGCTGGGCGATGACCAGGGCCGCGTCGTCGCCATTACGCTCGCCATCATCATCGTGCTCTTCCTGGTACAGCGCATCGGTACGGCCAAGATCGGTCACGCCTTTGGCCCCATCATGACGCTGTGGTTCCTGTTCCTGGGCGGCACGGGTCTGTTCTTTGTCTTCCAGCACCCCGCCGTGCTGCTGTGCCTCAACCCGGTGCGCGGCATCGCCTTTTTGCTGAGCCCCAACAACCACGCGGGCATCATGATTCTGGGCAGTTGCTTCCTCGCCACCACCGGTGCCGAGGCGCTCTACTCCGACATGGGCCACGTCGGCCGCGGCAACATCTACGCTACCTGGCCGTTCGTTAAGTGCTGCCTGCTGCTTTCCTATATGGGCCAGGGCGCTTGGCTTATGAACAACGCTGCCAACCCCGAGCTCATGGGCATTGCCGACCTCAACCCGTTCTACCAGATGCTCGCCCCGGGCCTGCGCCCGTTTGCCGTCGGCCTTTCCACCGTCGCGGCCATCATTGCCTCGCAGGCGCTCATCACCGGCGCATTCTCGCTGGTGTCCGAGGCCAGCCGTCTGGACCTCATGCCGCACATGCAGGTCTTCTACCCTGCCGAGACCAAGGGCCAGCTTTATATTCCCATGGTCAACAACGTCATGCTTGTCGGCTGCGTCATCGTGGTGCTGCTGTTCCAGAACTCGGCGCATATGGAAGCCGCGTACGGCCTTGCCATTACGCTGACTATGATGTGCACCACGCTTCTGCTCTTCTTCTACCTGCACGAGGAGCGCAAGCTCAAGGTTGCTCCGTGGATCTTCGCGGCCTTCTTCCTTTTGCTCGAGGGCTTTTTCTTTGTGAGCTCGCTCACCAAGTTCTTCCACGGCGGCTATTTCACCATTCTGATGGCTGCACTCATCATGGGCATTATGGTGTGCTGGTACAACGGCACGGCGGTCGAGCAGCGCCAGTTTACGCTGCTGCCGCTGCGCAGCTACCTGCCGCAGCTCAAGCGCCTGCGCGACGACGACCGTTACGAGCGCATAAGCGACAACATCGTGTACCTGACCAAGGACACCCATACCGACTACATCGACCGCGATATCGTCTATTCGATCTTGGACAAGCATCCCAAGCGCGCCCGCGCCTGGTGGTTTGTGAATGTCGAGACCATGGACGAACCGCACACCTTTGCCTATTCGGTCGAGACGTTCGGCACCGACTACGTGTTCCGCGTGCATCTGTACCTGGGCTACAAGATCAACCAGCGCGTCAATGCCTACCTGCGTCAGGTTGTTCAGGACCTGGCTGCCACCGGCGAGCTGCCGCCACAGACGCATGACTACTCGGTCTACAAGGATCCGGGTAACATCGGCACGTTCAAGTTCGTCCTGATCCGTAAGCTTCTGGCGCCCGAAAGCGATGTGGAGCCGAGCGAGCGTACGGCCATCACGCTCAAGTACATCATCCGCCGCGCCGCCGGCACACCCGCGCGCTGGTATGGCCTGGAGAACTCCAACGTGAGCTTTGAGTACGTGCCGCTGTTCACCAAGTTCAAGGCCGTGAACAAGATGCAACGTCTGGCTCCCAACGAGCGGCCGTAGACGTCGGCGGCTACACGGAGTTGGTTTTGATGGATAAGCATGAGGCCGGGGAGGTAAACATGGATACAAAGGCGCTCGATGGCCGTGAGGCGGTGGTCGAAATGATGCGTGAGGCGCGTGTCGACGCAGCCGAAGATCGGTTCTTTACGAATCGGGCCAACATGGACATGGCCGATCGTGTGATTTCGGTCGTGGCGCTGGTATTTGGAGTGGTGTGCGTGTGTGCCCTGCTCGCGCACGTGCTGTTTGTCTAGCGGCTGCCGGTCGTAGAAGGCTTTACACTTAGAACCACCACGAGGGAAGACCACCACAAAGGTGCCTGTCCCTTTGTGGTGGTTTTTGTTTTTGAGAGAGGGGCGGGGCGCTGATGGACGTCCGTACGGACGGCGATATTGCCGATAGCTTTTGGTGGCGGCGCACAACGCTGACGCGCCGCACTCCTCTGTATGACGCCTGCGTATCGGCGGGGCTACTGGTCGCAGCGACGATTGTGGGCGCGCTGCTCGACCATCCGGGTCTCGCGCCGAGCATCATGATCGTCTATGTGTTCGCCGTGCAGCTGTGCGCATTCTTTACCTGGAGTCGCCTGTATTGCTTGCTGAGCTCGGCTGCCGCCGTGGCGCTCTACAACTTCTTGTTTGTCGACCCGCGCTACTCGCTGTCGCTTATCGACCGCGTCTATCCCGGCATGTTCTTCATCATGTTCGTGGTCTCGCTTGTGTCGAGCTCGATTGCGTTGGCCCTGCGCCGCGCTTTAGCACAGGCTGCCGCTAGCGACCGCCGCACGCATATGGTGCTCGAGACCAACCGCATGCTGCAGCGGTGTGCCGATCAGCAGCAAATTATCCATGCCATGGCAACGCAGCTGGCGCGTCTTTCGGGCTGTCCGGTCGTGTGGTACAGCGCCGACGCCGACGATGATGACCTGCTGCCGCGTGCGACATACACGGCCGTGGGCGATGCCGCGCCGGTGCACGAACTGGCGCCGCAGATGCCGCCGCGGCTCTCGGCGTCCGCCTATGTGGGAACGCCGCTCGATGCCACCTATGGCGGCTCGGCGTTTTATGGCATCTACCTGACGGTTCGCACGGGCGACGGCTTCGTGCGCTCGGGCGACCCCGCCTCGGTGGTGGGCGTGCTGGCTATCGTTGCCGAGCCCGACGTGCTGACGCACGAGGAACGGGCGCTTGCCGATGCCATCGTGAGCGAAGGCGAGCTGGCGCTCGATCGCGCCCGCGCCATGGAGGCCCGCGAAGAAGCGGCGGTGCTTGCCAAAAACGAGCAGCTGCGCGCCAACCTGCTGCGCTCCATCTCGCACGATCTGCGCACGCCGCTCACCAGTATTTCGGGCAATGCCGACGTGCTGCTCGACCAAGGCTCGACTGGCACGGCCGTGCTCGATGCCCAGACGCGCCGCGGCCTGCTCCTGTCCATTCGCTCGGATGCGCAATGGCTCAACGCTACCGTCGAGAACCTGCTCGCCATCACCAAGCTCGAGGGTGGCGGCATGCATCTGTCGACTACGCTCGAGCTCATGGATGATATCGTCGAGGAAGCACTGCGCCACGTAAATCCGGCCGTGCGCGAGCACGACCTAAAGGTGGTGGCGTGCGATGAGCCGGCGCTCGTCAACGTCGACGCGCGCCTGATGGTGCAGCTGGTGGTCAATCTGGTGAACAACGCCATCACCTATACGCCCGCAGGCTCGCATATCATGATTTCGATTAGCGTCGACGATGGACGCGTGGCGTGCTCGGTGGCCGATGATGGTCCGGGCATCGCACCCGAAGATCGCGAGCGGGTCTTTGAGTCGTTCTACACCGCCAACCACGGTCTTGCCGACAGCCATCGCAGCGTGGGCCTGGGTCTTTCGCTCTGCCGCTCCATTGCGCTGGCACATGGCGGTAGCATAGAGGTTGCCGCGGCGGATCCGCACGGCTCAGTCTTTACGATTGAACTTCCCGCCGCCGACGTTTCGTTTGATAAGGAGTAGCGCTGTGCCGAACTCTGCCGTAAAACCGCTCATCTTGGTCGTTGAGGACGACCCCGCCGTTCGCAATCTTATCGTCGCTGCGCTCGAGGCGCACGGCTTGCGCCATATGGCCGTGGAGACCGCCCATGCCGCCATCGCCGCCGCCTCATCGCAGGCACCGAGTATTGTGCTGCTCGATCTGGGCCTGCCCGATATGGATGGTGTCAAGGTGGTGGAGTCGGTGCGCGCATGGTCGGGTATGCCGATTATTGTGGTTTCGGCGCGCAGCGAGGATGCGGACAAGATTCGCGCGCTCGATGCCGGCGCCGACGACTACCTGACCAAGCCGTTTTCGGTCGAGGAGCTGCTCGCGCGCATTCGCACGACGCTCAGGCGCCTTTCGTATGCGCAGATTGGCATGGGTGCGTCCGAGGGCTCGTTCGATACCGGTGAGCTGCATATCGATTTTGATGCCGGCATCGCCACGATGGATGGCGAGGAGTTGCATCTGACGCCGATCGAGTACAAGCTCCTGTGCCTGTTGGCGCATAACGCCGACAAGGTGCTGACGCACCAGTTTATCCTGCACGAGATTTGGGGCACGGCAACCAAGAGCGACCTGGCGAGCCTGCGTGTCTTTATGGGCACGCTGCGCAAGAAGATCGAGTCCGACCCCGCGCATCCGCGCTATATCCAGACGCATGTGGGTATCGGTTACCGATTGGTCACCCAAGGCTAGATCGCCAACCACCATCCCACTATGAGTTGCGGTGAAATACGGTCTAAATTTGCCTAATTCCAGGCAAAACAGTCCGTATTCCACCGCAACTTTGTTATTTGCCCTTGGGCTTGCTGGCGTAGAACTTCTTCTTTTTGGGCTTGCCGGCGGGGGAGGGTTTGCCGGCAAAGTTCGACTTGCCGTTGCCGGCCTGCGCGTGCGCGGGTACTGACGCACGGGGCTTGCGGGCCTCGGGGTTGCGCAGCTCCTCGGTTCGCTCGGCAATCTCCTCGGCGCTAAAGCCGACCTCGGCCATGGCGTCCTCGATGGGCAGTCGGCGCACGATATAGCAATGATGCACCTTCTGGTTGCGTGCGAAATCCTCGGGGATGGTCTGCGCCGTAATGTCCTCCAGCACGACGCCCGCGCGTGCGAGCTTGCGCGTCTCGGGGCGAAAGCCGCGCAGGTTGCAGCTAAAGATGGCATGTCCGCCCTGTGCGAGCAGGCGAGATACGCCGGCCAAAAGCTCAACATGGTCGCGCTGGACATCCCAGGTGCGGCGGCCCATCTTGGACGAGTTCGAAAACGTGGGCGGGTCGACAAAAATCAGGTCCCAGCGGTTGCGCGTCTGGCGCTGGTCACGAATCCAGGCGAGCACGTCATCGCGCACAAAGTGATGCTGCGGGCCAACAAAGCCGTTCTGGCGCATGTTGCGCTCGGCCCAGTCCAGGTAGGTGTTGGAAAGGTCGACCGTCACGGTCTCCTCGACGCCGCCGTCTGCCGCATAGCAGGTGGCGGTGCCGGTGTAGGCGAACAGGTTGAGGAAGCGGCGTGCCTGTTTGGCGTGCTCGCGCACCAGGTTGCGGGTGACGCGGTGGTCCAGGAAGATGCCCACATCCAGATAGTCGTCAAAGTTGACGGCAAAGGTAAGGCCGCCCTCTTCGATGAGCGGCAGGCGACGGCGCGCGATGTTGGCACGCTCGCCCGATCCGCCCTTGCCGGCACCCTGCTTGCCGTACTGCGAGCCGCCGCGCGAACGCATGCGGGCCTTGGCGTGCACATGCTCGGCGGGAACATCTAGGATGCGCGGCGCGATGGCCAAGATGTCGAGCATGCGGGCCTGGGCCAGCGTGGGATCGATGGTCTTGGGCGCGGCGTATTCGGCGATGACGAGCCAGCGGCCCGGCGTCTGCGGGCAGCCTTCGTACAGGTCAATGGCGGCGGAGTAGTCGGGCAGGTCGGCATCGTAGACGCGGTAGCAGCTCACGCCCTCGCGCTTTGCCCACTTGCGACGCAGGCGGGCGTTCTTGCGCAGGCGGTTGGCGAACTGCTCGGACTCGGGGATGAGCACGGGCAGCGGCTTGCCGTCGCCCAGGTCGAGCGTGGCGGCAGGTTCGGGCATGGGAGTGTCGGCGGCTTCGTCTTGAGCGTCTGCGGTCTGCTGTTCGGCATCTGCGCTGGTCGCAGCTTCGAATGCCGCGGCGGCGTGGTCGAGCGAGGGCCAGACCTCAATAGCCGCCTCCTCGTTATTGGGCATGACGGCAATGGAGCGCGCGGGCTCGGCATGGAGTGCGCGGGCCATAAGGCCATCGCGGGTGAGCGCGGCGACCGGTGCCGAGGCAAGCTCGGGCGCGCGGCGCAGCTCACCGACCAGCGTCATGGCGTCGTGCATGAGCGAAAGCGGGGTTTCGGTGGTGTCTGCGACCACGGCGGCACCGGCGACGGCGCCCGCATGGTCCAGCACGGCGGCGGACTTGGCGGCGCAAAAATCGACAAAGCGCTTGTAGCCGGCGCACTTGACCATGCGCTCAGCGGTCTTGCGGGCGGCGGGGTCAACATCCACGGCCACGATGCGTGCCTGGCGCTCGCGTGCTGCCGCCTCGCGCTCGCGTGCCTCGGCAAGCAACTGCTCCCACAGAGCGGCGTCGTGCAGCTGCCAGCCCTCAAAGCCCCAGCGCTCGCGTGCGGCGCCCGGGGCGCGGTCGGTCAGAATGTTCACGGCCTCCAACAGCAGACCGCCGCCTGCGCACGAGGCATCGACCAGCGTGGGCAGGGCTTCGTTTTCGTAATCATCGGACGTCAGCTCGCGCTCGCACAGTGCGGTCCAGCCGACCTGCGCCAGCACTAGGGCGGCGTAGTCGGGGCGCAGCACGTGCGTGCCCTCGCCGGCGCGGGTCGCGGCGGGCGGCAGGCGCTTGAACAGCGGGTCGCCCGAAAGGTCCAGGCTGATACTCGCGCGACGCTGACGCAGCGAAAGCAACAGGTGAACGTCGGGGTCGGCGGCATCGACGTCGGCACGACGGCCCGTGGTCTCGGCCAGACGGTCGCACAGCGCGTCCTTGGCGCGCAGGGCCGAGAAACGCGTGTTGCGCAGATGCTCGGTCACGCCGCGGGCGGTAATGGCGATGGTGGCGCCGGGGCGGACGATGCTCTCCCAGGCGATGTTGTAAACGCTATCGTACAGCTCGTCGGCATCCTGCGCCTCAAAGCGCCCGAGTACCACGAACACACGGCTCGCCAGGCGCGACCACAGGCACGCGCGATAGCCCTGCTCAAGCTCGCCCTCAAACGTAGCGCGGCCCTTCAGGCGGCGGACATGCGAAAGCCCGAGGCGTTTAAGCTCGTCGGCGAGTGCGGACTCAAAGCCCTCGGGGCAGCTTGCGTAAAATTCCATGGGTGACCTCTCTGGTTGCGTCGCTCCATTATATGATGAATACTTCGTTTGCTCTCGCCCCCGAAAGGAACCCATATGATTGATGCGTGCCCCGAATCCGCTGTGCTCTTTTTTGACGTGGACGGCACGCTGACGTCGTTCGATCCGGACAATATGACCGACAAGGACTTTTCGGCGGTTCGCCCCTCGCAGACGGTGGTTGAGGCGTTCCGTGCACTGCGCGATGCAGGGCACAAGGCGTTTATCTGCACGGGTCGTCCCCTGTGGCTCATCGCGGACAGCTTGCGTGCGCTCGACCCCGCGGGCATCGTTGCCATGGCGGGAGCCACGCTCGAGGTCGAGGGACGCGTGGTACACGAGGACTGCTTTGACGAGGACGTTATCGAGGAGCTTGCGCGCCGTATGGCCGCGGCAGGGATTGAGGCCTTTTTCGAGACCAACGTGGCTACTTTTGCCCTGGAACCCGAGGGTGTTGAGCAGTCGTCTCTGATCGGCACTTCTGTGGTGCACAGCACCGAGGAAATGCGCGTCGACGGCCGTCTGCGCGTGGGCAAGGTAGGCATCGTCGCGAGCGACCTGGCTCGCGTAGCCAACGATGATGGCTTTATCGATCGCGAGTTTGAGCTGTGCAACACCGGTGGTCAGAATCGCGAGCTGAGCCCCAAGGGCATCGACAAGGGCGTGGGCGTGGCGCGAGCGCTGGAATACCTGGGTCGCACCGGCAACGCGCGCACCTTTGGCTTCGGCGATTCGGGTAACGACCTGGGCATGCTCGCTGCGGTCGAGACGGCTGTCGCCATGGGCAACGCCATGCCTGAGGTCAAGGCGGTCGCCGACTACGTGACCGACGATGTCGCACACGACGGCACCGTCACAGCGATGCGGCATTTCGGCCTCATCTAATGAATCCCGCGTTCTGACGTTTGCTCAAACTGCGACTCTTTGCTTTTGCATGCTCAATCGATTTATCAATCCAAACACTGAGGTGTTTATACCGTTCGCCGAGAAGATAAAAACCCGCAGCTCACGCCTTGATAAACGTAGGTAAAGTGTTTAGCAGCTCAACGCCCATGTGCAAGCGAAAGGAATCAGGCAGATGGCAATCAAGGTGTTCGCTGACGGTGCAAACCTCGAAGGCATGCTCGACATGTACGAGAACGGCAACGTTCAGGGTTTCACGACCAACCCGTCCCTTATGAAGAAGGGCGGCGTGACGGATTACCGCGCGTTTGCCAAGGAGGTCCTGGCCCACATCACCGATGTGTCCGTCTCGTTTGAGGTCTTTGCCGACGACACCGAGACCATGGAGGTTGAGGCGCGCGAGATCGCTACCTGGGCCGACAACGTCTACGTCAAGATTCCGTGCGTGACCACCAAGGGCGAGTCCACCGCCGGGCTGGTCCGCAAGCTTTCGGCCGACGGCATCAAGGTCAACGTCACTACCATCTTTACGCCCGAGCAGGTCGATGAGATGGTCGAGGCCGTTGACGCCGAGACGCCGTCTATCATCTCGCTCTTTGCCGGCCGTATCGCCGATACCGGCGTCGATCCCATTCCGTTTGTGACGGAGTCGGTCAAGAAGGCCGCCGTCAAGCCCAACTGCGAGGTCCTGTGGGCATCCACGCGCGAGCTCATCAACATCTACCAGGCCGAAGCCTGCGGTTGCCAGATCATCACGGTGCCTAACAGCATCCTGGCCAAGCGCAAGAACATCGGCCGCGACCCGTACGAGATCTCGCTCGACACCGTGCGCGGTTTTGCCAAGGATATCGCCGCTTTGGGCTTTCATATCCTGCCGTAGGGCGAACACTGGCTGCGCCGTGGGCTGTTCGCCCCGGCCTTCCCTTTCCCTATCGCTCACGCGCTTTGCGAGGGTCGCGCTAGGGAAAGGGAAGGCCGGGGCTGCCGGCACGAGCTTGTCAGTAGGTTCTGAGCTGAATGAGACTTTGTTGGTGCCGCCTCTTTGATGGGCGGCACCTTTTTGTTGTGGTGTGTACGGAGATGTGCCTGTTAATCGGACAAACGAGCCTGGGCTTGTTTGTCCGATTTTCATGCCGGATTATTTGCCCTGCACCATGGTGAGGGAGATCTTTTTGCGGTCGCGATCAACCTTCTCGACCCACACCTTGACCGTATCGCCGACGCGCACCACGTCGCTCGGGTGCTTGACAAAGCGGTTGGCCAGCTTGGAGATGTGCACGAGGCCGTCCTGGTGCACGCCCACGTCGACGAAGGCGCCAAAGTCCACAACGTTGCGCACCGTGCCCTTGAGCTCCATGCCGGGTTCCAGGTCGTCGATGGAAAGCGCTGAGCGGCTAAAGACCACCTCGGGCGCGTCGTCGCGCGGGTCGCGACCGGGCTTCTTGAGCTCGTTGACAATGTCGATGAGCGTGAGGGTGCCGCAGTCCAGGTCGCTTGCCAGCGCCGAGATGCTGCCCAGACGGCGCTCGATGTCGGGCACGCCGCCGCGGCTGAGCTCGCTGGCTTTAACGCCTGCGCGCTCCAGGACGGTTGTGGCCACCTCGTAGCTCTCAGGGTGGACGCTTGTCGCGTCGAGCGGGTTCTTGCCGCCGCTGATGCGCAGGAAACCCGCGGCGTTGAGATATGCCTTGGGCCCCAACTTGGGGACCTTCTTGAGCTGGCGGCGATCGGTAAAGGCGCCGTGTTCCTCGCGGTAGGCCACGATGTTTTTGGCAACGCTCGGCGTGATGCCCGACACGTAGCCCAGCAGGCTCGCACTCGCGGTGTTGACGTCGACGCCCACGCGGTTGACGACGTCCTCCACCACGTGGCCCAGGGTGCGTGAAAGCTCGGCCTGGTCAAGGTCGTGCTGGTACTGGCCAACGCCGATGGACTGGGGCGGAATCTTGACGAGCTCTGCCAGCGGGTCTTGCAGGCGACGGCCCAGGCTCATGGCGCCACGCACGGTGACGTCCAGGTCGGGGTATTCCTGGCTGGCGAGCTCGGAGGCGGAGTACACCGACGCGCCGGCCTCGTTGACGATGGTGTATCGCAGCCCAGGCGCCTGCTCGGCGATGAACTCCGAGACGACTTCCTCGGTCTCACGGCTGGCGGTGCCGTTGCCGATGACTATGGTGTTGACGTCGTCCTTCTTGACGAGGCGGGCGAGCTCGCGCTTAGTGCCGGCGACGTCGTGGCGCGGTTTGGTGGGGTAGACCACGCCGTGGTCGAGCAGCTTGCCGGTCTCGTCCATGACGGCGACCTTGCAGCCGGTGCGGTAGCCCGGGTCGAGCGCGAGCACGCGGGCGCCTCGCACGGGGCGTGCCGAGAGTAGACCCTCGAGATTCTTGGCAAAGACGTTGATGGCCTCGGTCTGGGCGCGAACGGTGAGTTTGGCGCGGGCCTCGCGCTCCAGCGAGGGGGCCATGAGGCGCTTGTAGCCGTCGGCGATGGCGGCATCGAAGATGGGGGCAAACACGCCCTGACGGCGGGGCCAACGGCTTCCAAGGCGTGCCGTGGCGGCAGCGCCGTCGACGTTTACGCGCACGCGGAGCTTGCCCTCGCGTTCACCGCGGTCGATAGCCAGCACGCGGTGGTTGGGTATACGGCGCAGTGGCTCGTCATAGCTGTAGTACGGCTCGTAGGGAGTCTTCTCGGTGGGATCGGTGGCCTCGACGACGATATCGGCGGTGTTTTGTGTAAAGGCGCGCAGGTCGGCGACGTTCTCCGGGTCCTCGGCTACCGTCTCGGCCACGATGTCGGCGGCGCCGGCGAGCGCCTTCTCGGGCGTGTCGAAGCCGGCTTCCTCGTTGACGTATGCCGCGGCGGCGTCGAGCGCGCTGCCCTTGGCCGAGGCCTGCATGATGATCATGTTGGCAAGCGGCTCCAGGCCTGCCTCGCGGGCCTTCTGTGCGCGGGTCATGCGCTTTTTGCGGTAGGGCTTGTAGAGGTCCTCGACACGCTGGAGCTGCGTGGCCTCGCGAATCTGCTGCTCGAGTTCGGGCGTGAGTTTGCCCTGGGCGTCGATGAGCAGGATGACGTCCTCCTTGCGCTGCTCAAGATTGCGCAGGTAGGACAGGCGCTCGTCGAGCGCACGCAGGGCGACGTCGTCCATGCCGCCCGTTGCTTCCTTGCGGTAGCGCGAGATAAAGGGAATGGTATTGCCCTCGTCGATGAGCTTGACGGCTGCCTCGATGTTGTCAGCCTTAAGGTTGAGCTCGCGGGCGAGCTGGGCGATAAGATCCATGGGACTCCTTGCGTTTGAGGTGCGTTTGCAGCACAGAGCTACCAAGGATACCACCCGTCCTAAAAGACTGTTTTGGGGCTGCGCCATGAAAACGGCCCATCTACTACGTTTGAACCGTATAGGTCGACCATGCCTGGGTTTTCCGAAAATCGGCAAGCCGTCTACCTGCGGTTTTTATTTCGCGAAATTCGGTATGGTTGAGGGTAATCGGTTAAACGTAGTAGATAGGCGCATTTCGTGGCAAACGAATCAAGCCGAGGTACAAAATAGCCCCCGCCCCAGAAAAATCGTCGGCAAGGTAGCAAAATGCCCCGCGGGCAGGAGGCTGCTCGCGGGGCAAAGAAGAGGGGCTTATTGGTGGCGGACCGAGGGGCTCGGCATGGGGCTTCTGCCGCGGTCTGTCCTAAGGCATTACAGCTCGACGAGCTGGCCGGTCTCGGCGGCCTCCTTGATGGCGTTGAGAAGCGTGAGCGTCTTGACGTTATCGGCGGGGGTCACGACGGGCTCGACCTCGCGGCGGACGACCTTCACAAAGTGCTTGAGCTGCATCTTGTGCGGCAGCGCCGGGTCGACGGCCGGGATCTCCATCTGCAGCGGCTTGTGCCAGTTGGAGGCGCCGTCGTAGGAGAACTGATGCAGGCGGGGCAGCGACAAGGCGCCCAAGGTACCGCCAATAAAGTAGGCGTCGGCGTCGAAGGGGCGATACTGCGGATCCTCGCGAGCGGTTGCCTCCCAGTTCCAGGGGCTGGCGGTGGCGTCGGAGATGGTCATGCTTGCGAGCGCGCCATCGGCAAAACGGACGTTGACCACGGCGGAGTCCTCGGTCTCAAAACCGCGGGCGGCGCTGGACTGCATGCCCTGGACGGCAACGGGCTCGCCCAGCAGGTAACGGAGCAGGTCGACGTCGTGCACCAGGTTGACCAGGATCGGGCCGGCACCCTTCTTGCGGCGCCACTCGACATCGAAGTACTCGTCGTTCTTATAGATCATGTAGTGGAAGCTCGACACGGTGAGCTTGCCCAGCTCGCCGGACTCGATGATCTCCTTGGCCTTGTTGACGAAGGGGTTGTGGCGACGGTGCTGACCCACGAGTACGGGCACGCCGGCGGTCTCGGCCTCGGCGGCGAAGGCCTGGGCATCCTCGAGATCGTTGGAGATCGGCTTTTCGACCAGCGGCACGATGTTGCGCTTCACGGCCTCGCGGGCAACGCCCAGGTGCAGGTCGTTGGGGGTGGCGATAATGACGGCCTCGGGCTTGACCTCGTCCATCATCTGGGCGGGATCGGTGTAAAACGGCACGCCGGCGGACTCGGCCGTGGCGCGGGCGCCCTCAAAGGCGTCGGCGATGGCGACGAGCTCGGCCTCGGGCTCCTCGGTGACAAAGCGGATGTGGTTGCGGCCCATGGCGCCGGCGCCGATAACGGCAATGCGGACGGGGTTGAGCTCAGACATTTCGACTCCTTAATACTGGTGACCGGTGGAATGCGACAAAGGGGCTGTTCCTTTGTCGCATCGGTAAAACTAGGCGGACTTCTTCTTGCTGTCGGAGACCATCATGTAGACGGTGAGCACGACAGCGATGGCGGCGATCACAATGGCGCCGTAGAAGGACTGCTGGTAGGCGGCGCTGCCGGCCTCGGCGTGATACAGCACGGCGGTGATGGGCTGGCTGATCCAGGTGGAAGCGGCATAACCCAAAAACATGATGCCGTAGTTGACGCCGATGTTGCTGGTGCCAAAGGCGCCACCGGTGAGCGGTGGGTAGATGACGAGCAAAGCGCCAAAGCTAAAGCCGAGCAGGGCGAGCGCCACAAAGAACATGCTCTGCGTAAAGCTCATCGACATGATGACGAGTGCGATGATGGTGACGACAAGGCTGATGAGCAGCGACTTATAGGCGCCGAGCTTGTCGATGATCTGGCCAAAGGACAGGCGGCCAACCAAGTTGGCGCAGGTGTTGACGGAGACCACCACACCGCCGAGGGCGACGGCCGCGGCGCTCGTGGGGTCGGCGAAGAGCTGGACGGCGGCGATGGAGGCAACCTTGCCCACGAGCAGGGTGCCCGCGGTGGCGGCAAAGGCGAAGGTGACGATGAGGACCCAGAAGCGCGGGGTCTTGACCATCTCGCCCGGGGTGAGGTCACCGAAGGTGCCGGCGTGCGCGCCGCCCTTGGGGGCCTCGAAGCCCTCGGGCAGCCAACCGGCCTCGGGGGCCTTCAGGAACAGGGCGGAGGCGGCGATCGTCACAAAGAAGATGACGCCGAGCGCCTTAAGGGCGCCGAAGATGCCCAGGCTCGGGATGAGCAGCGAGGCGAGCACCGGGGACAGCACGGCGGGGCCGGCGGTCGAAGCGGCCAGAGTGATGCCGGAGGCGAGACCCTTCTTGTCGATGAACCACTTTTGGCCGGTGGTGAGCGCCGGGTTGTAGCCCAGGCCGTTGCCGATGGCGGCGACGAGCGAGAACCACAGGTAGAACTGCCACGGCTCGGTGACGGTGCCGGACATGAACCAGCCCAGGCCGTAGCACACGGCGGCGGCGATCACGACGTTGCGCGGACCGATCTTGTCGGAGATGCGGCCGGCGAAGATGCCCGTCACGGCCATGATGGTCTGAAAGACCGGGAACGCCCAGGTAAGGGCGCTGGACCACTCGGGGTAGACGGCGAGCAGGTTCTTGCTCACGACGGAATACAGCGCGATGGAGCTGATGAAGAACATGGTGACGCACGCGGCGGAAAGCACGACGGCGCGACCCTTGTTGGAGTTGGTGGAAGCCATTGGACTCTTTCTAATCAATACGGGGGAGGAGCGGGCGTGTCCGCGGGGCCTCTCTGTCAGGTTGGTTTACTGGTCAGTCGGCTTGGCGACGCCGGACTCATCGGACCAGAGCTCGACACCCTTGTTCTTAAGGTAGTTGTCGGCATAGGCGCGACGGCCGCCGGGCTTGGCGGTGAGGTCGCCCATCATGTTGGAGAAGCCGCCGTCGACCTTGATGGCGTCGCCGGTGGTAAAGTCCGAGCGCTTGGATGCCAGGAACATGACGGCGTTGGCGATATCGCTGACTTCGCCGATGCGGCGCGTGGCGATCAGGCGGCTGCGGCTCTTTTCGACCTCGGGGTCGGCGTAGAAGTTGGCCGACATCGGGGTCTTAACGAAGCAAGGCTCGACGCAGTTGGAGCGGACGCCGTAGGGGCCCCACTCGGCGGCGAGCATCTTGGACATCATGTTGACGCCGGCCTTGGTGGAGCTGTACACGCCCGAGAACGTCTCGGGGGAGTGGCTGGCGACGGTCGAGATGTGCACCAGGCGGCCCTGGCCGGCCTTGATCATCTCGCGACCAAAGCGCTGTGAGGTGATGAAGTAGCCGGTGAGGTTGACGTTGAGCACCTGCTCCCAGTCGCTCAGCGGCAGGTCCTCCATGGCGGCGAAACGCAGGATGCCGGCGGTGTTGACGAGGACGTCGACGCGGCCGAAGTCGGCGATGGTGGCGTCGACGGCAGCCTGAACCTCGGCCTCGTCGGTGGCGTTCATCTTGTAACCCTCGGCGTGGATGCCAAACTCGGCAGCGAGGTCGGCGGCAGCGGTCTTGACCTTCTCCTCGTCCAGGTCGAGCAGGACGACGTTGGCGCCATTGCGGGCGAACTCGCGGCAGATCTCGGCGCCCATACCGCCGAGCGCGCCAGTCACGGCGCAAACATCGCCCTCGAGCTTAAGCCAGTTGCTCATAGGAACTTCCCTTCTTGTGCCTCCCTGTGGGTCGCTCCCATTAATCGACCCACGTGGTTTTCGCAGGTTATCGTATGCTTTGCATTTGCGCAGGTGAATTGCATAATTGTTAGAATGGCGTTAACCGTAGGTTTACACTGTGCATTGAGGCTTGTTCTCAATTGAGCGCGTGACCTGCGAAAATAACCCCCTGTGGCACCATGCGGTCACGGGCGCGAAAACGGGAGATTGACGTGTACGATCGACGACTTGAGGCCATATCGGCCGCCGCGGAGCTGGGAAGCTTCTCGCGTGCGGCGGCAAAATTGCGCGTGTCGACCCCGGCGCTCGTCAAGCAGGTGTCGGGCTTCGAGGCCGAGTTTGGCATCACGTTGTTCGAGCGCTCGCACTCGGGCGTCAAGGTGACGCCGGCGGGTGCTCTGCTGGTGGACGACGCTCGCTCGATCATGCGCCAGTCCGAGGACGCCCTGCGCCGTGCCCGACGTGCGGCGGGTGACGGCGGTGCCGTGCGCCTGGGCGTGTCGATGATGTGCCCGGGGCGTCAAACGCTGTCGATGTGGTCGGGCATCCACGATCTGGAACCGTCGCTGCGTTTTGAAATCGTGCCGGTAAGCGACCTCTATGACGAGCGCGAATCCGTCATGCGCAGCTTGGGCCGCGAGGTCGATGTGGTGCAGTCGAGTTTTTCGACCCCACGCTGGGGCGATGCCTGCCAAAAGCTCCGCATTGTCAACGTGCCGGTTTATATCGACGTGCCGCGCGCGAGCCCGCTGGCGCGCAAGACGCGCATCACGGTTGCCGACCTGGAGGGCATGCGCCTGCGCGTGCTCCGTCACGGCAACGACGCCATGGACAGTCTACGTATCGACCTTTTGGCCGACGGCGGTGTGGACGTGATCGATGTGGATAGCTTTGACTTTGCGCTCTTTAACGATGCAGAGGAAAAGGGCGACGCGGTGCTCACCTGCGGAGCGTGGTCGGGCGTGCACCCTGCCTTTGTGGGCGTGCCGTTCCTATGCGGTCGCGAGGTGCCAGTCTTTCTGCACTACCCGCTCGAGCCCACCCTCCAAGTCCAAAAATTCGTCAACGCCATGGCCCAACTCCTCAACTAGTGCATCCTTACAAAACGAGGCCCTGGCCAAACGGCTAGGGCCTCGCAAACTTTTATTCCGTTTTAAATGACGGGCTGATCGCGCGCAGGAGGGCGCCCCCGGGGCGCCCTCCGTCAGTAACCGGTCCTACTCCAGCTCAAACGCTCCGGTGTAGAGCTGGTAGTAATACCCGCGCTTGGCGATCAGCTCGTCGTGGTTGCCGCGCTCGATGATGCGGCCGTGATCAAGACAGATGATCGCGTCGGAGTTGCGCACGGTGGACAGGCGGTGTGCGATGACAAACGTCGTGCGGCCTTCCATGAGCTTGTCCATGCCCGCCTGCACGATGGCTTCGGTGCGGGTGTCGATGGAGCTCGTAGCCTCGTCCAGAATCATTGCCGGCGGATCGGCGACGGCAGCACGTGCGATTGAAATCAGCTGGCGCTGGCCCTGCGACAGCTGCGCGCCGTTGCCGGTGAGCATGGTGTCGTAGCCGTCGGGCAGGCGGGTGATAAAGTCGTCCGCACCGGCGAGCTTGGCCGCTGCGATGCACTCCTCGTCGGTGGCATCCAGGTTGCCGTAGCGGATGTTATCCATCACGGTGCCGGTGAACAGGTTTACGTCCTGCAGCACGACGCCCAGCGAGCGGCGCAGATCGGCCTTGCGGATCTTGTTGACGTTGATGCCGTCGTAGCGGATCTTGCCGTCGGCGATGTCATAGAAGCGGTTGATGAGGTTGGTGATGGTCGTCTTACCGGCACCGGTGGCGCCGACAAATGCGACCTTCTGACCCGGCTTGGCAAACACGGACACGCCGTGCAGCACCTCGTGGTCGGGCGTGTAGCCAAAGTCGACGTTGTCCATGACCAGGTCGCCGCGCAGCGGTACGTACTCGATCTCGCCGGTTGCGCGGTGCGGATGTTTCCATGCCCACATGCCGGTGTGGTGGTCGGCCTCCTCGAACTCCCAGGTCTCGGGGTTCACCTGCGCGTTGACGAGTGTCACGTAACCTTCGTCGGCTTCGGGCTCCTCGTCGATGAGCTCAAAGATGCGGTCGGCGCCGGCGAGGCCCATGACCACGGCGTTGATCTGCTGCGAGATCTGGCCGATCTGTCCGCAGAACTGCTTGGTCATGTTGAGGAACGGCACCACGACGGCGATGGACAGCGCCATGCCCGAGATGCTCAGATTGGGCACGCCCAGCGCCAGGAAAATGCCGCCTGCCAGTGCGACCAGCACGTAGAGCAGGTTGCCCAGGTTCATAAGGATAGGCATGAGGATGTTGGCGTACATGTTGGCCTTCTGCGAGACCTCGAAGAGCTTTTCGTTGCGCTCGTCAAAATCGGCCTCGGCGGCAGACTCGTGGCAGAATGCCTTGACGACCTTCTGGCCGTTCATGACTTCCTCGATATGGCCCTCGACCACGCCGAGTTCGGTCTGCTGCGCAATGAAGAAGCGCGCGGAGTTGGAGCCGAGCAGCTTGGTCATAAAGGTCATAAAGACGACGCCGGCCACAATGACCAGGCACATCCACACACTGTAGTACAGCATGATAAAGAACACCGTGACGATGACGATGGTCGTCATGAGCAGGTTGGGCAGCGACTGGCTGATCATCTGGCGCAGCGTGTCGATGTCGTTGGTGTAGTGGCTCATGATGTCGCCGCGCTGGTGCGTGTCGAAGTAGCGAATCGGCAGGTCCTGCATACGGTTGAACATCTTCTCGCGCAGCTTCTCGAGCGAGCCCTGCGTGACGATGGCCATGGCGCGGTTCCAGAAGAGCGAAGACAGGATGCCGACGCCGTAGATGCAGGCGAGGGTGGTCACAAGCTGTGCGATCTTGGGCTGTGCGGCTTCCCAATCGCCCGACTGCCACGATTCGCTAATAATCTGCAGGGCGCTCTGAAGGAAGGTCGCGCCGATGGAGTTGATGATGGCGCAGAGCACCACGCCGACGACGACGAGGGGCAAAAGCACGGGGTAGAAGCCAAAGAGCGTCTTGATGAGGCGCGACATGGTGCCGCCCTTGCGGTTGAGCGCGCGCTCGGCGGTCGTTGCCTTACTCATGTGCCTCGCCTCCTTCCTGGGTCTGGGCTTGCGTTACGGATGCCTCGGCGTCGGCCTCGACGGCCCCTTCGCCCTCGGCAGACATCTTGTTCTGCGAGGTAAAGGTCTCGCGGTAGATCTCGCTCGTCTTGAGTAGCTCGTCATGGTTGCCGATCTGTGCGATACGGCCGCCCTCCATGACGATGATGCGGTCTGCGTCCTGCACGGAGCTGATGCGCTGGGCGATGATGAGCTTGGTCGTGTTGGGCAGATAGCTTGCCAGCCCTGCGCGAATCTTGGCGTCGGTCTTGGTGTCGACGGCGCTCGTGGAGTCGTCCAGGATCAAGATCTTGGGGCGACGCAGCAGGGCACGCGCAATGCACAGGCGCTGCTTCTGACCGCCCGAGACATTGGAGCCGCCCTGCTCGATCCAGGTGTCATAGCCCTTGGGGAAGCCATCGACAAACTCATCGGCGCAGGCCAGATGCGCGGCCTCGCGGACTTCCTCGTCGGTGGCATTCGGATCGCCCCAACGCAGGTTCTCGGCAATGGTGCCGCTAAACAGTACGTTTTTCTGCAGCACCATGGCGACCTGGTGGCGCAGCGCGTCCAGGTCGTAGTCGCGCACGTCCATGCCGCCTACGCGCACGGTGCCTTCGGTGGCGTCGTACAGGCGGGCGATGAGGTTTACGAGCGTGGACTTGGCCGAGCCGGTGCCGCCGATGATGCCGATGGTTTCGCCGCTCTTAATGTGCAGGTCGATGTCGTCGAGCGCCTGGCGCTTCGCATGCGCGGAATACTTAAAGCTCACGTGGTCAAAGTCGATGGAGCCATCGGCGACCTCGAGCACGGGCTCGGCGGGATCGGCGATCGTGGGCTCGGCGGCCAGCACCTCGGTAATGCGGTGTGCCGATTCGTCGGCCATGGTCACCATGACAAAGATCATCGACAGCTGCATCAGGCTCATGAGGATCTGGAAGCCATAGGTAAAGATCGAGGAGAGCTGGCCCACGTCGAACAGCGTGCCCTGGCTCGTGATGATGAGCTTGGAGCCCAGGTAGATGATGACGACAAATGCGCCGTTGACGCAGATGTTCATCATGGGGTTGTTAAAGGCCAGCAGCTTCTCGGCGCGGGTGAAGTCCATCTGGACGTCGCGTGCGGCGGTCGCGAACTTCTCCTTCTCAAAGTCTTCGCGCACGTAGCTCTTGACCACGCGCATGCCGGTGACGTTTTCCTCGACGGACTCGTTAAGGGCGTCGTACTTGTGGAACACGCGCGAGAAGATGGGGCGCACCTTAAAGATGATAAAGAACAGTCCAAAGCCCAGCAGCGGAATGATGATCAGGTAGACCATGGCGACGCTGCCGCCCATGATAAATGCCATGGTAAAGGCGAAGATCAAGACCAGCGGCGCGCGCACGGCGATACGGATGATCATCATAAAGGCCTGCTGAACGTTGTTGATGTCGGTGGTCAGGCGCGTGACGAGCGAGGAGCTCGAGAACTCATCGATGTTGGCAAAGCTGAACGTCTGGATCTTGTAGAACAGGTCGTGACGCAGGTTCTTGGCGAAGCCGCAGCTCGCATGGCTGCAGGTGACGCCGGCAGCGGCACCAAAAGCAAGCGACGTCAGTGCGATGAGCACCAAAAAGCCTGCGGTGGGAAGCATCTCGGCTACGGTGGCGCCGTCTTTGATGGCATCGATCAGGTTGGCGGTGATAAATGGAATCAGCATCTCGCAGAGCACCTCGCCAAGCACGAGCAACGGCGTGGCAACGGTGACTTTCATATAGTCGCTGATGCTGCCCATGAGGGTTTTAATCATCCAGTTCCTCCCAGGTTACACGGATTTTCTCGAGCATTTCGGCGAGGTCCTCGCGCTCGTCGTGGGTGAGCGCGCTAAAGGCCTGCTCTCTAAAGCGAATGCGGGCTGCCTGCTCAACGCGGGCCTTTTCCCATCCCGCTTCGGTCAGGCGGATGGTGAGCTGCCGACGGTCTTTGGGATTGCGGTTGCGCTCGATAAGACCGCCCATTTCGAGCTTGGACAGAATCTCGGAAAGTGACCCCGGCTTGAGGTCGAAGTGCATGCCGAGTTCCTGTTGGGAAAGCTCGCCGGTGGGCTGCTTAGCGAGCAGGCAGACGATGGGCGCTTTGCCAGATATGCCGCCGCCGTGAAAATGCATGTAATGGCCGCAAAACCCCAGCCCATGGAGGATTCTCTTGGCGAGACGGTCCTCCTTGGATTGGGTCTCGGGCTCGTCTGCCGGCCGTGAGGGGTCGCCGCCGGGTTCATGCGGATAGGCGAGTGGTTCAACACACATATCTAAGCTTCGCTCCTTTCTTTAGTTAGGTAGAGGAATTGTTTTGTGCCTAACTAATTTAGGAGCGCCATACAGGAATGTCAAGGTACCAAACTAGTGGTTATGCGGTTTTGCCAAACCGCGTAACGGCTCGACGCTGCAAACGCTCCTAAGCGGCAATCTGGCGTTCAATCGTCGGGCATGGACACAAGGCCTATGCCCTCCTCTTTCACGCTACCTTGTTCGCTTGGGAACGCTTTCGCTGTCCGTCCTCAAATCTGTGATTCCGTCACGGTCCGCTTCGGTGCATGTGATCCCTTGGGGACGGAGGAAAAGGGATCATTTTGGGCTGCGGTGACACCCTTCCAAAGTTGCTTTGCCCAAAACTATGCCGGATTACTACGATGAATTCGAAATCTCAGACCTCGGCATTGTTTTTCGGAAAATCACAAGCTGTCTACCTGCGGTTTTGCTGGAGTGCAATTCGTTGTGGTTGGAGACTGGCGGTTTATCGTAGTAATCCGGCATAGTTTTGGAATGGTAGTAAATAGATGGCAGCTACCGTGCCGCTACCGCCGCGATTTTGCCTCCCATTTCCGTAACCTTTCCGCAACAATGTGCCCTCCTCGGCGCCTGCGCCCGCTTGCAACGCCCCCTGCGCTACACTTAGTCGCACTGTGGCGCCGTCGCGTCGCACCCGACCCAAGGGGGACACTCATGAAGAACACTCAGCTGCTGCTGATCAACGATATGTGCGGCTACGGCAAGGTCGCGCTTTCTGCCATGCTGCCGGTGCTGTCGCACATGGGCTATCGCATCCACAACCTGCCGACGGCCCTCGTTTCCGATACGCTCAACTACCCCAAGTTCTACATCCACGACACCACGGAGTATGTCCGCCAGAGCCTCGCCATCTGGGAGGAACTCGGCTTTGAATTCGACGCCATCTCGACCGGCTTTATCGTGACCGAAGAAGAGGCGCGCATCATCTCGGACTTTTGCCACCGCCGCGCGCAAAAGGGCACCAAAGTGTTCGTCGACCCCATCATGGCCGACAACGGCAGGCTCTACGCTGGCGTGCCCGAGTCGACCATCGGCCTTATGCGCAGCCTGGTCGAGTGCGCCGACTACGCGGTGCCCAACTATACCGAGGCGTGTCTGCTCACCGATACGCCTATGGCCGAGCAGATTACGGCCGACGAGGCTCGTGCGCTCGTGGATGCCATGCTCGCGCTGGGCGCCAAGTCGGTGGTCATCACGAGCGCAAAGGTCGACGGGGCGAGTGCCGTTATCGGCTACGACCATGTGGCGGGAGAGTACTTTACGATTCCCTTTGAGCTGATCCCGGTGTATTTCCCGGGCACGGGCGATACGTTCTCGTCGGTGCTCGTGGGTCGCGTTATGGCCGGCTGGAGCCTGCAACGTGCGACGACCGACGCTATGCGTGTGGTGGCCGAGCTTATCGAGCGCAATGCCGACCAAGAGGACAAGTCGGCCGGCCTTCCCATCGAGGCCTGCCTGGATGTGATCGACCATGAGTAACGCTGGCGAGGGCGGTGCCAAGCCCGCGGGCGGGGACAAGCCGCTCGGCGCGTCGCGGGGCAAGCGTCCGCGTATCCGCGTGAGCTGCGTGGATCAGCTGGGTGTGTGTCGCTGCCACCATGGTCATAAGCCGGGCGACGTCTTTGACTTCGACCGAGACCGCGGCAAGATGTGCGCCATGGCCTGCCACGTGGGCTTTCCCTATATCGATATCCTGCGCTACGGCGGAACCGTGCCTGGCAACGAGCCCGGTACGGCAAAGTTCTGCTGCCCCGAGGTCGATACGTTGAACGTCTGGCTTGCCGAGATCGTCGACGAGTAACCGAGCGTGGATAATCTTCCACCGAGATAATGAGCGTGGATTTTCTCCCGTTTAGGGCGCCCTTGAACGCTCAAAGTGGGAGATTATCCACGCTCAATTTGTATGCGGGAGAAAATCCACGCTCGTTTTATACCGATGGCGTGGCCCGTATATCCGCGCCGCCCGAGCGCCTACAGCTGCTCGAGCATAGCGGTGCAACCGGCGAGCACATCGCGGTAGGTGGCATCGAAATTGCCGGTGTACCAGGGGTCGGCCACGTCGCCGGGGCGATCGGTCCAATCGAGCAGGCGCGAGATCTTGCCATCGGGGTCCTTGCCAAAGATACGGTGCAGGCCGCGGGCGTTTTCATCGTCCATATAGACAATGTGATCCCAGTTGCCATACTCTGCACGACGCACCTGACGCGCGCGATGTGCGACGACGGGAATCCCGACCTCGCGTAGCTTGGCAACGGTACCGTGGTGTGGCGGGTTGCCGATCTCCTCGGTCGAGGTCGCAGCGGAATCAATGACAAACTCGCCCGCGCGTCCGGCGCGGTGCACCAGCTCGGTAAACACCGACTCGGCCATCGTCGAGCGGCAGATGTTCCCATGGCAGATAAACAGTACGCATTGCATATGCGGTTTCCTTTCGATCGCCATCATCAAGCTCGAGTATCGCAGCCGCGCCCCGATGTGATGTGGCAAAGGGACAGGGTCAAATAGTTATTTCTACCTGCGATAATAACAAGATAAGACCTTTATCCCCAACACTTCTACTGCATTCAACGAGCTGAATGGCTCTAAAAATCAGTTTCCAATATAGGGTGGAGAATCCACTTTATTAAGGCCAGAAATCAGTCAAAAGTAGAAGCAAAAGTAGTAAAAACGTAGTACGGCTCAAATTTTTACTACCAATGTCTACCTGCGGTTTTGTTCAATAGCAAGCATCTCGTCTTGAATATCTTCAAGCCCAAGATGGGTGTAAACGTTGTAGGTGGTGTTGATATCTGAGTGCCCCATAATGTATCTGAGCTTTGCCGGACTCATGCCAGCGCGTGCCATTCGGCTGCAGAAAGTGTGCCTGAGCTGGTGCGGAGTTATATGAGGCAGCTCTTCCTTATAGATGCGGTTGTGCTTAATGATGGCGCGTTTGAGCCTATGTTCCCAATGCAGAGCAACGCATGGCATCTCATTCTTGTCTAGGCAGATGAAGCCCCTTACCCCATCAATAACAGGCTCTTCTTTTGGTTGCGCCCTCTGTCCGATGAGACTGTGGAAGGCCTTTTCGACAGAAGCGGTCATGGGGATATACCTCATACCAGATTTCGTCTTTGGTTCTTCAACGTAATACTGCATATCTCTCGCACGATGGAGTTGCTTTTGAACGCGTATGCAGTGATTTTCGAAGTCAATGTCATCAAGGGTCAGGCCGCAGTATTCAGAAATTCTGAGTCCAGTGTTCAACAAGATGAAGTAAGTCTCAAAGTAGCGCGAGAAGTGATGATCCGAGCGCATAAATTCAAGGAATAGCCGTTCCTGTCTAACGCTTAACGATTCTCTGGATACCGTATCGTTGACAAGCACATTGATAAGCTCGAAGTTAAAGGGGTTTCTTCTGATGAGGCCACATTCCTCAGCAAGTTGAAAGGCTGGCCTGAGTATGCCTCGGATGCTACAGACGCTGCTATAGCCCTTTCCAACATCTTGCTGAAGGTGGATAAGCCATTTCTTTGCGTCCAACACCGTAATGTTTGATATTTTGGCTTTGCTGAAGCTGTCTGTTTTCAGGTAATTGGTGACGGTTTTATAGGCGCTAACGGTTGTCTTTCGTACCGCAACCTTGGTCGCAAGGTAGTTCTCAACCAGAGTCATGACGTTCATGTTCTCAGGTGCAATGTGGTCGAAGAGGTCTTTTTGAACCTGCTGCTCTTTTTGTCTTAAGCAGAGGTCTCTCTTTTTGCCGTGCGGCGTTTGGTCGTGAATTGTCAAAGTCCACGAATAGACAAAGCAGGTCTTTCCCATCCAATTGGTGTATTTGAATGAGTAGCGACCGTCTGGGCGCTGGCCTTCTCCGCGATGGAGAACTCGACCCTTGTTATCTTTCCTATTCGACATAGCTTGGATCTCCTTTCAGAGACTCAAGCACGACAACATGATTGTAGCTATGGGGTTGTCTATGCCATGGTAAAAGGGTTCGTTTATTGGGTTAAATCAAAGGAAATGAGGCCTATTTGCCCCGTTGGGGATGGGATTGGAGTAAATGCCCATCAGTGCAATTCCAAGCCTTAATTTCGCTCCCAGCGTGCAATTTTGCTATAGGCTGAGCGTACATCAATTGAAATCGCAGTTTGAAAGAAAGGGCACCGTAGCGAAGTACGCTACGGTGCCAGACATTGCATTGTGTGGATTGAGGAGCCTATGCGACTGTTGCCCTAAGCATGACTTTCTCGCCATCGCCTGCCAAAATATAGTTAATCCCGTTCTTGCTTGTAGACCCACTATTGCCTTCGACGCTGTTTGCAAGATTTGTAACGACTTCCTGAGCATCGGTTTTTGAGAGTGAGGAATCGCAGGCCATTATGAATCCACGTGCAACAATCGCTGAGTCGCATTTCGTGGTGTCAATCATGAGGAGGGGGGACGGGTTGCAGGAGCTGTCATACCTGCTGCTCTTTGTCAGATTGCTCTGCCCGTCCATTGTCGTAAAAGAGAGCATTGCGTACATATCGGGGTTCTTTATGTCATCAACAAACACATAGGAAATAAGCTCATCGGTGCTCTTGTCGATAACGTCTGCGTCTAGATTGCTTTTGAGCTTTCTATTGAAGGAGCTAGGGGAAAAGGAAAATGCGGAAGGGGCGGTCTCCTCTGTCGCGGTTTGGTTGTTGTCTTCAGATGACTGACTAGTTGTGGTTGAAGGGCTATCGTCTCCCGCTTCGTCGGTGCTATTCGGGGCTGGAATTATCTTTCCACAGCGCGTACAGACTTTTGAGCCATCGCTTCTGTCCTCGAAGCAATGATTGTCTGGGTTTTTCTCTCCGACGGTTTTCCTACAGTTGACACAAGTTTTCGGTTCGGTGCACGTTGCAGAGTTCCAGCTGTGTGCATCGGGGTCAATCTTTCCATTCGGATCGACTTTTCCGCATTTATAGCAGTGATTGACTTGGCAACAGTTGTTTCCGCTCCACTCGTGTATGCAGATGATGTTCGATGCAAGCATAGCCCCAACGGCAATTTCTGCGACTGCGACTATGCCGAGTACTGCTGCTGTCAATTTCATTTTGCCTGAAACGACTTGCTTCTTTTTCTTTTGCCCCTCTTGCGCTGGCTTTTTCGTTTGCGTATCGGGGAGCTTATTATTGTCCTGCGCTTCATTCGAGGAACCATCTTTTTGCTTCTCGGTCACAGATTCTGGCTGGTCGCTTTGAGTATCTTCTGTACTGCTGGTTGCTTCGTTGCTGGAGATGCTGTTCAGCGGAAAGCCACAATTTGGGCAGGTCGGAGCTTTGTCTGAAACTTGCTTCCCGCATTCTGGGCAGTTGATAAGGGGCATGACCTCTCCTTCCAAAGAAATTCCGACAAAGTGGAAGGGGAGAAGCACATCAACTAAATGAAGCGATGTGGAGGACACCTACCACAGTTACCACACCGCAAGGCTTCACATGCATATGCGAACAGACCTTGAAAGGCGGGTGCCCTCCAATTCGCCTGTTTGCATACACAAAGCGGCAGCTATGCCATTGTGAAGCTCCATCCAAATATATGGATGTTGCGGTGTGGTAGATGAGATTGTATCAAGGACACGGGCTTTCATTTTGACTAAAAGGGCGAACGGTGCCGCTTCCTGCTGGCATTTCTCAGGGCGCGAAGATTCAAGGCGTTTTAGGCAGCTAGCGGTCTTCTCGATAGCATTGGCGATTATGCCTTGGTAATACGCTATTTACAGTGAAGGTAGACGGTCGGAGGAATTTATTCTTCCTGTCATGTTGATATCAACTACATAGATGGGGTCTGCCAAGTAGAAGTTGAGGCCAAAGTGTAAAACACCCCGTATGCGACAAAACAGACTGGGGTAGGGGCTTATGAGGTAACGCATCTTTTGCAAGCTGGGAGTGCGTAAGAGAGTTGAGCTGCGTTACGGTGTATCCCAAAATTCATAACATTTGAGACATGAGAAATACCACTCCCCAAGTGAGTCTTTTGAATCAAATAGTGTCCTAAAAGATATTCCAAAAGTATATGTCTCAATATAAAATACTAATAGGACTTTTGAGACATATAGGAATTGGAGGCACGCGATGAAGTTTCTCTACGCTCGCTGCTCAACAAAGGAACAGAACGAGGCAAGGCAGCTTGAATATGCGCATGAGCTTGGCTTAAAGGATAACCAGATATTTATCGATAAGGCTTCGGGCAAGAACGCCAATCGTCCTGCTCTGAAAGATATGCTCTCTCGTCTGCGCGAGGGCGATGAAGTCTATATCACTGAGTTGTCTCGACTTGGCAGGAGTACTAAAGACCTAATTGACCTTATGGAGACCTTCGAACAGATGCATGTCGAGGTTCATAGCAAGAAAGAGGCTATCGATACAACCACTCCAGCAGGCAAGTTGATATTTCATATGCTGTCAGCGATTGCTGAGTTCCAGAGGCAGATCATCCTTGAGAATGCTGCCGAGGGCAGGGAGGCCGCTATGAAGCAAGGTGTGAAGTTCGGCAGACCTAATGTTGATGAAGACGCTCTCAACATGGCTCTCTATCTATTTGGAAACGACAGAACGAAGTCGGTTAAAGAGATATGTGAAAAGACTGGTATCAGCAGGAGCACTCTATATAGAGAAGCTGGCAACAAAAATGTATGTCGTGGTAAATAAAAATCAAACATATAAACTCGATAGCTCAAAACTATATCGCGAAATAGGGAATTGATATTGATGGTTTGGCGTATAGCCGTTACATGCTAGGGGATACTTTCACTGTACCTAAATAGCGGAGTTGGTAATTTTAATTAAGGGAGGTAAGTTTATATCCGCTACTTACTAACGTATCTACCTGCATGTTTAACAATATCAATCTCGCATTACTTATAGTTTGCTACATCTCTTCGAGACGTAGCAAATGTTTATATTTGTCACCTTTCAAGTCCCTAAATAATTTAATTATATATGGTAGTTGATTGGTGACAAATTATGCGAGATGAAATCGAGCATCTATAAGTTAATAAAAATTTATAGTGACAAATTAAATTCGTGCAGGAAGGTAGTTCAGTTGGATTGATAGGAGGTTTATTTGGATTTAGGGCTAAAAGTTGGAGAGTACAGCTACAAGGAAATGTGTGAGCTATTTCACGAGAAACCAAAAACGGGCAAGTCGAAGCAACTGCAACTGAAGCATTGGGAACTGTATTGCCGTTATGAGAGGCCGACCAATCGATTGTTTGTTGTAAACGAGGTCTACGAGGAGCCGCTGGCGAGAGTCGACGGGAGAAAGACGAACGGGAGGAAGTCGGAAACCGAGGAAGAGTTTTCCATCCTATTTGGGTCACTGTTCGTTCGAGAATATACGCGAAATATGTACCATACAGCAAATGGACAGTGGCAGACGGCAAGACTGACCAATGGCGAGCTTTCTAAATATTTTGGACTATATGGGGATCGTCTTTATTATGCAAAAAAAGACAAGAAGATAGACGATGACCTATTTCAAGAGCTGACATCCAAGCTGAGCGGCAAAAGAAGGAGTCTTATTGTCGACCGCGCTGCAAAGATAGATTGGGTTGAAGTAAAAAAGGAGGTGATCGTATATTGGGGAGACCATCCTCTTTACTATGACGAAGAGTATCGAGAGTCTTTTGATTCGTATCGCATCGAGTATGTTCGCAAACATGGATATAAATCTCTTGCTGATGTAATAAAACACGGCGAGTGGTCTGATATGTCTGAGTACGTACTTGGGCGATTTAAGGCAACGTGGGAGAGTTCCCTTGCTGAGAAAAGTCCCTGGTTATTGTCGGACTATGGTTCAATAAATAGGATTGAATCGTGCACCTCGTTCGGACTTAAAGAAGGAGCGGAGAGGCCGCCGTTTTATTATTCTCTTGAAGAGGTTGATTCTGCTAGATATAGCTTCAACCTGAAAACAGTGGCATCACTGGTCAAACTCTTCGAAAAACAAGTGCCAACAAAGGGTTGGAATATGGAACAGGTTCGCTATCTCCTTAGGAAATATGTTTTGTTGCCCAACTGGCAAGACTATAGGAAACGTTCCAAGGCTGCATAGCTCTTGGTCTGGTCTAAAACTGAAAGGCAATAGAATGTGCCGTAGAGGCCATGGAGAATGACTTGGAGGAAGGGCATCATGCACCCTCCTCCAAGTTTAATTATCATTATGCAGCTATTTCACTGTTATCCGCAGACCTTGCAACAGCGGCTTTTACCGCTTGCGGAGATGCTTCCGCTGTGAATTCCAGATGAGCGTTTCAGCGTTGGGCAGTTTGGCGTGGTGTGGTAGACGCTGCCGCCCGAGACCCAGTACACGGTTTGGCCCTGCGTGGCCTGAGCTTCACTTTGGATGCGGTTTTGTTCAGCCTCCCGTTGGGCGCGCTCTTGCTCCAGTTTCTTCGCATCAACCTGTTTTTGGAGTTCATCGCGCTCGCTTTGAAGAGCATCAAGCTGGGAGTGGAGTTCTTCGAGCTTCGCTTTCTCATCGTCGATAGTTGCCTGCTGGTCTTTATAGAGAGTAAGCTCTCGACTTAAATCTGCTTTTTCGTTCTGTATCTTTTCGATGCGGCTCCGCAGCTTGTTGTTGTTATCTTGCAAAAGAGTTGCCTTGTCGAACGCATCATCATAGTCATCTGAAAGAGAATCGTACTTAGCGGAAAGTGCGTTGTAGCTCTCAACCTGCTCGCTATATGAATGGACTCCAATAGCCGTGCTGGCGATAAGTAATGCGAACAATACGGCGAAGGCTATGACGGATCTCTTGCGAGCCCTGAGGTGCCGTGAGATGCGACGTGCTTCAGAACGGATTTTGATGCACGTGCTTGGTGCGCTGTCGTTGGGCTGATCGACTTTTCCTTTGGATTGGTTGGTCTCTGCGGTTCGCTCAATAGCAACGCAGAGACGGGCTAGGGTTTCATGGGCTAATTTGCGCCCTTCAGGGTTTTCTTCATCGGCGCAAAGGTCGATGAGCTTGCAATTCAATGGTTCCATGGTCACTCTATTAATTAATGGTTATTGAAAGATGGCCTTAATAGACAATATCCGTGTAGTAGTTATTCCATTCGCATCCACCATAACCGCTATCGGGATTGGAGAAGTAGAACGTCACCGTATATCTAGAATGAGGCTTAATGTTATCAACTTGGCATGTTGAATTTTCAGTCACGGTGCCCGACTCATTTTTTAGCGAACATTCCCAAGCCGAATCAAATTGATAGTCGGTGTTGTTGTCGACCTCGAAGCTGGCAGAATAGTCAGTCCATGTTACCTCGTTGTCGATTCGGTCGGTCTGGCTGTCGATATCGGCCTCAATGGCTTCGAGAGCTGTTAGCAGCTTCTTCTGTTTGTCTAGTCCTGCGATGTAATTAGAGACAAAGTCATCGTCCGTGGCAAGGAATCCTATCTCCTCATAAAGCTCGTTGAGCGCTTCGTAACGAAGAACCATGCCCTTTTGCCATTCAATTTGCTCGTCCGATTTAAGGGCTTCGCCGAGGGCGGCTTTTTGGGTGTCGAGTCCTTCCAAATACTTGGTGCAAGAGTTCTTAACCGTGTCGCTGGAGAAATCTGCGGAACGGTATTTTTCTAGCTTTGCTAGCTCAGCATCTACTAAAACACCCTGATCCGTATCGTCCGCGTGTTTTTGCCGCCAATGGATCGACTTTTTCAAATCTTTGCTAAATTGCTGGTCGGTTCTGAGCTTCGAGCATTCTACGAGGGCGCTTTCCAAGTCTTTGTAGTGTTTAACATCCCGCTTCCCGCTAGCATCAAGTTCTTTATATTGGCTATTAAGAGACTGAAGCTCGTCCCAAGAGTCGGCGGTAATTTTTCCGATTGAGGCAATCTGCTGGTCGAGTTTTGTCCCCTGACTTGCGCAGCCGCTCAGCAGGATACATGAAGCCAACAATGGGATGAGCAATGCTTGTTTGCGCATTTGTTCCTCCAAGAAAACGTGAAGATGTGGCTGAAGGCTCTGTTTGTGGTTTGCCGCAAACAAAAGCCAGAATGCTGGCATCGCTCATCGTGGCAGTGCCATTTTCAAGATTGATCATGAACGCTTCGTCAGATGGTCGGGCTTGTTGCGTAAAGCGGCTGATAGGCTGATGGGGCGCAATCGTTGATTGCAGTGGAAATCAGAGACGGGACGAGTTCTGCCGTAACAGCAAACGGGCGGTTCTTTTGGCTCATTGGGCTTTCCTTCCTCCGACACTTGGTAAACGCTGTGTTTGGTTGGCTGATACGCCTGATAATCAGCGCTTATCTAGCCGAGCGATAGATATTGCCGTGTCATTGGAGACTGTTCCAAGTTTTTCCATTATCGGTTGAATAGGAATCGAGTTTTCCGTCTCCATCGTTATCCACGGCTTTATTGCCATTGCCGTCAGCAATTGCTCCAGTTCCATCAGCATTTTTATGAATGGCGTACTCCCCATCGGTGTCGATATAGTCTGTGCCACCGTCTTCCGAGTCAGACTTTAGATACGTTTTGCCGTCATCCGTATCAACCCAATCGTCCTCATCTAATAATGTGCTAGAAGATGAGCTCGATGAGGAGCTGGAGTAAGAAGAATAATCATCATCGTCCTCAGAGTCTTCATCATCGTCCTCAGAGTCTTCATCATTTTCATCATAGGCGGCAGAAGAAGAGGAGCTTGACGGATCATTGAAAGAATTCAATATGCAAGCACAGCTGGTGATGTATAGGGCGCAAAGAAGGCAGACAGCAAGCATAGGCAGCAATGCCTTTTTAAAGTGCGTCGCAAACTTCGCGCTTTCACTTTCGGTGCCAGTGTTTTCGTCCGTCATGGGTGTCGTCCCTTACGCATCGTAGTCTTCGCGGAATCCGCAGTTCTGGCAGTAATACGTCTTTTTCTTCTTGCCAAGTGCTCCGCCCACGAGGCCAATGGGGCCTAAAAGCAGACCTCCAGCGGCGGCTTTTCCCACACTGAAGCCTTTATTAGATTCTCCTGTGCATTTCCAACCTGTGCGTTCTCCGCAAGATGGGCATTGTGCTGGTGCTTTGTTTGCCATAAAAATCATCCTTTCTCTGGCGATCGGTGCATCAACGTCTTTATGACACCAAGTATTTCTTTTCAAGACGTTTGTGAATTAAATGCTATCGGTGTGAACTGACACCGATTTCGCAGCTTGGGGTTAACGGACGAGGGTCACGTTTTATTCATCGTGATAACGGAATTGTTGTGCAGCAAATTGAACTTTTTGAGAGATGAAAGCTATGTGTTTGTGCACGATGCGTTCTCCTTCCATTGGCGTGACGGAAACTGCGGAAGGAGGCTCATCCGAAGAGCGGAATGTGTAGCACGAAAAGGAGGAGTATCCACCCACAGTTGCTACACAGCTCCGAGCGCCTCGCAATAGCACGAACCAGCAAGGAGAAAGGGCAAATACCCCTCCTTGTCGCTGGTTGAGTGTCTTCAGTTGTGAAGCGCGAGCATTAAAAAATGCTAGAGCTGTGTAGCAGGTACAACTCTAGCATGCTGATAAGCCATTTAATCTACTGACCTGTTGAACGGTCGAAAAAGTAGGCTGTTGTGAAAAGCGGAACCATCTGGTCTGTCGTGTCTGAGCCTCTAATGAGTAGTAAAAAGGTAGTAGACCAGATGATTTGAATGGTTAATACGCCTGATAATCAGCGGTTACCTCGTCGAGCGGCAGATGTTGCCATGGCAGATAAACAGTACACGTTGCATATGCGATTTTCGTTCGATCGCCATCATCGAGCTCGAGTATCGCATCTACGCCTACGCCCTTGCCCGCTTGCGCTCCCAGCGGGCGAGCTTAATCGTCACCAGCGTGAGCGCCCAGGCCACAAGCGAGAACGCGGCGCCCACTGCACCCACGTACGCAATGCCAATGCTGCTTACCACGGCGCCGCCCACTGCGGTGCCAAACGAGATGCCGACGTTAAACGCCATGGGCTCAACCGAACTTGCGAGCACCATCGATTTGGGATGGCGGCTGCGAGCCACGTCCATAAAGTGCGTGATGCACGATACCGAGAACAGGTACATGAGCATCGCCAGGCTAAAGACAAAGACCAGCGCGAGCGGCATGGTGCCGCCCACAGCAAACAGCCCGAGCAACGCCGCCGCCTGCAGCGCAAACGTAACCAGCAGCGCCTTCATGCCAAAACGCGCATCGATCCATCCGCCCAGGATGTTCGAAATCAGGCAGAACACGCCATAGGCCATGAGCGTGGTGCTCGCCTGTACGGTGCCCATGCCCAGCACCTGCTCAAGATAAGGCGTCACATAGCCGTAGAACACATAGACCGAGCCCACGCCAAACAAGAAGATAAGCATGCCGGTGATGATGCTCGGCTCGCGTAGCAGCCCCGCCTGCTCGCGGAAGGTGGCGGGCTCATCGGTCTGACCGGCGCGGGGCATAAACGCTACGAGCGCTCCGCAGATCAAAACGGCAAAGGCCAGCGTGCCGTACATGGCCACGTGCCAGTCGAGCGTGTCGGCCACAAATTTGCCAATCGAGGTCACAAAGACCATTGCCACGGAAAACGCACCATATACCACCGAGATGGCAAGCGAAGTTTGCTGCGGGGACAGCAGCTCGGGGATGTATGTCACGCCCACGGCGAGCAGTGCGCCCGAGACGGAGCCCAGGATGATACGCGAGATAAACAGCACCTGGAAGTTGGGCGCCAGAGCCATGACCAAGTTGCCGAGCACAAAGACGATGCTGTAGCACACGAGCAGCTGGTAGCGGCGGAATCGCCCCGTGCTGAGCGCAAGCACCGGCGTGGCGATGGCGTAGACCAGCGCGAACACGCTGATGAGTTGGCCCGCAGTAGCAAGTGATACGTCGAGTTCCGTCGCCAGGTCGCTCTCGATACCGATGACCACGAACTCGGAGCAGCCGAGCGAGAATCCCAACAGCACGAGCAGCGCCAAGCAGAGCTTAGTGCGCGCAGGGGAGAGCACGGCGGCGGTTGACTTGCTTTTAGGCGTGGTTGCGGCGGTCAAGGTTGTCACTCCAATGTCGCATGAATAAGCGGGATTCAATCCCTGCAACTCTAACAGAATGTGACAAAGGGGCAGTCCCTTTGTCACATTGCGCTGCCAGCCAGTCGCCCAAACCATCACAACATTCGGCGAAAATCTCGAAAACGAGGAAAAGCGGCGAATGTTGCGACGCTTTTCCTGTCTGTGTCGGCGAGCTCCGGCGCCGTCTGCGGGTATAAGGCTAGCAAGTGTTTATTTGCGAGGCCTAAGGGGCGCCCCGTATGGATATCGATAACTTTGAATGGTGGTATAGCGAGGGCGAGGCTCCGGACGAGGAGTGGGACGAGCCCGCGCCGCGTGACGTGTCGAGCGACGAGGACGAGACCGGCAACGATGCCGTCGAGACGGACGCCGCCTCCGATGCCGCCGAGCCCCTGACTTTTGAACAGGCCTGGGCCCAGGCCGAGGCCGACGAGGCAAAGGCCGATGCCACGGCCACGCTGGGTGAGCCAGCCGACATGTCCATCTCGCCGGCCAAGACCCCGCAGCCGCGCCACACCATCGACCCCGGCAGTACGGCATCTTTCAGCATTCTCGACGTGCCCGCGCAGGGTGCTCAGGCGCCTGCGCCAACGCATCGTCCCGACCTGGCTCATGAGGAAGACGCGGGTCGCCGCTCTCCGCTCGGCCCCATCCTCATTGCCTTCATGGCCGGCGTTATCGCCTGCTCGGCAATCGGCAGCATCTGGGGCCATGTTGAGCAGCAGCGCCAAGACGCCGCCAAGGTCGAGATGTCCGTCGAGCAATCGCTCAGCCGCACGCGCTCGGTGCATGTGTCAGTCGAGGTTAAGGAAGGCGCGACGTGGGATACCGCGCGCGGCGACAGCCAAATGCTCGTCCATATCGTGGGCCGCACGCTCAAGGGACAAGCAATCGACGAGTATCAATACGTCAATTCCGAAGGTGACGGCATCGAACTCAAGCCCGGCGACTACGAGCTCACGGTCGATGAACCGCCCGTCGCCACCGACGGCACGCGTTACCGCGCCTCAAAGCGCATGGTTCCGGTGAGTTTTAATTCACAGGCTCCCGACACGGTCGATAGCACGCCGCAGGGCGGGTTTGACCTTTACGCTATTGCTCAATAACTGCGCCTGCCGCTCAACCCCGCCGCCAAGAGTGGGACAATAACCATCGACACCGTTGTTTACCATTGGAGGAAGTAGCATGTCTACTGTCACTACCATCAAGCGCGGCGGCCTCACCGCGGCCATCGATTCCATGGGCGCCCAGCTCACGAGCCTTGCCCTCAACGGCAACGAGTATCTGTGGCAGGGCGACCCCGCCTTTTGGGGCAAGCACGCGCCCATCCTGTTCCCTATTGTGGGCTCGCTGCGCAACAACACGGCAACGTCTGCGGCCGGCACCTGCGAGATGCCGCGCCACGGACTCGCGCGCATCGTCGAGCACGAGCTGGTCGAGGTTTCGGAGGACGGCTCCTCGGTAACGTACGAGATCACCGATACGCCCGAGTCGCTCAAGGCCTTTCCGTTCCACTTTAAGCTCAACATGACCTATGCCCTGACCGGCGACGCCACCCTCACGCAGACCTTTGCCGTCACCAACACCGGCGACGTGGACCTGCCGTTCTCGGTGGGCGGCCACCCCGCATTTAACGTGCCCGCCCCCGGTGCCGAGGATGAGGCGTTCGAGGATTACGAGCTGGCGTTTACCGAGGCTTGGACCAACGAGGCCCCCATTATCACGCCCGACGGTCTTATGACGTTCGAGGGCAGCTACAAGGCTCCCGATAACTCGGACGTGCTGCCCATCACGCACCGCAGCTTCGATAACGATGCCATCATGTTCACCGATACTCCGGGCTCCACGCTCACACTGCGCGGCCGCAAGTCGGGCCACGGCGTCAAGATCGACTTTGAGGGCTTTAAGTACATTGGCGTGTGGTCTGCCGCCAACGACGCTCCGTTTGTGGCGCTCGAGCCCTGGACCGGTCATACCACCATGGACACCGAGGACGATGTCTTTGAGCACAAGGTCAACACCATCACCCTGGCCTCGGGCAAGACGGACAAGCGCAGTTTTAGCGTTACCTTGCTCTAGAGGTTCCGCCGCTCGGTCGATGCTGCGCGTCGTCCAGAGCGACAAGTTGTCATTCAAAAGGCAAGGCATAGACCTTCTGGTCATGCCTTGCCTTTTTCATGCCACTTGTCGCTCTGGACGTCGCTCGCCGGCATTGCCAAAACATCGACGTCCCCAATGACTACCGCGTGCCTATTAATTTTTCGAGCTTGTGCTGCGCTGCTGGTCGCTGGCGTATATCCTGTTAAGTCGTCAGCATACGATTCAACAGGGAAGGCAGATTATGCATTCTCCCCATCAACGCGACGCGCATCCACAGCCGGTATGCAGCCGTCGCATCTTTTTGGGCAGTGCTCTCGCTGCGAGCGCTTCTGTCGTCGCCGGCGCACTTGCCGGTTGCCAGCGCCCCTCCACGCTGGAAGTAGTTCAGCCCACGACGGGCGGCGGTCGCGACGACCTGTCCGATTCCGTGATCGGCAAGGACAAGATCCGCATCGGCATGGAGGCGGCCTACGCCCCGTACAACTGGCAGGTCTCCGAAGCCAGCGAGTACACCATCCCCATCGACAACGTGCAGGGCGCCTATGCCGATGGTTACGACGTGCAGATCGCCAAGATCGTCTGCAAGGCCCTCGGTGGCGAGCCCGTTGCCGTCAAGCAGAGCTTCTCGGGTCTTATCGATTCGCTCAACAACGGGCAGATCGACCTCATCATCGCCGGCATGAGCGCCACGCCCGAGCGCGAGGAGTCCGTCGGCTTTTCCGACCCGTACTTCATCGGCTACTTTGGCCTGTTCGTAAAAGAGGGCTCGCCCTACCAAAACGCCACCAAGCTCAGCGACTTTAGCGGCGCTACGGTGCTCGGCCAAAAGGACACCATGCTCGATACCGTCATCGACGAGATCCCGGGCGTTGTCCACAAAAACCCGGTCGACTCGGTCCCCACGGTGTTTTCGAATCTGCTGCAGGGCACCTGCGACGCCGTGACCTATAACACCGAGAACGAGAAGGGCTATATGGCCCAAAACCCGGGTATCGTGCCGATTCAATTTGCCGAGGGCGAGGGCTTTAAACAGGAGGTCACGGCAAACGTCGGCTGCCGCAAGGGCTCGGACAAGCTGCTTAAGCTCATCGACAAGACGCTCAAGGGCATTAGCCAAGAGGAACGCGACCAAATGTGGGACGCGTGCCTCGACCGTCAGCCGGCATAGGGAGGCAGCATGAAAGTCATTAATCGTCTGGCCTCCTTTATCAAGGCCGACCACCGTTATGTATACCTGGGCACGAGCGTTATCGCGGCGCTCGGCCTGGCGTTTAGCCAACGCAACCCCACGCTGCTGAGCTTCTTGGCCCCCACGGGCGTGTTCCAGGATTGCCTTTGGGCGATTCTTTGGGCCTGGCTCGTCGTGTCGGCGGCGGCGCTGGTCACCAAGCTTATGCACTGGAGCGACTATCGCGAAAAATCGCCGTTCGCATCCGAGCGTTTCCGCCGCGGCGCGCGCCTGGGTAGCTATGTTGTGGTCGCCATCGCAGCGATCTTTTTCGTGGACCGCTGCATCATGTCGTTTATCGACCTGGTGCAGGTGAGCATTGTCTCGGATTCCAACCCCAGCGACTTTTTGTCGAGCCTGGTCTACATGACCTACAGGAGCGGCGACTTCTTCATCCGCGGCATCGAGATCACCATCGCGCTCGCGTTCTTTGGCACCATCATCGCCTTCTTCCTGGCGCTGTTGCTGGTGTTCCTGCGTATCCAGACGTTCGACCGCGTGGACAACGACCTCACGCGCTTCTTTAAGAGCATCGGCCGAGGCTTTGCGACCGTCTACTCCACCATCGTACGCGGCACGCCCATGATGGTGCAGGGCCTGCTCATCTACTATGTGGGCTTTACCGTTTTGCGCGGCATGGGGTTCGAGACGGCACAGGCCAACCAGATCTGGAGCACCTTTACCGCGGGTCTCGTCACCATTTCGCTCAACTCCACCGCCTATATGATGGAGGTCCTGCGCGGCGGCATCGAGTCCATCGACCCCGGCCAGGCCGAGGCAGCGCGCTCGCTGGGTCTGTCGCAATGGCAGGCCATGCGCAAGGTCGTGTTCCCGCAGGGCATTAAAAACGCGATCCCCGCGCTCACCAACGAACTCATCATCAACATCAAGGACTCGTCGGTGCTTTCGGTCATCGGCGTGTTCGACCTCATGTACGCCACCACCACCGTCGCCGGCGTGTACTACCGCCAGATGGAGGTCTACTGCGTGGCGCTCGTGGTCTACCTGATCCTGACGCTCGTGGCGAGCCGCCTGCTCGAGGCCTTTGGCAAAAAGCTCGGCGCTGAGGCTCCGGCCACGCTGCCCAGCTCCAACTAGGCACAAGACGAGGAGATTCATCATGGCAGATACCGCCACTACCGGCGTTGCGGCCGCGCAAACCAAAGAGCCGCTTATCCGCGTTGAGGGCCTGCACAAGAGCTTTGGCTCGCTCGAGGTGCTCAAGGGCATCGACCTGGCCGTTAGCCCCGGCGAGGTCGTCACCATCATCGGCGCCTCGGGCTCGGGTAAGTCGACACTGCTGCGTTGCCTCAACCTGCTCGAGACTCCGGACACGGGCCACATCTGGTTTCACGGTCAGGATCTCACGGCCGAGCGCTGCAACATCAACAAGCTGCGCGAGGACATCGGCATGGTGTTCCAGGGCTTCAACCTGTTCAACAACATGGATGTGCTCGACAACTGCACGCTCGCGCCCGTTACGCTCAAAAAGATGAGCAAAGATCAGGCCGAGCAGGTCGCGATGGAGCATCTGGCGAGCGTGGGACTCGAAAAATTCGCCCATGCCGCGGTCGGTCGCCTGTCCGGTGGCCAAAAGCAGCGCGTTGCCATCGCCCGCGCCCTGTGCATGAGCCCGCAGATCATGCTGTTTGACGAGCCTACCTCCGCGCTCGATCCCGAGATCGTGGGCGAGGTGCTCGACGTTATGCGCAAGCTCGCCACCGACGGCATGACCATGGTCGTCGTTACCCACGAGATGGCCTTCGCACGCACCGTGTCCGACCGCGTGGTCTTTATGGACCAGGGCGTGGTGCTCGAGGACGCCGCGCCGGCTGAGCTCTTTGGCAATCCTAAGCACCAGCGCACCCGCGAGTTTCTCTCGCGTTATCTCAACGACAAATAATGCAAGCGAGCGTGGCAAAGGGACCGCCTCTTTGCCACGCTGTTTTTGGAGGAAGGCATGGCCGAGGTTTGGCGTTTCTTTGCGCACGAGGATGATTTTGCCGATATCGACGAGGTCGGCGCATGCGAGCGCCTGGGCCGCGTGCTGTCGTTTCCGACGATTTCGAGCATGGATGCCCAGACGGTGGACTGGCAGGCGTTTGCCGACCTGCGCGCCTATATGCAGCAGGCCTGGCCGCGCGTGTTTGCGACGGGCGAGGTCGAGCTCATCGACCATTCGCTGCTCGTGACGCTTGCCGGCGCCGACCCCGCCCTCAAGCCGGTCATGCTCATGGGCCACATGGACGTGGTTCCCGTGGTGCCGGGCACCGAGACGGACTGGACGCACGATCCCTTTAGCGGGCACGTGGACGACACCTATATTTGGGGTCGCGGCGCCATCGATATGAAAGACCAGGTTGCGGGCATCCTGGAGGCCGTTGAGTATGCGCTGGCGCACGGCTGGCAACACGAGCGAACCCTGCTGCTGGCTTTTGGCCAGGATGAGGAGACCACGCAGTGCGGCGCGGGTGCCATTGGCCGCGCGCTCGAGGAGCGTGGCGTTGAGCTTGAGTACCTGATCGACGAGGGCGACTATCGTATCGTTGCGGCTGCCGAGTACAGCGCGGGTGAGGGTTGGCTTATGCATGCCGATCTTGCCGAGAAGGGATATGCCGATATCGTGCTCAGGACGAAGAGCGAGGGCGGGCATTCTTCCAACCCTTACGGTGGCACGTCGCTCGAAGTGCTCAGCCGCGCTATTGCCGCGATTTGCGATATCGAGTGGCCGGCGCGTGTGACCGATCTGCTTGCCGCGCAGCTCGTCGAGCTGGGGCTTTATTCCGCAGACGAGATTGCTGCCAGCAAGGATGCCATCGTGCGCGACTGCCTTGCCAGCAAAAAGCTGTACCCGCTTGTGACCACCACCTGTGCGCCCACGCAAATCGAGGGCGGCAGTACCGGTGCCAACGTAATGCCGCAAGATATGTGGGTCAATATCAACTTCCGCATGCTCGAGGGTACGAGCGTGGCCGATGTCGTGGCCTGCTGCCGCGAGGCCGTTGCCACCGCTGGGCTCGCCGGCCGAGTCGAGGTCGAGCTGGGCCCCGGCAGCTCCGAGCCCTCGCCGTCCCCGCGCGTGGGCGGTCCGGGGCTCGAGGCCGTCCGCGCCATCGCCGCCCGCTATTTCCGTGATCCCAAGCCGACGGAGGAAAACGGATCGTCTGCGGTGGGCCAAGAGCCGATGAGCATCGTGCCCTCGACCGTGATTGGTGCAACCGATGCCGCCAACTACCAGCGCATTTGCCACGAGTGCATCCGCTTCTCCGCCTTTGTGGTCGACGATGACGAATGCGACCGCGGCGTCCACGGCACCAACGAGCGCATCACCCGTCGCGCCTACCTCCAGGGCATCCGCTTCCTCATCGCCCTGCTCCACACGCTCTAGCATGCGACAAAGGGACTGAGCCGATTTCATCGGTAATGAGACAAAAACTGTCATAGAATAAGACTAAGATATCTTAAGAGACATATGCTGGGGCTGGTATTCCTTGAACGACTGCGGGCATGTGCCAGACTGCCTCGGCCCCCGGGGAGCACCCGGGCAGGTCGCCGTGTGACTAGGGAGGAAATTATGCAGGAGCTCAGAGAGACGACGTCTCGACTCGTGAATAATGCTACCGGGGGGGTGTCTAAGCAGGGAACTTCCTGGTGAACACCGGCCGCGCGAGCGGTGGTCCGTCATGTCTTATGGCCGTCGTCGTGGGCTGCGCCCGGTCTCGCCATATGTGATTGTTTTGGCCCTCGCCGTCGCGCTGACGGCGAGTTTCTTCCTGCCGACCCGTGCGGAAGCGGCGTTTTCGGACCACACGGTTACGACGATTTCGCCTTCGGGGACAACAATCAACCTGTTTGATTACTGGGTGAATCCCGATAACCATCTGTCGGTTTCCGGCAACGGCGGCGTCAACGCAAACCACCGGTTCCAGTTTAACGACGGCCAGGGTGGTGAGTCGCTCAACCATTGGACGGGCAACACGAACCCGCAGCCCGGCATTGTCAACAACACGCTTTTAGACGGCTATCCGCAGCTTTCCAAAACCTGGGGCGGCGAGTCCCTCTGCTACCTGTTCGATTCCTCTGCCCAGATCGGCAAGACGTCCCATTTTGGCGTGACGGGCCTCCTCAAGGTTCAGAACGGCTACTACGTCTATGACAGCTCCAAAAACTACGCAGCCTACAACGCTGACAAGAATGCCTTCGACATCTATGACACCTGGGGCATTGACAAAGCGGGCGATTCGTCCCACCAGGGTCAGTTCTTCCCGTTCGACGCGGCAGACAAGGTGCTCAAAGAGGAAAACGGCCGGCTCGTCCAAACCGGCATCAAGGCAGACAACACCGGTGATTCGCGCTACAACGACGGCCGCCCCGTCAACCACCACTTCGGCCTCTCAATGTCCACGCGATTCGTGCAGCCTGCTGGCGGCAAGACGAACGCGGGCGACGACATGGTGTTCGAGTTCGCCGGCGATGATGACGTCTGGGTGTTCATCGACGATGTCCTCGTGGGTGATATCGGCGGTATTCACAACCGCGCGAGTCTGAGCATCAACTTTTGTACGGGCGACATTAAGGTGAACGGTAATAACGACGGCACACTGAAGAACAAGTACCAGAAGGCGAATAAGGACACTTCGGGCTTCAACGGCAACACCTTCGCCGACGGCACCAACCACACCCTCAAGTTCTTCTACCTGGAGCGCGGCGCCACCGACTCCAACATGGAGCTCAAGTTCAACCTCGTGACGGTGCCCGAGTCCGACATCATCAAGTTCGACCAGGACGGCAAGTTCGTACAGGGTGCCGAGTTCAAGCTCTATAAGACCGACAAGGACTTCAAGACCGTGGGCGAGCTCATCGGCTCCGGTACCACGGACGAGGCCGGCCACCTAACGCTCACGAACGACGTGGACAACGGCGTCATCAACTTCGACGATCTCTACAACAAGGATCACGACAACAACAAGTACTACCTCCTGAAGGAGACGCGCGTACCCGAGGGATACCGCTCGAGTCTCGCGGCGACGGGTGGTAGCATGCAGCTCGAGTACGTGCCCGCGAGCGCTGAGAACGGCGCGGGCGGCGTCATCATCAACCGCGGCGGTATGGACGTGGGCAGCGTCGTGTGGAAGACCGGTGCGTTCGCCGCCGCGAAGGAGACCATCACCGCGCCGTCGACCGTGTACAAGGCAAATAATGACCTGACGAAGTCCGACAAGACCGTCAATCTGGACTCCGGCATACTGTTCGCTGTGGTGCTCAAGCGCGACAAAAGCGCAGGCACAGGTATCAAAGATCCGAGCAATTGGTACGCCGTGTCGGGCGACCCATCGACGGGAGCGGGATACACCCTCGCCAAGGAGCCGGGCATGACCGGTGCTATCGAGGCGGCGAAGAAGGACCTGCACGCCTTCACGCTCAACACAAGCGGCCAGTACCAGGTAGAGATTCAAAATCTGCCCGGTGACATCTCCAAGTACTACTACCTGCTGAGCGGTGATGCCCGCAAGGATGCCGAGTACACGGTGGCCATCTACCACACAACGGCGAGCTCGATCGGCGACGCGACGCCTAAGAACACAGTCCACGTGTACAGCGACGACATCGCAGACGGCACGAACTTCAAGCGGCAGTTCGCCACGCGCCTGCTCGTCACGAACATCCAGAATCGCCTGTTCGTGCAGAAGACCGATACCGAGGGTAAGCCCGTTGACGGGGCGAAGTTCGGCCTTTACAAGTCCACCCAGGTGACTACGGATGCGAACGGCAAGGCCGTGCTCGATGGCGACCAGGCCCCCTACGACACCCTGACGACGAGGTCGGTCGCCAACCCGGTCAAGCTCGAAGGGGCGGGCGTATTCCCGTCTACGAGCGACAGTAGCGAGCCGCTCGTGAAGGGTACCTACTTCCTGAAGGAGGTCTCGGCGCCCAATGGCTTCCTGCTTAATGACAGGCTCATCAAGGTGATTGTGGACGATTACGGCGTCCACGCCGATGCTGGTACAGTTGATGACGGCGTTTCGACGTTCGTGGGCGTGGGCTCGCTCATGAAGAGCCTGGGCCAGTTTGGCGCAGAGGGCGACATTGACAACACGCTCACGTGGATCAAGGGCCAGCGCCAGACGTCCGACGGGACGCTCGACGGCAACGGCAACCTTTCCTGGAACAATGACGCCAAGGGCGGCGAGAATGAGGTACATCTTAAGTACGGCGCCAATGGACGTGTCTACCAGTATGGGCCCACCAAGAAGGACGAACCTTACCGCCTGGAGACCGAGACGGGCTGGATACGTATGGGCATCACGCAGGACGTGTCTGGTGACACTAATGCGAAGGGCACCCGCGCCGACCTGGGCGACATGAATCTGAACGCCCTGTTTACGGGCGCCACCTGCGTGCGCGTGGCGAACGAACGCGAGGCGAGCCTCGAGGTGATGAAGAAGGTCATGGTGCCAGCGGGCCTGACGGGAAAACCGGACGCGGGGTTCACCTTCAAGTTCACCGTGCCCACGACGGCGGGGAAGACGTACAAGGCCGCGGTGTTTGAGAACGCGGGGACCGCAAGCGAGAAGCAGGTCGGCAAAATGTTCGACCTCGAGAACGGCCGCGAGCAGACCATCACGGCCGACCAGACGATCCGCGTGTACGGTCTCGCCGAGGGTGACCAGTACGCGGTGCAGGAGCTGACCGGCGCAGACAAGATGCCCGCGGGCTATAAGCTGACCGGCCGCAAGCAGGGTGACAAGAATCTGACTGAAGAAGGCAATAGCATCTCGGGCAGGATTGCCCCGCAGAATTCCGACGGCACGGTGGCCAAAGACAACAAGCTGGTGTTCACCAACAGCTACAGCGTGAAGTCTTCGGTGACGCTCACAGGCATCAAGGCGAAGAAGAAGTTCACCGGCCGTGAGTGGACTAGCGCCGACAGCTTCGAGCTTTGCCTGCGCGCCGCCGATGGAACGCCGATGCCTGATGGTGCCACGGCAGCGCCCGTGGCCGGCATGAAGCAGGTCGAGAAGACCGTTACGAGCGCCGAAGAATTTAGCTTCGGAGAGATTAAGTATGAGAAGCCTGGCAAGTACACCTACTACATTGCCGAGACTACGCCCGCCAAGAGCGATCCCAGTTGGCTGGGCGGTGTCAGCTACTCCAGCGCCGAATACAAAGTGACCGTAACGGTGAAGGATGACGGCAAGGGAAATCTGACCGAGCCAGTCGTCAAAATGGAGCAGATCTATAAGGATGATGGCACCGCCACATCTCAGGTGATCGACGATCAGATTGCGGTGATCACGAACACGTACCGCCCGAAGGAGACCTCGGTAACGCTCAAGGCGACGAAGCGCTTCACGGGCGGTGAGCTCGCGGGGAGTGACTTCACGTTCCAGCTGCTCGACAAGGACGGCAGCGTGGTCCAGACTGTCCAAAACGAGAAGGACGGCAAGGTCGCCTTTGCAGCCATCGACTACGCTACGCCGGGCGACCACGACTACACCATCAAGGAGGTGAAGGGCGCCGACTCGACCGTCGTCTACGACGCGAAGGGCGTGAAGGTCCACGTCAAGGTCACCGACGAAAAGGGCGAGCTGAAGGCGACCGTCACCTACGACGGCGAGAAGGCCGTGCCGACCTTCACCAACACGAAGCCGACGGCGGACGTCACCGTTGAGGCCACGAAAGTTCTCGCGGGCAAGGACCTGACGGCCGATGCGTTCACCTTCGGCTTGTACGACCAGGACGGCAATGAGGACGCTCGCGGCACCAACGATAAGAATGGCAAGGTCAAGCTGACCGTCAAGGGCCTGAACCTGGGCGAGTACGACTACACGCTCAAGGAGGTCGCTGGCAGCGATTCGACCATCACCTACGATTCCACGGAGGTGAGGGTTCACGTCTCGGTGAAGGCGGAGGGCGACAAGGCGAAGGCGACCGTCACTTACGACGGCAAGAACGATATCCCGACCTTCAAGAACACGTATCAGCCCGCCGAGACCTCGGTGACGCTCGCGGCGAAGAAGGCCTATGTGAAGTCCGACAGCACGCCGGCTGCGCTCAAGGGCGGCGAGTTCGCCTTCGACTTGTACGAGGGCGATCTGACGGCCGAGCAGCTGAAGGGCAAGCAACCCATCCGGAGCGCCAAGAACGGCGAGGACGGCACCGTCACCTTCCCGGCCATCAACTACACCAAGGCCGGCGAGTACAAGTACACCATCGTGGAGAAGAAGGGCGACCTGTCCCACGTGACCTTCGACGACGCGGTGCACCATGCCGCGGTGAAGGTCATGGACAAAGCTGGCAAGCTGGACGCCGCCGTTGCCTACGATGGTGACAAGGCCGATGCCCCCACCTTCACGAACACCTACACCGCAAAGGGATCCGTGGAGCTGACGGCGACCAAGGTCGTTGCGGTCGCGCCGGGCTTCACGCACGACACCAAGCTGAAGGGCGGCGAATACACGTTCGAGCTGAAGGACGCCGACGGCAAGGTGCTCGACACCGCGAAGAACGAGGCCGATGGCACGGTGAAGTTCACGCGCGACTTCGAGCTCGCCGACCTGGGCGGCGCCGCGAGCAAGGACTTCGCCTACACCATCGCGGAGAAGCTGGGCGCGGAGGCCGGCATGGTCTATGACAACCATACCCTCACCTATACGGTGACGGTCACAGACGATGGCGCCGGTACGCTGACGGCCACACCGCAGGTAACGAGTGGAGACAAGACCTTCACGAACACGTACCGCCCGAAGGAGACCTCGGTAACGCTCAAGGCGACGAAGCGCTTCACGGGCGGTGAGCTCGCGGGGAGTGACTTCACGTTCCAGCTGCTCGACAAGGACGGCAGCGTGGTCCAGACTGTCCAAAACGAGAAGGACGGCAAGGTCGCCTTTGCAGCCATCGACTACGCTACGCCGGGCGACCACGACTACACCATCAAGGAGGTGAAGGGCGCCGACTCGACCGTCGTCTACGACGCGAAGGGCGTGAAGGTCCACGTCAAGGTCACCGACGAAAAGGGCGAGCTGAAGGCGACCGTCACCTACGACGGCGAGAAGGCCGTGCCGACCTTCACCAACACGAAGCCGACGGCGGACGTCACCGTTGAGGCCACGAAAGTTCTCGCGGGCAAGGACCTGACGGCCGATGCGTTCACCTTCGGCTTGTACGACCAGGACGGCAATGAGGACGCTCGCGGCACCAACGATAAGAATGGCAAGGTCAAGCTGACCGTCAAGGGCCTGAACCTGGGCGAGTACGACTACACGCTCAAGGAGGAGAAGGCCGGCCAGTCCGTCGACGGCGTGGCCTACGACGCCAAGGAAGTCAAGGTCCACGTCAAGGTAGAGCAGAACCAGGACGACAACAACAAGACAAAGGTGACCGTCACCTATGACGGTACCGCTACGGCTCCCACCTTCAACAACACCTACACCGCAAAGGGATCCGTGGAGCTGACGGCGACCAAGACCATCAAGGTTGCGGACGGCTTCGATCACACGACGAAGCCTGCGGACGGCGAGTTCACCTTCGACCTGAAGGACGCTGCCGGCAACGTGATCGCCACCGCGAAGAACGATGCAAACGGCAAGGTCTGCTTCACGCGCGAGTTCCAGCTCTCCGACCTGGGCGGCGCCGCGAGCAAGGACTTCACCTACACCATCGTGGAGCAGCCGGGCGCGGAGCCGGGCATGGTCTATGACAATCATGCCCTCACCTATACGGTGACGGTCACAGACGGCGGGAACGGAGCACTGAATGCGAAGGCGATCGTGACGAGCGCATCCGGCTCGGATACCTTCACCAACACCTACCAGCCGGCCGCGACCGGTCTGGCCCTCGGTGCGCAGAAGAGCTATGTGAAGAAGGACGACAACACGCCGATCGTCCCCAAGGACGGCGAGTTCACCTTCGATGTGTACGAGGGCAAAATGACTGCTGAGCAGCTTGCCGGGGCCAAGCCCGTCCGGACCGCGACCAACGGCGCGGACGGAAGCGTTAACTTCGACGCCTTCTCCTACGCGAAGCCGGGCACGTACGAGTACACTATCGTGGAGCGGAAGGGTGATCTGGCCTACGTGACCTACGACGACGCGGTGCATCATGCCGTGGTGACGGTTGTGGACAATGCCGGCACGCTGCAGGCGAGCGTCGCCTACGACGGCGCGGACGCCACGAAGCCCACCTTCACCAACACCTACAAGGCGAAGGCGACGAACTCCGGCGCGATCGCCCTCACCAAGAGCGTTGACGTGCACGACGGCAGCTATCAGCTAAAGGCGGGAGACTTCGCCTTCGAGCTGGTGGGGTCTGACGGTACGGTGCTCCAGACCCAGAAGAACGACGCCAAGGGCAAGGTTTACTTTAACGAGCTGACCTTCGACCATGCGGGCACCTTTCCCTTCACGGTCCGTGAGGTGCAGCCGACGGACGGCGCGCCGGGCGTGCCGGGCGTGACCTACACCGGCAAGACGTACACCCTGACCTACGTGGTGAAGGACAACAACGACGGCAAGCTGGTGGTAGAGAGCTCTACGGTGAAACCGAGCGAGGGCACCGAGAACGGCGTCACCCCCAATACCATGACGTTTGCGAACAGCTACCAGCCGGGTCAGACCTCCTACCAGATCTCTGGCACCAAGGTGCTTGAGAATGCCGACCCGGCCACCACGCGGACGCCCGCCGATGGCGAGTTCACATTCGCGCTGATTGACGTGGCCACCGGGCAGGAGATCGACCGGACCACGAACGTGGGTAAAGCGTTTACCTTCAAGGCCATCTCGTACACCGCAACTGGTTCGCATGCGTACCAGGTGAAGGAGGTTGCGGGCCAAGATGGCACCATCACTTACAGCGATGCGGTGCTGGACGTAACGGTGAACGTGACCGATGACGGCAGCGGCCAGCTGACCGCGACGGCGAACAAGACGGCTGCGGATCTGACCTTCACCAACACCTACACGCCGACGGCAACGACGGCGACGATTACCGGAACGAAGGCTCTGACCGGCCGCGACCTGGCCGAGGGTGAGTTCTTCTTCGACCTGAAGGACGCCGACGGTAACGTGGTGCAGACGGTGCAGAACGGCGCCGACGGCACGTTCGGCTTCGCGCCGCTGCAGCTGGACAAGGTGGGGACGTACGTCTACACCGTGTCCGAGCGGGCAGGGGCGACGGCGAACGGCGTCACCTACGACACGACGGTCTTTACCGCGACGGTGACGGTGACGGAGAATGCGGAGACGCACGCGCTGGAGGCGCAGGTTGCCTACAGCAAGGGCGGCAAGGCTGCGGATGCGGTGGCGTTCAGCAACAGTTACGCGCCGGCCGCGACTGAGGTGAAGCTGGGGGCCTCCAAGGTGCTGAGCGGCGAGGACCTGAAGGAAGGGCGGTTCTCCTTCCAGCTGAAGGATGCCGACGGCAAGGTGCTGCAGACCGCAAAGAACGCGGCGGACGGCACGGTGGGCTTCGAGGCGATCTCGTACGACAAGCCCGGAACGTACGCCTACAGCATCTCCGAGGTGGACGACGGTCAGAAGAACGTGACGTACGACGCGGCCGAGCACCGGGTAACGGTGACGGTGACGGACGACGGTGCGGGCCATCTGGTGGCGACGGTAACCTATGACGGCGCCGTGGCGCCGGTGTTCAAGAACACGTACACGCCGCCGACCACCCCGCCGACGGAGCCGCCCACCAATCCGCCGAGCAAGTCACCGGTGCCGAAGGAGGAGAAGCCGGGTCTGCCGTATACGGGCGATACCAGCTTGTCGCCGATGGCCCTGGGTGGCATCGCGGGCGGCGCGGTGGTGCTGATCGCCGCAGGCGTTATCCTGCGGCGCCGGAACCGGTAGCTACGGCGGCCGAGAAGGGCTTTGATTGAGGGCGGGTGGTCGCAGGGCGCGGCCGCTCGCCCTTTTTGGTGAAAGGCTATGTTAACCCGCCGTTTGCACGTCCGGCTCCAGATGGAACTCGTACTCCGGCTCCATCATCTTCTTCCGGATCTTTTCGTAGCGCCCGTCGTCGAGCTGCTCGCGCATGAGCGACGTCCTGTCCCCGACGCGTGCGGCCTCGCGCAGCCATCTGAACCACATCAGGCAGCTGTGTGGAGCCTGCGGGTCGATACGCCCTTGAACCTCTCGAGGAAGTGGCCGAGCGAACCCTGCGCTTCAGCATCCTCTGGACCGTGTCCCGCTCGTACCCGGTGAGCCTGCCGTGGGTCCTCGGGACCGCCCTCGCGGCGCCCTTCCCGCCCTTTCCGGACATGGCGTCCTCCGATCTCCCGGGGCCGGCCGATCCGGCCCTCAGGGTATCGGATTCCCAAATTTATCCGTATATGTGCGGATAAATGCGGGAGGCGTTCGGATGAAGTTGTATTCAAGGAAAGAGACTGACCCTTTGTCGCATTCCGTGCGGGTTATATGCAGGTATGCCTGCGCACGCTATCATGTATGGGTTAGACCGCAACTATGTACCTCATACGCGAAGGGATGCGCATGTATCTGAAGATCGACATGTTCTAGCTGGGCTTACCCCCGCAGTGGCGCCGCGCGCCCCATCAACTCTGCTGATTTTCGCCTTCACGCACATAAAGGAGTCCCGCCATGCGCGACAAGCTCGAAAAGATCATCAAGGCCTACGAGGAGCTCGAGAAGAAGCTTTCCGACCCGGCCGTCGCCTCCGACATCAAGGAGTTCACGCGTCTCAACAAGGAGTACGCACACCAGTCCGACCTCATCGCTGCCTCGCGCGAGTACATCGGCGCGCTCGATGACATCGAGGCCGCCAAGGAGATGCTCCGCGACACCAGCGATGCGGACGAGAAGGAGATGCTCCAGATGGACATCTCCGAGAACGAGGAAAAGCTTCCCCAGCTCGAGGAAGACATCAAGTACATGCTCATCCCGAGTGACCCCAACGACGACAAGAACACCATCGTCGAGATTCGCTCCGCCGCCGGTGGCGACGAGGCGGCCATCTTCGCCGGCGACCTGTACAAGATGTATCAGCGCTTTTGCGAGTCGCGCGGCTGGAAGACTACCGTGCTCGATTCCAGCCCCAGCGAGGCCGGCGGCTTTAAGTCCATTGAGTTCAAGGTCGAGGGCGACCGCGTCTACTCCGTCATGAAGTTCGAGTCCGGCGTGCACCGCGTCCAGCGCGTTCCCAAGACCGAGTCCCAGGGCCGCATCCAGACCTCAACGGCAACCGTCGCCGTGCTTCCCGAGGCCGAGGAGATTGACGTCCAGATCAACCAGTCCGACCTGCGTATCGACACTTACTGCGCTTCGGGCCCTGGCGGTCAGTGCGTTAACACCACCTACTCCGCCGTGCGTATCACCCACCTGCCCACCAACACCGTGGTGCAGTCGCAAGAGCAGCGTTCCCAGATTCAGAACCGCGAGGTCTGCATGCAGATGCTGCGCGCCCGTCTGTACGAGATGGAGCTCGAGAAGCAGCAGGCCGAGCTCGGCGCCGAGCGCCAGAGCCAGATTGGCCACGGCAACCGTTCCGAGAAGATCCGTACCTATAACCAGCCCCAGGACCGCGTGACCGATCACCGCATCGGTTTCAACTCCACCTACAACGGCGTCCTTCTGGGCGATCAGCTCGGCACCGTCATCGAGGCGCTCGCCGCCGCCGAGCGAGCCGAGAAGCTGGCACAGGCCGTGTAGTGGGTTCCGCCGTTCTACCGAACGGCGGACCAGCCGACGCTGCGCGGGCCGCATTTGGACAATCTGACGTTCAACTTCAAGGGCGCGACCAGAAGGTCTGCGCCCTTTCGTTTCACGTCACCTTGCCTCAAATGCGACCCGCTCGCTGGCATTGCCAAGACATCGGCGTTATCTTGGTTGGCACTTGAATGATCCCTTTAGTCATTGGGGACGTTCTTAAATGACTAGGTTGGGCACATTGCTTTGAGATGTTACTCAATCGGCTTTGATGGCCTTTAAGCTGTTTATCTGCTTAAAGCAATCAACGGCGTGCATCTGTTATTGAAAATATTGCTCGAAAAATCGTCCAAGAAGTCGCGGGGTGATTTTTGACGCGTCGCGCGTCAAGCGATGTGGCAAGCGTTTGGTTAGATATTGGTCAGGTTAAGGGCAAGCTTGCCAAAAGCTTGACGAATGCAAATCTAGACGTCGGCGAATGAACACTTTGAGCGAGCCCGGTGCAAAATTCTGGGCTGATTCTCGATAATCGCCTTCAATCGTCCCTTGCCAAGCGCTGACCTCGCGTACAATCTGCTCCGACATTCGCGCGCCGCCCGGCGCTTAAGAGGGGAGGACCCCATGGCAAACGAGATCTGGACCATCAAGCGTTGTCTCGAGTGGACCAAGGAGTACCTGGCCGAGCGCGGTGAGGAGCATCCCCGTCTTTCTGCCGAATGGCTGCTGTGCGCAGCCACGGGTCTGGCGCGCATCGACTTATATATGCGTATGGACGAGACGCTCGATGCGGCGCAGCTCGAGACCATGCATGCGGCGGTCGTCCGCCGCGCCAAGGGCGAGCCGCTGCAGTACATCACCGGCAGCACGCAGTTCCGCATGATCGACGTCGCATGCGCCCCCGGTGTGCTCATTCCGCGTCCCGAGACCGAGATGCTCGTCGAGGAAGTCCTCAATTATCTGGATGCCGAGGTGCTGAGCCCCGAGGCTGCTGCCCGTCAGCGCGTTGAGCTGCCCTGGAACGATGAAGTCGAGCAAGCGCGCAAGGCCGAAGTCGCATTGGCCGACGAGCGAGCGACGGCCGAGCGCCGTGCCGCCAACCTCACGGCTGCCGACGAGGCGGCGTTGGGTAGCGATGTGTTGGGCAGTCGTGCCTATGCCGAAGAACTGGCCGACCGCGAGGCCGAGGAAGCCGCCACGCAGACAGCAGAAGCCGAAGCCGCGGAAGCCGCCGAACCCGAGCTCGACGAATACGGCATCGCCATCGAGGGCGCCGACCAGGAGATGGCTTCAGCTCAGGATGCCGCCTCGCCCGCGCCGGTCGAGCCCCGTATCGCCCGCGTTCTCGAGGTCGGTTGCGGCACAGGCTGCATCTCGCTCTCCCTTGCCTGGGAGCGCCGCGGCCACGTCACCTGCACCGCCACCGATATCGAGCCGCGCGCCATCGATCTGGCCACCAAAAACCGCGATGCCCTCGGCCTCACGGCAGATGAGGTTGCCTTTAGCCTCACCAACCTGGTGAGTTCCATTCCCCGCGAAGAGTGGGGCACCTTTGACGTGCTCGTTTCCAACCCGCCTTACATTCCGACCGACGTCATGCGCTCGCTGCCGCACGAGGTTAAGGACTTCGAGCCCGATTTGGCGCTCGAGGGCGGTGCCGACGGCCTCGATATCTTCCGCCGCCTGCTCAATGCGGCGCCTTACATGCTGCGCGCCGGCGGCCTGTTTGCCTGCGAGCTCTACGAGGGTGCCCTCGACGCCGCCGCCGAGCTCTGCCGCCAGGCGGGTCTCTCGGACGTGCGCATCGTCCGCGACCTCACCGATCGTCCCCGCATCGTTCGAGCCATCGTCACCGAGCCCAAACAGCGCCAGTAATATTTATTAACTGATTAGCAAAAATTATAAAGTAGTTTATAATTAGGACGGCTGAAAGAGGTCGGCCCATGCAACCTCCTACCTTTCGGGAGATCATTGCCCTACTCAAGCACGATGGATTCGTGAAGGTCGCGCAAGTCGGTAGTCATGCTAAATATGTTTCTGGCGACCGTGTTGTCACCGTGAACGGCTCTGGTGGTGATCGACCAAAGAAGGGCACGTGGGCAAGTATTCGTCGCCAAGCTGGATGGTAGTTGGAGGCAAAATGAGGCAGCGATTTACCTATGACTGCGTTCTCATAAAAGAAGACGACGGTTACTGCGCTAGCTTCCCGCAGATTCCTGGCGCCTTTGCCGATGGCGACACGCGCGAAGAAGCGATTGCCCATGCCACCGAGGCACTGATGGCGTTTTTGGCCGACGACCTCAACAACGGTTTGACTCCGGCAGGATACGAACGCTCGGCCGAGGTCGTGGCCCTTTCAGTCGAAATCGACCACGATGACGCTCGGGAAGCGGCGTGCCGAACATTTAAAGACGCAGCGCTGGACCTCAAAGTCTCCGCTCCGCGGATTACCGCGCTGGTCAAAGCAGGAAAGCTCGATGTTGAACTCGTCGACGGCCGTCGGATGATAACGATAGACAGCATCGAGCGCTACGCCGCCCAAGAACGCCACGCCGGCAGGCCAAAGAAGTTCGTCGCAGTCCAATAACCCCCTCACTTTCACCGACTACTAGAGCCGCTCACCAAACCAACATGCGCTCTGGGCAAATAGGTTGAACGTTTCGTGCGAGAATGCCCCTCAGTAAACAAACTTTCACCAGAGCGTAAGGGGCTGGCATACGCATGCAGACGGTCTATCGGGTATTCGAGGGAGCGCGTGAGCCGCATCGGCTCGCCGTCGAGCGTACGGCCGAGGTACTCAGCTGTGGTGGCTTGGCCCTGATCCCGACCGAGACCGTCTATGGTGTCGCTGTGGCAGTCAGCGCTTTCTCGGACGCCTTGCCCCAAGATACAAGCGAATCTCTGCCGTGGCCGCGCGATCCGCAGGTTGCCGTCAATGGCGCCGCGGTGCCCGCACTCGGCACCGGCTATCGCCGTATCTTCACTCTCAAGCAACGTGAACTCACGCAAACCGTCGCCTGGCTGGTCGATGGCGTCGAAGCACTCGACCGCTATGGCGTGGATATCCCGGAAGATGCTCGCGTACTCGCGCGACGATGCTGGCCGGGCGCCCTGACTATCGTGGTCAAGGCGGCCCCCTGCGTGCCGACTTTTATGCGCGCTGCCGACGACACGGTGGCCCTTCGCGCGTCGGCCTCTCCCGTGGTCCAAGCGCTCATCCGCGCGTGCGGCAGTCCGCTTGCCTGCACCAGCGCCAACACGCACGGCGCGCCCGCGCCGGCAAGCTTTGCCGACGTTGAGGACCGCATTCTGGAGGGGGTCGATGTGGCCGTCGACGCGGGCGAGACCCCGTGCCGCGACGCTTCGACCATCGTGGCGTTTAAGCATGGCGAACTCCAGATCCTGCGCCAAGGCGCACTTCCCGCATCAGAGATCGAGCGGGTCCTGTCCGACCCGATGCAATAGAAAGGTGTAAGCGATGTCGTTGAATCTAGGTAGCCTGGGTATGGAAGACGCCTCGTTTAGCTTTGGCGGTTCCTACATCATGGCGCTCGACTGCGGCACCACCTCGGTACTCGCGACCATCGTCGACGAGTACGGCTGCATTGTCGCCCAGGCGCGTCGTAGCGTCAAAACCAGCTTCCCGTGCCCCGGCTGGGTGGAGCAGGATCCCACGGAGGTGCTTGCCAGCCAGATCGGCGTGATGATGGAGGTCCAGTTTAAGAGCGGCATCCATTCCGATCGCATCGCCGCCATCGGTATCTCCAACCAGCGCGAGACCACGGTGGTGTGGGACCGCATAAGCGGCCAACCCATCTATAACGCCATCGTGTGGCAATGCCGTCGCACCGCACCTCTGATCGACGAGCTGGTCGAGCAGGGCTGCGAGGAGCTGGTGCGTTCCCGCACCGGCCTTACGCTCGACCCGTATTTCTCGGCCTCCAAGGTGCAGTGGATTCTCGACAACGTTGACGGCGCACGCGAGAGCGCGGCGGCGGGCGACCTCATGTTTGGCACCATCGATACCTGGCTCATCTACAACCTCACCGGCGGCCAAACCTTTGCCACCGACTACACCAATGCCAGCCGCACAGCGCTCTTCAATATTCATACGCTGGACTGGGACGATGACCTGCTGGCGCTCTTCGACATCCCGCGTGCCATGATGCCCGAGGTTCGCTGGAGCTCGGGCGACTACGGCCGCGTCGCGAGCGACATCATGACCAACATGCCGCCCATCATGGGTGTGGCGGGTGACCAGCAGGCGTCGCTGTTCGGTCACTGCTGCTTCCATCCCGGCCAGACCAAAAACACCTATGGCACGGGCTGCTTTATGCTCATGAACACCGGCGACGAGATCGTCGAATCCAAGAATGGCCTGGTCTCCACCATCGGTATCGCTGCGAACGGCAAGGTCAGCTATGCGCTCGAGGGCTCTATTTTTGCCGCCGGCTCAACGATGAACTGGCTGCGCGACAACATGGGCGTTATCTCCAACGTATCCGAATCGGCACGGCTCGCCTCCTCGATCAGCGACAACGAGGGCTGCTACTTCGTTCCCGCTTTCGCGGGCTTGGGTGCACCTTGGTGGGACGCGCACGCCCGCGGCATCGTATGCGGTTTGACCGGCGCCTCGAGTCGCGCGACCATCGTGCGTGCCGCTTGCGAGTCCATGGCCTATCAGAGCTATGACGTGCTGCGTGCCATGGAGCAGGACGTGGGTCTTTCGATTGAGCGCCTGTCCGTCGATGGCGGCGCCTCGCGCAACGAGTTCATCATGCAGTTCCAGGCGGACTTGCTGGATATCCCCGTACTGCAATGTGAGTCGGTGGAGACAACGGCGATCGGTGCCGCGTATCTGGCGGGCCTCGCGGTTGGGTATTGGGAGGATCTGGAGGAGCTGGAGCAAAACACCCAGATCGTCAAGACATTTCATCCCCATATGTCCGTTGAGCGTCGCGAGCACAACCTGGACGGTTGGCACGATGCGGTCAGGCGTTCGCTCAGCACCGCTCAATAGGGCTGCGACGGGGCACTCGATACAACAAACCGTTAAACTTATGCACGGCGCGAGGCAACAACGTCGCCATGCGCCTTGTCAGCAAGGCCATCTTCCGGCCGAAACGAAAGGGGCATCAACCCATGACCGTCACCTACGATACGTCCCGTGTGACCCTTGTCGATCACCCACTCGTCCAGCACAAACTGTCGATCCTGCGCGACAAAAACACCGGCACCAACCAGTTCCGTCAGCTCGTGCGCGAGCTCGCGCTTTTTGACGGCTACGAGGCCATGCGCGACCTGCCTATGGAAGACGTCGAGGTCGAAACCCCCATCACAACCGCCACGTTCAAGCAGCTTGCCGGCAAGAAGCTCGCCATCGTCCCCATCCTGCGTACAGGTCTTGGCATGGTCGACGGCATCCTCGACCTGGTGCCCTCCGCTCGCGTGGGCCACATCGGCATGGAGCGCGACGAGGTCACCCACGAGCCGCACGAGTATTACTGCAAGATGCCCAAGGATATCGACCAGCGCATCTGCCTGGTCGTCGACCCCATGCTCGCCACGGGCGGTTCTGCCGAGATGGCCATCAGCTACCTGCGCGAGCGCGGTGTCAAGGACATCCGCATGCTGTGCATCGTCGCGGCCCCCGAGGGCCTCAAGTCGCTGACTGAGAAGGACCCCGACGTGCATATCTATACCTGCGCCATCGACGACCATCTCAACGAGGCTGCCTACATCGTTCCCGGCCTCGGCGACGCCGGCGACCGCATCTACGGCACGCTCTAGTCATCGGGCCTTGTCGGCTACGGTCACAAATACGAAGAAATGGTGCGCGCGGGCGAGCAAAAGACGTTCACGCGCACTCCTGTTAACGGACGTTTAGCCCAGAGGGGTTCGAGAAAAACGTATTACCTACCTGCGGCATAAAGAAGGTCTTAAGAAAACGAACAGGTGCGTATTAACCGATGTTTTTACGGTTGTACTTTAGCGATTGGCTCGTACAATAGTCACCAATGTTTGGCGGGAACTGTTCTGTGAGGCGTTAAAAAGGAAAGTGAGGACGCCAGTGTTTCAGATAGCCGATCTGCTCGCTATCGTTGCAGGCGCCATCGCGGGCGCAATTGCCTTCCTTCCCTTTGTCTTTACGCTCAAGCCGGTTCTTGACGATAAGCAGAATGCGGACATGCTCAAGGGTATGGTGAGTCTGGCGGTCTCGGCAATCGCCCTGCTCGTCTTTACCTTGGTTGTGTTTGTGTTGTTCGGAGAGGCATTTCGCATGTTCCTCCTGGGCGAGGCGATCGGCTTCGTGGCCTTTATGGTCGCCTGCACGGTTCGTGTCGCCAAGGCGCTGCGAGATCCTCATGAGGTCGAAAGGTAAGTCGTGGAAATTTTTGAAAAGCTGCCTGATGAGATTAATCATCTGGTCAGCGAGTTCAGCTCCACCCCCGTCGTGGGCGATCTAAGCTGCGGCATCACGCAGTACTCGTTTTGGCTGATCGTCTCCACGATCGTGCTCCTGATCGTCCTGGCCGTGTTCAAGAAGAAGCAGACCCTGGTTCCCAAGGGCTTCTTCGTCAACGGTTTCGAGTACATCATCGAGTACGTCGAGAACGATATCGGCAAGGGCGTCGTGGGTGAGAACTGGAAGAAGCACTTCCCGTTCCTGTGCTCGCTTTTCCTGTTCATCCTGATCAACAACATGATCGGCCTGATCCCGGGAATGAAGCCCGGCACCGGCGCAATCGGCTCCACCGCCGCGCTCGCCATCTTCGCCTTCGTGTACTTCATCTACTACGGATGCAAGGCTCACGGCGTGATCGGCTACATCAAGAGCCTCGCCCCGCAGGGCGTGAGCTTCCCGATGAACGTGCTTGTGTGGGTCGTCGAGCTTTTCTCGACCTTCCTGCGCCTCATCACGCTCGCCGTCCGTCTGTTCTGCAACATGTTCGCAGGACACGTGGTCATGGGCTCGTTCGCCATCATGGCGAGCATGTTCATGCAGCCGCTGCTTCAGCAGGTTTCCGCGGCCCACGCCGTCGGCGCCCTGCCTTCGCTGGCCTGGCTTGCCATCCTCATCCTGATCTATGCGATCGAGCTTGTGGTCGGCGCCATCCAGGCTTACGTCTTCACGGTCCTTACCGCCGTGTATGTCTCCGAGGCAGAGGAGGTCGCGGAGGAGGAGTAGTCTTCCGTTCGCGCCTTAAAGGTAAGGCAATTCGTTAAACCGCCGGTGCCCGTACCCATGGAGCCCGGCAGTTATAAAAAGGTTATCCTGCGTGAAATAAGACACGCACGACAAAGGAGGAATCGTGGGAGTTATCGGTTACGGTCTCGGTGTTATCGGCGCTGGTCTTGCTATCGGCCTGTCTGCTCTGGGTGCTACGGGTGCTATGGCCCGTCAGCCTGAGGTCCAGGGCCGCGTGTTCACCGTCTTCATCATGGGCTCCGCCTTCGGCGAGGCTCTGGCTCTGATCGGCTTCGTTGTCGCGCTGATCGTTAAATAGCACGGAGCGTCAAGTATGAATCTTTCATCCCAGAAGAGCGCGATCGCACTCTCCGCGTCCGCGGCCGCGCTGCTCATGCCGGTTTCCGCGTTCGCCGAGGACGGCGCTGCCGGTGCGGACATCCTCATCCCTAAGATGGCGGAGTTCATCCCGGCGCTTATCGCCTTCCTGATTATCTGGATCGTGCTGGCCAAGGTCGCCCTGCCGGGCATCATGAAAACCATGGAGGAGCGCGGCAAGAAGATCGAGGAGAGCCTCGACGAGGCCGAGAAGACCAGGCAGGAGGCTATCGCCAAGCGCGCTGAGTCCGACTCGATTGTCACCGACGCCCGTCGTCAGGCTGCTGACATTGTTCTCGAGGCCCGTAAGGACGCCGAGTCCGAGCGCGCCCGTATCATCGAGGCTGCTCACAAGGAGGCCGAGGAGATTATCGCCAAGGCCCATACGACCGTCGAGGACGAGCGCAAGTCCATCTACGCCGGTGCCGCGAGCTCCATCGCCGACCTGTCCGTTGCCGTCGCCACCAAGATCGTGGGCGAGGCACTCGAGGACGAGGCCGGGCAGAAGAAGCTCATCGAGCGTTACATCCAGGAAGCAGGTAGCCTGAATGCCGACTAGCCGCTATCAGGACAAGGTGCTCGAGACATACGCGCGCTCCCTTCTGGAAGCCGCTAAGGCCGAGAACCATGTGTTCGAGGACCTCGAGATGATCGAGCGCCTGGCTTTTGCCAGCCCCGAGATCATCGCCGTGCTCGACACCATGTCCAAGCGCGACCAGCTCGACCTTCTTCCCAAGGTGGCAGCTGCCTTTAAGTATGTTGCCGAGGAAGACGAGGATGTAGTGGGCGTGACCGTCACCACGGCGATCCCGCTCGACGACGAGCTGCGTCAAACCATCACTAAGAAATGCGAGCAGGACTTCGGTCGCAAGGTATTCCTTATCGAGCAGGTCGACCCGTCTATCGTGGGCGGCCTGGTGCTCGAGGCCCGCGGCGAGCGTCGTGACATTTCCGTCAAGACGCAGCTGCGCGTCGCGCAGGAGACCCTCGCAAACTCTGCTAATTCGTACGGAGGTGAAGCCTAATGTCCGAAACCCTCAATGCCCAGGATATCGCCAAGAAACTGCAGGAGCAGCTCACGAGCCTCTCCGCGACGGTCGATACGCATGAGGTTTCAACGGTCGACGAGGTAGGCGACGGCATCGCGCGCGTCACCGGCCTCAAGAGCGCCATGGCAGGCGAGCTTCTGGAGTTCAAGAGCTCCGATACCGGTGAGACCGTCTTCGGCCTTGCCCAGAACCTTGACCGTGACGAGGTCGGCGCCGTTCTGTTTGGTGCCGTCGACTCCATCAAGGAAGGCGACGAGTGCCGCACCACTGGCCGCATTATGGATATCCCCGTGAGCCGTGCCATGCTCGGCCGCGTCGTCAATCCGCTCGGCCAGCCTATCGACGGTTTGGGTGACATTGTCGCCACGCACCGTCGTCCTATCGAGTTTAAGGCCCCCGGCGTCATCGACCGTACCCCGGTGTGCGAGCCGGTTCAGACCGGTCTGTTGGCCATCGACTCCATGGTGCCTATCGGCCGTGGTCAGCGTGAGCTCATCATCGGCGACCGTAAGACCGGCAAGACCGCTATTGCGATCGACGCCATCCTCAACCAGCGCGGTAAGGGCATGGTCTGCATCTATGTCGCCATCGGCCAGAAGGCCTCCACGGTTGCCAACATCCGCGAGACCCTCGCTCAGCACGGTGCGCTCGACTACACCATCATCGTTTCGGCCACCGCTGCCGATTCCGCCCCTATGCAGTACATCGCGCCTATGGCCGGTGCTGCTATCGGCGAGTTCTTCATGTACAACGGCGAGGACGGCAAGCCCGCCAGCGAGACCAACCCCGGCGGCCACGTGCTCGTCATCTACGACGACCTGTCCAAGCAGGCCGTGGCATACCGTCAGATGTCGCTGACGCTGCATCGTCCGCCCGGACGCGAGGCCTATCCTGGCGACATCTTCTACCTGCACTCTCGTCTGCTCGAGCGTGCCGTCAAGATGTCCAAGAAGAACGGCTACGGCTCCATGACGGCGCTGCCGATCATCGAGACCCAGGACGGCGACGTCTCGGCCTACATTCCGACCAACGTCATTTCCATTACCGATGGTCAGATCTACCTGCAGTCCGAGCTCTTCTTCCAGGGCCAGCGCCCGGCAGTCGACGTGGGCATCTCCGTGTCCCGCGTCGGTGGTGACGCACAGACCAAGGCTATGAAGCAGGTCGCCGGCAACCTCCGTCTGGACCTTGCTTCGTACCAGGAGCTCGCGGGCTTTACGCAGTTCGGCTCCGACCTCGACGAGGCCACGCAAAAGCAGCTTACCCACGGCGCTCGCATGACCGAGCTCCTTAAGCAGCCGCGCTACAAGCCGTTTGAGGTTGGCGAGCAGATCGTTACGCTGTTCGCTGGCAACGAGGGCTTCCTGGATGACCTGGAGATCGCCGACGTGCTGCCTTTCCGTGCCGAGCTCATCGAGTACATGGACAATGGCTTTGGCTCGCTGCTTGACAAGGTTCGCGCCAAGAAGATCGATGATGACACCAAGGCTGAGCTCTTGCGCGTCATCGGCGACTTTAAGCAGCAGTTCATGGCCAAGCACCATTCGGATGTTTCTGGATCAGAGGAGAACTAAGCCCCATGGCCAACCTTCGCGACATTAAGAAGCGAATCTCCTCGGTTACCACGACCAAGCAGATCACGCGCACGATGGAGATGGTCTCTACGGCCAAGATCCGTCGTGCTCTCGATCGCTCCAAGCAGGCCGAGCCCTATAAGGAGGCGCTGACCGACGTCATGTTGACGGTCGCCGGCGACGCCTCCTGTTCGGGCACCGATCCCATGCTGCAGAAGCATGAGAGCGTCAAGCATGGCCTGATTGTCGTTATTGCCTCGGACCGCGGCCTTGCCGGCGGTTTCAATACGACGGTGGAGCGCACGGCCGAAAAGCTCGCCGCTTCTTGGGCGAACGACGGCATCGAGTGCGAGATCATCGCGTGCGGGCGTAAGCCGGCCACGTATTTCCGTGACCGCGCAAACGTCGTCATGCACTTTGAGGGCAATTCCTCCGAGCCCGATTTCAATCAGGCCCGCATGATCTCCTCTCATATCTGCGATGCGTATCGTGCCGGTGAGCTTGACCGTGTCGAGCTTGTCTACCACCACGCCAAGAACCGCGTGGATCAGGAGCTTCGCGTCGAGCATCTGTTGCCGCTCGACCCCGAGATGATCGCTATGGCCCACGGTCCGCGTAAGAACGAGACCGACGCCCCTAAGCGCATCTCGTCCACGTTCGAGTTCGTGCCCTCTCCCGAGCATGTTCTCGGCAAGCTTGTGCCGTCTTATATCCTGACGGTCATCTACCAGGCCCTGATCGATTCGGCGGCTGCCGAGCAGGGTGCACGCCGCAAGGCCATGCACTCCGCGACGGAAAACGCCACCGCGATCATCTCGACCCTTACCCGCACGTATAGTCGCGTGCGCCAGGCTTCGATCACGACCGAGATTAACGAGATCGTCGGCGGAGCCTCAGCATTGGAGGAACAGTAATGGCTAATAACACCGTAAAGCTTGCGGTCGAGGAAGCCACCAAGAAGACGACTGCCGGTGATGGTCGCATCGTGCGAATCATCGGCCCTGTCGTCGACGTCAAGTTTGACGGCGCGGTGCCCCCGATCTACAACGCGCTCACGGTCGAGGCCGAGACCCCGATCGGTCATCTGAGCACGATCCTCGAGGTCGAGAGCCAGCTTCCGGGCGGCGTCGTCCGCACGGTCGCCATGTCCTCGACCGACGGCCTGCAGCGCGGCCTCATCGCCACCGATACCGGTGAGCCCATGAAGATGCCCGTTGGCCCCAAGACGCTTGGCCGTATTTGGAACGTTATGGGCAAGCCCGTCGACGGCAAGCCCATGCCCGAGGTGGAGGAGTTCTACCCCATCCACCATGCAGCGCCCCGTTTCGACGAGCTCACCACCAAGACCGAGATCTTCGAGACCGGCATCAAGGCCGTCGACCTGCTCGAGCCCTACATCCGTGGCGGCAAGACGGGTCTGTTCGGCGGCGCCGGCGTCGGCAAGACCGTTCTGATTCAGGAGCTCATCAACAACCTCGCCCAGGAGCACGGCGGCACCTCGGTGTTCACCGGTGTCGGCGAGCGCACCCGTGAGGGTACCGACCTTTATCTCGAGATGAGCGAGTCTGGCGTTATCGACAAGACCTGCTTGGTCTATGGTCAGATGAACGAGCCGCCCGGAGCGCGCCTGCGCATCGGTCTGGCCGGCCTTACCACCGCTGAGTACTTCCGCGATCGCGGCCAGGACGTTCTGCTGTTCATCGACAACATTTTCCGCTTCTCCCAGGCAGGTTCCGAGGTTTCCGCACTGCTGGGCCGTATGCCGTCCGCCGTTGGTTACCAGCCCACGCTGGCAACCGAGATGGGCGACCTCCAGGAGCGCATTACCTCGACCAAGACGGGCTCCATTACCTCCGTCCAGGCTGTCTACGTCCCCGCAGACGACCTGACCGACCCGGCGCCTGCCACGACGTTTACGCACCTCGACGCCACCACGGTTCTTTCGCGTAGCATTTCGTCGCTCGGCCTGTTCCCGGCTATCGACCCGCTCGCATCTTCCTCCGACGCTCTCGATCCCTCGATCGTCGGCGAGGAGCATTACCGTGTCGCCGTCAAGGTCCAGGAGCTCCTGCAGGAGTACTCCGACCTTCAAGACATCATCGCCATTCTGGGTATGGACGAGCTGTCCGAGGAGCAGCGCCTTACGGTCAACCGTGCTCGTAAGATCCAGCAGTTCCTCTCGCAGTCTTTCCACGTTGCCGAGAAGTTCACCGGCAACCCCGGTGTCTACGTCCGCGTCGAGGATACCGTCCGCTCCTTCGCCGAGATTGTCGACGGCAAGGCCGATGACCTGCCCGAGCAGGCATTCCGCTATGCTTCCACGATTGAGGACGTGCGCGAGCGCGCCCGCAAGATGGGGGAGAAGTAGGTTATGCGTATCCGCATCGTGTGCCCCGTGAGCCTCGCCTATGAGGGTGACGCTGCGTTTGTGTCGATTCCGTCTACGGATGGCGAGTTTGGCGTTCTGCCTGCTCACTCCAGCGAAATCTGCACGATCGACCGCGGTTACGTTCGCGTTTCCGATAAGGCCATGGGCACTGTCGACCACACGTTTGCCGTGGTCGGCGGCTACGCCCAGGTCGCGGACGATGTCGTGACCGTCCTCGCCGAGCGCGCTTGCGATTTGTCGACCGTCGATGCCGACAAGGTTAAAGCTGATATTCAAGGTTTTGAAGAGAAGCTGGGTAATTTGTCGGAGGATGATGCACGCCGCGCCTACCTCTATAATGAAATCGCATGGTGTAAGCTCAAGCTTGCCCAATAGTCAAACGCTTTAGCGTTCGACCATTTGCGAACACATCATGCCCGGGATGGCCCAGCCACCCCGGGCATGCTTTTTGAAAGGGTAGACCTTGGATATTATCCGCGTTGAGGGTGGCCACGCCATCGGAGGTTCCGTGCCTGTTTCGGGTGCTAAGAACTCCGCGCTCAAACTTATGGCGGCAACGCTTCTGGCGCCGGGCAAGACGACGCTGCGGAACGTGCCCGATATTTCCGATGTCCACGTGATGGGCAAGGTGCTCAAGGGCATGGGCGCTACGATCGATGTTCTCGACGAGCACACGCTCGAGATCGATACCTCCCAGGTCGATTCTTGGGAGGCGCCCTACGAGCTTGTCGCCAAGATGCGCGCCTCCACGGCTGTGATGGGCCCCCTGCTGGGTCGTTTCCATCGCGCCAAGATCGCCATGCCGGGCGGCTGCAACCTGGGTGCTCGCAAGATCGATATGCATATCTTGGGTCTCGAGGCTCTGGGCGTCGAGTTCGACACCGCCCACGGCTACATCAACGCCAGTGCTCCCCAGGGTCTGCGCGGTACCACCGTCACGCTCGAGTTTGCCAGTGTCGGTGCGACCGAGAACCTCATTATGGCATCCGTGCGCGCGCAGGGTACCACGGTTATCGACAACGCGGCCCGCGAGCCCGAGATCGTCGACCTCGCCAACATGCTCAACGAGATGGGTGCCAAGATCATCGGCGCGGGCACGCCCGTCGTGACCATCGAGGGCGTGGAGGAGCTGCATCCCGTTACCCATTGCGTGGTGGGAGACCGTATCGAGGCCGGTACCTTTATCGTCGCCGGCGCCCTCATGGCCGATGAACGCGGCGTCGATGTTACGGGCTTCTGCCCCATCCACCTGGGCATGGTGCTCAAAAAGATGGAACTTATGGGCATCGAGTGCGAGCGTATCGAGAACGGTGTCCACGTCAATCGCGCCGAGCGCATCAAGCCGGTCGATATCCAGACGCTTCCGTTCCCGGGTTTCCCGACCGACATGCAGGCGCAGATCATGGTGCTTTCGGCCCTTGCCGACGGAAGCTCCGTAATTACCGAGAACATCTTCGAGAACCGCTTCATGTTCGCCTCCGAGCTCGTGCGTATGGGTGCCGATATTCGTATCGAGAGCCATCACGCCATGATTCACGGCGTCAAGGGCTTCTCGGGCGCACAGGTCACCTCACCCGACCTGCGTGGCGGCGCGGCTCTTGTGGTTGCCGGTCTTATCGCCGATGGCGTTACCGAGGTCTCGGCCATCCATCACATCAAACGTGGCTACGAGCAGTTTGTCGAAAAGCTGCAGGCGCTTGGCGCGCATGTCGAACATGCCACCGTTCCCGATCCCGTCATCTACTAATGCAGGTTGCCTATGTTTAACAAGAAGCCCCTAGCGGATAACACCCGAAGACCCTCGACTGGTGCGCAGGCCAAGATCTACAGTCGCGACAATGTCGCACGCTATTCCGAGCGCGCCCGTCAGCGCCGTCGCGGCCGCACGGTTCGCCGTGTCGCGCTCATCGCCGTGCTCGGTGTGTTGCTGAGCGCCACGACCGCTGCAGGTCTGTGGTTTGCCACTATCATGGGCAAGCTTGGTGACTCCAATGTCATTACCAACAACCTGCGCCAGATTCTGGTCGATACCGATGAGGCAAAAGACCCGTTCTACGTGTTGCTTCTTGGTACCGACGGTCGTCCGGGCGAAGATACGTATCGTGCCGACTCGATTATCCTGGCACGCATCGACCCCACGCAAAAGCAGGCGACGCTCATTTCCGTTCCGCGCGACACCAAGGTCGTGTACAAGGGCGAGACCATGAAGATCAACGCCTGCCACACCGTTGGCGGCGCCGAGGCCATGGTCCAGGCGGTCAACGAGCTGTGCGGCGTGCAGATTTCTCACTATGCCGAGGTCAGCTTTGACGGCATGCAGTCGCTTATTGATTCGGTTGGCGGTATCGACATCAACGCGACCGACGACGTCGACGATCCCGAGCACCTGGATATTAAGATTACCGCTGGTCAGCAGCATATGGACGGCGCTACTGCCCTTACCTATGCCCGCTGCCGCTACACCTATGCCGACGGCGATTACACGCGCATGCGCCATCAGCGTCAGGTGCTTGGCGCCCTTGCCAACCAGATTCTCAATAACTTCGATGCCACGAAGATCTTTGGCCTGGTTAATTCGCTGTCCGATATGCTCGTAACCGATATGAGCGTTCAGGATATCGTGTCTACGGTCAACGCCATGCGCGGCATGGATGTCGAGGGCATCTACTCGGCCAACCTGCCCTCGTACGCCGACGACAGCACTATGATCGACGGCGTGAGCTATGTCTTTGTTTACGAAGACGAGCTTAAGGAAATGATGGCCCGCGTCGACGCTGGTGAGGATCCCAAGGGCCCCAACACCATGGGCCTTTCAGACGGCTCCAGCTCCACGATCGGTGACCTCAACAACAATACGTCCGAGGACTACGCATATGGCACCGCGACCTCGTCGGGTGGCTCGGACGATTCCGACGATTCGAGCGACGGCTCCGATTACTACGAAGAGCCCACCGGTAACGGCAACGGCTACGAAGCCAACTATTAGAGTTACGCGGGCTTACCAGCCCGCGTAACGGCTCGACGCTGCGCGCCGCCCAAGGCGACAATTTGTCATTCAAAAGGCAGGGCATGACCAGAAGGTCAATGCCCTGCCTTTTTCATGCCAACTTGTTCGCCTTGGACGTCGCTCGCTGACGTTGGCTCAACCTGCGATGCCGACTACTTTTCTTGCACCAAAAATCGCCCCGTTCTCTGTTGAGGACGGGGCGATTCGTCTTTTGGGCTTATGCAGCCAGTCTTATGCGAAACGGGCGACGAGCTCCTGCAGGACGTCGGTCATCTTGACGAGCGAGCTGACCGGGACAAACTCGTTGACGCCGTGGTAACAGTAGCCGCCTGTCGAGAGGTTGGGGCAGGGCAGGCCGCGGAACGACAGCTGTGCGCCGTCGGTGCCGCCGCGAATCGGCAGTACTTGGGGCTCAACGCCGCAGGCAAGGTAGGCTTCCTTGGCAACATCAATAAGCTCGGGATAGTCACGAACGATCTCGGCCATATTTCGATACTGCTGCTTAATCTCGACCGTTACGCGCTCCTCGCCCAGTCGCTGGTTGAGCAGTGCGGCGGCGGCATTCATCAGCTCGAGTTTCTGCTGGAACTTGGCGGCATCGTGATCACGGACGATATAGCGCGCCGTGGCATGGTCGACCGTTGCCGAGACGCCCTCAAGGTGATAGAAGCCCTCGTAGCCCTCGGTGTATTCCGGGCGCTGCTCGTAGGGGAGCAGGGCGTTGAAGTCGCAGAACAGGTTGCCCGCGTTGACCATGCGCCCCTTGGCGTCGCCGGGGTGAATGGACTGGCCCTCAAAGCGAACGGTTGCCTCGGCGGCGTTGAAGCACTCCCACTCAAGCTCGCCAACCGGACCGCCGTCGACCGTGTAAGCGTACTTGCAGCCGAAGGTCTCGATATCCAACAGCTCGGCACCGTGACCGATTTCCTCGTCCGGGCAGAAGCAAATGCCGAGCGCGGGATGGGGCAGGGATGGATCCTGCGCGATGCGTGCGACAAGCGCCATGATTTCGGCGACACCCGCCTTGTCGTCGGCGCCCAGCAGCGTAGTTCCGTCGGTGCAGACAAGGTCCTCACCCACCAGGTTGTTGAGGGCAGGAAGTTTGGCGGTGCTCATGGACACGGGCTTGCCGTCGACGATGCCGCAAACCAGATCGCCGCCCTCGTAGTGCACGATGTGCGGCGCTACGCCGGCGCCCGGCGCGACCTCGGTGGTATCGAGGTGCGCGATCAGGCCCAGGGCGGGCTTATTCTCGGAACCGGCGCTAGCGGGAATGTGCGCGCAGACATAGGCGTTTTCGGTTACATGGGCATCGGTTGCACCCAGATCGCGCAGTTCTTCGACAAGCACGTTGGCAAGGTCGAACTGTACGGTGCTCGACGGCACCTGGTCGCAGCTGGCATCCTCGGACTGCGTGTTGATCTGGACATAGCGCAAAAAACGCTCGAGGACGTCGGGGTCCGTGGTGGTGTTTTCCATAAAGATCGCTCCAATCTTGGTCGTCGTGTGCAACAAGAACTGTAGCACGGTATGCCACGGCATACCGCGACGCTTGGATGGGGTAGAATCAGCCATTGAGTGCAGAAGGGACGGATGTTCATGGATACGACAAATAGCTCGCGCGAGCTACACCTAACGGTGGCGAACGAAGACTACTTGGAGTGCATGGTTCGCATCGAAAGCGAAGATGGGGAGACCGGCGGCGTGCGGTCGGTCGATATCGCACAGCGCCTTGGCGTCTCGAAGGCATCGGTCAACAAGGCGGTTTCGGCTCTCAAGGCATCTGAACTTGTCGAACAGTCTCACTACGGCAAAGTTATCCTGACTGACCGTGGGCGCGAGGTCGGCTCGGCTATCTGGTATCGCCATCGTCTGGTCCGCACGTTTTTGGTTCAGGAGCTCGGTGTCGAATTTGAGCGAGCCGATTCCGAGGCCTGCATGATGGAGCATGCTCTATCCGAGGACACGATGAACCGCTGGCTCGCCTATCTCGAAAAGCAGGGAATCAGCGTCGAGGAATAGCGGGATATATATGGATACGAGTTATTACAACCGCTTTGGTGCCGAGGAACTTACGCGCCGCTTGTCGAGCGAGACCTTGTTGGCGCAGGGCCCCATGGGCAGTGTTCTGTTGAGTGAGTACGATGCCGCCGACATTCCACCGGCGTTTTGGAATCTGGCAGAGCCGCAGACCGTTTCTCGTATCCATCGCTTGTATGTCGCCGCCGGCGCGCAGGTGCTCATTACCAACACCTTTCAGGCATCAAGCTATGCCCTCAAGCACGACCAGATTGCGCCGTCCGTGGCGGAGGTCAATCGCGGGGCCGTCGACGATGCTCGCCAGGCGCACCCACAGCTGCTGCTGGGCTCGATGGGCCCGATTTGTATTGAGTGGTTTGCCGAGGACTCTGCCGAGTATCGTGAAATCCGAGGCATTGCGCGCGAACAAGCGCACGCCTTGCTCAATGCTGGTGTTGACGGTCTGCTGATCGAGACGGTGACGTCTATCCGTAATTTGCAGCCCATGCTTGCCGGCGCCCGAGATGCCGCCGACGGTATGCCTGTCCTGGTGAGTTTTGTCGTTGACGATAAAGGCGACCTGTTGGGCGATGGCCTCAACATCGAGGCAGCCGTTTTGTACGCCGAAAAACACGGCGCAAACTCGGTTGGTGTTAATTGCTGTTCGCTTGCGGCCGCGAACGCGGCGGTGCCCAGGATGGTTGCATCGGCGACTACTCCCGTCACGGTGCGTCCCAACGCGGGAAATCCGGTTCAGACACAGGATGGTCCCGTGTGGCATGAGGACCCCGAAGCCTTCGCTCGCGCATGCGTCGAGTGGAAGCGGGCGGGCGCCGCAATGGTAGGCAGCTGCTGCGGAACCACGGCGGTTACGACAGCCGCTATGGCAGATGCGCTCAATATATAGAACCCGAAAATGGGAGTATCGAATCACCGCCCCCGCTGGGGCGGTTTTTTTTGTTGGCGGTGCGCACCTCGACGCTTTTGCCTAAACGGTGAACGAGCGTGCCGGCGGCTTGCCGGATGCCCGTTGCGGGTATACCTCATGCGTACCATGATCCAAACACTGCGAGGTGTCTGCGCGTGTGCGCGATAATTCACTTTGGAACTGACGGTTGGCGAGCTCGCGTCGACGGAGACTTTACTATCAACAACGTCGCTCGTGTCACCGATGCTATCGGCAGGCTATGGCAAAAGACGAATCCCGGTAAAACGGTATATGTAGGATTTGATACTCGGCCGCAAGCGCGCGAATTCGCCGAGCTCGCGGCGGGCGTGATTGCCGCCCACGGGCTCGATGCCGTGCTCGTGTCTCGACCGGTGCCGACTCCCGCTCTTACGTGGGCGGCTGCGTATGACGGCGAGGCATGCGGCGCGCTTATGGTGACGGGCTCACATCATCCGCAGGGCTATCTATGCCTCAAGCTGCGGATGGGTGACGGCTCGACGGCCAACCAGGATGTCATCGAAGAGCTCGAGGAGACGATGGCCGCCGAGCCGCTGGGGCTTGAGGGGCAATACCGCGCGGCAGATATCATTCCCGACTATATGCGAGCGGTGGCATCGTTTGTCGACGCGGATGCCATTCGCGCCGCGCATATGCGTGTGGTGGTTGACCCCATGGGCGGAGCTGCGCAGGGATATCTTGCCGACTTGCTTCGAGAGCTTGGCGTCGAAGTCCATGAGATTCACGCCGACGAGACGACCGATAGGGGAGATATCTGCCCCGACCCGGTCGAGCCGTGGGTGGATGCTTGTGAGCGCGCAGTTGTCGAAGACGGGGCGTGCGCCGGTCTGGTGACTGATGGCGACGCCGATCGTATCGGCGCGGTTGATGAGCGCGGCAGATATATACATCCACATCAGATCATGGCGCTCGTTTTGGGCGATTTGGTCCAGTATCGCAATCTAAAGGGACGCGTCGTCGTCAACCTTTCATGCTCCACGCTTGTGCGTCGCATTGCCGAGGCGCTCGGCTGCCGCGTGGTCATCAAGCCCGTCGGTTTTAAATATATAGCCGCCGAGATGAAGAAGGGCAGCGTTCTCGTGGGCGGTGAAGAGGCCGGTGGTATCGGTATCGCCGCGCACATGCCCGAGCGCGACGGCATCCTTGCCTGCCTGATTTTGTGCGAGCTCATGGCCAAGACCGGCGCGCCCTTGGGCGTGCTTATCGATCAGCTCGAGGCGAGCTTTGGCAAGACGAGTTACGGACGTCGAGATTTGCGCCTTGAGGCCGAGGATGCCGAGACGTTGCGCACGCTGCTTCCCGGCGTGAATCCCAAGTCGATATGCGGCAAGGCGCCGCAGAGCGTAAGCCATATGGACGGCTTACGTCTGGCATTTGAGGATGACACCTGGCTGCTGATCCGTCCCAGCGGGACCGAACCGGTGGTGCGCGTGTACGCCGAGGGCTTTTCGGTGGAGGAGCGCGATGAGCTGCTAGATGCCGGCTGCGCTTTGGCCAGGGGCGCATATCGGCTATAGCCAAGGGGCCACTCTATATAAAGATGTGCTCGGCAAGCGGTAGCTATCAACTGGCAAGCGTCAGTTGAGGGCACAGTTGTGTAGGAAATGTGTGCGCCCAGATTCCCGCCCCCGGGGCCCCTCCGGTCTGGCAATATATCTCCTTGCCGCGC
>CALEBN010000065.1 GCA_937943045.1 uncultured Collinsella sp. | reverse complement strand
CCGGAAACCCTGTATGGCGCGGAGCGCGGGACGCCCGAAGAGCTGGAAGCCCACGGCCGCAGCGGCGGGATTACCCGAGAGGACCTCGACGAGCGTGTCTTCCACGCAACCAAACGCCTGTGCCTTGCCGGGCTTCAGGCTCACGCAGTCGAAGACGACCTCGCCAAGCTCGCGCACCGTTTCGATAGCGTAGTCAAAATCGCCGTTGCTCGCCCCTCCGCTCGAAACGACGAAATCGCATTCGGCGATTGCGCGCTCGAACAGGGATCGAATGGCGGTCTCGTCATCTTCGACGATTGGATACAGCTCGACTTCGCATCCCATTTCGAGGGCGTATGCACCCAGCACGTATGCGTTCGCGTCGCGGATCTTGCCGGGCTCGGGCTTTGCCGGGGGCTTGACGAGCTCGGTGCCAATGCTGATGACGCCAACCTTGGGCCGGGCATATACGGGAATGACCGTATTGCCGGTGCTGGCAAGCAAACCGACGGTCGCGGCGCGAATCACCTCGCCCGCGCGTACGACGACATCACCAGCCTTGGCCTCCTCTCCGGCTTTGCGCACATTGGTCTTGGTCACGGGCGCGCAAATCCGCACGCGCTCGCCCACGCCACCGTCACCGGTGAAGGTCGTGTCCTCGATCTTGACCACGGCATCGGCTCCTTCGGGCATGATTCCGCCCGTCATGATGCGAATCGCCTGGCCGGGAGCAAGCGTGACCTGGCTCACGATGCCCGCGCCAACCCAGTCAACGATCTCGAGTTCGACGGGAACCTCCTCACTCGCGCCTTCGAGGGAGGAGGAAACCACGGCAAACCCGTCCATAGCCGTGTTATCGAAGGGCGACACGTCGATGTCGCTCGTAAGATCGGCGGCGGCAACACGTCCGACCGCGGCAAACAGATCGACTTTTTCGACAGGCATCCTAAAACGCGCCTGGCTCGCGAGCTCGATCGTCCTGCGACGCGCCTCGTCGACGCTGATCATGTCCTGGCTCATTTTTATTATCCTCTCGAAAGGTTAAACGAATCGACAATCGACAGGGTATCAAATCTCGCGGTAAAAGCGGTGTTCAATTTGCCCATTGGGGACATCGTAAGCCATTCGTCATGTGGCCGTC
>CALEBN010000064.1 GCA_937943045.1 uncultured Collinsella sp. | reverse complement strand
AAACTTAACCCGCCCCGGCCCCCGATGGCCCCAGACCTGCCAAAAAGGGACAGGTTTATTTTGGTCGGTTTTATCTGGAGATATGCCAAGAGCACGGCTATCGACAATTCAGATAATAAGAAAACTGAATAGACTATCTGACAAAATCGCAACCCGCACCAACCAGCCCTTTTGCTATTCCCGGCGGGGGCCGCGGGTAAAGTTTATCGCGAGTTCCGCACGAGCCGGAGAGCACTTAATGTGCTCTCCGTGCGAGCAGGACTGTAGAGCAGGAAACTTTACCCGCGGCCCCCGCCGGGAATAGCAAAAGGGCGACCCCCTGAGGAGTCGCCCTTGTTGAGCTGCTTATATGCGGCTGTTACTCGGCGTCGTGGTGACGGCGGGGCTTGCGGCCTCCGTTGTCACCGGGACGGCGCGGACGGTCACTGCGCTCGGAGCGCTCGCGACGCGGACGCTCACGACGCTGGAAGTGCTCGCCGTCGCCCTCGGAGGCACCCTCGGCGCGAGCCGGGGCCTCGGGCTTGTCCAGACGATCGAGCGAGATCTTGCCGCGATCGTCGACCTCGATGACGACGACCTTGACCTCGTCGCCCACATTGAGGACGTCCTCGACCTTCTCCACGCGGCCCTTGGCGACGCGGGAGATGTGCAGCAGGCCGTCTTTGCCGGGCAGCAGGTTCACGAAGGCACCGAAGGGCTGGATGGAGACCACGCGACCGGTGTACTCCTCGCCCGGCTCGGGAACCTTGATGATGAGCTTGATGCGCTCGACGGCCTGGTCGACGGACTCGCCGGTGCCGCCGACAAAGACGGTGCCGTCCTCCTGGATGTCGACCGAAGCGCCGGTCTCGTCCTGGATACCGCGGATGACCTTGCCGCCGGAGCCAATGACGTCGCGAATCTTATCGGTAGGAACCTGGATGGAGACGATGCGCGGAGCGGTGCTGCGTGTGGTGTGGCGCGGCTCGGGAATCACATCGAGCATCTTCTGCAGGATGAAGGCGCGACCCTCCTTGGCCTGCTGCAGGGCGCGGGCCAGGATGTCGAAGGTTAGGCCGGTGGCCTTGTTATCCATCTGCAGGGCGGTGATGCCCTCGGTGGTGCCGGTGACCTTAAAGTCCATGTCGCCCAAGAAGTCCTCGAGACCCTGGATATCGGACAGGACCACGGTCTTTCCCTCCTCCTGGATCAGACCCATGGCGATACCGGAGACCGGGCGCTTAATGGGCACGCCGCCGTCCATAAGGGCGAGCGTGGAGCCGCAGGTCGAAGCCATCGAAGAGGAGCCGTTGGACTCCATGACCTCGGAGACGACGCGGATGGCGTAGGGGAACTCGTTCTCGTCGGGGAGCACCGGGAGCAGAGCGCGCTCGGCAAGGTTGCCGTGACCGATCTCGCGACGCTTGGGGCTGCCCATGCGGCCGGTCTCGCCGGTGCAGAACGGCGGGAAGTTATAGTGGTGCATATAGCGCTTGCCCTCGGTGGGCTCGATGGTATCCAGACGCTGGCCCTCGTTGAGCATGCCGAGCGACAGGACGGAGAGCACCTGGGTCTGGCCACGCTGGAACAGACCGGAGCCGTGAACGAGCGGCAGGTAGTTATCCTTCACCATGATGGGACGGATCTCGTCTGCAGCACGGCCATCGACGCGCTCGCCAGTCTCGACGACCATGGTGCGCATGGCCTTCTTCTCGAGCTTCTTGAGCGCCACGGGGATCTCGCGCTCCCAAGCGGCCTGCTCCTCCTCGGTAAACTCGGCGCGGATGGACTCCTTCAGAGCCTCGACCTTACCGATACGAGAGAGCTTGTCGGCGTCGCGAAGGGCAGCTGCCATCTCGTCGTAGTGGGCAAAGATGCGCTCCTGGACCTCCTCGACGGGCTGGTCGAGCGGGTACTCCTTCTTGACGATGGGGCCGTTGACCTGCTCCCACTCGGCGACGAACTCGTCCTGGGCCTGGCAGAAGGCAGCAAGGGCCTCCTGGCCAAACTTCATGGCGGCGAGCATGTCGTCCTCGGAGATCTCCTCGGCGCCGGCCTCGACCATCGAGATGAAGTCGGCAGAGCCGCCCAGCTCCAGGTCCAGATCGGAGTTCTCGCGCTCCTCGTAGGTGGGGTTGACGATAAACTCGCCAGTCTCCACGTTACGGCCGATGCGCACGCAGGCAAGCGGGCCCTCGAAGGGCACGCCACCGAGCGTCATGGCCAGGGAAGCACCCATGACGTTGATGACGTCGAAGGGGTTGACCTGGTCGGCGACGAGCGAGGTGGCGACGATGTGCACCTCGTTGCGGAAGCCGTCCGGGAAACTCGGGCGGATCGGACGGTCGATCATGCGCGCGGTGAGCGTGGCCTTCTCGCTGGGACGGCCCTCACGCTTGAGGTAACCACCCGGGATGCGGCCAGCGGCGTACATCTTCTCGTTGAAGTCGACGGTCAGCGGGAAGAAGTCGTAGTTCTTGCGCTCCTTGGAGACGACCACGGTGTCGAGCATCGTGGTGTCGCCCTGCTTGACCAGGCAGGCGCCGGTGGCCTGCTTGGCAAGCTCGCCCGACTCAAAGGTGTAGGTCTTGCCGTACAGCTCAAAGGTCTTGGATACGAGTGTCATTGTTCTCCTTTACCCCACAGGCCCCTTGCCTGCGGGCTTCTCATGTGACGCGGGCCCCCTGCCCCCGCCACGCTTCAGAGCGTGATTGTTCGCGCCCTTACACAAAAAGAGCGCCCCGCTGCGCAGGACGCTCTTAGCATGTACAAATCCTTACTGGATGTTGTCGCGGATGCCCAGAGCCTTGATGAGCTCACGGTACTCGACGATGTCGTTCTTCTTAATGTAGGAGAGAAGACGACGACGACGGCCGACGAGCATGAGCAGGCCACGACGGGTGTGGAAGTCCTTCTGGTGGGACTTCATGTGCTCGGTCAGCTCCTTGATGCGCTCGGACAGGATGGCGACCTGAACCTTGGGGTTGCCGGTGTCGACCGGGGTGTTACCGAACTGGGCAGTCAGCTCCGCCTTGCGCTCTTTGGAAACAGTCATTGTTTCACCTTTCGTTTCTTGTCGCCCTCGGGCGACGCTATTCGCCTCGGACTGGGAAGCCGCCGGTGGAGCGAGCATCCAAGATCGAGGTACCAACAGGTCGGTATGTTACCACAAGCAGCCCACGCCTGCGCATCATCACCGACCCAACATGAATTCCATCGCACGGAGGCGCTGATCGGTATGAGTTGCCGCCCAGACATGCGAAAGCCCCAACAAAAAAGCGGCAGTATGGGGATCAACCCTCTCGGCCATGAGCGCATCGAAGGTCATGGACATGAGGGCGCGCAGCCACGCGACCTCACCGGTCGACACCAGCTCGGCACCCGGAACGCTCGACGCACACGACCCGCACATGAGACCGCCCGCCTGGGGCGAAAAATACGACAGCATGGGGTCTCCGCACAGCACGCAGGCCGAAAAATCGGGTCGGTAGCCAACGTGCGACAGCAGCTTAAACACATATGCCGCCACAAGTAGATCCATGTGCGCCGTGTCGAGCCCGCTGCCCACCAGGGCAAGCGCTCGCTGCGTGATGGCAAAGGTAAACGGGTCCTCGGCGTCCTCAAACGAGCACACGCGCGCGACCTCGGCGATTGCGCTTGCGGCGCAAGTCGTCTCGTAATCGGGCGCTGCGCCGAGCGGCGCCTCCATAAGCTCGGCCTGCGAAACCACGTCAAGCGACCGTCCATGCGCGAGCAGCATATCGACGGTACAGAACAGCTCGCAGCGGGCCGCAAGGCGACCGCCAGGCTTACGGGCGCCCTTTGCCACGGCGCGAACCTGCCGACCCCGTTCGTCAAGCATCGTCAGGATCAGGTCCGTCTCTTTGAGCTTCGTCTTGTCGAGGACGAGCGCCTTCGTGCGATATGTCCGGGAGCCTGCCATGCGCGCCGCGCGTCCTTAGTCCTCGGCGTTGTAGCCAAAGCGGCGAATCTGGGCCTCGTCGTCACGCCAGCCGGCCTTGACCTTCACGTCCAGCTCCAAAAAGACCTGCGTGCCAAAGATGCGCTCAAGATCGCGGCGAGCGTCGATACCGATATGTTTGATCATCTCGCCGCCCTTGCCGATGATGATGCCCTTTTGGCCCTCGCGCTCGACGTAAATGGTAGCGTGCACGCGCAGCACCTTCTTGGTCTGCTCGAGCGCATCGCAGATCACGCCAACGGAGTGCGGGATCTCATCACGGGTGCGGCGCAAGACCTTCTCGCGCACAAACTCGGCAACGAGCGTCTCATCGGAAGCGTCGGTACCCATGTCCTCGGGGAACCAACGCGGACCCTCGGGCAAAAAGTGCGCAACGGTCTCGATAAAGGCATCGACGTTGAAGTTCTTGACCGACGACGTCACGATCTCGTCGTCATATTCCATAAGCTCGTGGGCGGCCTTAAGCTGCTCCATGACCTGTGCGGGGTCGGCCTCATCGGCCTTGGTGAGCACCAGGACCTTCTTGGAACGGGCATTCTTGACGCGCTCGGCAACCCAAGCGTCTCCCCTGCCGATCGGCTTGGTGGCATCAATCAAAAACGCGACGACATCGACATCGTTCAGCTCGAACAGCGCGCTCTTGTTGAGCTCGGACCCCAGGCCGTCCTTGGGCTTGTGAATACCCGGGGTATCGACAAAGACCAGCTGGTAGCCGGGGCGATTGACGACGGCGCGCATGCGACGGCGGGTGGTCTGGGCCACCGGCGAGGTGATGGCAACCTTTTTGCCATAGCAGGCGTTGAGCAGCGTGGACTTACCGGCGTTGGGGCGGCCGACCAGGGCCACGAAGCCGCTGCGAAAACCGGGTTCCACGTCGCCAAAACCCGCGAGGCTCTCATCCTCGTCGCACAGGGCGTCGAGCTCCTCGTCGCTCATGCCCTCAAACGGATCGAATTCCTCGACATCCTCGCAATCCTCGGTCGCTTCGGCATCCACCGCATCCAGGGACTCGTCGTCCAGAGTTTCATCGAAAGGCTGCATATTGTCGGACATGAAAATCCCTTTCTAAATAAAGTCGAGCGCGTGGGCAAATACCAGCAATCCCACAATCGCGGCGGTGATGGAAAGTACGTATACGGAGGCGGCGGCGATATCCTTCGCACGCTTTGCCAGCGGATGGAGCTCCTGGGTCGCCAGGTCGACGATCGCCTCCATGGCGGTGTTGCACAGCTCGCCGTGAATCACCAAGCCACAGCAGATGATAACCGTGGCCCACTCGGCAATGTCGAGCCCCACGATGCAGCCGGCAATGACGGTGCACACGCCCGCCACGAGCATGGCCTTAATGTTGCGCTCGGTCTTAACGGCGGTGACGAAGCCCTCCATGGCGTAGGAGAACGACTTTAAGAAGGACGGATGGTCCTTGTTCGATCCGGGAATCATAGACGGCTCCTAGTCGTGGGCGTGGTTGGTGATGGGGCCGACGTGGACCAGCTTGGGGTCCTCGCCGCGCTCGAGCGCCAGATCGCGCAAGATGGCGTCCTCGCGGGCCTCCATGACCTCGGCCTCGTCGTCCTCGATATGGTCATACCCCAGCAGGTGCAGCATGCCATGCACGAGCATCAGGCGGCACTCGTCGGTAGGGCTATTACCAAAGCCGGGGGCCTGGCGGGCAATGACCTCCGGGGCCAGGATAATATCGCCGAGCTCGAGCGTCTCGTCGGCGGGAATATCCTCGTCAAAGGCCGAGTCGCACTCAAACGAGAGGACATCGGTGGTACGGTCGATACCGCGCCACTCGTGGTTGAGCTCGTGCATCTCGTCCTCATCGACATACGAAAGGGAAATCTCAACTTCACGCTCAACGCCCTCGGCGGCAAGCACGACCTCGCAGATGTGCTCTACCTCCTGCGCGTCGAGCAGCGTATCGAGCTCGGCATCGTTGCTGATCAATACACTCAACGGGACTCCTTTCGGTCGTGCACGCGCTTATCGCGCACATCATCATAAGCATCGTATGCCTCGACGATACGCCCCACCAAGGCATGGCGCACCACGTCGGCACGCTCGAGGTGAGAAAATGCGACATCGTCGACACGGCCTAAAATCCGCTCAACGTCGGCAAGACCGCCGCGACGACCCACCAGGTCGCGCTGACTCAGGTCGCCGGTAATCACAAACTTGGAGTTAAAACCCAGGCGCGTCAGGAACATCTTCATCTGCTCGGGCGTGGTATTTTGCGCCTCGTCGAGCACCACGAAGGCATCGCTCAGCGTGCGGCCGCGCATGTAGGCAAGCGGGGCGATCTCAATCACGCCGCGCTCCATGAGCTCATCGGTGCGCTCGCGATCCATCATGTCAAAAAGGGCGTCGTAGAGCGGACGCATGTAGGGGTCAATCTTTTCCTCGAGGGTACCGGGCAAAAAGCCCAGATTCTCCCCCGCCTCGACAACCGGACGCGTCAAGATCAGACGGCCCACCTCGTGACGCTTGAGCGCGGCAACGGCGAGCGCCATGGCCAGATAGGTCTTACCGGTACCGGCGGGACCAAGGCCAAACGTGATGGTATGCGAGCGGATGGCATCCACGTAGCGCTTTTGGCCGAGCGTCTTGGGGCGAATGGCACGACCGCGATACGAAAGCAGCACATCATCGCGAAGCGACGTAGCCTCGTGCTCACCGTCGCGCAAGACGGCCAGGCAGCGAGAAACATCGTCGGCAGACAGCGTGCGTCCGGCGGCCGCCTCGCGAAAAGTATGGTCGAAAAAACGCGCCACGAGCTCGACCTCGTCCGGGTCACCGCTCACGGCGATGCTGTCGCCACGGACGACCACATGGGCACGAACCAAACTCTCGAGTGCACGAAGGACACCGTCGCCGGCGCCCAAAACGCGCGAGGGGTCAATACCCTCGGGAACGGTAAGTCTAATCTTCGAGGCTTCCATGAACCTCCCTGCGTGCATGGACCAAGCCGGAATCATCGACTCCGATGATAGCAACATCGAGCAGGCACGGGGCTGTGAGTCCACAGGTATCGTCAAGACGGGCATGATGGAACGAACCGAGCGTCAGGTTGTCGCCATACTCAAGCACGGCACGCTCGACGGTTCCCACGCGACGGCGAGCGTCGGCAATGGCGAGTTCCTGCGCCGCGGCCCTCATGCGGCGGCTACGCTCGGCCATAACCTCGGGCGGCACCTGGTCGGGCATATCGGCAGCAAGGGTACCGGGACGCTTGCTGTAGCGGAACACGTGCATACGCGAAAAGCCCACACGGCGGCACAGTGCCAGCGACTCCTCAAACTCCTCGTCCGTCTCACCGGGAAAACCGACGATGACATCGCACGAAAGGGACACCTGAGGCAAGTTGGTGCGAATCATGCGCACCGTTTCCTCGAAGGCCTCGGCGCTATAGGGACGGCCCATGCGATGCAGTGTCCTGGTGCAGCCGGACTGCACGGGCAGGTGTAAAAACGGGGCGATGCGCTTCAGATAGCGCGCCATGACCTTAAGCAGGGACTCGGAGATATCCATGGGCTCGACCGAGGAAATGCGCACATGCGGAATGGACGTGCGCTCCATGATCGCCTCGAGCAGCTCATCGATCTCGACGTGTTCATCAGTCGCGCTCTTGCCATCGTAGGCGCCCAGGTTCACACCCGTCAGCACCACCTCGGGCACGCCGGCCTCCTGTGCCTCGCGAACTTGCTCGAGCACGGACTCGACCGGCACGGAGCGCTCGGGGCCGCGGGCCTTCCACACAATGCAATAGGTGCAACGATGGTTGCAGCCGTCCTGGATCTTCACGCCCAGACGCGAGCGACCGAGCGCGTCGACAACCTCGCCGTCGCTGCAGGCGGGAACGTCATCGGACTCAACGCCCAGCACCTCACAGACGCGTTCGGCGACATCGATCTTGGACGGCTCGGCGATCACGCGGTCCGAGAGCTCCAGCAGCTCCTCGGGATGCAGATTGACCACGCATCCGGTCACGACCACATAGGGCTCGTTTGGATAGGCCAGCGCATGGCGAACGGCCTTACGGGTCTTGGCCTCGGCCTCGCCCGTAACGGCACAGGTGTTAATGACGATCAGCTCAGCATCCTGAGGCTCCACCATCGCAAAGCCCAGGCGCATTAGATCGGCAGTGATACGGTCGGACTCAACCCGGTTGACACGGCAGCCGAGGTTGACGACAGAGATATGAGGTGCGAGCACGCGGGCTCCTTAATCGAGGATGTCGTCGAGGGCACTCTTGATACGGTCGGTCACCGACTTCTTACCGGATGCGACGTCATCGCCCATCTCGTCGGCAAAGGCGCGAAGCAGCTCGCGCTGCTTATTGGAAAGGTTCGTGGGGACGACCACACGCAGCTGCACGATCAGACGACCGCGCGAACCGCCACCGCCGATACGCGGCATGCCGTAATTGTTGACGCTCACGGTGTCGCCGTACTGGGCGCCAGCGGGGACGCACACCTTGACGACCTCGTCAGGCATAATGCCCTCGACCTCGATCTCGCATCCGAGCGCAGCCTGCGCAATCGAGATATCGCTCACGAGGTACAGGTCGTCGCCGTTGCGCTTAAAACGCTCGTGGTCGGCGACGCGCACGTTGACGATCAGGTCGCCCGACGGCTCGCCGCGAAGGCCGGCCTCGCCAAAACCGCTCACGCGCAGCTGGCGACCGGTCGAAACGCCGGCGGGAATATCGATATCGATCTTTTCGTGCGAAGGCGTGCGGCCCTGACCGTCACAGGTCTCGCAGGGATGGTCGATGACCGTGCCTTCGCCGTGGCAGTCGGGACAGGGCGAAGAGGACTGAACCTGGCCCAGGAAAGAACGCTGGACCGTCGTCACATAGCCCGTGCCGTGGCAGCGGCTGCACTGCTTTTCCTGTGCGCCCTCGGCCCTACCGGTGCCGTTGCAATCCTCGCAGGGGGCAAGGCGGTCATAGCTGATCGTCTTTTTGCAACCGAGTGCCGCCTCCTCAAGGGTCACCGAAAGGGAGATGGCCATATCGCGGCCGCGACGACGCTCACGGCGATTTCGGGCGCCACCGCCGGCACCGCCGCCAAAGAACGACGAGAAGAGGTCGTCCATGCCCATGCCACCAAAGATATCGTTGATGTCGACATAGCCAGAGCCACCGGGGCCGTCCGCGGTGCCGTAACGGTCGTAGTTAGCACGCTTCTGCTCGTCGGAAAGAACGGAATACGCCTCGTTGAGCTCTTTGAACTTGGCCTCGGCCTCGGGGTCGTCCGAAACGTCCGGGTGTACGGTACGGGCCTTCTTTAGAAACGCGCGCTTAATCGTCCGCGCGTCGGCATCCTTGTCGACGCCAAGTACCTCGTAGTAATCCCTATTTTCCGACACGACCGAATCCTTCCGACTTTCATTATTGTCACAGTGCGTCCTATACCCAAGCTGGGCCGGCCGCAAACAGAGGGGTTGATGTTATTGCATTGCGTAGGGCGAAAGCATGGCACGTTGCGAGCAGCTCGCAAACCAAACCGACACGAGCGCAAACATAAATCCGTTGGCAAAACCGTTGGCAAACTGCATCGCGCCGCGCTTCCACCACAGCAGGCTGCGGTGCAGCACGCCGTCCGAGACCACCATGAACAGGCCCATGGCAAACGGAATAAAGCACATCACGGCAAAGGCCGAGAACACGCCCGAGATGGCCGACAGCACCAAAAACGGTGCCACGATGCCCATCAGGTAAAAACCGGTACGGGCCTTGCCCTCCAGACGCTCGGCCTCGACATGAGCGCGGCCGACCAGATCGCCACCCGAGGCACCGTTGGTGCCGGCGTGACCCATGCCGCCAATGCGGACCTCGTCGCCATCGTGCGTACCGGCAGGAAACTCAATCGTCTGCTCGGAGGTCACACGGACACGGCCGCTGCCGCCGCAATCGGGGCAGGGGTCGGCGACGACCTTACCGGAACCGCCGCACTCGGGGCAGACCGACTGAAACGTGCCGGCACCGAACAGGAAGGACAGGTCGACATCGATGTGGCCGCGACCACCGCAGCTCGGACAGGTATGTGCATGCTCGGACGAAACAGAACCCGAGCCGCCACAGTGGCCACAGGTATCGAAGCGCGTATAGCGGACGGTCTTGCGGGCACCGCCCTTGGCCTCCTTAGCGTCGAGCTTGATATCGACGACCACGTTGGCGCCGTTCTCGGGATTATAGGCAGCCTGCCCGCGACGCGGCTGGCCCCAGGCGCCACCAAAGGGAAAGCCGCCCTCAAAGGGATTGCCATAGCCTGCGCTGCCGGCGTAGCCGCCGCCATAGGGCGAAGCCGTAGGAGCGCCGGCGAAGGGGTTGCCCGAGCGCATGGCGTCGTAGCGCGCACGCTTCTGCTCGTCCGAAAGCACGGCGTAGGCCTCGGAAACCTCTTTAAACTTTTCCTCGGCATCAGGTTCTTTGTTGACGTCCGGATGGAGCTTGCGGGCCTTTTGCTGGAAGGCCTTCTGTATATCACGCGAGGTGGCGTCCTTGGAGACACCCAAAATCTCGTAGTAATCTTTTTCGTTCATCGTCGCCATGCGCGGCAACCTCCTGCTCACAGCAGCGTATATATTGCGGTAATTCTACCCGAGCGGCCTAAGCTAGACCCCAAAACAGCTCGAACAGCACATTTCCATCGAGCCAGCCCAAGTGGGTGGGCGCTAAACGGGCGTGGGCACGACCTGCGATAACGTCTTTCGAGGCGACGCACCCCGCATGCCCCTCGACATAATCGGGCACCCAAGTGGCAAGACCCAACTCGAGCGCACGGTCACAGGCCGCCACCAGCTCGTCTGCAGCGATCACGCTTGCCGAGCGAACCAACAGATCGGGCCCAATGCCACGCGTCATGCGGCAGGCGAGCATCAAATCCTCGGCCGCAGCCTCGCGCTGCGACAGATACTCGGCATCAAACGTCGTCGCGGCGTCGTCGCGTTGCACCAAGCGCACGCGATACGCATCGCCGCGAGCAGGCACGTCGGGAAACAGCCCGGCCAAGCGATCGAAATCCTCGGCGTCGAGCATACCGGCGGCAGAGCGGCCCAAGCCCAGATAGCCCCGTCCTGTCCAATAGGCAATGTTGTGGGCACACTCATGTCCGTCGAGCGCGTAGCTTGCCACCTCATACGGGTGATAGCCGGCCGCACCCAGGCACTCACGCGCCGCGTCCATGCACGCAGCCTGAAAATCCTCGTCGGGCTCGAGCGACTCGTCGCGACACGCCATGTGGTAGAGCGGCGTGCCCTCCTCGAGCGTGAGCGGGTACACCGACACATGATGCGGCGCCGCCGCCAGCACGCCATCGAGCGTGCGTTGCCAGCTTACGGCGGTCTGCTCGGGAAGTCCGCACATCAGGTCGCAGGACACATCGAGCCCAGCGTCCTTAACCGTCGTGATGGCAGCGAGCGCCCGATCGGCATCGTGAATACGGCCAATCGCAGCAAGCTCGGCGTTGTCAAGGGTTTGAACTCCCAGAGAGACGCGTGTGACACCGACCTTGGCAAGCGCAGTGGCAAGCCCGGCGGTCAACGACTCGGGATTGGCCTCGCAGGTAAACTCAACGGGCTTGCACCACATGCAAATACGCCGGGCAAGCTCCACCAGACGCTCTCCTGCCAGCGACGGCGTACCGCCGCCAACATAGACGGTGCGGACCTGCGCAAGCGCGCCTGCGTCGCCAAAGGCATCGAGGCGCGCATACAGTTGCTCAAAATAGACATCGAGCGCAGCACTCAGGTCGCACGAAGCAAAACTGCGTGAGTCAAAGTCGCAGTATCGGCACTTTTGGGCGCAAAACGGCACGTGGACGTACAGCGCGGTAACGGCCACCGTTAGGCCTCCAGCGGATGAGCGGGCACCGACTCGCCGGCGGCAAGCGCGGCCTCGCAGGCCACCACATCGCGCTCGATATCATCGACCAATGCCATGAACTCCTCGTATGTGGAGCAGCGCACCACCTGCGCGCGCCAGGCGGCGGCATGGGGCATGCCCTTAAGATACCAGCTCGCGTACGTGCGGGCACGTGACATAAGCGGCAACAGCTCATGCGTGAGCGTCAGGTGCTCGCGCAGGGCATCCAGGCGCTCGACCGAGCTACGCACCGGTACTGGCGTGCCATCGAGTGCAAGGGCTCGAGCATCACCGAACACCCAGGGGTTGCCATAGATACCGCGCGCGATAAACACGGCACTGGCGCCCGAGTTGCGCAGGCGTTCCGCCGCATCCTCGGCGCAGAACACATCGCCCGAACCGATAACGGGAATCTCGACGGCGTCGGCCACCTCATCGACGACCGACCAATCGGCCTGGCCCGTATAGAGCTGCGTGGCACAGCGGCCGTGCACCGCCACCGCAGCTGCCCCTGCCCCCTCGAGCATCTGGGCAAACGTCGCGGCATTGCGGTCTTCGGCGTAAAAGCCCTTGCGAATCTTCACGGTCACGGGAACATGCGCCGCGCCCACCGCTGCCTCGACAATCTGCTCGGCCAGGTCGGGCGTACGCATAAGCGCCGAGCCCTCGCCCTTGGTAACGACCTTGCGAGCCGGACAGGCCATGTTGATATCAATCAATGACAGGCGATCGCCCACGCGTTCCTCGACGGCAGCGACGGCACCCGCAAACTGATCGGGCTTGGAACCAAAGAGCTGCACGCAGATCTGCTGCTCCTCGTCGGCCGGCAACACCAGGCGCCACGTCTTGTTGCTGGCATAGGCAAGGCCCGCAACGCTCACCATCTCGCTGTAGGCAAGGTTGGCACCGCGGCGGCGACACATGATGCGATAGGCGGGGTCGGTTACGCCCGCCATGGGAGCCATAAGGAACGGCTGCTCGGCATAGGCGCCCAGCAGACGCTTGCTGTATTCAGAAAGCGCCATGGACTTACTCGTCTACCTTTAGGATCGCCATAAAGGCCTCCTGCGGGACCTCGACCGAACCGATGGCCTTCATGCGCTTCTTGCCCTCTTTCTGCTTCTCGAGCAGCTTGCGCTTTCGCGAGATATCGCCGCCATAGCACTTGGCCAAAACGTCCTTGCGACGCGCCTTGACGGTAGAGCGGGCAATGATCTTGTTGCCGATGGCGCCCTGAATAGGCACCTCGAACAGCTGGCGCGGGATGATTTCCTTGAGCTTGTCACACAGGCCGCGGGCCAGGCCATAGGCCTTATCCTTGTGCACGATAAACGAAAGCGCGTCCACCTCATCGCCCGAAAGCAAAATATCGAGCTTGACGAGTTCGGAGGGACGGTACTCGTTGAACTCGTAGTCGAGTGAGGCATAGCCCTTGGTGCGACTCTTGAGCTGGTCAAAGAAGTCCAGGATGAGCTCGGCGAGCGGCATGTCAAAGCGCATCTCGACCGATTTGCTCGTGAGATGGATCATGTCAGTTGTAATGCCGCGGTGCTCGATAGCGAGCTGCATGACGGCACCCGTATACTCGGGCGGGCAGATAATTTTGGCCTTGAGGTAAGGCTCCTCAATGCGCTCGATGCGCGTAGCCTCGGGCAGATCCTGCGGGCTGCGAACATCAATCATCTCGCCGTCGGTCTTATAGACGTGATAGTCCACCGAAGGGCTCGTAGCAATGAGGTCAAGGTTGAACTCGCGCTCCAGGCGCTCCTTGACGACTTCCATATGCAGCAGGCCTAAGAAGCCCACGCGGAAGCCAAAGCCGAGCGCCACCGAGGTCTCGGGCCCCCACACCAACGACGGGTCGTTGACGTGCAGCTTATCGAGAGCGTCGCGCAGGTTCTCGTAATCCTTGTTGTCGATCGGAAACAGGCCCGTATAGACCATGGGCTTGGCCTCGCGGTAACCGGGAAGCGGCTCGGGGCAGGGATTAGACGTCCACGTGAGGGTATCGCCCACGTGCACGGCCTCAGGATCCTTCAGACCCGTGACCACGTAGCCGACCTCGCCAACCGTCAGTGCGTCAACCGGGGTCTCGGCAGGACGCTTGACGCCCACGCCGTCGACCAAGAAGTCACCTTCTGCCTGCATCATGCGCAGAGTATCGCCCTTCTTGATGGAGCCGTCAAAGACGCGGACCGTGGCAACGACGCCGCGGTACTCATCGAAATACGAATCCAGGATAAGCGCCTTGAGCGGCGCGTTCGCATCGCCCTTGGGCGGAGAGATCAAAAAGACGATAGACTCCAGCAAATCGTGAATGCCCTCGCCGGTCTTGCCCGATACGCATACGGCATCGTCGGCAGGGATCGCCAGGTCGTCCTCGATCTCGGTCTTGACCTCGTCGGGGTGTGCCGACGGCAGGTCGATCTTGTTGATAGCGGGCACGATATCCAAGTTGGCGTTCATGGCGAGCGTCGCGTTGGAGACGGTCTGCGCCTCGACGCCCTGCGTGGCGTCGACGACAAGCACCGCACCCTCGCAGGCGGCAAGCGAACGCGAGACCTCGTAGGTAAAGTCCACGTGGCCCGGCGTATCGATCAGGTTGAACTGATACGTCTCACCATCGTCGGCGTCATAGGACACGCGAACGGCATTAGACTTGATCGTGATGCCGCGCTCGCGCTCGATATCCATGGTGTCGAGCAGCTGCGACTCCATATCGCGCTCGTCGACGGTATGGGTGAGCTCGAGGATGCGGTCACTGATCGTGGACTTGCCATGGTCGATGTGCGCAACGATCGAGAAGTTGCGGATGTGGGAAATGTCAATTGAAGTATTCATGCGGACTATCTTACCCGAGCGGTACAAAAAATGGAGCCTGTTCCATAAAACAGGCTCCATTTATGCGCGTAATCTGTGTGGTGTGAAATTTACAACTTAGGCGTTGATGCTGTTCACGAGCTTGGCAAGACCGGACTTGCGGTTGGAAGCCTGGTTCTTGTGGATAACATGCTTGGCGGCAGCCATGTCGAGACGCTTGGTGACGGTCTTGAGGGCAGCCTGGGCCTTCTCGGCGTCGCCCTCGGCGACGGCGGACTGGACGTGCTTGGTCAGCGTCTTGAGCTCGGACTTGACAGCCTTGTTACGCATGCGAGCTGCCTCATTGGTGCGGATACGCTTCTTCTGAGACTTGATGTTTGCCACTTCTGGAGTTCCTTTCGAGTTCCTTGCAAAAAATGTATGACACCTCTGAGACACGGTGAGGTCATGCAAGCGCCTACTATAGCACGCTCCCCCTCAAAGGGATAGAACGAATTTGTCAAATAGGCAGGTATCATCACGATTTTCTCAAGATGTTCGTAATCCAGAGCAAAAGCGCGGTCTCCGAATCGGCAGAACCCTTCAGTGCGAGCTCCACATCGACCGCGCCCTCGAGCGCAGCGACAAGCTCCGCCATCGAAAAGCGGCGTGCCCAGGTCAGGTGATTTTTGACCTGCCAGGCCTGAAGCTTGAGTGTCGCGGCGAGCTCACGCCCCTGCCCACGAGAGTCGAGCGCCTTGGCGACGATCAACTCGCGGATGCGACCGCATAGCAGCGTGTAGGTCCACACATAGCTCTTGGCGGGCAGCAGCCCAAAGAGCTCAAGCGAGCGGCGCATATCGCGGGCCGAGACGGCATTGAGGAAGTCCCAGGGCTGAACTTCGGCCGTGCGCACGATCCAGCGCTCCACATCGGCAAGCTCAATTTGCGGCGCCTCGACCATCTGGGCAAGCTTGGCCAAGTCGTTATCGAGCATGCGGGTGTTCTCGCCCGAGCGCGAGACGAGCTCCTCGGCAGCAGCCGTCGAGATGGACTTACCGCGCTGCGTCACCATCTGCTGAACGCGGCGCGGCAGTTCCCAGCGCTTGGTACCCGAACAATCGACGATAGCCTTCTTGTCGATCTTGGCGATTGCCTTATACAGGCGCGTATTCTTGGCAAGTGAGTCGGCAATAATGAGACAGACCGTCGTGGGGCTGGGACTTGCGAGGTACTCGACAAGCGGTTCCGAGACCGCCTTGGCAAGCTTGGAGCAGCCGTCGAGGATCACCAGGCGAAACTCGCTGCCCATGGGAAAGGTATTGAGCGAGCCGATGATCGACTCGATATCGGGATCTTTCGTCATGTCGCGTTCATCGAGGTTGAACTCAACCATACCCGACTTTTCCAAGCGAGCTTTCATACGCGAGACGGCGTGGTCGCGCTTGACCCCATCGGTACCGACGATCAGATATGCCGGCAGCAGACCGGTTTCGGACATTGCGCTCCCCTCTCGCACACACTCGAATTCGTACCGTGCCATTTTAGCCCAGGGGTCCACCGCGCGCCAACGATGTCATCACGGTCGCTGGCATCGCATGGCAAAGCCCTTCGCAGTCGGCGTGACGGTAATGTCGCCGTGTTCGATGGTGCATGCGAACGCACCACCCGCTTCCTTAACTGCATCGATGCAGGCATCCGACGGATGGCCGTAACGATTCCCCTCGCCGGCGCTCGCGATAGAGAACTCGGGCTTAAGCGTGCCCAGCAGGTCTGTGTCGACGGAAACTTTTGAGCCATGATGCCCCAGCTTGAGCACATCGATATCTCCCACCTCCTGTACAAACTCGCGCTCCTGATCGAGCTCGGCGTCACCAGTAAGGAGCACACGCAGGCTCTTGCCTTCCTGAGCGTAGGAGAGCAGCAAAACAAGAGAGTCCTCATTGCCCTCGCCATCCACCGTGTCAAACGGCCACATCACACGAGCCCGAAATGCGCCGATATCGACCGTGTCTCCGCGAGCCACCTGCCGATACGTTACACCCGGGCGATTCAGAACCTCAGTAGGCGCGCCGTCAAGTGCATCGGCCGCGACCGCAATGGTTCCAACCGAAAAACGATCGAGTACGTCGGGAAGACCGCCCCAATGGTCTTCATCCCAATGCGTCACGAAGACGGCGTCGATATGGTGGACGTTATTGCGAACCAACGCCGACACCACGCGGTCATCGAGCCCACAGTCGACGAGTGCCACGGCGCCACCCTGACGAACCAGAATCGCATCGGCCTGGCCAACATCGAGGACCGTTACCGAAGGCGGCGCACATCGATCCCAATAGACATACGGAACACCCGCTGCGAGCATTAAACACAGCAGCCCCGCTGCCATGCTCCGCGCGCGGGGGCGTGGCCACCAGACCAAGAGGGCCACCAGCGCGAATGGCACCACATATACCAAGGGCGTATCGGGCGGCACGCTTACGGATGCGCCCGGAACGGCAGCAAAGAGCTGTTCAAAGAACAGCGCACAGCGGGCGACAATCATGGGCACCACGAGCGCCCCGTGACGCAGCAGCGGCACAAGCGAGCAGGGCACCAGCACAACCGATACAGCGAGCAGCACGCTTATCACCGGACCGATCACGGCATTTGCAAGTGGGGCAATGAGCGAAAACGTCTCAAATGCGGGAATCGTAACGGGAAGTGTCGCCAGCTGCGAGCACAGCGTGACAGACAAAACGCTGGCGACACCCGATGGCATGCCCAGCTCGCCCAAGGCGTAGGTGGCGTAGGGGCAAAAACAAAGGATGGCAAAGACACTGGCGCACGAAAGCTGAAAACCCATTTCGAACAATACCGTCGGACGCAGCAACACAAAGATTGCCATGGTGACGAACAGAGCCGAGAGGCCATGCCGACGACGCCCGGCGCCGTTGGCGACAAGCGACGCCGCCACCATGCAGCACGCGCGCACGGCCGAGGGCGAAGCGCCCGTAAAAACGGCATAGGCAGCGAGGGCCAGCACCAACAGCCCCCGCTGCAGCCCACGAGAGAGGCGTGTCTTTTGCAGGGCGCTCTCAATCACAAACCCCACGATGGCAAGATGACTACCCGAGACAGCGATAAGATGTGCGGTGCCCGTTACCGAAAACCAATCGCCCGCCGGCTGGGCACGCAGCTCGGCCGAGCGTCCGCAGACAACGCCGGCAATGAGCGAGCGCGCTGGATCGGTCGCGGGCGCGATAACGGCAAGGAGCTCGTTTCGAAGCCAAGACAACGGGCCTGGAGGGCCCTCGTCGATCGATACCAACCGGACGACTTTAACCTTTCGAAGCTCGCCCCGAAGCACGCGTGAGCGCCCATACGCATCATTCTCAAAGCGCGAAATTCGACCGATAGCACGTACATGCGAACCGACGCCGAGCTCACGATCGCACGACAGCCATACCTGACCCAAATGCTTTTCGCCCGCAAACGCATCGCAGGTATAGGAGTACACACCGTCATTGATGGACGGATCGCCGTGCACAACAAACTCAAGACTGCTCGCAGCCCGATTATCCAGTGCCCTCGATGCGTGTAGCGCTCCTATCGCCCAAGCCGCGGACACGACCGCTCCCGCAACGAGGCCAAGGGCCGCGGCATACAGCCATCGCTTCCACCGCACAAGACGCATACAGGACCGTGCCAATACGATGCACGTCGCAGCCGCGAAGGGAATGGCCATAAGCAATGTGACGGGCGCCGCCCGCTCTCCCAGCAGCGCATCGGCCGCCATGTTAAGCACTAACCCACAGCTCGCACACAAGCCGGCACAAAGGGCTATCGCCCACGGCATCAATGGGCGCGGTGGCATCACATGCTCGCGCTCGGTCGCACTCATACGCAGATGCAATCTTTAATTTTGGCGAGTTTCTTCTCACCGATCCCCGATACGCGCATAAGGTCATCGACCGAGGCAAAGGCCCCGTTTTGCGTCCGTTCGTCGATAATTGACTGGGCCATAGAAGGCCCGATGCCCGAAAGCGTCTGCAGCTCCGCCGCACTTGCCGTATTGATATTCACAAGTCCCGACGAAGACCCTGTACCAGGGGTCGTGGAAGCACTGCTTTCGGCGGCGCCGACGGCCGCAGCCGTTTGTTGCTCCCCTACCGTCGGCACATAGATCTTTTGACCATCGGTGATCTTGGACGCACGGTTAAGAACCGTCACATCCGCCTCGGCCGTAAGCCCTCCGGCGGCATCAATCGCCTGGGACACCCGTGCTCCATCTTTAAGCCGGTACACGCCAGGCTTCACAACGGCGCCATCAACATCGACGTACACCTCGGCAGCAGAGGAGCTCTTGGCAGACGGCTCATCGGCATCGTCAGGAGAGGCATCCCCGGCCCCGCGCACATCCGAGGCGCTCGCCTCATCACTACGCTCAAACGATACGTCGCTGGAGTGACCACCAAAACCTGCCATCGCCAAGCCGCTCGCGGCGGCAATGACAACCAGGATCGCCACGACCATCGCCTTATGGCCGAGCAGCTTTTCTGCCCAGCGGTCCATCCGTTTAACCCGTTCGTGTTGCTCGCGCTGCGCCATAGCAAACACCTCCCAACACCATCGTGTCAGGAAACGAACGCCGCAGCCTCCGCACGCCCACACCGGTTTTCGCGGTCAAACCAAAAGCTGACCAAAACCTTGCGGAAAAGTGTCCATTTATTCAGGCACACGTCGACAAATGAACCGTTTATCGCCTAATGCCCAGATAGAAAAAGACCGACGATGCAAAATCACCGCCGGTCTATACACAACATTATTCGTGATCTTGGTAAATCTCACGTGGAGCGAGCTCGGAATGTTTGCGTTTTAAGGTCTTAGGGGCCTTATACGTGTTGCTCTCGAAGTCGATATACTCGGTCTGCTTGAGCAAGCGCTCAATCATCTCCTCGTGATCGAACAGCTCCCACGCCTCATGCACGGCATCGAGTTTGGCGTGCGTCTCGGGGCGGCGCGGCATAAAGAGCGTGCAGCAATCGGGAGCGGCCTCGGTCGAGATATCGAAGGTACCGATTTCCTCGGCACGCGCGATGATCTCCTGCTTGTCCGAACCAATCAGCGGGCGGAACACGGGGATCTTGACGGCCTCGTTGACGGCCATGATGTTCTCGAGCGTCTGGGAAGCAACCTGACCGAGCGATTCACCGGTCACAATAGCCTTGGCGCCCTCGATATGCGCAATGCGCTCGGCAACCGAATACATAATGCGACGGTACATGATCACGCGCAGGTTGCTGGGGCAGGTCACCGAGATCTCACGCTGACAATCGCCAAACGGCACCACGTACAGGCGGCCGATCTGGACACCCGGCTCAAGCGCACGGATGATGTCCTGCACCAAATACTCGCTCGTGTCGGGCGTCTGCGGACGACCGGAGAAATGTACCGGCACGCACACCGCGCCGCGACGCGCGAGCATCCAGGTCGCTACCGGAGAATCGATACCCGACGACAGTAGCGTCACGACCTTGCCGGCAGATCCCACCGGCAGACCGCCCACGCCGCGCTCGGAGCGCGCGTACACATAAACGCTACCCTGGACCACCAGCACGTGCACCATTGCGTCGGGGTCGTGCATCTGGACCTTTTTATCGGGAAACGCCTCGCACAACACCTCTCCCACCTGACGATTGATATCAATCGAGGTGAGCTCGTAGTCGGTGTTCGAGCGCTTGGCATGCACCTTAAACGACTCAAAGGGACCAAACTCGCGCAGCGCCTTCACGGCGGCGGCGCAGTACTCCTGCGGGTCGCGGTTCGTGTGATATGCCAGGGACACGCGAGCAACGCCGGGGACGGTGCGAATGACGCGCGCCGCCTCGTCGGCCTGATGCTCGTTAAAGGTCACGAGGATATAACCGGAAATTCGAGACACGGCATTCACGGAAAAGGCGGCCAAGGCCGCCTTGATGTTATCCATGAGGATATGCTCAAAATGTGCGCGGTTCTTGCCCTTTAGTCCAACCTCGTGATAGTGGACCAGGCAGACGCGGGCTGCCATTTAGGCTTCAGCAACCTTATGGCCGAGTGCCTTCTCGTAACGGGCCTCGTCGTAGGAGATGTCGCCGTCGACAATCTCGTCCATAGCCATCGAGATGGTATCGGCGCCGGAAAGCGCAATAGTGATGTCATCGACATCCTGGACGGCGAGCACGCGGTTGTGCTGGCCACGCAACATGCTGTTAATGTCGCAGGCGCGCTTGGAGGCAAGCGAGGCGAGCAGGAAGCGGTTGTGATCGGTCTTCTCCAGAAGATCGTCAATGCAAGGCTTTACAACGGACACGGACCTCAGATCCTTTCATGCATATCGAGAACGCGAACGAGCTCATCGGTCGCGCGGTCGAGATCGTCATTCACCACGACGTCGTCGTAGCGGTCGGCAAGGGCAAGTTCATCGGCGGCGTTTGCCATACGCAGCTCAATCGTCTCGGGCGTCTCGGTACCGCGACCGACCAGACGCTCGCGGAGCACCTCGAGCGAAGGCGGCTTGATAAAGATCAACACGGCCTCGGGGAAACGCTCCTTGACCTGCAGGGCTCCCTGGACATCGATCTCCAAGATCAGAGACGAGCCAGAGGCGAGCTTGGATGTGACCTCGCTCACCAAGGTGCCGTAGCAGTTACCGTGGACCTCGGCCCACTCAACAAACTCACCGTTTGCCACGCGGCGGTCGAACTCCTCGCGCGTCAGGAAAAAGTAGTTGACGCCGTCGACCTCACCTTTGCGTGGTGCTCGCGTGGTAGCCGAAACCGTCAGGCCCAGGTTCGAGCGACGCTCGCGCACACGAGTGACGAGCGTGCCCTTGCCTGCACCTGACGGTCCAGAAATCACAAAGAGCTTTGAATCCTGAGCGCTCACTTATTTGGTCAGCTGCTCGAGGAGCTGCTCGCGCTGGCGGACGCCGAGGCCCTGGACGCGACGGGTAGCGGAGATGCCGAGCTCCTCCATGATCTTGGCGGCCTTGGCCTTGCCATAACCGGGGAGAGACTCGATGAGGGTGGAAACCTTCATGCGGGAAGCGATGGGGTCATCGGAGTTGAGCACGGACTCGAGGGACTTCTCGCCCTTCTTGATCTGCTCGCGAAGCTCAGCGCGGGCGTGACGTGCGGCGGCAGCCTTCTCAAGAGCCTGCTTGCGCTGCTCGTCGGTAAGCTGAGGGAGTGCCATTCGAACCTCCAAATAGTTGGGTTATATCTGATGCAATAATTGGCATTTTAGCACGTCAAACGCACTAAATGCCCAATCGACGGCACCATAGGTTAGACGATACCTGCGAAAAGTGCAATATACGGAGGTTAAAGTTGAGCCCCTGACCTGCGATTCCACACAAAGGATGGGAAAGTTTTCGCAGGCACAGGGGCTAATTTGTGCTAATGAGACCCAAAAGTGGTGACTTGAGGGAATCTTTTAGGCGACGTTTTCGACCAGCTCGGCAACGATAGCGTCAAAGGCGGCAACCGGGTCGTCGGCACCGGTGATGGGTCGGCCCACCACGATATGGCTCGCGCCGCGCTCGATAGCCTGAGAAGGCGTCGCCACACGGGACTGGTCACCAAGGGCGGCACCCACCGGACGAACGCCCGGAGTCACGATCAACGCGTCGGGGCCGAGCAGCTCGCGCATGTCATGGGCCTCCATCGGCGAGCACACGATGCCGTCGATACCGTTGGCCTGGGCAAGCTTTGCCAGGCGGGCGGCCTCCTCGGCCACGGGTGACTCGACGCCGATCTCAGCCAGCGAATCCTGGTTCATGCTCGTGAGCACGGTGATGGCGACGAGCTTGGCGCGGTCCTCGCGCGCCTCCTCGGCACCCTCACGGCACGCAGCGAGCATAGCACCAGAACCCAGGCCGTGGACCGAGAGCAGGTCGGCACCGGCAAGCGAGGCCGAACGGGCGGCACCGCGCACCTGATGCGGAATGTCATGGAACTTGAGGTCGAGGAAGACCTTAAAGCCCAGGTCCTTGAACGTCTTGACGATCTCGGGCCCCTCGGCGTAATAGAGCGTCATGCCCACCTTGAGCCAAGCGGCATGACCAGAAAGCTCGTGGGCGAGCTCGAGCGCACGCTCACGGTCGCAGTCGAGGGCGACGATAACGCGGTCGCGGGCGTCGGTCTCTAGCATTCGAAAGCACCTACCAGCTCGTTGATGTCCTTCACGCCCTGGGACTCCGCCCAGGCCTCGAGCTCGTGCGCGATCTTAATTGAGGCGCACGGATCGACGAAATTGGCCATGCCGACCGACACGCAGGTGGCGCCGGCCAGGATAAACTCGGCCGCATCCTCGCCCGTCATGACGCCGCCGACACCGTTGATGGGGATATCGACGGCCTGAGCGACCTCCCAGACCATGCGAACGGCGATGTGGTGGCACAGCGGACCCGAAAGGCCGCCCTTGGGCTTGGCCACACGGGACTTGCGGGTATGAACGTCAATGGCCATGCCCTGGATGGAGTTGATGACCGAAAGGCCGTCGGCTCCCGCGGCCTCGAGAGCCTTGGCAATCTCGGCGACGTTAACCGGCGCCATCTTCACGAACAGCGGCTTATCGGTCACCTTACGGCAGGCAGCCATAACGGCAGAGGCGCCCTCGGGCGAGGAGCCCATGGCGGCACCGCCGGCGGCAATATTGGGGCAGCTGACGTTGATCTCGTAGCCGGCAGCCCAGGGGCACAGCTCGACATACATCTCGAGCGCGCGCACAAACTCGTCAACGGAGTGGCCGGCGACCTGGCAGATGACCTGGCAACCGTCCTTGGAGAGCTGCTCGAGCCAGGGACCGGACTCACGGGCGAAGGCAGCCACGCCGGGGTTCTGAAGGCCCACGGAGTTGATCATGCCGCCCGGGATCTCGGCCATGCGGGGCGCGGGGTTGCCGGGCCAGGGCTCGGCAGCACAACCCTTGGTGGTGATGGCGCCCAGCTGGGAGACATCAAAGAAGTTCTGGAACTGCCAGCCGTAGCCAAAGGTACCGGCTGCGGTGTTGATGGGGTTCTGCATCTTGACGCCGCCGAAGTCGACGGCCATGTTCACGGTACCCACTAGAAGACCACCACCTTGGAAGCATCGAACACGGGGCCGCACATACAGGCGCCCTTCATACCGTCGACCGTCTCGACATTGCAGGTGTTGCAGGCACCAAAGCCACAGCTCATCATGCGCTCGAGCGAAACCTCGCAGTACGCACCGGCCTCGGCGGCAGCGGCGGCGACCTTCTTCATCATGACGGCGGGACCGCAGCTGGCCACGTAGTCGTAGCCGCCCTCGCCGAGCAGCTCGGCGGCAGGATCGGTGCAAAAACCGTGCGTGCCAAGCGAACCGTCGTCAGTGCAAACGCTGACCGTGTCGCACAAAGCGCGGAACTCATCGATGCCCACGGCCTTGGACGCGGTACCAAAGCCCAGGCACACGTCGACGGCCACACCCTGCTCGGCAAGCTTACCGGCAAGGCACAGCACGGGCGGAACGCCGATGCCGCCCGCCACGAGCAGCGCCTTCCTGGTGCCCTCGGGCACGAACCAGCCGCGGCCGCCAGGACCCAGCAGATTAGAGGTGGAGCCGGGGCCCATCTGCGACAGACGACGGGTGTCGTCGCCCACGACGGCGTACCACAGCTCGACGGTGCCGGCCTGGGCGTCGGCGCGATAGAAGCTCAGGGGCACGCGAAGCAGCGAGGACGCATCACCGGGCACGGCAATGTTCACAAACTGACCGGGCTTGAGCGCACTTGCAAGCTTGGGGGCCGAGATGACGAGCGAGAAGATGCCGTCGGCGATCTCCTGGTTCGAGACGACCTCGAAGTCGTGCATGCGTGCAGTGGAAGGTGTGGGCATAGACGCTCCAATCCCCCATGCGGTTGCATGGTCAAAACGAACAGAAAGCGCGGCACCGCAAGGGCGCCGCGCACATAAGCGATAAGGCAATGCTAGCAGATGCAGCCGTCGGCGAGCGTCTGCTTGCCGCCGACAAACACATCGGTGGCACGACCGGTGAGCGTGCGGCCGGCGAAACCGGAGTTCTCGGCGCGCGACTCGTAACCGTCCTCGCCGACCGTCCAGGTGGCGGACGCGTCGAACACGGTCAGATCGGCAACGGAGCCCGCCTTGACCTGAACCTGGTCGAGGCCCAGGATCTCACGCGGCTTGATGGCCATGAGCTCGACCATGCGGCCCATGCTCATCTTGCCCGTGTTGACCAGCTCGGTAAGTACAAGCGACAGCGAGGTCTCGAGGCCGATCATGCCAAAGGGCGCAAGCTCGAACTCGCGGGCCTTCTCCCACGGGGTGTGGGGAGCGTGATCGGTGACGATAACGTCGACGGTACCGTCGATGACGCCCTGACGGATAGCCTCGGCATCCTCCTCGGTACGCAGCGGCGGGTTGACCTTGAGCGAGGTGTTGTAGGTCTCGTCCAGGTCGTTCTCGGTCAGGAACATATGGTGCGGGGTGGCCTCACAGGTAACCTGAACGCCAGCGGCCTTACCGGCACGCACGATCTCCAGGCCATGGGCGGTGGAGATGTGCTGGATGTGCAGCTTGGCACCGGTCAGCTTGGCGATCTCGATGTCGCGGGCGATCTGAAGCTCCTCGCCGGCAGCCGGCCAGCCCTCGAGAGCCAGACGGGTCGAGACCTTGCCCTCGTTGATCTGGCCGTGGCCGACCAGGTCCTCGTCCTGGCAGTGGCTCATAAAGACCTTGCCGAACATCTTGCCGTAGTCCATGCAGCGACGGAGCATGCCCGCGCCCTGTACGCCGCGACCGTCGTCGGTAAAGGCGACGGCGCCGTGGGCGACCATATCGCCCATCTCGGACATAGCCTCGCCCTTAAGGCCGCGGGTCATGGCGCCCGACGGATAGACGCGGCAGTGACCGACCTCGGCAGCGCGGGACTTGACGAACTCCACGACGGTGCCGTTATCGGTGACGGGATCGGTGTTGGGCATGGCGCACACGCCGGTGAAGCCGCCCTTGGCAGCTGCGCGGGTGCCGCTCTCGATGTCCTCTTTGACCTCATAGCCGGGCTCGCGAAGGTGAACGTGCATATCCACCAGGCCGGGGACGAGGTACTTGCCGGAAAGGTCGCGGACCTCGGCTCCCTCGACGGCGAGATTCTCGCCGACCTCGGCGATCTTGTCGCCGTCAATCAGGACGTCAACGACACCGTCAAGCTCGACGGACGGGTCGACGACGTGGGCATTCTTAAGAAGCAAGGCCATTATCGGCACCTCCAAGCAGCAGATACAGGATAGCCATACGCACGCAGATACCGGCGTAGACCTGCTCCAGGATGACGGAGCGTTGCGGGTGGTCGGCCATATAGGAGTCGAACTCGACGCCGCGGTTGATGGGGCCCGGGTGGCAGATGATCGCATCGGGCTTCATGAGCTTCTCGCGGTCCTTGGTCAGGCCGAAGAGCTTGTGGTACTCGCGAATGGTCGGGAACGGAGCACCCTCGAGGCGCTCCTGCTGCACGCGCAGCATGTAGACGACGTCCAGCTCGGGCAGGACGGAATCGAGGTCGCTCGTCACGTGGTCGCAGCCCAGGACCTCGGGCGCCGGCGGCAGCAGCGTGCCGGGGGCGACGGCGTAGGTCTCGCAGCCCATGATCTTAAGGGCGGGGATCAGCGAGCCGCAAACGCGGGAGTGGGCGATATCGCCGACGACAGCGACCTTCAGACCGTGGAAGTCGCCCTTGTGCTCCCAGATGGTGTACAGGTCGAGCAGGGCTTGCGTGGGATGGTTGTGCTTGCCATCACCGGCGCAGATGACGCTTGCGGGCGAGTTCTGCGTGACGATGTAGGGGGCGCCGGCGTGCTTATCGCGCACGACGATGCAGTCGATCTTATAGGCGTTGAGGGTCTCGACGGTGTCAACGAGGCTCTCGCCCTTGACCGTGGAGGTCGAGGAGCCACCAAAGTTGAGGCTGTCGGCCGAAAGACGCTTCTCGGCGAGTTCGAAAGAGCTGCGGGTACGCGTCGAGGGCTCGTTGAACATATTGACGATGGTCTTGCCCTTGAGCGTGGGGACCTTCTTGATCGCACGCTCGTTGACCTCGGAGAACGCCTTGGCGGTCTCGAGGATGAGCTTGATGTCCTCTTCGGAGTACTCGGTAATGTCGATCAGGTGCTTATGGTTGAACGCCACGGTACTACTCACCTCCCAGCGGCGCGGAGCCCACGTGGGAACCCGGCGCGACGTCGTTAATCTCGACGGCGGTGTGGCCGTCGACTTCCTTCATATATAGGTGCACGTTCTCCTCATGCGACGAGGGAACGTTCTTGCCGACAAAGTCCGGCGAGATGGGGAGCTCACGGTGGCCGCGGTCAACGAGGACTGCAAGTTCGATGCGGCTCGGACGGCCCAGGTCCATGACGGCGTCGAGAGCGGCGCGGATGGTACGACCCGTGTACAGGATGTCGTCCACCAGCACGACGCGCTTGCCGTCGACACTGAAGGGAATGTTGGTGGCGTGGATCGCGGGAGCGAAATTGGTAGCGTAGTCATCGCGGTAGAAGCTGATGTCGAGGCTGCCGAGCGGAACGTCGACGCCCTCGATCTCCTTGATCTCCTCGGCGAGTTTCTTTGCCAGAAGGTCGCCGCGCGTGACGATGCCGACCAGAGCGAGGTCTTCACAGCCCTCGTTGCGCTCGAGAATCTCGTGCGCGATGCGGGTCATCGCTCGATTGACGGCGGTCTCGTCCATGATGACCGCCTTGGGGGAAGTCGTGCCCATCGATCTCCTTCCTCACATGTCTTGACTGCTGACACAGTCAAAAAAATAGATGCCCGACCGCTTAAAGCGGACCAGACACCCACAGGAAGGGCTGCTCTTTGGCAGCTATGTAATTCCATGTGGGTATCTCGTACCCCTTTAATGGTCAAGGGATAGTGTAGCCAACCTCGAGCTTAATTGCGAGCATAAATACAGAGCATTCCGTAAACGGAGCCCTACGCTCAATAAACCTATATATATTTGTGGGACGAGCTTGAAAACGCACGCACGAGCTGGCATAATCCCCTCTGCTGCACGCAAATCGGATCTACGTCCAGGGCCGTGGCGTGGGCACTATCGCCAAAAGAGAAATATCTCTGTGTAGATTACGCACAGGGAACTGCTTCTGTGCTATAGTTCAGGCTTGTTTGTTAACGCGACATGTTCGTTTGTCGCCCAAGGAGGGTCAGTTATGTCCAAAGTTTGCGAAGTTTGCGGTAAGCACCCCGTTGCCGGTCGCTCCATCAGCCACTCTCACCGCGTCACCAACCGTAAGTTCCGCCCCAACATCCAGCGCGTCTACGTCGTCGTCGACGGTCACCGTCGCAAGATGAACGTTTGCTCCACCTGCCTCAAGTCCGGCAAGGTTGCGCGCTCCTAAATAAGGTCTTACCAACAAGTACCTCGGACTCTCCGGGTCAAAGACCTCGCGTTCACATAGAACTTACCAAAGGCGCCCTCCCCCACGGAGGGCGCCTTTTTGCACTCATTGGGGACAGACTTACATGAGTGTTTTCACGCATTGGGGACAGACATGACGCACGCATGCGGCGTCCCGATCGGCTACGGCCCCTATCTCACGCTGCATCCTTCCAGCTTGCAGTAGCCTTGGTCACGCTTGTGGCGCCGATACCGGTGATACGGGCAATTTGCTTGACCGTGAGATGTGCCCGCCTGAGCCTCAGCAGGCAGGCATCGCGTTCGGGGCGTGGCAGGGCCTTGAGCAGCGCAGGATCTATGCTCGGCAGGACTTCGCGCGCAACGGAAAGAGCCTCCTCATCGGGGATCCGCCGGCGCGGAAGAACCTCCACTGACCAGATGCGCCCGCCAACTTTCTTGAGATGCTCGCAATAGCGACGGGAGCCTCCGACAACATCGAGCATAGGGGCCGCATCACAGATGTCAAAGGGATCATAGCCCAGCTGATATGCCTTATAGCTTGACCAGCGGTACGCCTCGAGCGAGTCAAGCGCACCCTTCACGGGATTGAGATGAATATAGTCGAGCAGCTGCACTGCCTGCGTGTCCGACTCAACCGCGACCCGCGAATAGCGATTGTCAAACAGATGCCCCGTTCTCCCCGTTTTCCCATTGAAATACTTAGCATACGCCGTCAATGCGCACTGCATTGCCTTTGAAAGATTGTCAAACGGATCATCAACCATCAAATGGAGGTGATTGTCCATAAGGCACCAAGCCAACACCGCCACTTCATGGCGAGCGAATCGGTCCGAGATATCAGATAAGAACCGATAGCGGTCGGAGTCATCTTCAAAAATTATCTGTTTAGAATTGCCGCGGTCATAGACGTGGTAATAGCCGGTGAGAGAAACGGCGCGGGCACATCGGGGCATAGCCTCTCCTTTCAAAACTGTACAGGCAACACCTAAAAGGAGAGACGCAACGCGAAATGCTGAGCCTGTAACCTATTTATATCCAATGAGCGGCAATAACAGGCCCAGAACGGCAAAATGGCAAATCGATGTCTGTCCCAAATGAGTGAAAGCACTCATTTAAGTCTGTCCCCAATGAGCGGGGCGATGCGCAGGGCAGATAGATTTAGTTGAAACGGTTCATTTGATTAAAGCGTTTTAGTTTGTCTTTTACGGGAATCTGCCCGTTCACCGAATTATTTCTTGCTATCATGCATCTTGTAGGGTAAATCTCCGATCGCAAGGAGACACAAATGGTGAAAAAGTCACCGGAAAACACTACTCCCGCCATCGTGGACAACGTGGAGGCGCTTGAGGCCAAACTCAAATCTATGCGTGAGGCCCAGGCTAAATTCGCTGAGTACACTCAGGAGCAGGTAGACAAGATCTTCTACGAGGCTGCTATGGCCGCCAACAAGGCTCGTATTCCTTTGGCCAAGCTCGCCATCGAGGAGACCGGCCGTGGCGTTCTCGAGGACAAGGTCATCAAGAACCACTACGCCGCTGAGTACATCTACAACGCTTACAAGAACACCAAGACCTGCGGTGTCATCGAGCGCGACGACGCTTACGGCATCACCAAGGTCGCCGAGCCGATCGGTATCGTTGGCGCTGTCATCCCGACCACCAACCCGACCTCCACGGCCATCTTCAAGACGCTCATCTGCCTGAAGACCCGTAACGCCATCATCATCTCCCCGCACCCGGCAGCCGCCAAGTGCACCATCGCCGCCGCCAAGCTCGTTCTCGACGCAGCTGTCAAGGCCGGTGCTCCTGAGGGCATCATCGGCTGGGTCGACAAGCCGTCCATCGAGCTGACCAACATGGTCATGCGCGACGTCGACATCATTCTCGCAACCGGTGGCCCGGGCATGGTCAAGGCTGCTTACTCCTCCGGTAAGCCCGCACTCGGCGTCGGCGCCGGCAACACCCCGGTCATCATCGACGATACCGCGGACATCAAGCTCGCCGTCAACTCCATCATCCACTCCAAGACCTTCGACAACGGCATGATCTGCGCTTCCGAGCAGTCCGTGACCGTCATCGACACCATCTATGACCAGGTCAAGGCCGAGTTCCAGAAGCGCGGCTGCTACTTCGTCAAGCAGGGTGCCGAGATGGAGGCCCTGCGTGCCGCCATGTTCAAGAACGGCGCTCTCGATCACCGCATCCCCGGCATGGCTGCCGCCAAGATCGCCGAGCTCGCCGGCATCGAGGTTCCCGCCAAGACCAAGATCCTGATCGCCGAGGTCACCTCCACCGATCCCGAGAAGGAAGAGTTCTCCCACGAGAAGCTCTCCCCGGTCCTCGCTATGTATCACGCCAAGGACTTCCAGGAGGCCGTTGACAAGGCAGAGCACCTCGTCCTCGCAGGTGGCCCGGGCCACACCGCCTCTCTCTACGTGCACCCGGCACAGAGCGAGAAGATCGCTAAGTTCCAGCACGTCATGAAGGCCTGCCGCATCGTCATCAACACCCCGTCCTCGCACGGCGGCATCGGTGACCTCTACAACTTCGGCATGAAGCCGTCTCTAACCCTGGGCTGCGGCTCCTGGGGTGGCAACTCCGTCTCCGAGAACGTTGGGGTGAAGCACTTGATCAACGTCAAGACCGTGGCAGAGCGCCGCGAGAACATGCTGTGGTTCCGCGCACCCGAGAAGGTCTACTTCAAGAAGGGCTGCACGCCCGTCGCACTCGACGAGCTCGGCACCGTAATGGGCAAGAAGCGCGCCTTCATCGTTACCGACCAGTTCCTCTTCAAGAATGGCAACACGCGTGCCATCGAGGCCAAGCTCGATGAGATGGGCATCGCTCACGACTGCTTCTACGACGTTGAGCCCGATCCCTCCCTGCAGTGCGCACGTCGCGGCGCCAAGCAGATGACGCTCTTCGAGCCGGATGTCATCATCGCCGTTGGCGGCGGTTCCGCAATGGACGCCGGCAAGATTATGTGGATGATGTACGAGCACCCCGAGGCGAACTTCGAGGACATGGCCATGGACTTCATGGACATCCGCAAGCGTATCTTCACCTTCCCCGAGATGGGCAAGAAGGCTTACTTCGTCGCCGTCCCGACCTCTTCGGGCACTGGCTCCGAGTGCACGCCGTTCGCCATCATCACCGACAAGGAGACCGGCATCAAGTGGCCGCTCGCCGACTACGCGCTGC
>CALEBN010000063.1 GCA_937943045.1 uncultured Collinsella sp. | reverse complement strand
GGTGAAGTCGTAACAAGGTAGCCGTACCGGAAGGTGCGGCTGGATCACCTCCTTTCTAGGGAGACACGTACAGTGCCGATCGGAGTCGAGCCGAGCTCCTCCGACCTGGAAGACAACCTACGGGGCATCCCGCCCCGGTCTGCAGTTCAAGAACTCACAGTACCCGGCTCCGAGGGTCCCCGCCGTCCCAGGCGGACGGACGCCTGCGGGGCACCTTGAGAGTTGCATAGCGTTTTAGTGAATCAAAATCGAATCACAACCATCTAACTCGATTCTCGAGTTAGCGACCACAGACATCATTTACATGACTTGTCTGCAGGAAAGAAAGTGATTCGCATCCATATCACGATCGTGAATGTATGATCGATACCCAAATATCAGGAATATTGAGATTTTTTACTCGTAGACCTAGCAAGATTTGTTAGATGAAGATATTAAGGGCACACGGTGGATGCCTTGGCATAGGAAGCCGACGAAGGACGTGGCAAGCTGCGATAAGCCGCGGTGAGGGGCAAGCACCCTTCGACCCGCGGATCTCCGAATGGGGGAACCCTGCTGGGGTCGAGCCCAGCAACCCCGAGCTGAATCAAATAGGCTCGGAGGAGGCAACCCGGGGAACTGAAACATCTAAGTACCCGGAGGAAAGGAAATCAACCGAGACTGCGCGAGTAGCGGCGAGCGAAAGCGCAAGAGCCTAAACCCGTGCGCGTGTAAGCCTCCAGGCGTTGCCGCACGTGGGGTAGTGGGACCCTCCGTCCCGTCGCTGGAGCGGCGGGGTCGGGTCAGAAACCCTCGGTCCAGGGGAACCGGCTGGGAAGCCGGGCGATACAGGGTGAGAGCCCCGTACCCGAAGGACCGCGGGCCCGAGAGAGGGATCCCGAGTAATGCCGGACACGTGAAACCCGGTATGAATCTGGGGGGACCACCCTCCAAGGCTAAGCACTCTCCTATGACCGATAGCGAACCAGTACCGTGAGGGAAAGGTGAAAAGCACCCCGAGAGGGGAGTGAAACAGTACCTGAAACCGTGTGCCTACAAGCAGTCGGAGCAGCCATGCGCTGTGACGGCGTGCCTTTTGTAGAATGAGCCAGCGAGTTGCGGTTGGCGGCGAGGTTAAGGCGTGAACCGAGCCGCAGTGAAAGCGAGCCTTTAAGATGGCGATCAGTCGCCAGCCGCAGACGCGAAGCCGGGTGATCTATCCATGGGCAGGCTGAGGCAGAGGTAAGACTCTGTGGAGGGCCGAACCCACTTCGGTTGAAAACGGAGGGGATGACCTGTGGATAGGGGTGAAAGGCCAATCAAACCCGGAGATATCTCGTTCTCCCCGAAATAGCTTTAGGGCTAGCCTCGATCGCTTACCGACGGTGGTAGAGCACTGGATCCGTGCGGGGGCCTCACCGCCTACCAACCGAAACCAAACTCCGAATGCCGTCGGTCCCGAGATCGGGAGTCAGAACATGTGGGCTAAGCCGTGTGTTCGAGAGGGAAACAGCCCAGACCGCCTGCTAAGGTCCCCAAATCAACGCTGAGTGGCAAAGGATGTGCGTTTGCCTAGACAACCAGGATGTTGGCTTAGAAGCAGCCATGCATTTAAAGAGTGCGTAACAGCTCACTGGTCAAGTGGACATGCGCCGACAATACACGGGGCTAAGCGTTGTACCGAAGCAGCGGACTGTTTTATCAGTGGTAGGGGAGCTTTCCATGCCGGGGCGAAGCCGACGGGCGACCGTCGGTGGACTGCATGGAAGTGAGAATGCTGGCATGAGTAACGAGAGAGGGGCGAGAAACCCCTCCGCCGTAAGCCTAAGGGTTCCTGGGCAAGGCTAATCCCCCCAGGGTCAGTCGGGAGCTAAGGCGAGGCCGACAGGCGTAGCCGATGCACAACAGGCGGACATTCCTGTACCACCGCGGAGCGTTACTACGACGGGGTGACGGAGAAGGGTAGCCGGGCGGGGTTCTGGACGTCCCCGTGAAAGCGCGTAGGCCGCAGGGCAGGCAAATCCGCCCTGCAGCGAGGCCGAGACGTTAGACGAAGCTTCATGTGAAGCCGGCGAGCCCATGCTTCCGAGAAAAACCTCTAAGGAGCGAGGCGGTGCCCGTACCAAAACCGACACAGGTAGGCGGGTAGAGCATACCAAGGCGATCGGGAGAACCATGGTTAAGGAACTCGGCATACTGACTCCGTAACTTCGGGAGAAGGAGTGCCCCCGCCTGTGAGGTCCCACGCGGACGGAGCGGGAGGGGGTCGCAGCGAAACGGCCCAAGCGACTGTTTACCAAAAACACAGGACTCTGCAAAGCCGCAAGGCGACGTATAGGGTCTGACGCCTGCCCGGTGCTGGAAGGTTACGCGGATGAGTTAGCGCAAGCGAAGCCCTGAAGCCAAGCCCCAGTAAACGGCGGCCGTAACTATAACGGTCCTAAGGTAGCGAAATTCCTTGTCGGGTAAGTTCCGACCTGCACGAATGGCGTAACGACTTGGGCGCTGTCTCAACCATGGACCCGGTGAAATTGTATTATTCGTGAAGATGCGAATTACCTGCGGAAGGACGGAAAGACCCCGTGAACCTTTACTGCAGCTTGGCATTGGCTGTTGGTGCGGTGCGTAGAGGATAGGCAGGAGCCTGCGAACCGGGAACGCCAGTTCCCGGGGAGGCGCCCTTGGAATACTGCCCTCACCGCATCGGCAGCCTAACGCGCCGCCCTCATCGGGGGCGCGGACCGTGCCAGGTGGGTAGTTTGACTGGGGCGGTCGCCTCCTAAACTGTAACGGAGGCGTGCGAAGGTTCGCTCAGGGCGGTTGGCAATCGCCCGCAGAGCACAAGAGTACAAGCGAGCCTGACTGCGAGACCAACAAGTCGAGCAGAGACGAAAGTCGGTTCTAGTGATCCGGCGGCCCAGCGTGGAATGGCCGTCGCTCAACGGATAAAAGGTACTCCGGGGATAACAGGCTGATCTTGCCCAAGAGTCCACATCGACGGCAAGGTTTGGCACCTCGATGTCGGCTCATCGCATCCTGGGGCTGTAGCAGGTCCCAAGGGTACGGCTGTTCGCCGTTTAAAGCGGTACGCGAGCTGGGTTCAGAACGTCGTGAGACAGTTCGGTCCCTATCCTCCGTGGGCGCAAGAGAATTGAGAGGATCTGTCCCTAGTACGAGAGGACCGGGATGGACGCACCTCTGGTGCCGCAGTTGTCGACCAACGGCACAGCTGCCTAGCTACGTGCGGAACGGATAACCGCTGAAAGCATCTAAGCGGGAAGCCGGCCTCGAGATGAGTTCTCTCTTCGGTAAGGCCACTTGTAGACCACAAGTTCGATAGGCCGCAGCTGCAAGCCCCGCGAGGGGCTCAGGCGAGCGGTACTAATCGGCCGAGCTCTTCATCTCGATTCATCTTCTCGATCTGATATGAGTGAGAACAAGGTTCGCTGAGCGCCATGCAACCCCCAGGGTGGCCCCTGGATTGAAAACGGGATATGCATCTCGTGCGGGCGAACGCCCTGCATGAGCGGAACCATGGAGGGGAGGATCACCCGGTCCCATGCCGAACCCGGCAGTTAAGCTCCCCATCGCCGAAAGTACTGCGGTGCAGTCCGTGGGAGGATAGGCCGTTCCGCTCATGCAGGGCGTTTCCGCTCTCAAGGGCCTTGAGGGCCCTTTTTTTGTTTGGGGCTCATGCCCCCCCGCCGGGGCCGCTCCCCTCGGGCGTGCGGCGCGGGCGCGGCTTTTCTGCATCGGACTAGCGCGTGCGACGCGCTGTATTTCGTCTTTAATGCGGCTATCTGTAACAGGGGGTCAATTCTAATCATTTGATTCAGCAATGTTTTTGAAATTCATAGGGCAGCTGAATCATTAATCGGGTTTTCCTATAGGGCTACGAATTCAATTCTTATCTGAACTGGTATTATTTCTTTTTTTAAATCGCCAAAACCAAATTTGGCTCGCTATACATTCACAATAACTATTAGAATTTGCTAATATATAGAACCAGACGGTAATTCGTTGCTCAGGAATCAACGGATATTTATATTCCGGATTGCTATCTGCAATCAGCAAAGAGGGGTTATATGAATCTTGCGCAGTTGTATTACTTTAGAACACTTGCTAAATTCGAGCATTATGGCAAAGCTGCTGAGGCGCTTTATATTACTCAGCCTTCGCTTTCTAACTCTATTAAGAATCTTGAAAAGGAAATTGGCGTTCCTTTTTTCGAGCGGGTGGGGCGCAACGTTCGCCTCACTGAATATGGTGAAGAATTCAATAAGCATATCTGCTGCGCTTTGGATGAAATTGATAAAGCGGTCGAAATTATGAAGGCTTACAATTCTGGTTTGAGCGGCAGGATTCGAATCGGAACTGTTATCAGCATTCAGCGTAACTATCTCCCTCGTTTGCTCAGCTCATTTAAGGGTGCTTTTGGTGACGACGTTGTCTTTGACATCTATCAGGGAACAACGTCTGAATGCCTTAAAGGCTTAGCTGACGGTAAATTTGACGTGGTATTTTGCGGCAAGATGGATCGTTTTGACGATATTGAGTTTGTGCCGCAATTCTCGCAAAACGTTGTACTCGCAGTTAATTCCTATAACGAGCTTGCCGATAGAGAGATGGTTTCCCTCAATGATTTGAAGGGGATTACCCTTACCTCTTATCGCAGCCAGTCGTATGCCCATACTATCTTCGAGGGTTTCTTCCAACGCTATGGTCTTGACGTTAAGCAAGGGTTTAATGACGAGATCAGTGCTGCTACGCTTGTCTCTTCTGATCGGAATATAGCTGCTATTATTCTTGAGACTTTGGATGACCTTTCTCTTGAGAATCTCGTGACTATTCCTATCGAAGAGCTGCAAGAGCCGTTCCATATCATTTACCTTGGCTACAACAAGAAGTCATTCCATTCTCATTTGGTTGAGGAATTTATTAAGTTCACGCAAAAGCACATTAAGTTTCCCGCCGGTGTAGTTCCATTGGAAGAGTGTTACATCAACGATAGCGAGTTGTAGGATTTTGCCTGTATATAAGCAGACGTAGAAACCCGTCCCAGTAAGCCTGGGACGGGTTTTTGTATATAGGGAGCTTGGTTTGATGCTGCATCGGAGTACAGGCCGGCACTTATGCTAGCAAATCACTCATGCGAGGACTTCCTCTTAGATAGACGGTTCAATTGAATGCGCTTTTGTTCCAGTGGCTCGTTTGCTGGGGATGTCGTATAAATTGGGCCTCTATAGTGATGCGGTAATTCGACGCGTCTGTTTATTCCTTAAAGCGTCTTTCTTTCTAATCGTCATAACATTGTGCATCTTTGTGGTGTGGTTTGCTCGTGTTGCGGTAGTCGTACTAAGTTTTTAGTGAGTCTTGTTATGTTGCAAATGCCCATTAATAAGCAGTAGTAAATGGGTTGCTTGATATCGATACAGCAAAAGAATGCCTTGTTGCCGTTACGTTAGATTTCGCGCACTTACGAAATGATTCGGTGTGAATGAATCGCCGATCTTCGATCTATGATTTTGTCCAAAATCAAACAAATCCATAGGGAAAATTAGAACGTGTTCTATAGGTTAAAGAAAACCGATAGAACTAACTGTATATCATTGGGCTTTGCTATTAGAAAGCACTCCGCGGCAATTAGACCCGCTTTCACTTCTGGGCGAATATACAAACAGCTTCGGAAACGAAAGCGAAAGGTAATTCAAGGGACACTCACAGGAGTACGGTTCCCTTGGCAATACAGAGGAGGGTTTTAAATGTCCGAGAATTGGTTCGCAAAGCAGCCTAAGGAACATCTTGCAGGAAAGTGCGCCATCGTAGTTGGCGGCAACTCCGGCATCGGTAAGGCAGCAGCAGAGGCTATTGCTGCAGCTGGCGCTAACATGGTTATCGCTGGCGTACCTGAGGCAGGTTGCCATGAGGTTGCTGAAGAGCTGAAGGCTCAGGGCACCAAGGCAGTTGGCGTTGCATGCGACGTAACCAGCCAGGAGTCCATCGACAACGTAATCAAGGTTGCAGAGGAAAACTTCGGCCAGATCGACATCCTCGTAACTTCCGCCGGCATTGCATTGCCTCGTATGAACGCTGTTGACGTTGCTCCTGAGCAGTGGGACAAGCTGTTCAGCATTAACCTGAAGGGCAACTTCTTCCTGATGACTTCTGTTGCTCGTGCAATGGAAGCAAAGAACATCAAGGGCAAGATGGTTGTTGTAGCTTCTGCTCGTGGCATCAACTCCATGGAGAACATTGCTCCTTACTGCATCGCTAAGGCTGGCGTTATGGGCATGGTTCGCTCCTTGGCTGTTGACTTCGCCAAGAAGCAGATCCTGGTTAACGGCATCGCTCCTGGTTATGTTTACACCCCGATGGTTGCCAAGGTATTCGAAGAGCAGCCTCAGCAGGAAGCATACGTTAAGAGCCGCACTCCTCTGCCTAACTACACCGGTACGCTCGACGAAATGGGTGCTGCAATTCTGCATCTCGTTCTTCCTGTTACCGAGTACACCACTGGTCAGACTCTGGTTCTCGACGGTGGTTGGTCCATCCAGTAACAACGAATTATTGGCCAGCGCTTGATGCGAGGGGGCTACAAGCGCTGGCTTCCTGTTTGAACTCTTCGAAAGGAAGTTACCCATGGAAGGTAAGATGAACGCACTTCTCAAGACCGCCGCTGAGCCGGATGCAATGGAGTACGTAGAAGATTTCGATATTCCTCAGATCAAGGATGACGAAGTACTGATGGAGATCAAGGCTGTAGGCATCTGCGGCACCGATCACTCTCTCTATCGCTGGAATCCCGCAATCGCAAATTCCTATCACATCCAGTATCCCGCAATCTTCGGTCATGAGTTCTCTGGCGTAATCGCTGAAGTTGGTAAGAATGCACCTGCAAACCTCAAGGTTGGTCAGCGAGTAACCGC
>CALEBN010000062.1 GCA_937943045.1 uncultured Collinsella sp. | reverse complement strand
GCCGGAATTCGTGACCGATGAGGTCTTTGCGTGGGCCAAAGCATCGTTTGCCTCCAAGCATCCCGAAGTCGACATCAATCGCGCATATCTCTTCGACTTCGATGAAGGCGTGGTCGCGCAGGTCATGCACAAAGGCCCGTACGACGACGAGCCTGCAACCGTGACGATTCTGGACGGCTACGCGCGTTCGCAAGGCTACGGGCTCGACTTCTCCGACACCCGCCGCCATCACGAGATCTACCTATCCGACCCGCGCCGAGCCAAACCGGAAAATCTCAAAACCATCATCCGTCATCCGGTAGTGAAGGTGGGTTGACTTTCGGCGAACTGCTCGAAGCGCTCACCGCGCAGTAGCGTGAACAATCTGCCGGAATCCTTACCGGGGTCAAAGAGCGCTACCAAGAACTCGATAAGCAAAATAACTAGAAGCACGGGTTCCTCTCGGAGAGATTCTGCCCGAGCGACCTTATAAATCCTTGCGCGGGTCACCTTTCCCTGTGCAGGAAGCATCCAGGCTCATGTGCATTGATGACGCCGATGGATTGCAGATAGGCGTAGACGATGGTGGTGCCGATGAATCGCATGCCGTACGTCTTGAGATTCACTGCGATGGCGTCGGACAGAGGGGATGTAGTCATGCCTGTCTCGTAGATGACGTGACGGCCGGTGAACCGCCAAATATAGTCGTCGAAACTGCCGTACGACGTCTGGATATCCCGGAATGCGTTGGCATTACCGACCGTCGCGACGATTTTGCGACGGTTGCGGATGATGCCCGGATCGTTCATGAGTTCGGCGATCTTGTTCTCGTCATAGCGCCGGATCCGTTCGATGTCGAACCCATCGAACGCCTGACGGAAACGCTTGCGTTTGTTCAGTATCGTCTCCCATGACAGTCCGGCTTGGAAGGTCTCGAGCACCAGCATCTCAAAGAGGTGGTGGTCATCATGCGACGGAACCGCCCATTCGGCATCGTGATAGGCAACATAGACGGGATTGCTGAGATTGCACCAGCCGCAGCGTGGTCTTATATCGTCCATGTGCTCTCCCTATGGGTCGTTGGAGACGGTCGGTTCTAGATGTTGATTCGATGTGTGATCCAGTATAAACGGTGTGTTCGGATAGCGGTCTGGATGTGCGGATTGTCTGAACCATATTTGCCGGATTGCAGGTATAAAGGGGTTAGTTACTGCGGTTGCGGGTATTTCGGTACTAGTTAGGGGTGATTCTGGGCTGTAACTCGACACCTTTTACCTGCAACCCACTCCCGCCCACGGGATTGCACAATCGGTTGCAGGTATTTTGGTGTCATTTGAGGTTGGGAAGCGGAAATCGATGTCGCATGGAATCGAACTGACTAGCAGGTGGGGTCCCAACATCACAAAAGTCCCTTAGACCGCAAGGCCATATAGGTTCTACGGTCATCGGATAAAACCGGATAAATCGTTTAGCGGTCGGATAAAAGAAGAAGCCCAGAATCGTTGAGATTCCAGGCTTTTTTGTTTGTCGGGCTAGCGGGATTTGAACCGGCGACATCCTGTTTTCGCAGGGTGTTTCTTTGTTGGATTGAATAGCTTTCGTTGAGTCCAATATCGTTGGAAAATGGCGGTTCTTGATTTTTGGCTGTCTTTGTTGAGCCGACTGGGATTGGCTCACCGTGACGGTCATTGTTACTGGTTTTTACTGGAATCGACCATCACGATGGCAGTGGCGCTCGGCGTGTCGAAACAATGTCTCGAACTTGAATCACAGCGGGTAAAAATCGTCAACGCAAGACAGTTGCAACGACTTAGAAGCTACGCTCAGAAATCCCCTAACAGGTCCTTCCAGATCATGCCCGTCGTTCGGCTTCAGGCCAAGCCGATTCACCTTCTCGCGCAACTTATCGAGTAGTACGGGTCGCCGAGCTCTTCCAGAGTGGGAGTATCGTTGGTCAGCTTGATAAGCTCTTCGGCATCCTCTGGCCAAAGCATGCGTGCATCCATAAAACCCTTCAAGGCAGAATGCATTCTCTGGGTCCAAGTTTGGATCGTCGGGATCAAGATAATTGGGGACAGATAGGTCGTTTATATCGTTTTCCTTACTGGACATATAGTTGATTCAGTGACGCTCAAGACGGAACTATCTAGCCCAACTCCTGCGTAAGAGTTCCTTCGGGGAAAAGTATGTCTTCAGGAAGCACACGACCCCCTATGCCGAAGACTCTCCACCCCTGCTCTTGAGAAAAAGTCAAGGTAACCGCTGCGGCCGCATTAATTGTCATTCCTCTGCCTTCGGCTTTCTTGCCCTGAAGCGATTCATCGGCGACAAGTAAAATGACCGCAACATGAGGAGCTGGAAAGCGAGCATTGGAAGTCGGCACACAGTTCCCGTAATCGCGCTTGAGTTCATCCCAATCCACCTTTTCCCAGCCAGTTGCCTGGGGAGAAATCAATGCTCGCATAGCTTCTCCATTCGGATCCTTGTTAAGCGTGTTAAGAAACATTAGGCAAACAGCCATGGAATTGAACGGAGTGAAGTCTTCTCCTTTTACAGGTAACTCATCATCTTGCTGGTCTACCCAATGAGGTTTTTCCTTACTGCAATCCCTTAACTTCCCATCAATATTGCGTTCCCATACCCTACCGTTGGGATCGACAAAGGTGCAAGCGACTTGCGGCGTATCCATATGCCGATAGCCAAGCATCGGAATCGTGATGTCGAATTGCAACTCTCGATGGGCTGGAAGAACCCGTATTATGTCAGGTGCCGAGAGCGGCCCAAGCCAGTGCTTCCCATTGTCAAGCGTTGTATTCACCTCAACGTCATAGACCGGTTCGTCGCTTTCATTGTTTACGTGAATAATGACTTTGCGGACGTAAGCAGTACCATCTGCATTCGGTTTGCTGTCTTCTGAGATCCAGGAAGACACCATCTTGGCTACAGCCCAGCGCTTCTCTCTGGTCTCCTTAAGATTCAGGCCGAATAAGGCAACGGTGGTAGCACCTATAGTGCCAATCGCTTCCAAGCAAGTCCAGAAGTCCCATTGCCAATTAAAAGAAATGAGCAAGTGCTTGACGGAGATGATTCCCGTGCACATCAGAATAGCAAAGACGCCAATGCACATGAGTGCGGCAGCCACAAGAATTCCAACGACAGTAAGGCATACGGTTAAAGCGATTGACTTGCGGCGATTCTTATCTTCCATCTCTGTGCCTTACTTGAAGCGTGTATACTTATGCCCCTGCTGATGCACTATACTCGCAGAGCTAGAGGCGAAGTCACGCACTATCAACGCAGGGTTGTAGATTGACGTCGGAAGCCGATTAAACAGTCCCATAGAGTAGAAGGATGAACATGCCAGACCAGCAGCAAGAACAAACATGGAAGCCCACTGTGCCACCCAGCCATGTTGATCCAGAGAATCAGGTGCATATCGTGCAGCATTCCATGGATCCGAGTCATTTTCACACCGCGTAAGGCATTTCGGCATGTCCAAGAATATGGCATCATCCGACTCGGCAGAGGAACCGAATCCTGAAGATACCGATCAGCCAAGAGACGAGGCGGAAGTCATTACATCTCTGGAGTATGTGCTAGCTGAGGCCAATCGCCAACAGGATTATCGTCGTCATCAAGTCGATACATCTGTGCAGCTCAGCATGCAACTGATAGGATTTGCCTCCCTTACCTCTCCATTCACCGCTCTGGCGGCAGTACACGTAGAGTGCTTAAAGTACGTTGCGCTGTTTTTCTTGTTCGGTGCTGTGGCAATCGGTTTGATTGATATATTCAATCCATCTCGAAGCGAAGACGAACTTCCTCTCAAGAAGTTGCGTGATGAAGCCTGTATAAAGAGCATGCAGTCTGTGCTTCTCTATCAAATCGACAATAAAGTGGAAAACGAGAAAAGGGCGCGCGCCGACGAAGATAAGCGCATACATTGGGTCAAGTGCGGATACATGCTTCTAGCTATGGCAGTGCTGTGCACTGTGCTCTCCGTCATCGATTACGATTCAGCCGCTAACTGGATTCAGCAAGCACTTTGATTAGCTTCCATACAGAGAAGTACATGTCACTGTGCGTCAAAGCGATAACGAGACCGCATTTTGATATGAACTGATTCTTGTTCCGCATTTCCCCTAACTCGATGGGAGATGATGGAACCATGGCAAAGGGCACGAGATATACGCCGGAGTTCCGGGCGAAGGCCGTCAGGTTGCTGGCGGAGTCCAGGTCGTCGTATTCGTCGGAGACGAAGGT
>CALEBN010000061.1 GCA_937943045.1 uncultured Collinsella sp. | reverse complement strand
CTCGCGCAGCGTCGGCCGGTCCGCCGTTCGGTAGAACGGCGGAACAAGACGCTTTAGCGTAGTGAATTGCGTGGACTGCTTGGTTGTTGCTACAGTAGCGGGGCGTGCCGGGGGTCCGGTGCGCCCTGTTCTTATTTGACCATGAGGCGGCACGCAGCCATACGCGTGCGGACACCACGCCCAGATTGAGTGTGAGGATGTTCCATGGCCCAATACGCTGCCAACGAAATCGAAAACTTGCCCGATAGCCCTGTAGCCCGTGAAGACCTGGGTGCCGGCGGCGTCTCTCGCGGTGCCGGCGCACGCTCGCCGCTGTTCTGGAAGGTTCTGCTATTTTCGGTGGCGGTCGTTTGGGGTTACTCCTTTACCACTATGAAGGGCGCGCTCGACACCATTCCGGCGTTCGAGCTGGTCTATGTTCGCTTTCTCCCGGCATCACTGGTTATGTTTGCCATTTTCCATAAGCGCATCATCGCTCATTTCAATGCCCGCAACCTGATCGTCGGGCTTGGCATGGGCGCGCTCATGTGGGGTGCCTACGGTTTACAGACGATCGGCCTGGCACAGACCACGGCAGGCAAGAATGCTTTTTTGACGGGCACGTACTGCATCCTTGTGCCGTTCGCGAGCTATTTTCTGAGCGGCGAAAAACTCACCCGCTATAACCTGGGTGCAGCACTGCTGTGCTTGGCGGGCATTGGCCTGGTGGCGCTCGATAGCGTTGAATTCAACATCGGCGATGTCATTACGCTGGCGGGTGCGGTCTTTTTCGCCATCCAGATGGCGGTGACCGCCAAGTACGGTCGCAAAATGGACATCAACGTCATTACGTTTTGGATGTTTGTGGGCAACGGCGTGCTGAGCCTGGTCTCGTCGCTGCTATTCGAGACCCAGGCGCCTCTGTCTGTGTGGACGCCGAGCTTTATCGGTGCGATGGCGTTTCTCTCGGTGGGCTGTACGTGCGTGGCCCTACTCATCCAAAACGTCGGTCTGGCACATGTTCCGGCCTCGACGGGTTCACTGCTCCTTTCGATGGAGTCGCCTTCGGGTGTGCTGTTCTCGGTGCTGCTGATGGGGGAGGCGCTCACCTCGCGCCTGCTCGTCGGCTTCGCTCTCATCTTCCTATCGATTATTTTGAGCGAGACGCATTTCGATTTTTTGCGCAAAAAGCCGCGCCCGCAATTGTAAACAACTTGTTGCGCCGCCCTCCCGGGGCGGCATTTTTTATGCGTCGCCCTTAAAGTTGTACCTTGCACTTTATGCTATCAAAGTGCTTGCTGCAAAAACGTTACTGGAGGGCATCTATGGCACCAGCTTTGTCCGATTTTCAACCGCAACCAGCGCCCAAGGCTACCGCAGCGGCGCAGGCCGCTATCGGTGACGGTCTTGTTGCAGAAGCTCAGACTTTTGCAGACGAGCTTGCTGTGTGGCGACACGATCTACACCAGATGCCCGAGCTGGGTAACAACCTTCCGCAGACGTCCGCCTTTATCCAGGCGCGTCTGGACGAGATGGATATTCCCTATGCCGTGCTTGTTGACGGCTCCTGTGTCGTTGGCCTTATCGGTGCCGGCGCGGCAGCTGCTGCTCGGGGTAACGGTACGTGCACGGACAAGCAGGCCGGTACGGTCATCATGCTCCGCGGCGACATGGATGCCCTGCCCGTTGCCGAGGAATCCGGCGAGCCCTTTGCATCCACCAATGGCTGCATGCATGCTTGCGGTCACGATATGCACGCGACGGCGCTGCTTGGTGCGGCTCGTATGCTCAAGGCCCGCGAGTCCGAGCTTCTCGACGCCAACGCCACGGTTAAGTTGCTGTTCCAGCCGGGCGAGGAAACCTTTGAGGGTGCCCGTGCTGCCATCGTCGACGGTTTGCTGCAGAGCCCACGCCCCCAGGCCGCCTTTGCCATGCATGTCAATAGCCAGTCGCCGCTTGGCCTGGTGCTCTACGGCAGCCCGGCGCTCTCGGGCGTGTACGGTTTCCGCATCACGCTGCAGGGCAAGGGCGGCCATGGCTCGAGCCCCGAGATCTGCATCGACCCCATCACGGCCGGCGTCCATGTGCATCTGGCGCTTCAGGAGCTCATCTCCCGCGAGGTGCCGGCGGCCAAGGAGGTCGCGCTTACCGTTGGCAAGTTCGCCGGCGGTCAGGCCGCAAATGTCATTCCAGATACCTGCGTGCTCGAAGGTACGCTGCGCGGCTTCGACGTCGAGCTCATGGAGCACCTCAAGACCCGCATCGCGGAGGTCGTCAACGGCGTGGCCGCAACGTATCGCACGTCGGCCACCATCGAGACGCTCTCGGATGTTCCCCCGCTCGTGCTCGATGACGACGTGACCCAGGCTTCGCTTGGCTACGTGGGTGCGACGCTGCCCAAGGCCGCCTTCTTGCCGCTGTTCCATGCCATGGCGAGCGAGGACTTTGCGCTTATCTCGAGTGAGATACCGAGCGCATACTTTACGATCGGCGCGGCTGTGACCGATACGGACGAACACTTTGCCCAGCATCATCCCAAGGCGCGCTTTAGCGATGCCGAGCTGCCACTTGGTGCCGCGGCTTATGCGGCAGTCGCTTTGGGCTATATCGCCGACCACCGGTAGTACCCAACCTTGCCTTTCAAGCCTGCGGGCATGGCCATAAGGCCTATGCCCTTGTCTTTCAAGGCAATCTTGGGCACTACCGGCGCCCGGCGCCGGCTATTCGTTACGGGCTTTAGCCTGTGCGGGGCGCGCAGCGCGCCGCATCAGAAACCACCCGC